>JAKPXB010000048.1 GCA_029570375.1 Bacillota bacterium | reverse complement strand
CCGCTATTGACAACAACTGACTTTTCGGCGATTGAAGCTATCCTTCGGGAGCAGAAGCCGGCAGTGGCCGTGGTCGATTCGATTCAGACTGTTTACGCCGCCAATCTGCCTGCGGCGCCTGGCACGGTAACACAGGTGCGTGAAGCGACCATGGGATTTCTGCGCCTCGCGAAGAGCGAGGGTATTACCATTCTGTTGACCGGGCACGTCACAAAAGAAGGCTCAATCGCCGGTCCTCGCATTCTTGAGCACATGGTGGATACCGTTCTCTACTTTGAGGGAGAGAAAGAGAGCCCGCTTCGCATTCTCCGCTGTGTTAAAAACAGGTTTTTTTCCACAGAAGAGATCGGTATCTTTGAAATGACAGAGAATGGGCTTATTTCCGTCGATAAAGCGACTAGTCTCTTTCTCGACGGGAAACCTCAGCATGCGGCCGGCTCGGTGGTTACGGCGATTCTTGAAGGGACGCGGCCGCTCCTGATTGAACTTCAGGCGCTCAGTGTATCGTCCGGTTACGGTACGCCGATCCGTATGGCGCAGGGGGTTGACAGGGCGCGGCTGATGATGCTGATCGCTGTCGCCGGCAAAAAAACGAATCTCGATTTCAGCACGCTGGATACCTACATCAATGTCACGGGCGGTATGAAAATTCGCGGTACATCGGCAGACCTGGCGATTCTTGCCGCTTTGCTTTCCAGCGTCCGCGACGAACCTCCCGCGCAGGAAGCCATCATCATCGGTGAGGTGGGATTGACGGGTGAAGTGCGCTCTGTCGGCCGCATTCAGGATTGCCTGGAAGATGCTTTCCGGGCGGGTTGGTCGCGGTTTGTCGTGCCAGCCTCGGCGCGCCAGAAACTTCGGGGATTTGAGCAAAACCGAGGAGTGCGCGTTTATTATGTCAGTGAGTTGAATGAAGCGTTCGATCTGTTGTTTTCTCATACGGCGGAGGAGTGCAGAAAATGAAAGTATGGGCTGTTCTCCTGGCCGCCGGGAGAGGAGAGCGGTTCGGCGGAACGGAAAATAAAATATTCCGGCAGATTGGCGCCCGGTCAGTTCTCGAACGATCGGTGGCTGTGTTTGCGAACCACAGCAAGATTGACGGCCTGTTGATTGTCGCCGGACACGATGACGCCGACCGCGTTGAACGCCTGATGGGGGAAGCGTTTCCCGATCAAAATATCCCTGTGGTAAACGGAGGAAAAACCAGACAGGAATCAGCGCTCATAGGACTTCTGGCTGTCCGGGAAAAATGGATCCGTGACAGGCACGTGCAGGTGGAGCGCCGTATCGTTTTGCTGCACGACGCGGCCCGATGCCTTGTCTCTCCGGAGCTGATCACGGCGATGATTCATGTAATAGCCGAACAGCATTGCGGAGCTGCTCCCGCAATTCCTGTTACCGATACCATCCGGCTTACGGATGAAGATGGGCGGACGGTCAGAAAAACGCTGCCGCGCCGGCGATTGGTGGCGATGCAGACACCGCAGGGTGCCGATTTCGATGTCATGCTCAGGGCGGCGTCGATCGCGGCGGAAGCGGAAACAGAATCGGGTGTTACCGATGACATTGAGTTATTGATGCGAATCGGTTATCCGGTCAAGCTGATAAAAGGTGAGAAAAACAATATTAAAATTACGACACCGGGAGACCTTTTGATAGCCAAAGCGATCATCGGAGGCGAGCTAGATAAGTAATATTTGTGTTAAACTGTATGGCAGCAGATAGACGCAGGCAGTGACCTTATTATTGATTGATTTTCAGGAGGCATCTTATGGCAAAGGCATCCGCACCGATCTCAGCAAGACTGGTCGCGACGATTAATGCCCGTTATTACCCGGTCGAGGGTGTGGCGGACGCATACTGCTTGAATGGAAGATTCCCAGGCAAGCGGGAAATTCGCGCCGTCAACGTTACACTCGACCGCGAATCAAGAGGTTTTCTTGTTTCGTTATTCGGTTATCCTTCAGATGGCCGCTCACAATCACCCGCTTGGCAAGAGCCTCTCGCGCGCCTGGCTGAGCAGGTTCAATCCGACAAGGGCGATATTGACAACGACATCAATGATCTCGCCGAAACAGCGATGGATGTCACGGGCAGGATTCAACTGGGTGCCGAGTCCGCACGGGAGCCCTATTTCTCTGGGATTCTCGTCCGGGACGGTGAGATTGCCGCTGTAACGGTCGGTGAAAGCCTTGCGTTTGTTTACCGCCATGAGGCGCTGTATCCCCTTACAAACAGCCCTAAATCACTCGAGCCGACGGATCTGTACGGAGACCCGGTTGAGGGGTTTGAGGATTTTATCGCCGGAGAAGCGGGAACAATCCGCTACTCAAACATCGCCCAGATTGAACAGGGAGACAGGCTGATTTTATGCAATAGTGAAGTGTTCGATGTTGTAGGACAGAGCCAGATGATGCGCTATCTCGAGGACGCGGACGATTCCATGGATGCCGCCGGGTTAATCCTGACTGCCGCTGCGTCCCAGATGCCGGGGACTCCGATGCAGGTCGTCGTCACTGAAGTCGTTTCGGTCAAAGAAGAAGAGCCGACGGCCGCCCGCTTCAGTTTAGGCCGGTTCGCGACACAGGCGATGGAACCTGTTGTCGAGCCTGCCCAGACCGGCTCGGATATGGATTTTGCCCGGACACAGCGCTATCAGAAACAGGATATGGTCGACATGATGAAGCCTTTGTCAGCTTCGGATGAGCCACCGGCTGCGGATGAATGGGATCGCGGAGAGCCGTCCGCACCGTCAGAGCCTGAGCCATTCCTGTTTGAGCGGCAGGACATGCCGCTGAAGGAGAGTGAACCGCCTCTTTATGCCCCGTTCAGAGGGTATGAAAAGGAGCCCGATGCGGACGCGTTCGATCGATATGATGACAGGGAGTCTTTTGAGGAAGATAACCGTGCCGCCGAACATAGCAAACTGCCCGTATTTGCCTACAGTTCGGAAGCGCAGCGGAGAAGGCGGGCGCAGTACGACGACTATAATCATCAGGAGAGCTGGGACACCGGTGACGATTTAGAGGACGACCGCCATTACGATCCCTATGCCGATGATGACTACGAGGATCCGTATGAGCAGCGCAGACCTCAGCGCACATCCGACCGGACGAGGCGGATCGCTTTTTACGCGATTCTCATCGCGATAATTGTCGTCTGTATCATCGCGCTGATCCAGCTGTTGGCGGGAGGGAAGAATACAGAACCCACCGATTCCGCGGCTGACCCCGGGGCAACCACGTTACAGTCAGAGACTGCTGCCAATCCGGAGCAGACGACAACGACAACGCCGGCCAGCACGACAACTCAGACAACGGTCGATACATCCGGCGATACAATCTATAAGGTTAAGAGCGGTGATACACTCTGGTCCATCTGCCAGAATCATTACGGCCGTGTGAGTGAGAACCTCTGTAACAAGCTCGCGCAATACAACGGCATGCGCGATATGAACCAGAATATTTTCGGCGGGCAGGAACTCAAACTTCCTCCGCTTGATAAACTGTTGGCTGAATAGGTCTCCCTCCCAAAGGGATGCCAATGGATAGGCCCGGTTAGTCCGGGCCTTTGCAAATTATTTGTTTAAAGAAGGTTTTTATGGACGCTCTAAGCCTCAATGAAGTCAGAAAATTATATCTGGAGTTTTTCAGGGAGCGCGGCCACCTCATTCTGCCGAGTTTTTCGCTCATTCCTGAGAACGATCCGTCTGTTCTTCTGATCAACGCCGGGATGACGCCGATGAAACCGTGGTTCACCGGAGCGAATACGCCCCCTTCCACGCGCGTGGCGACTTGCCAGAAATGCATCCGCACACCGGACATCGACAGAGTAGGGAAGACGGGACGTCACGGCACATTTTTTGAGATGCTGGGCAATTTTTCTTTCGGGGATTATTTTAAGAAAGAGGCCATCCAATGGGGGTGGGAATTCTCTGTTGATGTTCTTAAACTCGATCCGGAGCGCATTTACGTCACGATTCACGCCGAAGATGAGGAAGCGTTTGAGTGCTGGCGTTCGGTCGGTTTTCCGGAGGAAAGGATTTATCGGTTCCGCGAAGATAATTTCTGGGAACACGGCGTCGGCCCCTGCGGCCCATGTTCGGAAATGTTCTATGACAGAGGCGAGGCGTATGGCTGCGGCGATCCAAACTGCGGCATAGGATGTGAATGCGACCGCTATGTCGAGTACTGGAATCTCGTCTTCACACAGTTTGACCGCCTGGAGGATGGTTCCTATGTACCTCTCGAGAAAAAGAATATCGACACAGGCGCCGGACTTGAACGCATCGCCGCGATCGTGCAGGATGTCGGGACGCTTTTTGAAGTGGACACGGTCCGGTCTATCCTCGATAAAGCGTGTGAAGTGACGGGTACCATCTACGGCGAGTCTGAAACGAAAGATATCGCGATTCGCGTGATTACCGACCATGTCCGTTCATCCATGATGATGATCGCTGACGGCATTCTCCCCAGCAACGAAGGGCGGGGGTATGTTCTGAGGCGTTTGATCCGCCGCGCCGCCCGCCAGGGGAGGATACTTGGGAAGCACGAGCCGATACTCGCGCCTGTTATGCGCGTCGCGATCGCACAATCGTGTGATCATTACCCTGAATTGAAAAATGAAGAGCAGATTCTCCGCGTTCTTGAAGCAGAGGAGAAGCGTTTCGGCCGCACCATTGAACAGGGACTCACGATCCTGAAGGAAGCGGTTGAAGCGGAACGCGCGAAAGGATCTGACAGGCTGCCGGGCGACCTCTGTTTTCTCCTTCACGACACGTACGGATTCCCCATTGAACTGACTGTTGAAATTGCTTCTGAAGATGAAATGACAGTGGATATGGAGGCTTTTTCGCACCTCATGAATAAACAGCGGGAGCGCGCCAGGAAAGATTTTCACGATAAGACATCTACCGCCTGGGGAACTGTTTCGCTGCCGGACCATATCCGCATGCTTGAACCGACGCCTTTCTTCGGTTATGACAGCCTTGTTTCGAAGGTGAAGCTCCTGCATATTCTGGCATTGTCGGAGACGGACCGGGCCTTTCAGGAGTGGGAGAGGGCGGAGGAAGGCGACGATATCGTTCTGATTACAGATGGAACGCCTTTTTATGCGCTCGGAGGCGGCCAGGTGAGCGACAGCGGAACCGCCCGGCAGGGAGAGACAGAGGTTGACATCTTAACGGCCGAGCTGTCAGGCGACGGGATTGTCCTCCACAAGGCGCGCGTGAAGAAAGGAACGCTTCTGGCTGACAAAGAGATCGAGCTCTTTGTCGACAGGAACCGGCGGCTCGCTACCGCGAGAAACCATACCGCGACGCATCTGCTGCACGCGGCGCTCCACTGTGTAATCGGCGACTGGACCACGCAGAAAGGATCACTGGTTTCGCCTGAGCGTCTTCGCTTCGACTTCCAGCACGACGGTCCTGTGCCTGAAGAGAGCCTCCGTGCAGTGGAAAGGCTTGTCAACCGGAAGATTTTGGAGAACGGGCCGGTCGTGACAGAAGTGATGGATATAGAAAGCGCCAGGTCGAGCGGCGCCATGGCCCTTTTTGGCGAGAAATATTCTGACAGGGTACGCGTCGTCACAAGCGGTGACTGGTCCCGCGAGTTCTGCGGAGGGACGCATGTCCGCTCAACCGGAGAGATTGGCCTGTTTCGCCTCGTGTCGGAGAGCGGTATCGCCGCCGGGGTCCGGCGCATCGAAGCGCTGACAGGAGAAGGCGCAATCGAGGAAATGTTCCGGGACGCATCAGCGGTCAGGGGGATCACGGAGCGCCTTCGCGTGCACCGCGATGAGATCAACGCGCGCCTTGATTCTCTGGAGGAGCGCGTGCGATCCCAGCAGGAAGAAATCAAGCGCCTCCAGCGTGAGAAACTCAGCGAATCCGTTTCCGATGCCGCGTCGGAGGAACGCGCGATCGGCCCTTTCAAGGTCTTGATGACCGTGCTCCCGGGGTGTAACGCGGAAACGCTGCGCGAAGCGGGGGACCGTTTCCGGGACCGGATCGGAGGCAGCGCCGTAGTAATTCTCGCTTCCGCGCTGTCGGATAAAGTCCTTTGGCTGGCGATGGCGGGACCGGACGCGGTCGCGCATGGCGCCCGTTCCGGCGATCTGGTGCGCATTGCCGCGAAAGTGACGGGCGGCGGCGGCGGCGGGCGCCCGGATATGGCGCAGGCCGGCGGCCGCGATAGCAGCCGGATAGAAGAAGCGATGGACGCCGTTCGTAAACATCTGGAATCCATCGCATGAGAGAGGAGAAAAATTCATGGACGACTGTATTTTCTGCAAAATTGTCAGGGGTGAAATCCCGTCGTCAAAGGTTTACGAAGATGAGCACGTGCTGGCGTTCAAGGATCTCCATCCCGTCTCGCCTGTCCACGTGCTGATTGTGCCGAAGCGCCACTTCGATAATCTCTGCGAAATGTCCGGGGATGAAGAAGGGCTTGACGCGCTGCGCTTTATTTATCAGGCTCTGCCGGAGATCGTCCGGCTCGTGGGTCTGCAAGGTAAGGGTTTCCGCCTGATCAACAACTGCGGCGCCTCGGCGGGGCAGTCCGTGATGCACACGCACTTCCACCTGATCGGCGGCCGCCCTCTGGGAGCGAAAATTCTTTAACCGGATCGTATCGGTTGCCACCCTCGACCGGTGAAAGTGGCGGCTCTATTATCTTGGCGGGGCTGATGTTCCTGACCGCCGGCGCTCTGCTGTTCATCGCCCGGAGAAAGAGAACATTGGGCCACCATTAGAAAGAGTGCCCGCCGGTACGAAACCACCCGCGAACGGAAGGAGCGGGCCTGACCATCAATAACAATCCCCCCGGGCTGTCCAGCGGTTATTGGAACGGCACGGGGGGATTTTTTATGCGCTGACGGCGATAGTGAGGGCAGTCCGGGCGATGGCTAAGCGCCGTTCCCGGGGTGTTTTTTATTCTCCTCCATCGCCTGCAGGAGTCTTCGGATCTTTGTGGTCGGATCGAGAAGCGAGGAGAGGGAGGCGTTGTGATTGAGCGCGTCGATGATCAGGGCGACAAATCGCGAAGCGTTGACATCTTTGTACCACGCCGCAGCCAGCAGGTCGGGCGACCGGTAGATCAGGTTTGTACAGAATACAGCGTCGATGATGCCATCCGCGTACGCTTTGTCAAAGGGGGCGAGCCCGTCTGTAAACAGACCGAAACTCGCGGCGCAGAAGATCCTTCGGGCATGGTTCGCTTTCAGTGTTCGCGCGATATCCAGCATGGATTCACCGGATGAAATCATATCATCGACGATCATGACATCGCGGCCTTCGACGGAGTCTCCTAAGAATTCATGGGCGATAATCGGATTGCGCCCGTTCTTGACCACGGTGTAATCGCGTCTTTTATAAAAAGTGCCCAGAGGAAGTCCCAGAACCGAAGCGTAGTACATGGTGCGGAAGATCGCTCCTTCGTCCGGGCTGATCATTACCATCTCGCGTTTGTTGAAGTCAATGTCAGGATAGGCGCGAATCAGTCTTTCGAGAACCTGGTAAGTCGTGGGCACATTTTCAAAGCCTGAAGTCGGAACGGCATTCGCGACACGGTCGTCATGCGCGTCGAATGTTATGAAATTGTCGACGCCAAGCTGATCGAGTTCTTCCAACATATGCGCGCAGTCGAGCGACTCGCGGGCATTGCGGCGGTGTTGTCTGCCCTCGTACAGGTAAGGCATGATCACGTTGATGCGCCTGGCTTTCCCGGACGCCGCCAGAATAATGCGTTTCAGATCCTGATAGTGATCGTCCGGGCTCATCATATTCTGCATCCCTCGCATCTTGTAAGTAACCGAATAGTTTGTCACATCGCAGATAATATAGAGATCATGGCTGCGGACAGTGCGCTCGATCACCGCTTTGCCCTCGCCGGAGGAGAAGCGGAATGTATTCACCGGAATGTGGAAATCCTCGCGGAGAAATCCCGGGATGAAAGCCTCGTGCTCCGCTTCGTCGAGGTAAGCTCTTCTTCGGTCGACGAGCGCCCGGTTGATCTCATTGGAGAGGTCCTCTGCGCCACGCATCGCGATAATCCCCACAGGGGCGAGCGGCACCATCGGGTTGTCGCCGTACTGATCGTACTTATAGTAGTTGCTTTCGTTCCTGTTTGTGACTCTTCCTTCGTCTTGCGGTGTCATATGATTTTCTCCTGAGGATAGCTATTTCCCGAGATCGGAAAAGCTTAGTTGTCGATTTACCGGGTCATCTGAATGACCGAGCGATTGCAGGAGCGCGCTGATACGCTCCGCCGGCGCCATAAGCCGTGAAAGCGACGCGTCGTGATTCAGAGCTGAAATCAGCAGCGCGAGATCGTCTGCCATAGGGATATCTGTGTACCAGGGAGAGGAGAGGACTTCCGGCGGCCTGTAAGCCATATCGGTTGAGAAGACGCGTTCAATAATGCCGCTCTCCCAGGCCTGGCGGAGCCGGGTGATGCCCTCGGTAAACTGCGCGAACGACGCGGTGCAGAACACTCTTTTCGCGCCTTTCGATTTCAGTGCGCTCGCACAGTCTATAAAATCGTTACCGCTGTCCAGCAGATCGGCGACGATAATGATATCCTTCCCCTGAACGCTGTCCCCGAGATAAGTTCTCGATGTCGTCATGGCAACCTTATCATCGATGTACTTAAAATCGCGGCGCAGATAGAAGATGCCCAGCGGCAGCTTCATCGCCGAGGCGTAAAAAATACCGCGGCTGATATTCGCTTCGTCGGGACTGACTATCATCATGCTCTCGCGGTTGACGCGGAGGTCGGGGATGGTATGAAGTATCGTCCGGATACTCTGATAGGACGTCGGAAAGGATTCGAAATTTGACCGGGGTACGGCGTTCGCGACGCGCGAATCGTGTGCGTCAAAGGTGATGAAGTTGTCGATCCCAAGGTTGAAAAGCGATCGCAGCATGGCGCCGCAGTCGAGCGACTCTCTGTCCGATTTTCTGAATCGGCGGCCCTCATAGAGGAACGGCATGATGACATGGATCCGGGCTGCGGAGTCGCGGGAGCAGAGAATCAGACGCGTCAGATCGAGAAAATGCTCGTCAGGCGTCATCGTGACAATGTCGTTATAGCGGTTATATGATGTTCCGTAGTTGAGCACATCCGTAAGAATGAACAGATCATGACCTCTGACGGAATCGATAACACGCGCTTTTCCTTCGCCGGAGCTGAAACGCGTCAGATCGACTTTCACACGGTAATCATGGCGGACATAGCCGGGAATATGATTCAGCTCAGGGTTAAGCGCCGCGAGCGCGTGACGCCGGGCACTGAGCTGATGATTAATGCGTTCCGCGAGAGGTGGATCGATCTGGTGGACGATTAACGCAATCGGTCCCTTAGACTCTAGCGCCGGGTCGTCCCCAAAGAGGTTCTTAACGGATTGGTCAGCTGGAAAAGTGAGATTTTGCATGATCAGCCCTCCAATGTGTATAGTATAACAGAAGATAACGCTGCAACAGCATGACAGACGCGTCCGGAGGGAAAAAATGGATTCTGAGAAAGGGTACATCGCCGCTGCCCATGCGCGGCAGTTTCCTGCTCCATTACAGCGCGAAGTCGCTTTAGCCGGGCGCTCGAATGTCGGGAAATCCTCTCTGGTCAACGCATTATGCAAAAGGAAAAATCTCGCGCGCACGAGCAAAACGCCCGGGAAAACAAAAATGGTTTTTTTCTACGAGGCAGACAGGGGCGATGTTGTCTACGTGGATCTTCCGGGGTATGGCTACGCGCAGGCGTCGCGGGCCGCCGTATCGTCCTTATCGCGCGTGACTGATGACTATTTCAGATCAGGGCGTCCCGTTGAACTCGTTCTCCTCCTGATCGACATCAGGCGCGGTTTCACTGACCTCGATCTCCAGATGCTTGAATACCTCTGTCATTTTGACATTCCCTGGCAGACCGTGTTGACCAAAGCAGACAAACTGCCGCGCCATGCCGTAGTGGAAGCTGAGCGGGAAGCCATGCGGGTGATCGAAACATACGCCGGCCGGTACGGGCAGCGCGCCCTTCCGCCGATTTCCGTCGCCGCCGGTGTCAGACCCGGAGACGCGGCGGTGCAATGGCTTCAAAAAAAGATATTTGAAATAATCGCAGAATAAAATGTTTAGGATGACCGCGACCCGACTGTCAATTTGACCGCGGCCAGCGGCCGCGACAATGAAAATCCCTTTTCCTGCAGTCAGAACAGTCCAGAATGGTGACATGGGGTTGTTATTTTCGCGCACTCAAGGACGAACTTACAGAATCCGCTATATGGCCGTGCTGTTTATTCTGACCGCGGCTCTCTCCTTCGCGATCACGGGAAAACGTCTCTATGCCTGGGAGCACATGGCGGCCGTCGGGAGGCAGCGGTTCACCGGCACAGTTATTCACGCGGGAGTGGGAACACCGGGAGACCCGGGGGGCGGGCGCTGGCAAACTATTC
>JAKPXB010000028.1 GCA_029570375.1 Bacillota bacterium | reverse complement strand
AGATGGACAAGGGAACCGGGTGTAAATCCCGGACGGTGCCGCCGCTGTAAGCGCCTGTGCGTACTCGTTGATGAAAATCAGTCATTGGGACTTCGGCCAAACGGAAGTTCTGAGAAGGCAGAGTGCGATCACCCATGAAAGATGATTCATGAAGGGCGTAAGTCAGAAGACCTATAAAAGAAGTGCTTACGTTCTGAAATAACGTTCGCGAGCAAGCGCACAGGAATACGGCTGTGACGAAGTATTTCGTTACAGCTTTTTTATTTGTCCGGGGAGGCGAATCAATGAACGCATTGAAAAAAAACAAGCTGCTCAATCTGATTATGGTGGTAGCCATCTTCGCGATCATCGCGTCGGGAGTCCTCGCGGTCGGCCGCCTGCAGGGCTGGTTTGACAAGGTGCCGGAGGACGCGCGGCAGGCGTTTGTTTCAGGTGAGAAGACAGGCAGCGTCAATATTGAGCGCGGCGGCGTGTCTTATTCGATGAGAAACGGCACGGTTCTGCGCGGCGGCGACAGGATTGAGACGCTGAACGCTTCCGCGGTGACGCTGTCCGCGGGGGGCGTAAACAATGTCGCGCTCGGGGAGAACTCGGACGCGCGTGTCAGCGTACAGGAAAGCGTCGTTTTCAATCTGGTCCGGGGCGAAGCCTTTGTGGATATGTTGGAGGAGGGGAGCTCCTGCGTCGTACGGATGGATGACGAGGACATTCCGTGTCAGAACGGCGTTTTTTACGTCTCCTCGCGCACGGGCACGAAGACCATCTACGTGCTGGCGGGGGAAGCCGGCGCGAAGGGCGTCACGGCCAGAGCGGGACAGCTCATCACGCTGCTCGCGGGGAAGGACGGTGTGACGGCAACAGTGTCCGGTATGACACCGGAAGCACTCAACGCCTTTGCCATCGCGCGCGCGAAGACGGCGAACGGACACGCGTCCCTCTGCTACGCGAACAGCGAACTCGACGCGGTGACAGCCAGAAGGGAAGAGGAACGGCAGAGAGCGCTGCAGGCACTGCTCGATCCCGAGGAGACTGATCCCGGCGCGGCTGTCGTTACCATCATTTCCGGAGGGGACGCGAGTCAATCCGGGCACACGGATGTCCCGCCACCGCCTACGGATACCCGAGGGGAAGGGAATAAACCGGCCCCGGGCAGCAGCGCCACACGCCCTCCCGTAACCAGTAAGGAAAAAGAAACAACCAGGACGGAGCCTGCCGTTACGGAAGGTTCGACCTCAACCCGGAAGCAGACGACCACAACAACGGAGACGGCCCCCGCTCCGGCGTCGGACGCCCCGACGTACTGCACGCTTGAGATCCGCTGCGACACCATCCTCGACCACATGGACTGGCTTGTGAAGGGGAAAGAGGCCTATGTCCCGGCGAACGGCACAATCCTCGCCAGATCGAGGATACAGTTTGTGGAAGGTGAGACCGTATTCGATGTGCTGAAACGGGCGTGCAAGCGCGCGAGAATACAGCTCGAATACTCCTGGACGCCAATGTACGGGAGCTATTACATCGAGGGGATCAACCATTTATACGAGTTTGACTGCGGCGAACCGGGGAACAATCTGTCCGGCTGGATGTACAAGGTCAACGGCTGGTTTCCGAACTACGGCTGTTCAAGCTACACGCTCAAACCGGGTGATGTCATCGTCTGGTGTTACACCTGCCGCGATCTCGGTGAGGACGTCGGCTGTTACTGGATGAATTGATCAGCATACCGTCTGGCGGTGTCAATACTGAACGGAAAGGCCTGTAAGGCCGTCAAAGTTTATGTGAGATTGTATCTCAGGAAAGGAAGCATTTATGAGCAGACAAAGAAGAGGGATCAGACCGGTCAAACCGCTCGCAATACTGCTCGCCATGATTATGATTGCGGGACTGTTTATGCCGATGACCGCGCTGGCAGCCCCTGTATCTCCCAGCGGCGCCAGAGACGCGGCGACCTGGCCGCAGCTGACGAGTCTGACGGTGAACAGCGACCCGGCCAAGGCAGTGCTGAGGAAAATGAGCGGTACAGGGACGTTGGCGGTTACCGGTGCGACGTATGAGAATTATGCCAGCTGGGTGGACGGCGGATACGATCCGAATGGGGGGGGCGGATACGAGGATTCTCGGCAAGATCACCATGTATAT
>JAKPXB010000016.1 GCA_029570375.1 Bacillota bacterium | reverse complement strand
AGACGCTTTTCCATCGGAGGCGGTACCTCCCCGAGCTCCAGTCGCAAAACAGAAATATCGTCAATTTCGGCATGCGGGCGGCGATGAACGCGCCTGTGCAGGGGACCGCAGCTGACCTGATAAAGATCGCCATGGTCGGCGCGCGCCGTCTCATACGCGACAGCGGACTTGACGCGAAGATTATCCTGCAGGTACATGATGAGCTGATACTCGAAGTGTCGGAAAAAGACGCCGCCGGCGCCGAATCGCTTCTGCGAAACGCGATGGAACACGCGATACAGCTCGATATCCCTCTTATCGCCGAAGCAAAACAAGGCCTCACCTGGGGGGATATCACGTAGACGACTTCAGCGCGCGGCGGTCGCGGAACGAAGCCCCACCGGTCGTCATTCATTCCGCGCGGAACGCTTACAGCTTGTATAGAGAGACGGAGATAAGATGTTTGTTCTTGGCATAACAGGAGGTATTGGGACCGGCAAAAGCACCGTCGCTTCAATCTGCCGGGCGGCCGGACTCCCGGTGATCGACGCGGACGCCATCGCCCATGAGATCACCGATCATCCCACGGAGACAGTGGAGCGAATCGCACAGGCACTCGGCACTCATCTGATTGACAAACACGGCGTGCTTGACCGCGAGAAAATGGCCGCGCTTGCTTTTTCAGATAAAAAAGCCCTCGATACTCTGAGCGCGATTGTCCACGAGGCGGTCGTCACTGCGATTGATCGGCGCATAGCGGAAGCGGCTGCGGGAAAAGTAAAAGCGATTGTGCTCGATGTGCCAATTCCCGTTAAACGAGGGTTCCTGGATAACGCGGATCAGATATGGGCTGTTTCTGCGGACGAGTCAGTCCGCCTCTCCCGGCTTCGCAAAAGGGGAATGAGTGACGCGGAGGCGAAAAAGCGCATGAGCGTTCAGATGTCATCTGAGCAGTACAATGAGATCGCGTCACATGTGATCGATAACAGCGGATCGCTGCGTGAACTGGAAAACCGTGTACACGCGTTACTCAAACAGGAACTGGGCATCCGGGGAATTCCACTGCCGGGGATACCGGAGCAGACACGCGAGTGACCGGTCTGCGGGATTGCCGGTTTCTTGTTCGCGGTCAGGCGCAGACCGCGGCCTGTCCTTTTTGAGGCGTTTCAGACGTTGAAACGAAAGATAATATAATCGCCGTCGCGGACCATGTAGGTTTTCCCTTCAGATCGGACGAGTCCTTTTTCGCGCGCGGCAGCGAGCGATCCGTTCGCGATTAACTCCTCAAAGGTGACAACCTCCGCGCGGATAAACCCTCTCTCAAAATCAGTATGGATCGTACCGGCGGCTTTCGGCGCGAGCGAGCCATTTCGGATCGTCCAGGCATGCGCCTCCTTCTCATTGCCGGTGAAGAAAGAAATCAGCCCGAGAAGTTTATAAGCTTCCCGGATGACCTGTCCCAGACCGCTCTCATGAAGCCCCAGCTCTTCGAGAAACAGAGCCTGTTCATCCGGCGGCAGCTCCGCAATTTCCGCTTCAATCCTCGAGGAGAGAGGGATAATCGGTTTGTCTGACCCCGCAAACATTTTTTTCAGGGCGGCCAGTCGTGCTGCGCCTTTCGGATCGTCAAAATCAGCAATATTGGCGACAATCATTTCAGGTTTCAAGGTGAGAAGAGACCAGTGGCGCGTGAACTCCCTCTCAGACCCCTCAAATGTGAAGTCTCTCGCCGGACATCCCGCGTCCATATGAGCCAGAAGGCGTTCAATGAGACCGAGTTCCTCCAGTGTTTCCCGCGAATTGGATTTGGCGGCTTTGGCCGCTTTTACGCGGCGGCGTTCGAGGTGTTCGATATCGGCGAGGATGAGTTCGGTTTCCACCGTTCTGTAGTCGCCGGCCGGATCGATCTCCGCCGACACATGCGTAATATTATCATCCTGAAAACAGCGGACAACGTGCAGAATAGCGTCTGTTTCACGCACATGCGACAGAAACTGATTTCCCATTCCTTCGCCGTGGCTGGCGCCTTTCACAAGTCCGGCGATATCGATAAATTCGACGGATGCGGGGATGATTTTCCTCGAATGAAAAAGATCCGCCAACGCGGTCAGCCGCTCATCCGGGACAGGTACGACCCCGACATTTGGCTCGATTGTACAGAATGGATAGTTCGCGACCTGCGCGCGCGCGTTCGTCAGTGCGTTAAAAAGAGTACTCTTGCCGACATTGGGCAAACCGACAATTCCGATCTTCATAGTATGTCTCGATTCAATATTTGCTCTTTCTGTTTACCTATCATAACACGATCCGGTGAGACAGATGACAGGGAATAATATGCCAGAAAGACATCTCCCGCAAGGTGAAGGCGGCCGCGTGTTGAGTCTTACGGGGCGGTTCCGGGTGATACTGGTCTTATGAAAAAGATGAATTACCACCGCACGCTATCATGTGCCATGACCGGACTCAATGGGGTTCTTGTCGAAATAGAGGTATCTGTGCTGCCGGGTCTGCCGAGCTTCGAGATTTCAGGAAGAGGCGATTCCGCGATCAGGGAGTCCCGCGATCGCGTGAGGGCAGCGATCCGGCACAGCGGTTATCTTTTCCCGAAAGGACGCGTCGTCGCCAGCTACGCGCCTGCCTCGCTGCCGAAACAGGGGAGCGCTTTCGACCTCCCTCTCGCTCTTGCGGTTCTCGCCTCTTCCGACCAGGCCGTTCCGTCAGGAGACGCTCCGATGACGGCTTCCTTCGGCGAACTCTCGCTAAACGGTCGGGTCAAGCCTGTCAGTGGTGTACTGGGGAGGCTTTTCTCACTTCGCGAAGAAGGAATCCGCCATGTCATCGGACCGACTGAAGGCGAAAGAGAAGCCAGCTCGGTGAAATCAATCCGGTATGAGGGCGTCGAAACCCTGAGACAAGCCGTACTCCGCTATTCGGGAATCAGTCCGGAGAGCCGCGCAAAGCAGGGCATGGTCATGTCGGAAGAAAAGTCAGAGGAGAACACGCCTGATGTGCTGGGACTGATCCGCGGGCAGACAGAGGGGATACGCGCGTGCACGATCGCGGCCGCCGGGTGGCATCCGATTCTGCTGATGGGCGCGCCCGGATGCGGCAAGACGACCCTCGCCACGGCTATTCCGTCGATACTCCCTCCCCTGTCAGAAGAGGAATCGGTGGAGGTCTCAAGAATTTACAGCGCTGCCGGCATCTGTTCTTTCTCAGGCGGACTGATGAAGAGAAGGCCTTTCCGTTATACGCATCACACCGTAACGCCCGCGGCGCTCATCGGCGGAGGACTCTTCCCGAAACCGGGCGAGTGTACGCTGGCGCACAGAGGTGTTCTGTTCCTTGACGAATTGACGGAAGTCAGTCCCCGCACCCTGGACGCCCTGCGCGAACCGCTTGAGACGGGTGAAGTGCGACTGTCTCGCGCAGACTGGAATATGGTGTTTCCCGCGGAATTTCTGTTCGTCGCCGCGTGTAACCCATGCCGGTGCGGCTATCTGCTTGAGCCTCATGGCAGATGCCAATGCGACGATATGTCTGTGAGACGGCATCTGTCGCGTATAAACGGCCCGCTTTTCGATCGGTTCGATCTGATCGTTCCGATGACAAGGGTGGATACGCGGACGCTGCTGGCTGTTCCCGACAAACGCCGGGAACGCGGACGGTCTCTGACGCAGAAGACGGGTGAGCAGGTTGTCAGCGCCTGGCAATCGCAGAAGAAGAGAGCTTCCGCCCGCGGAATGAGCGCTTTCCACAATGGAAGTGTTCAGGTGTCCGATCCGGAGAAATATTTCAGTATCAGTGCCGAAGCGATGCGGTTCGCGGGCGAAATCGCTGATCAGTCTCTCTTTTCAGTCAGGTCGTTTTTATCGCTCCTTCGGATTGCCCGCACCATCGCTGATATTGAAAAGAATGAACAGGTTAGCCGCGGCGACATCGCCGAAGCATATCATTTCAAAGCCCGCCTGCCGTTTTCGGATACCAGGATCTGAACGGCCGTCATGAAGCCGTCGAGATGGGAGATTGCCGCCGCCTTTACGAAAGCCGCTGCGGCTTTGCGTGTAACACACCTCGCGCGCGCTTCGATGCTGGACAGGGCCGGCGGTGTGGAAGGTCTCCCGCTTTATCTGAAGGAAGCGGACGATGAATCGGTTCCCTGCAGGGAGATGTACCGCCTGTACTCCGCCTGTCTGTCATCATTTAAAGCGGAGTGTGCAGCGAGAAAACCCGAAGAGAGTGGCGTTACGGCGGTGACGGATAAGGATTACCCGGCGAGGCTCCTTCAGATTGATCAGGCTCCCGCCGTTCTGTTCTGGCGGGGTACCGGTCTGGATGCTCTTCAGGGCGATTTTGTCGTCACTGTCATCGGCTCGAGAACCCCCTCTTTTTACGGCCTTGAGGTAACTAGAAGGTTGTGCGGCCAGCTTGTCGGGCGCGGCGTCACCATCGTTTCCGGCGGCGCGAGAGGAATCGACGGGCAGGCCCACATGTCGGCACTGGCGGCCGGTGGTCCGACGTTTGCCGTGCTCGGATGCGGCGTGGATATAGTCTATCCGAAAGAGCACCACCGTCTTTTCGATCAGATAGCCCGATCCGGGGCAATCCTGTCTGAGTATTACCCCGGTACACCGCCACGCCGACATCACTTCCCCGCCCGGAACAGAATTCTGGCAGGTCTAAGCGACGCAGTGCTCGTGACCGAAGCGTCTGCATCCAGCGGAACGCTGATTACAGCAGGTTTTGCGGCGGATCAGGGAAGAGACGTCTGCGCCGTACCGGGATCTATTCTGAGCGGAACAAGCCGCAGCTGCCACGACCTCATCAGAGATGGCGCTGTCATCGTCGAGAGGGCGGACGACATCCCGCGCATTCCGGCCGAACGTCACGAAACCGCCGACATGATTCCGGGGGATAACCATGCGGAGAACGCGGCTGTTTTGAGGAAAGGATACAGCGATTCCGACAGCCGGGGAAAAGCCGGCGGTCATGAAGCGCGTATTCTGAATATCCTGGAGGCCGCACCGCTGACGCTTGCCGCGATTGCAGCGAACAGCGGCCTGAGCCTGCGAACAGCCGCCCTGTCCCTCGCGGTGCTTCAGAGCAAAAAGCTTGTCTGTCTGCACCGCGGATTGTATACGCGCACCTTCAATCGGTAAGACAGACGCCCTTATACGCGCCGGAGGTATCCGTTTTGCAGAACCTTTGACATCGCCGAATATCTCATGTATATAATGTTTGACTTCAGTCAGGAGAAAATATTACATGGAAAACAGAACACTGGTAGTGGTCGAATCACCGGCGAAAGCAAAAACCATCGCGCGATATCTCGGCCCATCGTATGACGTACGCTCATCGGTCGGACATGTCCGCGACCTCCCGTCGTCGACTATTGGCGTCGACATCAGGAATAAATTCAATCCGATGTATATCGTCATGCCGGGAAAAGACAAAATTGTGAAAGAGCTTAAAGGCGCGGCGGAAAAAGCGGAGCATATTCTTCTCGCTACCGACCCTGACCGAGAAGGGGAAGCCATTGCATGGCATCTCGCCCATCTTTTGGATATTGCGCCCGAAAGCCCTTGCCGCGTCGCTTTCCATGAGATTACCAATAAAGCGGTCCAGGAGGCGATAGAAAAACCTCGTTCCATTGACATCGATCTCGTCAATGCGCAGCAGTCGAGGCGGATTCTCGACAGACTGGTCGGTTATGAACTGAGCCCTCTGCTCTGGCAGAAAATCAGAAAGGGGCTGTCAGCCGGCCGCGTCCAGTCCGTGGCGACCCGCCTTGTCGTACTCCGCGAACGTGAAATTGAAGCATTTGTCCCTGAGGAGTATTGGAAGCTGACAGCGCTGCTGAAGAAAAACAGTGACAGTATCCCGTTTCCGGCTCTTTATCAGGGAATTAAGAAGGGCGGACGCGTATCACGTGTCAAACTGCGCTCGAAGGACGAGCTTGACGGGCTTCTCGCCGAATTGAAAGCGTATGACTATGTTGTAGACAGCGTCAATCCGGGGCAGCGGAAACGACGCCCTTACGCGCCCTATACGACAAGCACGCTGCAGCAGGCCGGATCGCGTGCCCTCGGTTTTACGGCCAAACGCACGATGCGAGCCGCTCAGAATCTCTACGAAGGCGTGACACTCGGCCCCCACGGGCACACGTCGCTCGTGACCTATATCCGCACCGATTCTGTCCGCGTGTCCGCCGATGCCGTTCAAGCGGCGAGGGATTTGATCCTTTCTATGTATGGGGAATCTTATCTGCCGAAAAAAGCCCCCGTCTATAAGAACAAAAATCAGGCGCAGGATGCTCATGAGGCGATCCGCCCCTCCCATTTTGATCTGCCGCCGGAGAAAGTGCGTGAATTTCTGACGCCTGATCAGTTCAAAATTTATCAAATGATCTGGAACCGGTTTATCTCCTCTCAGATGGAGACGGCCCGCTTTGATACCGTCACCGTGGATGTCCTCGCTGGCGGCCATCTGTTCCGGGCGAAAGGGGAGAGGCTCGTATTCCCCGGATGGCTCCGTCAATACGGCGCCACGGGTGACAATAAACTCATCCACGATAAAAATGGAAACGGCAGCGAAACAGATGATAATGAACCGGAACTTTCTGATATCCCCGAACTCAGGGAAGGCGAGATACTCCTGCTGGATAAGCACCTCTATGAACAGAAATTCACGCAGCCGCCTCCACGCTATACGGAAGCGTCTCTGATCAGCGCGATGGAGGAGCTCGGCATCGGACGCCCTTCCACATACGCTCCTACAATTTCCACGCTCTTCGACCGCCTGTATGTCGAGCGCGACGGACGGCAGATCAGACCGACAGAGCTCGGCTCGACTGTCACGACGATGCTGGAAGAGAATTTTCGTCATATTGTCGACACAGATTTCACAGCTGAAATGGAGAGAGAACTCGACAATGTCGAATCAGGCGAGCAGAACTGGCAGGCGCTCCTCGAAAAATTTTACGGTCCGTTCCATGAAGATGTCGTCGCGGCAAAAAAGAATATCGAGAAGATCGTCATGCTGGACGAACCGACAGGAAAGAAATGTCCGGCCTGCGGCGAAGGCGACCTGGTGATCCGCGTAGGGCGCTTCGGGAAATTTATCGCATGCTCGAATTATCCGGACTGCAAGTACACGGAAGCGGTTTCCGATGAGACAAAGTCACATTGTCCGAAATGCCAGTCACCTGTGCGAGTCCGCAGAATTCGCAGAGGCAGCCGGCTGTACTTCTGTGATAAGTCAAATGACCCCAACTGTGATTTTGTGAGTTTTGACCTCCCTTTGGATGGCAAAACGTGCGAAACATGTGGGAGCTATATGGTTCAAAAACGTTTCAGGGGGCGCCTTTACGAACGGTGCGGAAATTCCGAATGCCCAACGAACAAAAAGAAAAACGCCTCCGCAAAAAAGGAACAGAAAAAGTGAAACTGACAGTGGTAGGCGCCGGTCTCGCCGGTTCGGAAGCAGCGCTGACAGCCGCCTCTCTGGGCGCGATGGTGACATTGATCGAGATGAAACCCGGCTCCCGGTCGCCTGCTCATGCCTCTCCGTGTTTCGCAGAACTTGTCTGCAGCAATTCTCTCAAATCAGACCGCCTCGACACGGCGCAGGGACTATTGAAGCACGAACTGCGCGCTCTCGGTTCTCACTTGATCTCGATTGCGGATGAGACATCTGTCGCGGCCGGAGGGGCGCTGGCAGTTGACAGGGAGCTGTTCTCCCGTCGCGTGACGGACGCCATCATGAATCATCCGTCGATCCGCGTAGTCGAAAGAACGGTAAACCGCCTGGAAGAAGTCCTGGACGGCAATACTGTGATCGTCTCGACGGGACCGCTCACTTCCGGAGCTCTGTACGATTCGATCGAAGAATTTACAGGGGAGGGCGGCATGCATTTTTTTGACGCAGCCGCTCCTGTCATAGACGCCTCGACCATTGACCGCACGGCTTCCTTTGCCGCTTCCCGATATGGGAAGGGCGGCGACGACTACATCAACTGTCCGTTAGACGAGAGTGAGTATCTGACTTTTCGGGAAGCGCTTCTATCGGCGGAAAAAGCGCATGTGCACGCGTTCGACCATATTTATTTCAAAGACTGCCAGCCGATCGAAGTGTTAGCGGAGCGGGGCATTGACACGATGAGGTACGGACCTTTCCGCCCCGTCGGGCTGATTGACCCTGGAACAGGAAAACGGCCTTACGCCTGTCTTCAGCTCCGAAAAGAAGATGAGCAGGGGACGATGGTCTCGCTGGTGGGATGCCAGACGCGGCTGACCTTCCCCGAACAGCGCCGTGTATTCCGCATGATTCCCGCTCTGAAAGACGCCCGCTTCCTCCGTTACGGCGTCATGCACCGCAATTCTTTTCTGAAGGGTCCCGCTGTTCTCTCATGGGGATTCCGTTCGCGCCGGAACGGAAAACTGCTTTTCGCCGGCCAGCTCTCCGGGCTGGAGGGATATGTTGAGGCGATTGCTTCCGGTCTGATGGCGGCGCTCTGCGGCGTGGGAATCGAAAAAGGGTTAAGTGAGGAGGATCTGGCCAGGGTGCTTCCCGGACGGGACACGATGATGGGCGCGCTCGCCCGTTGGGTCTCCGGAGCTCCCACAGCCTCATTTCAACCGATGAACGCGAATTTCGGACTTCTCTCGCTCCCTGAAGATATGGGAAAGATCAAGAAAAAAGACCGCCCCGATATGCGGGTACGGCTTTCGGAACAGTCGCAGTCCCATACGGTCCATGCGATCGAAGAACTGTTCGGCACCACTGAAAAAGATTCGCCGGTCAATCCTGATTCTGCTGATTCGGCTGACGAAGCAGAGGAAGGATGTAATTCAGGGAACACAATCCCGCTGGATATGCTGACATCCTCCTACACATACCATCTGCCTCCTGAGCTGATCGCGTCACACCCGGTGGACGTCCGTGACGCTTCGCGTCTGTTGGTGATGAAGAGCGGCCTGCCGCTTGAGCATCGCGTTTTCTCCGATTTGCCCTCCTACCTCTCACCCGGCGACTGCCTCGTTCTCAATGACACACGCGTGATTCCCGCGCGCCTGTTCGGGACAAGAAAGACGACGGGCGGGAAACTGGAATTTCTGCTTCTCCGGTGTCTCGGGGGGAAGACATGGCGCGTTATGGTGAAGCCCGCCCGGCGGGCGCGCACCGGTGAACAGATTGTTTTCTCTGAAGGGGGGCTTGAGGGAGTCATTGTCGGGGAAGAGCCGGACGGAGTGAGAATCATCGAACTGATCCACGAGGGCGAGCTGTTTGATTGGCTCGATCAGCTGGGGGAAATGCCGACGCCGCCGTATATCAAGGAAAAACTGCGCGAACCGGAACGCTACCAGACGGTATACGCCGATAAACGCGGTTCGGCGGCGGCTCCGACAGCGGGACTTCACTTCACAGAGCGCCTTCTGGCTGACATTGAATCCTCGGGCGTGAAGATTGCCAGGCTGACGCTCCATGTGGGATTGGGCACATTCAAACCTGTAACGGAATCCATCATCACAGACCATCCGATGCACGACGAGTGGTTTGTACTCGGCGAAGACGCCGCGCGTATCGTATCTGAAACAAAACGGGAGGGCGGGCGCGTCATCGCCGTAGGAACGACGAGCTGCCGCGTACTTGAAAGCGTCGCAGCCGATCAGGCGTACGGCGACCACGATGCGCCGCTTCAGCCGGCTTCAGGCGAAACCGATCTATTCATCTACCCCGGATTCAGATTCCGTGTGATCGACGCGATGATTACAAATTTCCATTTACCCGGTTCGACTCTTCTCATGCTCGTCTCAGCGCTCATGGGGCGGGTGGAAATGCTGGCGGCTTACCGGGAGGCTGTAAACGCCGGATACCGCTTTTTCAGTTTTGGAGACGCGATGCTTCTCCTGCCGCGTCCGGCCAAATAAAAACGGAGAGGATTGTTGCTGTTTAAATGAGCGGTTTTTCTGTCACCTACGAACTAAAACATGTCTGCCGTCAGAGTGGCGCCCGCTGCGGTGTAGTCACGACTCCGCACGGTTCCTTTGAGACGCCTGTTTTTATGCCTGTCGGCACACGCGCCACCGTGAAGACGATGACCAACGAAGAACTGGAATCTATCGGCGCCGATATCATTCTCGGCAATACCTATCACCTCTGGATGCGCCCGGGTACGGAAATAATGGACATGGCGGGCGGCCTTCACTCTTTTATGAACTGGCATCGGCCAATCCTGACCGACAGCGGCGGATTTCAGGTCTTTTCGCTGGCAAAACTGAACGATATCAAAGAGGAAGGGGTCTCCTTCAAATCGCACATCGACGGTTCGCGCCACTTCCTTTCTCCGGAAAAATCGATTGCCATCCAGGAATCGCTCGGCTCGGATATCATGATGCAGCTCGATGAGTGCACGCCCTGGCCGGCCGACGAGACTTATGTCAGACAATCGCTCGAGAGGACGACGCGCTGGCTCGAGCGATGTGTCAGTGTTTGGCGAGACCCTGAAAAGCAGGCTCTCTTTGGGATCGTGCAGGGGGGGACATATGATAAGCTGAGGATCCAGAGCGCTAAAGCTATAACATCATTTGATCTGCCCGGATACGGTATTGGGGGGCTCTCAGTCGGCGAGCCCTCGGACATGATGTACGCCATGCTGGAGACGATCATGCCGTTTATGCCTGTTCACAAACCGCGGTACCTGATGGGAGTCGGTTCGCCTGATTACCTCATCGAGGGATCCATCCGTGGCGTCGACATGTTTGACTGCGTCTTTCCTACCAGAATGGGGCGGAACGGAACGGCGCTGACGTCGGGCGGACGCGTTGTCATACGCAACGCCGCTCACGCGGAATCATTCATGCCGCTCGACCCCGAATGCGATTGCTATGTCTGCAAAAATTACTCCCGCGCCTATCTGCATCACCTGATACGCTGCGGCGAAATACTCGGCTTGCGGCTCATGTCCTGGCACAATCTGTACTTCTTAATTGATCTGATGCGAAAGATCAGAAAAGCTATAAAAGAGGACCGTCTATTGAGTTTCCGGGACGAATTTTTCTCCAGGTACGGGAATCGTCACAATTAGCCGTTTGTTTGTGATACACTTTGATCTGTCCGGTGTCCGCTGCTGTGTCCGGAAGCCGCGGCAGTACGGAACACGAGGACAGACGACATGTCATATTCAAGGAGGATCACGATGACCCTGATTTACCGCTTTTTACTCGAGACAGCACCGGCTGAAGCGCAGAAGACCGGCAATAATCTGCTCAGTCTGCTCTATACGTTTCTCCCGTTCGTCCTGATTATCGGAGTCATGTATTTCTTTACAATTCGCCCGCAGAAAAAGCGCGAGAAAGAGCTGAAAGCAAAACTTGAGAAGATCAAGCCCGGTGACAAAGTGATGACGATCGGCGGTATAGTCGGGCGAGTTGCCAATATTTCCGGGGATGAAGTCACACTGTACTCAGGTGTGGCGAATACGATGCTTACCTTTAAGAAATCAGCGATCAGCACCGTCATCCCGCAGGATTCGGAAACTAAAGAGTAAACAGGCTGATATATTTTGACAGCCGGTTCCGGCTGGATCATACGCTCATAAGGCCGGGCTGCTGTTCACACGCAGTCCGGCTGTTCGTCGGATGACAAATGGCATCCTTTTTTGGTATAATTTTTAGCCACCGGCACAATAACTACCCATGACTGAACAGCGGAGCAAATGATCTTTGGGACTGATTTCACAATATTCCATTGATGCAGTGATCAGCGCGAACGATATTGTCGATGTGATATCGCGGTATGTTAGGCTTGAGAAAAAGAGTTCGCAGAATTTATTCGGCCTCTGTCCTTTCCATGATGAGAAGACACCTTCTTTCAGTGTCTCTCCCGGCAAACAGATCTTCTACTGTTTCGGTTGTCATAAAGGCGGCAACGTGATTAAATTCATTCAGGAAATAGAACATCTTTCCTTTCCTGAGGCAATTCATCTTCTTGCCGAGAGAGCGGGAATCGCGATTGAGGAATCAGAGGAAGACAGCGAATGGCGTGATAAAAGGGAACGCGAGCGGGCCGCGGCGGAAGCGCTGCTTGAGGCGGCGAGATTTTACCACTCAACACTCGAAAGCCCCGCCGGATTGGAAGCACGCCGTTATCTGGAGAAGCGCGGTGTCGATCAGGTGCTTCGCCGCCGCTATGGCCTCGGATACGCGCCTGAGCGGGGGGACGCGCTCCAGAACGCCCTGCGTGAAAGGGGAATTCCCGCCAACGCCATGCTTGACGCGGGACTGATCGCCCGAAGTTCCAGAGGGGAAAGCTATTACGATTTCTTCCGCCACCGGGTGTTATTCCCGATCATCGACGCCAGAGGCAAGGTGCTGGCGTTTGGCGGGCGGGCGATCCGTGAGGGCGGCCCCAAGTATATCAATTCGCCGGATACGATCGTTTACCAGAAAGGCAGACATCTCTTCGGATGGCCTCAGGCGGTCAACGCGAATCAACGCACATGGTTTCTGGTTGAAGGCTATATGGACGTGATCGCTCTCGCCAAAGCAGGTATCTATCAGGCTGTCGCACCGCTTGGCACGGCTTTGACCACTTACCAGGCGAGATCGATCAGCCGCCATGTTGACCGCGTGATTATTCTGATGGACAGCGACCGGGCAGGCAGGGAGGCGGCGCTGAGAGCGCAGGAGATCTTTGAAAGCATTGACGTACCCTCCAGATTTGTCCTGCTGAAAGAAGCGAAAGACCCGGACGAATACTTCAGCAAATTCGGATGCGAACGCCTCACCGCGGCACTCAGCCGATCCCTGGATAAGACAGAATACCGGCTGGCGCTTCTGAAAACAGACGCGGACAGTGTGATCGGCGTTCCATCCTCCGATTATCGGAATCAGGCTATCAATATTCTCTCGAAAGAGAATGACGGTGTAAAACGGGAGATCTACGGCGGAAGGCTTGCGAAGGAATTACAGCTGAACGCGCGCGTTCTCCAGAACGAGATCGAACGCCGCAGAGCGTCTTCGTCGGAACAGGAGGAAACAGCACCCGTGCCCGGACCTCCCGGAACCGCGATAAATCAGCCGCGAAAACGGGTATCGACACGTCTGAAGGGAAGCGAATTATTTTTATTGACACTCCTGACCTTTGACCACACTCTCGCTAAGCTCCGCCCGGAACTCAGCGAGTCGAAATGGAGCGGTTATATGGTTCCGGATGAAGTGAAAGCCATTCTGCTGTCCGATGAAGCGGCCAGGCCGCTGTCACCGGATGATTTCAACTCGGAGTTCATGCGGCTTCTTGCGGAGGAGGTCATCGGCGGGGCAGGGGAAGGCGAACTGACTCTCGCGGCGTTAGACGCCCAGATCGGAAATACGCGTGCGCGGCTTGCTGAGAAGGACTCTCTGCCGCAGGATGAAACAGGACAGGAAAAAACCGACGATGAGCTGCATGCGATGCTCATGCGTCTCCACCTTGAGATTACGGATTCCAGAATGACCAAAGAGGAGATGAAAGAAGTCTTCCTCCACAGACTGGCGCTCCTCAGAATCATGAACTGGGATACGAAAGCCCGTTATTGCATTCAGGAGGCACATGAACTGGAATTATCCGGCGAAGAAAAAAAAGCAAAAAGACGATACGCGGAAGCGGCTTCTCTGACGATGGCCGCTCAGACATATCGTATGCTGATACAAGGAGAATAGCGATCGTGAATATGACAACGGAACAAATGCTGACAATGACATGGCGCGAAGCCGCGGCGGTGGCTGCGGTTAACAGGATGGAAAGCAGTCTTCACGACGAGGAGACAGAAGACAACCGTCCCGCGGAAGCGGGGTTCCCTGTGCTTGTCCCTGTCGATGGCTTCCGCGAAGCCGCATCGCCGGCTCTGGATATTCATTCGGATGACGAAGTGGCTGCGCAGGAGACGAAAAACCTGTTCTCAGATGACATGACGCATGTCATCTCCTGTGGCGATCTGGAAGATGATCTCGATGAAGAGCTCGATGATGAGGGTGATTTCGATCCTGAGACGGAGGATGTCATTGATGATTCGCTCTACGTCGATGATGATGAAGAGGATGAGGATGAGGACATTGACGAAGAGGCAATATTCGAACGCTTCCAGGACAGCAATCTAGACCTCAATTCGCTCTACCCCCTGATATGCCACGGCAAAGATAAAGACGGCGAACTCGAACAGCAGGAAGTGCTCGATTTTCTTGAGCAGATTAAGTGGGACGAGGAGCGCCTTGACGACGTCATCGTCCTTCTCGAGCGCGCCGGTATCGAGGTTGTCGATGAAGAGGAGATGGAGCGCGAAATGATTGAACGCGACCGCAATAAAAAAGCGGAAGCGTTTAACGACGCGATGATCGTCGACGATCCGGTGCGCATGTATTTAAAAGAGATCGGAAAAGTTGAGCTGCTGACGGCGGATGAAGAAAAAGATCTCGCCGCGCGCATGGAATCAGGGGACTGGGAAGCGAAGCAGCATCTGACAGAAGCGAATCTCCGCCTCGTCGTCAGCATCGCGAAACGTTATACAGGGCGGGGAATGCATTTCCTCGATCTGATTCAGGAGGGAAACCTCGGCTTAATGAAAGCGGTGGACAAATTCGACTACACGAAGGGGTTCAAGTTCAGCACCTATGCGACGTGGTGGATCCGACAGGCGATCACACGCGCGATCGCCGACCAGGCGCGGACCATCCGGATCCCCGTCCACATGGTTGAGACGATAAATAAACTGATCCGGATCCAGCGGCAGCTCGTACAGGAGCTTGGGCGTGAGCCTGAAGTGGAAGAGATCGCGGCTGAGATGGATATCACCCCGGAAAAAGTGCGGGAAATTATGAAAATCTCTCAGGAACCGGTCTCTCTCGAAAAACCGATCGGCGAGGAAGAAGACAGCCATCT
>JAKPXB010000008.1 GCA_029570375.1 Bacillota bacterium | reverse complement strand
GAGTGTCACCCTGTTCGAGAAAACGCCCATTTTACAGGCCCTCTCGGGTATCCATTGCGAAAACCAAGTAGACCCAAACGACAAACAACCGAATTTGTTCAACTAACGTTGGGACAGTAGTGGCGGTCTAATTTCATTCACTCAGGGGTCTGCATGCTTCACATTCTCGCCATTATCACGCCTCTTTTTCTCATTATCTTCGCCAGCGCTTGCTATCAGCGTGCGAGAAATCTGGGTCCGGAATGGATCTCGGTCCTGAATGAATACGCGCTCAAAATTGGGTTGCCGATTCTGATCTTCTCATCGCTGTCAAAGGCACGTTTTTCTTTTGTCGATCAGGCGCCGCTGATTTTAGCGAACTCGCTTTTTCTCATCGGAAGCTTCGTCGCGCCTCTCGCATTGATAAGACTTTTCAAGGTGCCGGAGCAGAAATCCAAGACAATCCTGATCTGCTTGATGTTCAGCAATGTGGCATACCTCGGCATTCCGGTGCTCTCGGAATTGTACGGGGAACGAATTCTTCCCACGGCAAGCCTGATCATCGCCGTTCACGTCTTCTGGTTCTTTACCCTGGGAATCGGTTATCTGGATTTTCTACGGCACAGTTCGAGCGATAGCATCTTCAATGACATCTCGATGAGCCTTGTGAAAAACCCCCTGCTGATTTCTGTTGCGCTGGGAATTCTTGCCGCGACGACCGGGGTTGCCGTTCCCGATGCTTTGATGAAAGCGACCGACATGGTGACTGCATCGGTCACGCCGACCGTGCTGATCGTGGTCGGGCTCTTCATCGGGCGCTCCGCTATCGGGAGCCTGCGGACGTGGCTTCCCGTTCTTGTCTTTTCGGCAGTCACGCTGATCGCGATACCGGCACTGTTTTATCTCTCGATACGAATTGCCGGCGCCGCCGCTGACTGGGTTGCGCCGTCGCTGATTGAAAGCGCAATGCCGCTGGCCATCACGCCTTTTGCCCTTGCCGACACGTACGGGCTGGACAAAGAATTCATTGCCCGTTCCATCGTGTTGAGCACTGTCTTCTCGGCACTGACGCTGACATTCTGGATTGCACTCGTTCAATGAACTCAACTGTTCAGCAGGGTCGCGGGCTTCCGTCTCTTTCCGGCGAGCCGTGGGAGCGCCCGGAATTTCACCAGGAGGGCAAAGGCGTCGCCTTCGGCCGCCGGGGAATCCCCCGCCTCGCTCTTTCCCTTCAGCTGCTCCAGAAAGCGGAACAGGATCTCGAAGATCCCTTCGATCCGCCAGCAGCGATCGAAGACCTGCATCATCAGGATGGTGACCGCCTCGAAGGCCTTGTCCCCGTCCTGCTCCTGGATGGCCGCATGAAGGATTCCCGTTGTCTCGATGGGAACGTCGATGATCGTCATGGCCAAAACCTCCTCCTGAAATCATTTACCCCGCGGCCTAACAAGCGTCACCGCGGGGTTGACGGCTGTTTAGCGCCTTGCTTGGCGGCGGCGGCAGATTGCCCAGAATCGCCCCACCGGAGACGGTTGTCAAATAACGAAAGGCCCGCGAATTGCCTCACAATA
>JAKPXB010000032.1 GCA_029570375.1 Bacillota bacterium | reverse complement strand
CGATGCAGCGCGAAGTCGCCGCTGTCACCTCTTTGACTTTCGCTTCACAGTCAGGCGATCCGCACCAGCAGGCGCGGACAAAACCCGGTTTTTCTTCCATCGTCCGCACGAACATATCCCAGCTGTCGACATCGTAGATGCGCTCGCGCATGCTCTTTTCCGCGCGCTCGAGCATCCTCCGGCGGAGCGCCTCCAGCAGGACGGGAATCTCTTCGGCCACGCGGCCGAGCGGGATACATACTTTTTCGCGGTTGTCGCGGGAAACGGCGACGCACTGGCCTTCCGCGATGTCGCGGGGGCCGATTTCGAGGCGGATCGGCACGCCTTTCATCTCATGCTCCGAGAACTTCCAGCCGGGCATGCGGTCACTGTCGTCAAGCAATACGCGGATACCCGCCTCTTTCAGCGCGCATTTCAGTTTCCCCGCCTCTTCGAGAACGCCTTCCCGGTGCGGGGCGACAGGGATAATCACCACCTGGACCGGCGCGACAGCCGGAGGCAGCACGAGCCCCTCGTCATCTCCGTGAACCATGATCAGGCCGCCGATCGACCGCGAAGAGATCCCCCAGGATGTCTGGTGCACATAGCGCAGCTGGTTGTCTTTATCTGTGTACTGAATGCCGAACGCTTTCGCGAAACCGTCGCCCAGATAGTGCGTTGTCCCCGACTGCAGAGCTTTCCCGTCGTGCATCATCGATTCGATCGTATATGTTCTGACCGCGCCGGCGAACTTCTCCGATTCGCTCTTCACTCCCCTGAGTACGGGAATCGCAAGCGCGTCGCGGTAGAATTCTTCGTAGACATCGAGCATCTTTAGTGTCTCTTCAACCGCTTCTTCCGCTGTCGCGTGCGCCGTATGGCCTTCCTGCCAGAAGAACTCGCGCGTACGGAGAAATGGACGCGTTGTTTTCTCCCACCGCACGACGGAAACCCACTGGTTGTAGAGTTTCGGCAGATCGCGCCAGCTCTGGATGATATCGGCGTAGTGGTCGCAGAAGAGAACTTCCGAAGTCGGACGCACGCATAGTCTTTCGGTGAGAGGCTCCTTGCCCCCGTAGGTCACCCAGGCGACTTCCGGCGCGAAACCTTCGACATGATCTTTCTCTTTTTGCAGCATCCCTTCGGGGATAAACAGGGGCATCATCACATTCTGGTGGCCTGTCTCCTTGAAGCGCCGGTCGAGTTCCGCGGTGATCAGTTCCCAGATCGCGTACCCGTACGGGCGGAGCACAATGCAGCCGCGGACGGATGAATAGGAACAAAGCTCCGCGCTGAGACAAATATCCGTATACCAGCGCGCGAAATCATCGTCGCGCCTCGTAATGGATTCCACAAATTTTTCAGTTTTACTCAATCTGATACCCCCTTGAATGTAAAAACCATGCCGCCGTCTGTTCAGGCGAGCGCCAGCAGATCAACTGTCTGCATCGCGATTGAGAGTTCTTCGTTAGTCGGAATGACAAAAACTTCGACGAGAGAATCATCGGTCGAGAGTTTCACTTCTTTCCCATGTGTCGCGTTGTTGATGTCATCATCGATTTTAAGGCCGCGGTAGCTGATGCCTTCGCAGATCGATTGGCGGACGACGCTGTCGTTCTCGCCGATGCCGGCGGTGAAAACAATCGTGTCTATGCCGCCGAGCGCGGCGATAAAGGACCCTAGAATCTTAACCGCCTGATAGCAGAACATCTGAACGGCGAGCTTCGCGCGGTAATTCCCCTGAGAAGCGGCCGCGTGAACATCCCGGAAATCGGAGCTGATGCCGGAGATACCATAAATCCCGCTCTTGTGGTTCAGGAGACCGTCGACTTCGTCGAGTGAAAGATTGTCCAGCTTTGCGAGGAAAGGGACAATCGCGGGATCGATGCTGCCGCAGCGCGTTCCCATCATGATTCCTTCCAGAGGTGTCAGACCCATGGACGTGTCGATGCAGACGCCTCCTTTGACCGCCGCGAAGGACGCTCCGTTCCCGAGATGGCAAGTGATGAGGCGGTGAGACGCGTTCCACTCGAATTGCGTCAGTTCGGAAGCGCGCCGCGTGACATACGCGTGCGATGTCCCGTGGAATCCGTACCGGCGGACGCCGTATTTCTCGTAATATTCGTACGGAATGCCGTACATATACGCCTCGGGCGGCATTGAGTGGTGAAAGGCTGTATCAAACACGCCGACCTGCGGAATGCCGGGCATGAGGCTCTCGCACACTTCGACACCGATCAGGTTCGCGGGGTTGTGGAGCGGGCTCCAGGGGAAGCACTTGCGTACTGAATCCTTGCTCTCCTCTGTCATGATGACGGGTTTCGAGAAGTAAGGCCCTCCGTGGACAATGCGGTGCCCGACAGCTGTGATTTCGTCGAGTTTCCCGATCACGGGGAACTCAGGGTCAAGCAGCGTATCGATCATGGTGCGGACCGCGTCTCCATGTGAATCAAGCCTGCGATCTTCATTAATCACATGACCGGACGCGTCTTCATGCTTAAAATGCGGGTTATCGATCCCGATTCTTTCGCAAAGGCCTTTGGCGATGACTTTTTTATTGTCATAGTCAAACAGCTGATATTTCAGCGATGAGCTTCCCGAGTTGATGACAAGAATTTTCATAATATCTCCTATACCTTTCATTGTCCGGCATGGCCGGCGGCTCCGCCGCAGCTTCCGGCCCCGCGTCGAAACGGTCCGTCCCGCGCGGAGATTTCCCGGCCACAAACTACCTGGAATTATAGCATACAAAAATTTTAAACAGTCAACGAAATATCATCGAAAAGCGCCCAGCACAGCGGTATTATCCTCGGCGACCAGGCGGTATGTGTAGGCGGTCTGCCCCGCTCTGAACCATCCGCCGAAAATATCGCTCGTCTGGCTTCCCGCGTAAAACTGCATCAATACTTCACGCGCCGTTTCCACCAGAAGCGCGTCGCCGGAAATACGACCGAGGATGAGCGCTTCGGCGTAGTCCGCCGGAAGAGCGGACGACCCGGAAGCGCTCCCCGACACCGGATTCCAGCCTCGTGGAAGTCTCTTCGCGTCGCGCAGGGACGAACGGACAAAGGAAACAAAATCGCGATTGACCGAACCGACCTCAGCCAGGCTGACCGCGATCGCGAGCTGCTCACGGACCGATGACAGCAGGCCGCCTCCGGTGACAGTGATGTAACTCGCGTCCTCGCTTCTGACCGCGGAGGCGTACAGCGGCATGGCGCTTTCCAGCGCCGCGTTCTCCACCGTTTCCTGCCAGGCGCCTGCGATCGGCGCCCACCGGGGATCAAAACGGGCGAGTGCCGACAGCGCCCACAGATCGATATCGGCGAGATATGTTCCGACGCTCCGCTCGATCGGCGCGTCCTTGCCAGGCTCAGGTGTGGAACCCGGGATCGGGCGGTCCCACGCATCGACAGCCAGCAGCATCCTCGGGCCGGCGAGAAGCTCGCTGTCCGTTTTTTTGCTGAGAAAAACAGGAAGCAACGCGTCGGACTCTGCGGTGATCCTCTTTTCGAGGTCACGGCCGCCGAACCGCCGATAGCCTTCCAGCAGAACCCGCGTGTAGGAAAGGGTCACACTCCAGTGCGGATCAGCCGGCACGTAGATATCCGTTTCAGCGGGCTGCTCATCACGCCCCGGCTCAACGCCCGTCTCTTCCGTGTCCGGGGGGATGTCTGCTGCCTCGCCGGCGCTGCCGTCCGTTCCGCTATTCTCTTTTGCCGCCTCTGCCGTGCCGGTTGTATCTGAACCCGCTGTACCGGGCTTCAGAACTGAGGCGTGAAAATCGTCCGACTCTGACCGGAAGGCGCTGTCGAACACATCCAGCCATTTGAAAAACGCGGTGCGCTCGTTCATTCTGACAAGCGCGCGGCCGTATCGTATTTGATCTCCGGCCGAGATAAGGGCTGTCTTTGTCCCCTCCTCTCCGCGCAGGAGCGATGTCTCATAAGCGCTTGCCAGCAGGCCGTCCACCTGGCGGCCGCGGACTGAAACCGATGTCAACAGGTGCTGTTCGATCGCTTTCATAATGCCGGGGGCCAATGTATCAGGGTCATACTCCTTCGGCGAGGAGGCCAACCCGGGAAGCTCAGGGAGCGCGATCCGGCTCCCCCGGCGCGACATAAAAAACTCATAGATCAGCACAGCCGCTACGGAGAAGACGAGAATACCCGCCAAGATAGATAAAATAATCCGCTTTCTTTTTGACATTTGGTGATCCATCCTTTAGCTTGATTTTAGCACCATTGCCGTAAGGAAAGGCTACACCATGGAAACGTGCGGACTGACAGCCGAATATAATCCTTTTCACCGCGGGCACGCCCGGCAGCTCGGACAGATCCGGGAAATAGTCGGACCGGACGGCGGACTTGTCGTCTGCTTATCCGGCCCCTTCTGCCAACACGGTGTCCCCGCCCTCCTCGACAAAGGGACGCGCGCGGAAATCGCGCTCCGCCAGGGAGCGGACCTCGTGCTGGAGCTTCCGCAGGCGTTCGCCGTTGCGTCAGCGGAGCGCTTCGCGGAAGGTGCGGTCGAAACACTCCTGGCAACCGGCGTCGTCCGCCGGATCGCGTACGGGAGCGAGTGCCCTGAGCACCACAGCGCGATCCGTGAAGTCGCGGCTCTGCTGGCCGAAGAACCGCCCGAGCTCGCTGAGGCGATCCGCGAAGGCATCCGCCGGGGAAAAGGATTTGCTGCTTCCCGCGCGGAAGCGGCTGCCCGCCTGTCAGGCGGTCAGGCGGTTCTGACTATCCTGCAATCGCCAAACGCGATCCTCGCAGTTGAATATGAAAAAGCCCTTATGAAAGCGCGCCTCCGCGGCGATTCAAATACAGCGGACGGCATCGCGACGCACGCTCTTCCCCTCTTCGAAAAAGAGAAGTACGCTGCCTCTCAGATCCGCAGGATAATCGCAGCTGCTCAAGCCTGCCGTGACCATGAACGGGGGCAAGGCAGGAGCGGGCATCTGTATCAGGAGATATGTCAGTATCTGACGTCTGTGCTGCCCCCCGAATCAACGGCTGCCGTCATGCAGTCCTTCGCGGAAGGCCGGGGGCTTGTCACGGAAGAACAGATGGCGCCGGCGCTCCTTCTGTCCCCTCTTTTCCGGGACACGGACGCGCTCCGCCGGATCAGCGGCATGCAGGGAGGACTCGCGGAGCGTCTGTGCGGAGCCCTTCGCGGCGATCCGCTTCAATGCGGGCGGACCGACCGGCGGGAAGACGCGGATCCGGAAAGCCCTGCGCAGCCGTCCCCGGGTTTCCGGGAGCGTCTCCCTTACGACGACTTCATCCGAATGATGGCGACACGCGCCTTTCCCGCGTCGCGCGTCAGGCGCGCGATCCTCGCCGCTGCCATGCATATCGAAAGCGGCAGCGATGCCCTCTGCCGCCAAAAGCCACAGTACATCCGCGTCCTCGGATTCACCCGCCGCGGGAAACGCCTTCTCTCTTTCATGCGCGAGACATCTTCCCTGCCCGTCATCATAAACGCGTCGGATTATCGCTCGCTGAAAGAGGAAGCCGCGCGCGAACAGGCGGGTCTTGACCTCTACGCGCAGGCGCTGTGGAATCACCAGGCGAAGCTTGGCGATGTGAACGAATTTGACCGGCGTGTCCTCCAGCTCAGGTAGTATGGTAAAGTAGTGAAGTCAGAGAATACGCAAGGAGGTTGCACATTATGAAGAATCATGTTTTTGACACGCTTCTCGCACGCGGTTACATCGCGCAGGTCACACACGAAGACGAGGTGCGTCAGTACCTGTCTAACAGAGGCGCGACCTTCTATATCGGCTTTGACCCGACGGCGGACAGTCTGCACGCCGGCCATCTGCTCCAGATTATGGTGATGAAGCATATGCAGGACGCGGGGATCGTTCCGATCGCGCTGATGGGGGGCGGAACCGGCTATATCGGAGACCCCTCCGGCCGGACGGATATGCGTTCCGTCCTGTCTCCGGAGACCATTCAACACAACGTCGGCTGTTTCATAAAACAGATGAAACGCATCCTCGACGTCAGCGAGGGAAAGATTATTTTCGCGGATAACGCCGACTGGCTCGTCCCAATGAATTACATCGAGTTTATCCGCGAGGTGGGGCCGCATTTCACGATCAGCCGCATGCTCGGCGCCGATTGTTACAAACAGCGGCTCGACAGCGGTCTGACTTTCCTTGAATTCAATTACATGACACTCCAGGCGTTTGATTTCCTGCAGCTTTTCCGACGGTACGGCTGCCGTCTGCAGGCGGGGGGAGACGACCAGTGGTCGAATATCATCGCCGGCGCGGAACTGATTCGCCGAAAGGAACAGGAGAGCGCCAACGGGATGACATTCAAGCTTCTGACGACCGCGAGCGGCGCCAAGATGGGCAAGACCGCCAAAGGCGCGCTGTGGCTCGATGAAGACAAATGCTCCGTCTATGATTTCTACCAGTACTGGCGGAATATCGAGGATGAAATCGTCACGCAGTCTATGCGTCTGATGACCATGCTCCCCCTGGAAGAGATCGAAGCGTACGATAAGCTGAAAGGCTCCGCCATCAACGAGGCGAAAGAACGGCTCGCCCTCGAAGTGACCTCGATCGTCCACGGGCGCGAAAAAGCGGAACAGGCGGCGCAGGCTGCCCGCTCCGTGTTCGGAACAGGCGGCGACGATTCTTCCGTTCCGACCGAAATCATCTCCCGCGATGAGCTAGGCGCCACTTTCATCGATATCCTGGCGAATCACAAAATCACCTCATCTAAAGGCGAAGCCCGCCGGCTGATCGGCCAGGGCGGTCTCTATACGGGGAATCAGCCGGTGAAAGAGCTGTTTGCCGAACTGAAAGAAGAGGCCTTTACCGACAGCGAACTCCTCATCCGCCTAGGCAAGAAACGCTACATCAAACTGATCCTTAAATAAGAAGAGACGGTTCTTTCGCATGCGCGGACGAAAGAACCGTCTCTTTCGCATTAATCCTTTTACAAATCTTCAGGAAACGTAAAAAGCGCAACGGTTCCCCGCTCGAGCGCGAGTGAGGCGCAATCCGGGTATCCCGCCGGCGCGCGGTTACTGAGCGCGAGGGCACGTGTCAGCGGAAGCCGCGCATTGTCAAGCTCCCATCGCAGGCCTCTGAGCGTCAGCCCATCGACGCGGTCGTCGAGAGGCAGAACGGAAAAGAGAAATGCCCTCTCCCCTGCGCGGACAAAACAGTCGGAAGGAAAAACAGGTCTGAGGCACGCGGGTCCCGTCACCAGCCGCCCCAGTGTCGTCCCGTCTGTCAGAAACACATCGGCTCCTCGTCTCGAAGACAAGAGGGCGAGCGCCATATTGGCAAGCGTGTGGTCATGGCGCGATCCGAAGTAATTGAGAAAAAGCAGCGACATGCCGCGGAGGTCCCCGATGGCGTCAAACTGCCGGTAAAGCTCATATTCATCATCCGGGACATGCTTTCCTGATGAGAGCAGAACAGCGGCCGCAAGCGCGAGCTCCCCGTCCGTATGGTCTTTGTCCCGGGGGAACCGGAAGTGTTTTGCCGACGCGGCCGTCGCGCGGGCATCACCGTCAGCGATAGAATCGAAATCACCGACGATATAATCAGAAACAAACCCGAGACGGGCCGCCCTGTCGGCGCCTCCGTCGGCAGAGATGATCCGGCGGGCGCGCGAGAGCAAAAGCGACGCGAACAGATCCTCCGGCCCGGGCTGCCCGGCTAGTGCGATAACAGCATCAAACGGGTGAACGGCCATGTTCTAGAGCTTCGCTCTCGCCGTCCTGATCGTCCGCCCGAGCTCCTCGGCCGCTTCTTTCGGAAATTTCTGTCCGAATACGGCAGAACCGGCAACGACCATATCCGCTCCGGCGCGGATAACCTCGGCGGCGTTTCCGGAAGTCACCCCGCCGTCTACCTGCAGCCGAATCGGGTAACCGGAAGTGTCAATCAGCTTCCGCGTCTCTTTTATTTTGTCCATGACCTGCGGTATAAACGCCTGCCCGCTGAATCCCGGATTGACAGACATCAGAAGAATCATATCGAGATCAGGCAGCAGCCACTTCGCCGATTCAACAGGCGTAGCGGGGTTGAGCGCGAGTCCCGCGTAACATCCAAGCTCCCTGATGCGCGAGAGCGTCCGCTGCGCGTGCCTCAGGGTTTCCCAGTGCACCACGAGGATGTCAGCGCCCGCCCCGGCATACGCGTCGAGGAGGCGGTCGGGGTTCGTCACCATCAGGTGGACATCGAGCGGTTTATCCGTGTGTGCCGCCAGCGCCCTAATTACGGGAGGACCGAATGTCAGGTTCGGAACGAAATGGCCGTCCATGACGTCGCAGTGCACCATATCAACCGCGTCGCCCAAACCATTCACGGCGCCGGCGAGATCCGCGAGGTCGGACGAAAGGATCGACGGACACAGGAGCATGCGGGAACGGTTCAGAAAAACATCCCGACGCTCTTCGTTTAATTTCACACTCATGGAATCACCCTTTCACTTCCGGCAGCCCGGCGCGTTCCCCTGCTAAGGCGCAGCGGTTGTTGTCGTTGTGGTCGGTACTGCCGGCGGCTCTGTAGGCGGGTCCGTCGGCGGGTCCGTCGGCGGATTCGTCGGAGGCGGAGGAGGATTGATGTAGTTCTGATAATCCTCCGCGGAACCATACATGAGATCCACACCGTCCGCCGGCTTGAATGTGACTCCGGGCGCCGGCGTCTGCGACAGAATGTAAATCTTATCCGCGTCGCCGGAATTCAAAGGATCGAGTGCTGCCGTCGACTCATTCCATGGTTTCATCCGGATCGTGGTGACATTGATCTGCTTCAGTTTTTCCTTCGCGGTGGCAAAGGTAGATCCCTCCAGCAGCGGCATCGTCTGCTCCGCCGCCGTCGTCGTCGGATTCTCAGAATAGTAGAGTTCCTGCGCCGTGCCGACCACGATTGTCACGGGCGTATTCTGCGGAACTTTCGTATTGGGAGCCGGCGTCTGCTTGATAATATACTTATCATTAGCGGGAGGCGCCGTGCCTGAGATAAACGACTCGCCGCCGATGAGAAGAGAATTCTCTGTCAGAAGTTTGATCGCATCCTCATAGCGCAGCCCCGTAATCTTCGGCACTTTTACCTGCGAGGGACCGGAACTGTAGACGAGCTCAATCGTCGCCCCTTTCGGCAGGAGTTCATCCGCCGGCGGATCCGTCCGGATTACAATACCTTTCGGCACTGTATCCGAGGGCTCGGTCGTAAATTTCACAATAAAGCCCTGTGAACGCAGTGTAATATCGGCGAGGCTTGACGTCTGCCCGACAACATCCGGTACGACTTCAGAATCTTTGCCAAGTGAGATATAGAGCGTCAGTATGACGCCCTTTGGTTTTACCCTGACAGTCCCGTCCGAATCCGGCTCCTGCTTGAGAACGATATCCGGGAGAACCGTATCGCTGACCTCAAATTTCCGTTCGATGGTCATGCCGGCTTCCTCGAGCGCTTTAAGCTGGTTCTCGATGTCATGGATCGAGCTCCCCCGGAAGTTGGGCAGCACGATCTCTGTATGGCTCTGGTCCGGCAATTCATCAGGTGTAAAGCGGTTCAGGAGATAAATAGTAAGTACGGCGAGCAGCGCGACAGCGACAGAAACCACCGCCACGGCGACCGCCGTATCGCGGAACCGCGAGGAGCGCCGTCTGTTGTAGGTCTTCTCGATCTCGTGCATCTTCTGGAAATTCGACTCGCCGTTCTGGACGCTGATCGCTGAAGTCGAAGCGCCCTCCCAGGCGGCGGCGGATTTGGGGATCACCCCGTATACGCCGTTCGGATCGACCATAAAGGCGTCGAGCTCATCGACAAGCTCGCGCGCAGATTGATAGCGGGCGTCCGGGTTTTTCTGAATCGCCCGGTTGATGATGCGGTCCAGAGCGGGGGGAAGAGACGGAACAAGAGTTGACGGAGCCGGGGGAACCTCCTGCAAGTGCTTGATCGCGACGGCGACAGAGGATTCGCCGTCGAAAGGAAGCCTGCCCGTGAGCATCTCGTAGAACATAATGCCGAGTGAATAGAGGTCAGACCGCGCGGTCACCTGGCCGCCGCGCGCCTGTTCAGGCGAAAAATAATGGACGGATCCCATCACGACACCGCCGGTCAGTGTGATCGTATTGGTACTGGACGCGCGCGCGATGCCGAAATCTGTCACCTTCGCGACCATATCCGAAGTGATCATAATGTTCTGCGGTTTTATATCGCGATGGATGACTTCGCGTTTGTGGGCGTGTTCGAGCGCGAGCCCGATCTGGATAAGGAGCGGCGCCGCCAGGCGGTAATCAATCGGTCCGTGGCGGCGGATGATCTCTTTCAGCGTGTTCCCCTCAACATACTCCTGAACGATATAGCGGACGCCTTCGTAAGAACCGTAATCGAGTACGCGGACGATATTGGGGTGATCAAGACTCGCGGCAGCCCTCGCTTCAGTCGCGAACCGGCGGACGAATTCGGGGTCGTTTGCCAGATCACCGTGCATCACCTTGACGGCGACCTGCCTCCCTGAATTCAATTCAACCGCCAGGTACACAGTTGCCATCCCCCCCTGTCCGAGGGTGCTGGCGATGCGGTATCTCTCCGCAAACACTGTGCCGGCAGGAAACGGCTGTGATGTAATCATTCAAACCTCCAGTCAGGCAAAAACAACAAGGACGGTGACATTGTCGGGAGCTCCCGCCTCCAGTGTCCGCCCTATCAGCGACGAGGCGGTCTGTTCAGGTGATTCGCCGGTCTGAAGCGCCGCTTGTATCGCCTCAGAGGTCAGATACCCGTGCAAACCGTCACTCGAGAGCAGAAAACGGTCATCAGGCAGCAATTCGATGTGTATCACTTCCGGCGTCACATACTCCGGGAAGCCCAGAGCCTGTGTCAGAACATGGCGTCTGGGGTGTTTGATGCTCTCATTCTCCGAGATTGACCCGGAGGCAACCATCTCGCTCACATAGGTGTCGTCCGTTGTCAGGCGTTCCAGCTTGTTGTCACGAAAGAGGTAACAGCGGCTGTCTCCGATGTGCGCGATAAAACAACTGCGTTCATAGAGAACCATCAGGGTCATCGTGGTTCCCATGCCGGAATTCTCTTCGCTTTCAAGCGATGTGAGGTAGACGCGGACATTCGTTTTCTGAACGACGTCTTCAAGCAGCGTGCGAATCTTATAAGGATCATTCTCTTCAGGCAGTGTCTCACGCAGATAGGACCGCGCGAACTCGACCGCCGTTCTGCTCGCGAGAGCGCCGTTCTTATGTCCGCCAAGCCCGTCACACACAATGAAGATCATCGGCCACTGGCTGCCGGAGGCGTCGATCGCGTAATAGTCTTCATTCTTCTCACGGACGAAGCCAGTGTGTGTCATCGCCGCATATGTGATCAGACTACCATCCATTTCCTTTCCTCTTTCGTGCCGCGGCCGCGCTCCCCTCATATCACCGCGGCCGCAAAAAACTGCCTGTCATGCTGACACTATAAAACCACATTCTTCTTATTATCCGACAAAATACCCTGATTAATCATAGATAATACAATAACTGGATAATAAAAAGAACGATTCGAACGTGTTTTCGCTTTACTGATAGATTGTATCAGTTTGTGAAAAGTCCCGCAACAATCGTTTCTTTCAACGGCTGTAACATCGCTGTCATCAGGCTTTCCGCCTCAAGCGGGCGATAAAGAATCCGTCAGAACCAGCCAGGTGCGGCAGTAAAAGGAGGGTCCCCGGCAAACGGGAGGAGGATGGAAGACCGGTTGTGATGTGTTCCACCTCAAACGCCTTCCCCTCGCAGGAACCGAGAAAATCCCGTATCTGATCTTCATTCTCCGCGGGGTTGATGGTGCAGGTCGAGTACATCAGGACACCGCCGGGTACAACAGCTCTTGAGCCGTTTCTCAGGATCGCCCGCTGAATAGGAAGCAGGCGGCCGGCTGTCTCCCGTGTCACGCGCGACCGTATCTCAGGCCGGCGCTGCAGCAGTCCGAGCCCTGTACAGGGGACATCGCACAAGACGATATCGAAAGAACTGTCGAACGCTTCGTGGTGATCGGCCGCGTCCAGGCAGCGCCGCTCAATGGCGCTGAACCCGAGGCGGCGCGACAGGTCATCCAGTGAACGGAGACGCTCTTCGGAGATATCACAGGCGGTCAGGCCGCGGTCGTTCCCTTTCAGTTCCGCGATGTGGGTTATTTTGCCGCCGGGTGCGGCGCACAAGTCCAGCACGCGGTCATCAGCGGAAACGCCTGACAGGGAACCGACAAGCATCGCGGATTGCGACTGCAGCGAGAACAGGCCGTCCCGGTATGGCTGCAGCCGCGTCACATTATGCCCTGCCGGTTCGATCCCGTAGGCTGCGTCCGGCCAGTCGAGTTTCCTTACACCCAGTGCCCGCGCCTCATCGCCGGACGCCCATTCCAGAAACGCCTTTCGCCGCAAGGCGTTCATCCGGACAGGGACGCAATCCGGCGGCAGGAGAGAACAATGACCGATGGCGGCCGCCTGGTCTTCTCCGTACCATTCCGACAGCATCTCAAACAATTCAGGTGTCAGCCCGCACGTGAGAGCGCGCCCGCTGTCCTCGCTGAGCGGAGGTTTCCGGCGGATGAGCCCGCGCATGACCGCATTGACAAACCCGGTAGCCCGTTCGCCCACAAAAAAGCGCGCCAGTTTCACGCTCTCGTCTACCGCTGACCGCTGCGGAACATGATACGAGAAAAACAACTGCCAGACGCCCGTCCGGAGAATGGTAATCACCCATTTGTCCAGTTTGTCCAAAGATCGCGATGACGCGCGGGAGAGATAATAATCAATCAGTGGCCGGTTCGAGAGTGTTCCGAATATCAGGGCTGACGCGAACGCTCTGTCGCGCGCGTCGAGATCAGGTGACGCGAGGTGATACGCCGCGCTTTCGTTTGAAAAAGCGCTTTCGAAAGCAACGGCGTGGACGACCCGGGCGGCTGCCATGCGCGCGCGGTCAATATCTTTCTTCCTGCCGCTCAATCCCCTGCTCCCTCCGGCGCGTCCGCCATCAGCGCCGGCGGCGCGAACCCGCCATTGCGACAAACCGGAGAAGATAAAGAACCGCCGTCAACGCCGACGCCACATACGTCAGGGCCGCCGCGCTGAGAACTTTGCGGGCGCCCCTGATCTCGTCGTCCGCGAGTATGCCCGTCTGCGAAAGCATCGCCAGTGCCCGGCGGCTCGCGTTGAATTCAACAGGAAGTGTCACCAGATAAAAAAGTACGGAGGCGGCGAAGAAGAGGATACCGATGCTCATCAGCTGATCGCCGAGCGCGGACTGCATCAGAAGCCCCGCGACCGCGAGCACCGGGCCGAATTGCGAGCCGATATTGGCGGGCAGTAGCAGAGCCGAGCGGATTTTGTTCGCGAAATACCCTTCCTTGTGCTGAACGGCGTGTCCCACCTCGTGCAGCGCGACGCCGATCGCCGCGACAGACCGGGAGTCATGCGTGGCGTCCGAGAGCCTGAGCACTTTTTCCCGGGGACTGTAATGGTCCGTCAGGCTGCCCCCTACGCGCTGGACATCGACCTCGCGTAGTCCGTTCTCGTCCAGTACTCGCCGCGCCGCCCGGAAGCCCGTGTAACCGGAGCGCGCCATCACTCTGTTGTATCTGCCGAAGCTCGACTGCACCTTTATCTGTGCAAACAGGCTCAGCCCCAACCCGATCACAAATAACCAGATCTGCCAGTCCATGGATGACCTCGATTCCTAAGACTCTTCAGCGCCGCAGAAAAGAGCGCCGCACTCAAAGTTGTGCGCGCATTGATCAACACACATAGCGGAGCCGGACTGCGCCTGTATATTCAACAGTTCGATTGCTCCTTCCGCGCACGAAATAAACATACGATGGCCGCTCACCCGAATCTCTCCCGGGGCTCCGCAAGCGTCGCCGCCGCACGCGTGCACACGCGAACGCAGGAGTTTGTAGCGCTTCCCGTTCAGATAGGCGAAGGCTCCCGGCCAGGGCGACATGGCGCGGATATGATTGTGGACGTCACGCGCGCTCTTATTGAAATCGACCCGCCCGTCTTCTTTTCGCAGCATGTGCGTTTCCGTGGCCTCCGATTCGTCCTGCGCCGCGGCTGTTATCTCACCGGCAAGATATCGGGGAAGTTCGCGCGCGACGAGTTCGCCGCCGAGTTTTGCGAGCGCGAGACTGAGCTGTCCCGCGTCGATTTCATCGTCTATCGGATAGGCTGCCTTCGCGATGACGGGCCCAGTATCAAAGCCTTTATCCATCACCATGAGTGTGACGCCCGTCTCCTTGTCGCCGGACAGAATCGCCGCCTGAATCGGCGACGAGCCGCGGTACTTCGGCAGCAGCGACGCGTGGACGTTGACACACCCTTTCTCCGGGAGTGAGAGGATGGACGGGGGAAGGTACTGACCAAACGACGCGGTGACAATCACCTCAGGACTCAGCTCCCGAAGCGCGTCGGCAAGGGCGGGATCCCTGCAGCTGGCGGGCTGAATCAGGGGAATCTGTCTGTCTTTGGCCCATACGGCGGCAGGAGGCGCCGTCAGCGTTTTTCCCCTCCCGCTCGGGCGGTCAGGCTGCGTGATGACAAGCGACGGGAGATACCCCGCCTGTTCAAGCTGATTGAGGACGACAGTCGCAAAAACGGGGGTTCCCATAAAAGCGAAGCGGATGCTCTTCTCTCTTTCTCTCTTCTGCTGCTCCTCAAATTCCTCGAGTGTGCAGAGAACCGTCTCAGAGCGCTGGCGGTACAGAATACCGTCGAGGTGATCTGTCTCGTGGCAGACACAGCGGGCCGCGAGCCCCGTATAAGTCTTCTCAAAAAAGGTTCCCGCCACATCCTGCGCCCGGACGCGGACCGTCAGAGGGCGGGGAACAATGCCGACAAGACCCGGCAGAGACAGACACCCTTCGATCCCGCGCTGTTCGCCTTCCTCGCTCAGAATCTCCGGATTCACAAACGTCACAGGGCCGTCTCCGTCCCCCGTATCCATGACAAAAAGGCGCCGCAGAACGCCGACCTGCGGCGCGGCCAGCCCGACGCCGTCACCGCTGTACATGGTTTCGGTCATATCGTCCGCTAGCATCGCAAGCCTGTCATCAAATTTCACAATGCGTCTCGATTTTTTCAACAACGCCGGGTCACCCTCGACGAGGATCGTACGCGTAGCCATGCCGGGCACCTCTACTTCCTAAGCAAATCCAGTCTAAGCATATAACAACCGCCGCCGCCTTTGTAGTCGCCCACGGTACGTCAGAACGTACTCCACGGATCAATATCGATCGCCAGGGAGACTCCCTTCGGCCTTTTCAGATGATCCGCCGTGATGAAAAGAAGCCGCGTCAGATTCTCAGCCGACTCATCTCTGACCATGACGCGGAAGCGGTAGCGGCTCCTGATTTTTTCAATCGGCGCGGGCGACGCTTCCGCCAGTATCGTATCGGCGAATGTACCCCCGTACCGTCTGATCATTTGAGCGGCTTCACGGTAAAAAGCGCGAGCCGCGTCTTCTGTATCCAATCGGCTGAACCCCTTGAACTGCGCCATGCCGATATGCCCGAAAGGAAGATAGCGCATCCTCTTCCGGAAGACAATCTCTTCACGGTAAAACGCTTCATAGTCCTGGCCGGCAGCGGCTTTCACGACAAAATGGTCGGGTTGAACAGCCTGAATGATGACACGTCCCTTTTTCAGGCCTCTCCCCGCGCGCCCGGCCGCCTGCGTCATCAACTGAAACGCGTGCTCCGGGGCGCGGAATTCGCCTGTCCCCAGAAGCTGATCCGCTGACAGAATCGCGGCAAGCGTTACATTGTGAAAATCATGGCCTTTGGCAATCATCTGGGTTCCGACAAGCACATCGGCTTCGTGCCGCTCAAAAGCGTCGAGTATCTCCCGGTGAGAGAACCTTCCCCGTGTCGTATCCTGATCCATGCGAAGAACGCGCGCGTGAGGGAAGCGCCGGAGAATCTCTTCTTCCACCTGCTGCGTCCCCGCCCCGTAAGCCATGATTTCCTCACTCCCGCACACAGGGCAGTACGCCGGAACGCGCGCCAGGCGCTCACAGAGATGGCAGACCATTCTGGACTGGCCGCCGTAAGGGTTGCGGTGGGACGTGAGCGCGATGTCACACTGCGGACAGCGCATCTGCCAGCCGCATTTTCGGCATATGACGGTGCGCGAGAACCCGCGGCGGTTCAGGAGAATCATCGCCTGTTCGCCCCGGTCGATCGTGTAGGTCAGCTCAGCCGCCAGACGTTCGCTGAATATCGACAGATTGCCGCGCGCGTATTCGGCGCGCATATCGATGACATCGACATCCGCCATCCCGTAGTCGCTGATTCTGTCGGGGAGACGCAGAATCGTCGACAATCCATTCTCCGCGCGCCAGAATGACGAGACTTGCGGCGTCGCCGACCCAAGCACGAGAACCGCGCCGTTCATGATCGCGCGGATTCTCGCAATATCCGCCGCGTAATAGCGAGGCTTCATTTCGGCTTTGTAACTCGATTCCTGTTCCTCATCGATCACAATCATGCCAAGATTTTTCAGCGGGGCGAAAACGGCAGAGCGCGCGCCTACGACGATCGGGACTTCCCCTGCCAGAACGCGCTGCCACATCTCGTAACGCCCGGCAGGTGTAAGCCGGCTGTGAAGGATAGCGACGCGCTCCCCGAAACGCGATACCAGACGGCGCGTCATCTGCGGTGTAAGAGAGATTTCGGGAACAAGAATCAGAATCGTTTTACCGCGCGCCAGGACGCGCTCGGAGGCTTGCAGATAGACTTCCGTCTTGCCGCTCCCCGTCACCCCGAAGAGCAGAAACTCGCTCAGCTTCCCCTTAACCGCGGACATCACGGCGGCTTCAATCTTCTCGATCGCCTCACACTGAGCGCCCGTCGGGGCAGGTTTGACGGAAGGCTCCGTTTCTTCAATCTCATCGGACAAATCGCGTCTGACCGTCCGGTTGAAGAATTCAATCACCTTGTTCTTAGCGAGCGTATTGAGAATGCCCTGAGAGACATCGGCCGCCTGCCTGATCTCCGCGCAGGAAGCCTCCTCGTGTTCAAGCAGAAGTTCGATGACGCGCACCTGCTTCATGCTTCTCAGATCCCCTGAATCGAGCAGATCAGCCGCTTCCGCCGTGTCGACGAGGCGCGCGAACCTGACTTCGCGGCCGCCGACCGCGAGAACGGCGGGCGGTACCATCGCATTGACAGCGTCGCCCATGGTGCAGTAATAGCGCCGTTTCATCTCAGACGCGAGCGCGATCTGTTCTTCGGTGACGACCGGCCCGTTCGACAGCACCCGGTGGACCTCGCGGATTTTCCCCTCGTCATACCCGCCGGGGGGCATTTCAGGGAAACCCGTGACAAAGGCGCGCAAAGGTTCTTTTCGTGTTCCGAAAGGGACAAGAACAAGTGAGCCGATTTCAATCGATCCCCTCAGCGATTCGGGAACGCGGTACGTCCAGGCGCGGTCGAAATGGCGCGCCGCGTCAGCGAGAATGACCTGGCAATGGCTGTTCATGCTGTTCTTTCAGATACAGATCAATCTCGTTCATCAGTTCGTCGACAGCGGTCTCCTGAGAGATCTTGCGGACAGGCTCCCCTTTTCGGAAGAGCATAAACTGTTCTTTGCCTCCGGCGATGCCGATATCGGCTTCACGCGCTTCGCCCGGGCCGTTGACGACACATCCCATCACAGCCACTTTTATGGGCGCGGTGACCGCGGCGAGCCGCCGTTCGACTTCCTCGGCAATTTTCATCAGAGGAACTTCCGTGCGGCCGCATGTGGGACAGCTGATCAGCGTCGCCCCCCTCTGCCGGAGCCCCAGCGCTTTCAGGATAGCAAACCCGGCGGCGGCCTCCTCGACAGGGTCTGCCGTGAGGGAGACGCGGATCGTGTCGCCGATACCGTCGGAGAGAAGCGCCCCCAGGCCGACCGCGGAGCGGATAATGCCCTCCGCTCTTGTGCCGGCCTCGGTGACGCCGAGGTGCAGAGGATAGCGGATCGCTTCCGAGAGCAAGCGGTATGTGTCGATCATCAGCCGCGGTGAGGATGCTTTCGCTGAGACGACGATATCTTCAAAATCCAGCTGCTCCAGTTCCCGCACCGCGAGAACAGCGGACGCGGCCAGCGCCTCCGCCGTGACACCGCCGTACTCCGCGATCAGCTTCCTGTCGAGGGAACCCGCGTTGACACCGACGCGAATGGGAATACAGGCTTTCCGTGCCAGTTTAACTATTTTTTCCAGCCCGCCGCCGTCGTGCATATTGCCGGGGTTGATTCTGATTTTATTCACACCGGCGCGGATCGCGGAGATCGCCAGACGGTAATCGAAGTGAATGTCGGCGACGACCGGGAGAGGCGATTTGAGGCAGATAGGGCGAAGCGCCTGAGCGGCTTCCGCATCGGGAACGGCCAGCCGGACGATCTCGCAGCCCGCGCGCTCGAGCCTCCCGATTTCCTCCAACACGTCTTCCGTCCGGCGCGTATCCGCCGTACACATAGACTGGACAGAGACCGGTGCGCCTCCGCCGACGAGCACAGGGCCGACGGAGACCTGCCGGGTCGTTTTGCGGAAATTGTCTGTGTTAACCTTCACATCTTTCATATTCTTCACCAGCCAAACAGCCTGACGAGATCGAGCGCAATCACGGCGACACCGACGATCAGGAAAAACGCCAGCCCGATCATTCCGGTAACCGACCTGAATTTCCGCGACAAAGGTTTGCGCCGGATCGCCTCGACTCCTATCAGAATCAGGTGATTGCCGTCGAGCGGCGGAATGGGCAGCATATTGGTAAAGCCGACCGCTACCGAGAGCAGGCCGAGCAGCGTTCCGAGACCGGCGAGCGTTTCCGCGGGCGTCCTCCCCTGCCGGACCGTGTTCGCCGCCATCGATACGATGGCGATCGGACCCGCTACGCTGTCTCTCACAGCGATCTTTCCGGCGATCATAAGGCCAAACGCGCGGAACGTGGAACGGACGACGGAAATGGGGTAGTGAAAACTCTGCGCCAGTATATCTCCCGCCCGCCGGGACAGTGTCATGACAAATCCGATCGGGATATCCGTCTCGATCATCACAGGTTTGACCGTGATTGTCAGCGGCACGCGGCCGCGTTCGATCTCAGCCGTGAGTTCTTTCCCTTCTGATTCACTGATAAGCCGCGTGATGCGCCCGGCCTCCCCGAAAGGCACGCCTTCGATCGAGATCACGCTGTCCCCTTTCTGGAAACCGTCTACCCCTCTGTCGACAGACTGATTCACTTCCTGAATGATAAATCGGCCGTTTTCCTCCAGGTAGACAATGCCGAGCATTGGCCGCGGTTCCGTCTTAGCCGGGTGCAGCGTCACCTGTCTCTCTTCGCCGTTCGGTTTCTGATAGGAAATCACCCAGGGATCATTCTTCTCCCGCACCATCTCCGCGATCGTCAGGTCAATGGTTGTACGGATGCGCGTACCGTTTAATGAGAGAATCCGGTCGCCGGCGTCAATATCCGACTGTTCGATCAGCGTTTGGGGATCTTCGCGTCCGATTACCGGGATCACGGCTCCCTGAGCCGCGAACAGAACACAGAAGACGACGAACGCCGTCAAAAAATTGAGGAACGGCCCCATCGCGATCACAATCGCGCGCTGCCAGCGCGGCTTATTGTAGAAAAGACCGGGATCATCAGGGTCAAAATCGGGCGCGTCTGTCTCACCCTCAATCTCCGATTCTTCTCCCGCGAAACTCACGGAAGCGCCGAGGGGAAACGCTTTGATATTGTAGCGTATGCCGTTCTTTTCGCGCTCAAAAAGAACAGGACCCATAAAAATAGAAAACTGGGTGATCTTAAATTTAAGAAGCCTTCCGGCGATAAAGTGGCCGAGCTCATGGATGACCATGATCAGGCCGAGAATCACCACTCCGGCCAGAATTCCAAGAACTGTCATGTAATCTCCCGTTATGAAATCGTTGTCAGGAGTCAGTCTTCTGAGTGGCGCAGAGCGCCGGCGTATTCGCCTACTTTCTCCATCACGCGGTTATGTCCGTTTATCATATCATCAAATGCCGGCTCCTCCGCGTCTGACATGTAACGGAAATCGGCAAGTGCCCTCTCCACGAAATCGAAAATTTTCGTGAAAGGGATGATACCGTCCAGAAAAAGCCTGACAGCCGCCTCATTCGCGGCATTCATGACGAGCGGCATCAGACCGCCTGCGCGCCAGACGCGGCGCGCCATCGCGATGGAAGGAAATGTCTCTTCATCCACCGCGGCGAATGACCATGACGATCCCTCCCCGGGAAACAAATCAAAAGGGTCGCGAGCCGTCCTGTCCGCGCGCCTCGGGAAGGTCAGCGCGAAACGAATGGGGATTCTCATGTCAGGCGGGCCGAGCTGCGCGAGATAAGCGCCGTCCTTCAGCGCGACCAGTGAATGAACGCGGCTCTGAGGGTGAATGATCACGCGGACGTCTTCAGGATTGAGACCGTACAGGTGACACGCCTCGAGAACTTCAAACGCCTTGTTCATCAGCGTTGCCGAATCAATCGTGATTTTACTGCCCATCGACCAGGTAGGGTGTGCGAGCGCCTGCGAGGCGGTCACACCGGCGAGCTCTTCTCTCGTCTTCCCGAAAAAAGGCCCGCCCGAGCACGTCAATATAATATGGTCGAGATCGTGAGGGAATGCCGCCAGGAGGCACTGCCAGATCGCCGAATGCTCGCTGTCGACAGGAAGAATGAGCGCGCCCGACTCGCGCGCGAACCGCGTTACGGCGTGTCCGCCCACGACTAAAGCTTCCTTATTCGCGAGAGCGATTTTCTTGCCCGCCGAAGCTGCGGCGAGCACAGGCTCCAGACCGGCAAACCCGGTGACAGCGGCGACCACCGTATCGGCGTCGATCCACTGCGCCGCGCGTACCAATCCATCGCGCCCCACCCCTATCTCAGGACAAGGTTCTCCGATGGCGGAGAGCGCTTCGATCAGCGCGCGTTTCGATTCCGCATCCTGAACGCTGACAAAACGCGGATGAAAAACGCGAATCTGGCCCGCGAGAGAGGCCACGTTTTTCCCCGCCGCCAGCGCGGCCACTTCAAACCCCTCATCGCGCGCCACTTCGAGTGACTGCGTGCCGATCGAACCGGTGGATCCGAGAACTGAAAGACGGCGCGTTTTACGAATCACGCTGTCAAGACGACGAGGGACAGGCTGACCGCCCTCTGTTCCCCTCGCCTTCAGCGGAACAAGCCGGTTAAAAGCCATTACACAAAGGTCTGCGCGAGAATCGCCAGAAGAAGTATGGCGGGCAGCGTGGTCGACAGGCTGTCGAAGCGGTCCGTCACGCCGCCGTGTCCCGGAAGCAGCGAACCGAAATCCTTAATGCCGCACCAGCGCTTCAGGGCAGAACTCCTGATATCCCCTAATGTCGCGACAAGACTCATGACCACGGCCGCGATGAAGGCAAAAGCGATAGAAGCACCTGTCGTGTAGCCCATCCTTTTGCCGATGACGAGCGGGAAATAGATCAGGTAAAGTACGATCGTCGCCACTACGCCGCCGAGCGTTCCCTCCCATGTCTTATTCGGACTCAGCACAGGGGAAAATTTCATGCGGCCGAGCATGTTGCCGGCAAAATAAGCGGCGGTATCGGAGACCCACGCCGTCAGGACGGCGAGAACAAACCAGTGCCAGCCGAACTTGACGCCGTAGAGAAGCGCGATTACCGCCGTGAGCGGAATGGCTGACGAGATAACGAGCACCGCCTCCGCGACAGTCAGCGGAAGCTTCTCCGCCCCGCCGCGCCACAGGCGGATCAGGCCGGCCAGAGGGAGCAGAAGGAGCGCAAACATAGCAAAATAACCGACAATACGCGGCGCGATCACGGTGTTGACCGACGGATCAACACCCGCCGCCAATCCGCGCAGGAAGGTACCCTTCAGCATCCCCAAAAACCCGAACAGGCCTATGACGACTGACGCGATCGCGACAGGTAGCATTGAAATACTCTGCAACCGCAGCTTCACAGCTTTGCTCTTCTCAAAGCCCGTCATAAAAGTCACGGCCGCATACAGTAATACGGTCAGAAACGGCACCCAGAGCCCCGGCAGAATGAAGGCGATCATGACTGCGACATAGATGGCGGCTGTGATCACACGCGTCCTCAATTCTTTGTTCTTTAACATATTCCCTCCTCTTGCGGCACACGCCGCAATGGTTTATCAGTCGCCGGAGATTTCACTGGCAGATCTCCCCGAAACGCCTCTGACGCTTCCTGAAATCGTCCAGCGCCGCGTCAAGTTCCGCGGCGCCGAAATCCGGCCAGAGACAATCTGTCGAATAGAACTCCGCGTAAGCGGCCTGCCATAGCAGGAAATTGGAAAGGCGCATTTCCCCTCCCGTGCGGATAATGAGATCGGGGTCGGGTATATCCGGCAGATACAGGCAGCCCGTGAACGCGTCTTCCGTAATGTCCTCAATATGCAGGATTCCATCGGAGACTTTCTTGGCCAGCGACCGGGCGGCCGCGGTGATCTCACGCCTGCTTCCGTAATTAAACGCGATGATCAGGTCAAGCATTTGACGGCTCTTTGAGGATTCCTCCGCTTCTTCCATGGTTTTCACGACATCTTTCGGAAGCTCCGAGCGGTCGCCGGCAAAACGGAGGCGGATCCCCTCCTCTTCGAGCTCATCCATATATTTCTTAAAAAACCGCGGAAACAAGGCCATCAGCGCGCCGACTTCCGTCGCGGGGCGTTTCCAGTTCTCCGTCGAAAACGCGTAGACCGTCAGATAGCGGATGTTTCGTTCACGGCAGAGAACGCAGAGCGTTCTCAGGTTCTCCGCGCCCCGCCGGTGCCCGATTTCGCGGGGCATCAGCCGGTTCTTCGCCCAACGACCGTTGCCGTCCATGATGACGGCTAAGTGGCGCGGCGGCCTTCCGCTGTCCGTCTCCGCTCCGCCTAGCACGTGATCTTCACTCCCGCGCCAGCGCGTCCCAAAAAGACGCGGCCCCGCACGCAGGCGGAAGCTGTCTGCAGGGCAGGCGATCCGCAGCTGAAAACATCAGATTTCCATGAGTTCCGCATTTTTACGCTCGATCGCTTCGTCAACTTTCTCAATATACTGAGCGGTCAGCTTCTGGATCTCATCGCCCATCAGAAAACAATCGTCTTCCGAAATTTCTTTGGCTTTCTCGAGCTCTTTGTAGAAGTCGTTTGCCTCGCGGCGGATATGGCGGATGGAGACTTTCGCTTCTTCCCCTTTTTTCGCGACATCGCGCGTCAGATCGCGGCGCCTCTCTTCTGTCAGGGAAGGGAATACAAGGCGCAGGCACTGCCCGTCGTTGACGGGATTGATTCCCAGATCGGATGCCTGAATCGCGCGCTCGATGTCCTTCAGAAGGCTTCTGTCCCAGGGTGTCACGACAAGCAGTTTCGCTTCGGGCACCTGAATATTCGCCACCTGCTGCAGCGGTGTCGGAACTCCGTAATATGGAACGGTAATGGGATCGAGGACATGCGGATTCGCCCGTCCGGCACGAACGGTCCTGAGATCATTTTCAAGTACGACGATCGCTTTCTTCATTTTTTCTTCGAAACCGTCATAAGCTTCGTTCGCTTTTTCGTTCCATGCCATGTTCTTTTCCTCCTGATTTCTGCGTATTCATCTCAATGAGAATGAAAATCAACTGAATCTATTTTATCAAATGTACCCAAACATAACCAATTGGCAAAAGGCATCTTCGCTTACCGGCGCACATCTCCCCCGCGTTACCGGACCAGTGTTCCGATCGGCTCGCCCGCCGCCGCTCTGAGAATATTCTCGCGGTCGGCGATATTAAAGACGATGACTTTTTGTCCGTAGTCACGGCAGAGCGCCGCGGCAGTCGCGTCCATCACGCCCAGTCTGTGTTCGAGCACTTCGTCAAAGGTGAGCTCCTTGAACAATACGGCGTCGGCGTTTGTCTTCGGGTCTTTGTCGTAAACGCCGTCGACCAGCGTCGCCTTGAGAATCACGTCCGCCTCGATCTCCGATGCGCGGAGAGCGGCCGCGGAGTCCGTGGAGAAGAAAGGATTCCCTGTCCCCCCGGCGAAGACCACAACGCAGCCTTCCCGGAGATAGCGCTTCGCCGTGATGCCGTCGCAGGGTTCCCCGACCGTCGGCATCGGAACGGCTGTCATCAGGCGGACTTCGATTCCCTGGCGTGAAAGCGCCTCCGCCATCGCGACTGAGTTCATGACCGTGGCGAGCATCCCGATCCGGTCCGCCGCGACGCGATCCATGTCGCCGCTCGACCGGCCGCGCCAGAAGTTGCCGCCGCCGACCACGAGGGCGACCTCATGCCCCTTCTCTGAAAGGCGCGCGACGGTAGACGCGAACGCGTCGGCGACAGCCGGATCGATTCCCCTGTTCGAATCGCCCGCCAGTGATTCCCCCGATATTTTCAGGAGTAAACGATGATATGCCATAAGCGCTGTATCATCTGCGCCCTCGTAAATCTCCGCCTGAGATTTCCGCGGCAGATGACTGCCTCCTGTCTGTCTTTGTCTCTGTCTACGATTCTATTTTACTAAAAATTCAGGATTAAGCCTAATTAACGATCAAAAAAGAGAGGGCACAAAGGCCCTCTCACAGATTCATCCGGCTGGATTACTTCGCCAGCTGAGCGGCGACCTCGTCGGCGAAATTATCCGCGCGTTTCTCAAGACCTTCGCCCATCTCGTAGCGGACGAAGCGGCGCACTTTAATATTCTCGCCGATTCTGCCGATCAGCTCTTTCACGAGCTGCTCACACGTTTTCGAATCGTCGCGGATATACGACTGCTCGAGCAGACATGTCTCCTCGAAGAATTTTTCCAGGCGGCCGTCGACAATTTTTTCGATGATTTTTTCCGGTTTGCCGGATTTGACGGCCTGAGCTTTCGCGATCTCGCGCTCACGAGCGATCACTTCCTGAGGGACCTCTTCGCGCGACACATACGCGGGTTTCATCGCGGCGACCTGCATGGCCAGATTGTGTACCAGATCTTTAAACTCGTCGTTCTTCGCGGCGAAGTCCGTCTCTATATTGACTTCGATCAGAACGCCCACTCTTCCACCCTCATGGATGTAGGAATCGACGATTCCCTCCGCGGCAATGCGGCCGGCTTTTTTCTCGGCTGTCGCGAGATCATGTTGACGCAGCCATTTGATCGCGCCTTCCGTATCTCCCTCTGACGCGGTGAGAGCCTTCTTGCAGTCCATCATGCCCGCGCCTGTCATTTCTCTCAACTCTTTTACCATTTGTGCGGTTACTTGCATCGTATGCCTCCTATCCCGCTTATATCGTGTTTACTGGTCGTATCAACAAAAAACCGTTGAAAATTGCACTTAATTAAAGCTACGGGGCTTTACGCTTCGTCGCCGTACCCGAAAGAATCGGCCTCATCGCTCGCGGCCGGCGCGAACGCGGCATTTTCGCCCTTCGCTTTTCCCGGTGTGTCGAGCTGCTGCACTTCGTACCCCTCACGGCCTTCGACGACAGCGTTGGCCATGGCGCCGGTGATCAGCTTAATCGCGCGGATCGCGTCATCGTTGCCCGGGATCACAAAGTCGACTTCCTCCGGGTCGCAGTTTGTGTCCACAATAGCAACAATCGGAATCCGGAGTCTTCTCGCTTCGGCCACCGCGATGTGCTCTTTGTTCGTATCAACAATAAAGACACATGACGGCAGGTGTTTCATCTCAGAGATTCCGCCCAGATTCTTCTCAAGTTTTTCCAGTTCGAGACGGAGCGCGGCGATCTCTTTCTTCGGAAGATTGGACCATGCGTTCGATTCATCCATGGCGCGAAGCTCATGAAGACGTTCGATCCTCTTGCTGATCGTCTGGAAATTCGTCAGCGTCCCGCCGAGCCAGCGGTTATTGACAAAGAACATGCCGCATCGTTCGGCTTCTTCGCGGATGGAATCCTGCGCCTGCTTCTTTGTGCCGACAAACAGTACGGTTCCGCCTCTCGAAGAGATTTCATTGATGAACTGATAGGCTGTTTCAATCTTTCTCATCGTCTTCTGGAGATCGATGATGTAGATCCCGTTGCGCTCCGCAAAGATATAAGGAGCCATTTTCGGGTTCCAACGGCGTGTCTGGTGGCCGAAATGAACGCCACCCTCAAGTAATTGTTTCATGGAAACGACAGACATAATACCTCCTGTTTTTGCCTCCGGGACGCCCCTAAACCCGCTCTGGCGGGCAACAGAAGAGCCTTTCCCGTGTGTTTTCCTCGAAGATGATAACACAGTTGTCAATAGGCGGCAACCTGTTTTCCCGCCTTCCACGGAATCCGCGAACTCCGCTCGTGGTATAGTAGAATCAAGTTTATCTGACGGGTTTTAGTTTTTCCCGCATGGGCAGAGCGAACGGATCGTCCGGCGCAAAAGCCCGCCCGATCTTCCGCTTACCTGCGCGGGTTGGATTTTTCTCCGTTAGTGTTTGGCCTGGAGGTTTATTGAAGATGATTTCAAACTCACTACTAAAACTGGCAGCCTGCCGGGGATGGCACGCCGCAAACGAGAACGAGTTCGTATTCGGTGATTTTAATGAATTCTGCATCACAGCGAAGACGAGTGACGTCCTCACGTCTTTCTTCACGTCGATCGCGGGAATCGCACCCGAGAACCTGATTGAGCTCACAACCTGGCTGGAACAGACACGCTTCCCGATGAAGCTGGTCGATTACGAGATGACGGACAATTTTATCGCGATCCGCGCCAAAGACTCGGCGTTTTCCGGAACGGCAAAACAGATGGAGAAATTCCTTTCCATGTTCACGGAGAAGCTCCGCGAACTTCAGGTTGACCCGGGACTCTGCGCCATCTGCGGCCTTCCCGCCGATCAGATGGCGCTTTATGTCGGCCTCTACTGCCACATCCACCCCGACTGCCTGGACAAAGAAGGATATGATTTCACAGCGGCAGCTCCGGCGGAAGATGTCCGGGAGGAAGATGAGGACGATGAGCCGGACGAACTCGTGATGCTCGCGCCCGCGGACGGCGCCCTTCCCTGCCCCGGAGAAGAGGAACTTGCCGCGGACAAGGACGGCTGCGAAGCCTCCGGCGATCCTGCTCCTCCCGAAATTCCCGACGCCGCGCGTATCACAGCGCTCGCTGAAGAATTCTCCGGAGAACGCGATCAGTTTCTGCAGGATCTGGCGGCACTCTGCGCCATTCCGAGTGTCGGCGGCGCGCCCGAGGAAGGCGCTCCCTTTGGCCGCGAAACGATACGCGCGCTCGACGTTTTCTTTGATATCGCGAAGCGCATGGGATTCAAGACTGTCAATCTCGGCAACTACGCCGGTTACGCTGAAATGGGCGAAGGCGATGAAATGGTCGCGTCTGTGTGCCACCTCGATATCGTCCCCCCCGGAAGCGGCTGGGACCAGGATCCCTTCACGCTCGTTGTTGACGGAGGCAAGGTCACAGCCCGCGGTGTGAACGATGATAAAGGACCCTGTGTCGCGTCTCTCTACGCGATGAAAAAACTGAAGGATGATCCCGCCTTCACGCCGAAACGCCGCATCCGCGTGATCGTCGGTCTCAATGAGGAGAAAGGCAGCGCGTGCATGGATCATTACCGCGCAGTCGAGGAAATTCCCGTCGCCGGTTTTACGCCCGACGCGCAGTTCCCCGCCATCTATGCCGAAAAAGGCATCGCGACCTTTGAACTGACGCAAAAGCGTCGTGAGAGCGACGCCATCGCGTCCGCTTCCGCGGGCGCCGCCGTCAACATGGTGCCGGCCGACATCGAACTCACACTTAAAGAGAGCGGCGAACAGAAATCATATAGCGGCGTCTGCGCGCACGCGAGTCTTCCGCACCTCGGAATCAACGCGATTTCCGTGGCGATGGAAGCGCTGGAGCAAGAGCTCGCCGCGGAGGGGAAAACCGACCGCTTTGTGGAGGCATACCGCGCTCTCATCGGACAGGAATTCGACGGCCGGTCGCTCGGCCTCGATTATGAAGACGAATCGGGCGGTACGACAGTCAACCCCGGACTTCTCCGCATCGACGGCGAGGAAGCAGTGCTGACAATCAACATCCGCTATCCTGTCACCTTTGAACTCGAACAGGCGAAAGCCCGTCTGAAAGAGAAAGCGGACGCGTTCGATCTCGAAGTCAATTGGATTTCCAACCTCCCGCCACTCTACCAGGCGAAAGATTCTCATCTGATCAGCACGCTGATGGACGCGTACAATGAGGGAACCGGGCTGTCCGGCGAGGCGCTCGCAATCGGTGGCGGCACATACGCGCGCTCGCTGCCGAACATCTGCGGCTTCGGGCCTATATTCCCCGGCGATCCGGATATCGCGCACCAGGCAAACGAGTGGATGATGATCGACAAACTTCTCGCGGGAGCCGCGATCTACAGAGAAGCCCTCCGAAAACTGGCGGGCTAGCGGCGCCTATCAGGAACAAAAGAACTGTCCTCTGCGGATATTAAAAAGGGTGGCGCTTTCCGGCGTCACCCTTTTTAATGATCATATTGGCTGTGAAGGTTCTCCCGGCTGTTACCTGAAATCCCCCATACAGCTTATCTGTTCCGAAGCATTACTCGTTGCCGGTATCTTCCAGCGCTTCCGCTTCGGACTTGACCTCGTCGGCCGCCTCCTCAGCGGTGTCGGAAAGTGTGCAGCTGCAGCTGCAAGCTTCGGCCTGCTCTTCAGCTTCCGGCGCGCTTCCTTCACCCTCTTCGGCCAATTTCAACGCGACTTCCGCCGGTTCGACTTCCGCGAGTCCGAGATCGGCGGGTTCCGCGATCTCTTTGGCTTCTTCAACCTTTGCAACGGCAGCCTCATCCTTCAATGAGTCGAGAAGATCGGAACCTTCCTTCGTCACTGTCGTGATCTCGGCCATATCGCCGATGGCAGAACGCGCCTGCGTATCGACATAGCTTGTCGGCAGATCATTCCCGTCCTGACGGCGTTTCCCGCCGCCGCGGCGGCGCGGTTCACGCGGCTGGCGCTGCTGCTGTTGCTGCTGCTGGTGTTCCTGCTGCTGCAGCACGAGCTCGGAGTCGGGATCCGGATTAATCGGTTCAACATCGCGGATGCTGATGCTGATACGGCGCGCTTCATTCGACACTTCGACGACCCGCGCGTCCACTTCCATACCCTCGGCGAGCACATCGCTGGGCTTGTTCAGGTGATAGCTTGAAATCTGTGAAATGTGGCACAGCGCGTCGACCCCGGGGGCGATGTTGATAAACGCGCCGAACGGGAACATCCTGACAACGACGCCGCGAACGATCGCGCCGACAGGGAAGCGCTCTTCGATGTCACTGTACGGATCGTCCTCTTTGCGCCTGTAACCGAGCGAAATGCGCTTCTTCGCGCGGTCAAAATCTTTGACAAAGACGTCAATTTTATCGCCGACCGACAGAATTTCCGACGGATGGCGGATGCGCTGCCATGAGATCTCACTGATGTGGACCAGTCCGTCGACGCCGCCAATATCGACAAAGGCGCCGAAATTTGTGAGATTGCGGACGATGCCGGTGTACTCGTTGCCGGGCTCAATCGTCGTCCAGATCTCTTTCGCGTGCGCTTTGCGTTCGTGTTCGAGCAGCGAGCGGCGTGAACCCGAGACGCGCATGCGGCGGCGTTTGTCGTCGAACTGCGTGATAAGAACGTCGAATGTCTGGTCGCGGTACGGCTCCAGGTCGTCGACAACAGACAGCTCGAGCTGCGTACGGTGAATATAAATCTCTATTCTCCCGTAGGACGCGATCACTCCGTCGCGCACCACGTTGACGACCTTGACCGGTACGGGTATTTTCTCTTCAAACGCTTGTTTGATGTAATCCTTATGCTTCAGTGTGTCGACATAGGCGACGGAGAGCAAAATTTCTTTACCGGCATCAGCTGATGAACGGATACTGCGAATGTACACATCAACTTCTGCGTGATCTTTGACGGCTTCATCTAAATCAAAATCGGGATTGTTCTCCACCTCACGGATAGGAATTTTGCCTTCGGACTTGTCCCTTACGTCCACGTAAACGAACTCATCGTCATAGCGTACAATCCTTCCGTGCACTATGGTCTTCGGTTGAAGCTCAGGAATACTGTCGATAAATTCTTCGAAGTTAATGTCGGCATTAGCTTCAGACACGACATCCTGTTCCGCTGTTTCCTTCGGTTCTTCTGTGACTTCGTCAGCTTTGTTCGCGGCCACTTCTTCGATAACCTCATCAGCAGCGACATCAGCGATATCATCTGTCACTATTTCTGCTTCTGCCTCCATCACTTGTTCTGAATTGACTTCCAGCTGTTCTTCTGGCTTCGTCAGGCCTTCGTTTGTCATCATTCTGTGGATAACCTCCCTGATCATCTCATCTGGTGTTGAGGCGCCGGTGGTGACACCGACCCTCGTTGAACCCGTCACGCCATTCTGCAATATGCCGCCGACCTGGTCCGGTGAATAAATCAAATGCGTAGCAGGACACCTCTGCTGACATACTTCTACCAGCTTGGCCGTGTTTGAACTTGTTTCACTGCCAAGAACGAGCATAATGTCAGAAGAGGCGGCAAGCGTCTTCGCATCGGACTGCCTTTGGACAGTCGTGTTACATATTGTATCAAAAATCTCGAGATTATCAATTTTATTTTTCAGAATTCCTCGAATTCTCTGCCAACGTTCCTCAGAAAAAGTCGTTTGGGATACCAAAATCCATGCTCTGTCGTCAAATCGGGCCTTTTCAGCCTCTTCGGGCACCTCCAGAAGGACCGGTTTCACAGGCTTCGCGAAACCGATCAACCCTTCCACTTCAGGGTGATTGGCGGAACCCGTGATGATGATGCCTTTTCTCTCCCGCGCCGCGTCAGCCACAATCTGCTGGGCTTTTTTGACGAAAAGGCATGTCCCGTCTATGATCCGGCACCTTTTTTGTCTGAGTATTCTTTCAACTTCCGGAGAAACACCGTGCGCTCGGATGATCACGAGCGATTCATCCGGAATTACGGAGACATGGCCCGCGATGATCACCCCGCGATCCTGAAAATCCGCGATGACATACTCGTTGTGAACAATCGCCCCGAGCATCACGATCGGAACGTCACGCGCCTGATCGACGGCGCGGCGCGCCATATCGACGGCGCGCCGGACACCGGGACAGAAGCCGGCGGACGACGCCACTTCAATTTTCATTTTTGTTCATCCCCATCGGATGTCAGGCTCGCGAAGGAAGGCGCGTCTGTTTTTCTATTCTGTGGCGCCCCGAGCACAGCGATTTCTATTTTGCGGTTAAAAAGCCGCTCGTTTTCCCCGTTGTCCCCGCGGACATAGGAAAGGCCCGCCAACGCGTAGAGACGGCGCATAATCTCGTGAGCCACCATCCTCTGTTCCGACGGATTCAGCTTTTCCCCTTCGCGGAGCCTCAACACCACACTGTCCGCGAAAACATAGCGCGGTCTTCCCAGAAATCGGTAACGGGGGTCGATGCCGACCGGTATGATGGGAATTTCGCGGCGGATGGCATAGTAGATAAGCCCGGCGTGAGGCTCGACTGAGACAGCTTCTCCCGCCGGCACCCGCGTTCCCTGCGGAAACAGACCGACGATTTTTTTCTGCACGATCTTTGACAGAATCAGTTTGCTCGCCTGGAGATCTGAAATGGACCGGTCAAGCGGAATAGAACCGAACGCCTGCAGAATTCTCCCGAGCAATTTGGCGTTGTAAATCTCTTTTTTCGCAATAAAGCAGAGCCTGCGGCTTGTAAAGAAAAAAGTGATAAAGATCGGATCGAGGAAGTTGTGGTGGTTTGCGATCAACACACACCCGTCCTCGGACGGCGGGCGGTGGTTCCCGACAGCTCTCGGAAGGTAAAAAGGCCACAGAAACAGCGCGACAAGCGTCCGCACGAGAATATTGATCACTCTGGAGAGCCTCTCCCCGCCAAACGGTTTTCCACCGCGTTCACTGTTGTCCATGTGCCCCTCTGCCCCACCCCGGCTGCAGCGCCTCGCGCTGCCTGATGACATCGATCATGACGTCGACGACTTCCCTGACACTCATTTCACTTGTATCGATCAGGACCGCGTCTTCCGCGCGCTTCGCGGGCGCGAGCTCTCTCCCGCTGTCCTGGAGATCGCGGGCTGCCATCTCGCGCATGACATCCTCGAGTGTCGAAGGATTCCCCGCTTTTTCGAGATCGGAAAGACGCCGCCTAGCGCGGATTTCCGGTGACGCGGTGATGAAGAACTTGACCGGGGCATCCGGGAAGACATATGTGCCGATGTCCCTTCCGTCGAGAATAAGCGCCTGCTTCTTCCCGATTTCCCGCTGGAGGCGTACACAGTACTCCCGCGTCACGGGGAGAGCGCTGATATCCGAAGCCGCGCGCGACGCCTCCGGCGTCCGGATATACGGCGTGTAATCCAAACCGTCGACCAGCGTCTTCTGGACGCGGTCCGTTAAGTCGATGTCCATCGTGGTTTCCGCCAGCATCGCGCGGACTGCCTCGGGATCCGCGGGGGATATCCCCTGTCGCAGCGCTTTGACGCCGAGAGCCCTGTACATCGCCCCGGTATCGAGTGTCAGGATGCCGAGGTGCTCGGAGAGCAGCCTCGATATCGTGCTCTTTCCGGCCCCTGAAGGACCGTCGATGGCGATGACAAGCGGTTTCGGCACGGCAGCTGTATGCGCTGCCGATTGACGTTCCTCTGTAAACTCCGTAATCGTGTCATACATCATCAGATCAACAGGCGGGAGTTCCTTTGTCGACGATAATCCAAAATCCATAAGAAAAGTCTCTGTCACATTGAGAAGCGCGGGGCGCCCCGGAGTCTCAAGTGTCCCCACTTCGCGGACGAGTCCGCGCTCAATCAGCCGGTTCACGATCGAATCGCTGTTGACACCGCGGACCGCTTCAATCTCCGCGCGCGTTGCCGGCGCGTTGTAAGCGATGACCGCGAGCGTCTCATACGCCGCGTCCGTCAACTTCAAATCGCGGACCTTGCCGAAAAATGCCTCGATGGTATCGGACAGCGCCGGCTTCGTCGCGATCGACGCCGCGCCTTCGATCCGGCGCACCACCAGGCCGGACATCGGGTCGCGCTGGTACCGCCGTTTCAGCTGTTCCACGAGGCTTGCCGCTTCCTCCGTGCCGAGCGAGAGATACGCCGCTATCTCCTCATAGGTAAGGGGATCCCCCGCGACAAACAGGAGAGCCTCAAGTCTCGCCATCTGTTCAATATCATTCATGCGTTCGCCTGCCTTCATGACGGCGCGATGATTTTCGTTCGATGAGGATCGGCGCGAAGAGCGCCTTCTGCGTCACTTGCGCCTTGCTCTGGAAAACGAGTTCAAGCATTGCGAGAAACCCTGTCACGCGCTCGCGGACAGGCAATTCAGGTGGAAATATCTCATAGAAAAATACGCGCGCCCTGCCGGCTATTTGCTGCACGATGTACATCATCCTTTCACGCAGCGAGACGCGTTCACGCTCGAGGATTTGCCCGACTTCTTCTCCGCTGTCGTGAAAGCGAAGATCATTGCGCGCCTGTATCGCCCCGACGGCGATGTCAAACCGGCCGCGGTCCAGCGCCGTCACCGCGCGTTCCCGCTCCACCCCTGTCCGCTTCACCGGCTCCGGAGGCTTCCCGAAAGAACCGCTGAACTGCCGGTACCGCTCTTTCAGCGTAAGCGCGAGGAATTTACAGCGCCTGTACTGAAGGAGCCGTACAATCAGCTGATCACCTGGATCCATCTCTTCTGCCCCCTCCCGGAGCCTCCGGTCGGGAAGCAAAAGCGACGATTTCAGCTGGATGAGCGTCGCGGCCATCAATAGAAAAGAACTCGCGAGCTCCATATCGAGCGTCAGGCTGCCGCGTATCTTCTCCAGATACTGATCGGCGATTGACGCGATGGATACCCGATCAATCGGCACACGGTTTTTATCGATCAGCTGGCTGAGCAGATCGAGCGGCCCCTCGTAATCGAGAACATCCACATGGAGTATCAGAGATTCCGTACCCATCCCGCCGTCTTCCATCATAGCTGCAAAAACATAGGCATAACAGGGAGGCCCAGCGCAGATTGAAGCTGCTGAAAAAGCCATGTGATCGGGTATTGGATCGCATAGTTGAAGGGAACGAGTATCCATCCGAGGAGTGTCGACAGCGCGCCCCTTAAGAACAGAACGATGATCAGGAATCCGATCCCGATCAGGTGCTCGTACTGCATTAAACTGTAATACCATCTGTCGGGAAGCGCCACGCCGAAGACTTTAAAGCCGTCGAGCGGCGGGACAGGGAGAAGGTTAAAAACAGCCAGAAGCATATTCGCCTGATAGAGCGTCAGAAAGAGGCGGATGACAACTTCGACCACGGGACTTTCCAAACCGGTGGCCATTATAATCGTGAACAACGCACAGAAGAGGATCCACGAAATAGTTCCCAGAAGAATATTCGACAGCGGCCCCGCGATGCTCACCCAGAAAATCCCGCGTTTGATGCTTTTCGCTTTCGTAAAACGCGACGGATTGACAGGAACAGGTTTTGCCCACCCGATTCTGGCAAACAGAAAGACGAGCGAACCGACAGGATCCAGATGCCTCAACGGGTTCAGCGTGAGGCGGCCCGCCAGCGCGGCGGTGTCATCTCCCATGCGAAGCGCCGCGAACGCGTGGGCGAACTCGTGAAACGAAAGCGACAGCGCCAGGACAAAAACGAGGATTAAAATCTCAACGACATCGATCTGTCCCAAATTCAGAAAAGGCAGAGCCATGACATAAGAATTCATCATAAATACATGTATTGTGTGCAAAACAGCCACCATCCGCACCGGATTCCATTCAAAGGCCGGCCGAGGATGCCGGGTCTCCGGTTGTTGCGGCAGGCCATTGAACCAAAGTAATTGCGTTCTTGCGTGAACGATTGGATTATATCACAGCGGGCGAAACAGGACACCCCGCAACGCCGGGAACCCGGTGAAGAACAGCCTTCCGGGCAGGTTCCCCCGCACCCGTTCTTTAGTCCCCCGCCTGCCCGGTAAACCGGCGGAAACCTTCAGTCATCGTAACGGAAGAACCTCTGACCCACAGAGCTTCACAGCCTGGAAAACGCCCGAGAAGAATGCGCCCTTCTTCTTCCGTCATCAGCATAAGCGCGGTTGTTAAAAAATCCGCGATCCCGGAATCCTCCGCGATAATGCTGACGGAGTCGTGGAAATGAGCTGGTTGAAGCGTTGTGGGGTCAATAATATGACTGTATCTCCTGCCTTCAAATATAAAAAACCTCTGGTCATTCCCCGATGTCACGACAGCTCTGTCCTCGACGCTGGCAATTTCAACGAGCGGAGTCCGCCCGTTATCAAGCGGGTTGTTGATTCCAATGCGCCACGGCTTGTTTTTCCCCTCGTTTCTGCCGATCACGCGGACATTGCCGCCCGCGTCAATCGCCCCGCTCTGCAGGCCTCTCCGCGCGAGCTGCCGGGCGATTTTTTCGACGGCATAACCTTTCGCGATCGCTCCGACATCAAGCCGCATCATGCGGTCTTTCAGCGTCACCGTTCCGCGCGCCCGATCGACCACAACGTCGCGGATGGAGGTATGGCCGGCTGCTTCTTCAAGAGACTTTTGATCCGGAATATAGGCCCGGTCGGGGGAGGCCGATGATATTTCACGCGCGTCATGCCAGAGACTGAGAACGGAACCCATCGCGATGTTCACCCGCCCGCCCGCTTCCCCGCCGCAGCCAATACCGAATTCGATCAGATCCATCAGCTCTCCCGGGCAGTCAACCGGTGTGCCCGCGTGGTCATTGACTGTCTTGAGGTTCACCCCCTCCGGCGCGTCGTGGTAAATATCAAACAGCCGATGGAGCCGCCAGAATTCTTCTTCGATGAACAGGCGGTACGCGTTGAATTCCTCCTCACCGGCGGTGAAGAGGATAACCTTGATCGCTGTATCAAAAGGACCCGTGATGAACGCTTCAAAACGCTGAAGCGCTGCAGGGGAAGCGGTCTGATTGGCCGCGCGGCAGGAGAGCGGCAGACAGCAGAACGCACTGATCAACAGCGCGAGAATGACCGCCGCGGCCAGACGCGCTATGCCGGCAGATGAAAAGGCGGAGCCTTTTTTTTCTGAAATCCCTCTTATTCCCATACGGTTAAAATTTTTCCCTTTCGACAACGAAGCGCTTCCCTGGCCTGCCGTTTCCGCGTCGGAACGCGCTCGGTTACATCATACCGCTATCCTTGCCGCCACTCCTGTCCGACGCGCGGAAAAAAGCTTCCAGCGGCCTCAGGCAGATAAAGAGCAGAGCACCGGACAGAAGCCCCGTCAGCACCCCGAAGAAAAGAAGATAAGGGCCGATGAACAGAACAGACAGTTTGTATTGCAGAAAAAGAACGAGGAAGAAAAGCTGTCCCGCGTTATGCGCGATCGCTCCCAAAACGGAAAGAAGAAACACCGATGTGCGGCGTTTCAACAGAAAATCGGCGCCAACCATGACGCCGACAGACAGGAGTGTTCCTGTAAAAGAGATAGACCCCGCGATCAGTCCCCGCGTCATCAGGACAAAAACGCTCTTCAACAGCGCCACCGACACGGCCTCAAATGGCCCAATGAAAAGCAGTGCCGCCATGACAGCGACATTGGCAAGACCGTACCGCAGCGGCACAGGCGCGGGAAGCGGAGGCAGGACGCTCTCAAGAAGGCTCAGCGCCAGCGCCGCCGCCAGCATGACAGAGGTGCGCGTCATCCGTTGAACCGCCATGCGCCTAGGATTGTTACGCGACAAGATCGACATCCTCCTGTTCCGAAGAATCCGTCTCCCCTTCAATCACTATAAGAAATCGGTTGGGAACACAGGCGGCAAATGTGCCTGGCTGGCCGATCCGTCCCGTCCGGACGCAGACGTGATCCGGGCAGTCCGACGACACAAAGGCAATCGTCTGATCCGCGTACTGGTGGATAACAATCGACGGTCTTTCCGGGAAAAGCCAATCTCTCTCGATCCCCTGCGACAATCTGACCGATTCAATCAGTTTGCCGTCGAAGTAGATTTTGGCGACGCACCCCGCCGGTGAGGGAGACTTCCCCGCGGCAAGAAAAAGAAGCAGCGCGGTCAGTAAGACCAAAAACAAAACGAGCGCATCGCGCGATCGGAAAAAAGGTCTCCGATCGCGCGCAGTTTCAGCTCTATCCTTCATGTCCCGCTCCGGGTATCATCCTCAGATGACATACAACGAATGTGTTCCGCGGCAGGCAGCCCCCGCCGGGTATCGGCCCGCGCCGCCGCCACACCCGGAAGAATGTCCGGGCGCGGTTGACTGTTACGGCTCTTCAGGCGCATCTGTCGTCGTTGTCGTCGGTTCCTCCGGTTCCGCGGTCGTTGACGGCGCGGCCGTGGTTTCGGGTGATGTCTCTGTTGTTTCCGAAGTCGTTGTGATCGACGACGTTGTCGTCGTTGTCGTTGTTGTCGATGTCGTCGTCGTTGTCGAAGTCGTTGATGTGGTCGATGTCGTCGATGTCGTGGTGACCGTCGTCGGAGCCGGTGTCGTTGTTGTGGTCGTCACAGTTGAAGGCGCTGTTGTGGTTGTTGTGGTCGTCTCCGTTGTCGTCGTGGTGGTAGTTTCAGTCTCCACGGGGATCGGCTGGTAATTCGGCGCATTCCAGTCTGTCGGGTCGTAATCGCGCCAACGCGAAACATCGGGAGCTTTCGGCAGAGGATGGGCGCCGACCACAGGATACCCTTTGCTGCTCGCTAACACGTAAGCGGGCATCCCGGCACGCGTGTTATCAAAGACAAATTTCGCGTCGCGCACCGCCAGACGGACGCATCCGTGCGAACTTGTCTGCCCCGCCAGAAGGCGTGTGTAACCGCCCCTCATGTATGCCTTTGAATAATCGATCGGATCGTAGAAATCGAGCGGAATAGAATGAAACCAGATCGAACCGCGAAGCTGTGTCGCGTAGCGCACCCAGCACGGGACAGTGCTTTTGCTGGACATAAAGCGGGAAAGCGCAGACTTTCTTCCGCTCAGCCGAAATGGACTGCTGCCCGTTTGCGGTGTCGGCCACTGAGGCAGCCCCGTTGAACAGCGCACGGCATAGGCGGGCACATCATTCCCCGAGGCGTCTGTCCGGTAGAAAACGATGCGCTGCAAGTCAAGGAACACGATTAATTTCGTATATGGACCTCCCGTAACGGGGCGATAGACGGAGGGGCTGTTATCAGCTTTTGTCGTAGTCGTAGTCGTGGTTGTCGTCGTTGTATCGCCCGCATTCGTGCTCTTCGGAGATTTTGACGAGCCACTTGTCGTTACGACAGACGGTTCGTGCGATGTTTCCGACGGCTCCGGCCTATCGGTCGGTTCCGTGAAATCATCGTACGGATCATCGGGGTCGGCCAGGGGATCATCCTCATCCACATAAATCGTGTCATATTTCGTGGTCTCAGCGGTTGTCGTCCCGGGCGTTGTCAGAACAGTGGTCTGGTCTCTGAAAACCGCGGGTTGTGCTGAAAAGAACCCGCCGGTCAATAGCATGGCGCCGATCACCATCACGACACCGAGCAAAACAGGAATATAGTGAGCAATTTTCTTCATCACAGCGCCGTTTCCCTATCAATCTATAGTTGTCCTCATCATAACAAATATAATTACGAAACACTATACACGCAAAAGCGTTACTTGCCAACACAAGGGAAAATGAAGGTGGCGCCGTGCTGTCTGGTCGGTCTATTCAGCGGCAGTTGTGTCTTCCGGGGTCGTCGCGACGGTTGTTGTGGTCGTGTCAGACGTCGTAGCTGCCGCCGTGGTGGTCGTCGGCGTTGTGGTGGTCGTCGGACCCGCGGTGGTTGTCGGCGCCGCGGTTGTTGAAACCGTGGTGGTCGTCGGCTCCGCCGTCGTCGTTGTAACCGCAGAGTCGGTAACATTGATCTTTACCGAGACTTCCTCGGCAGATTCGTCCGAATACGTGACGATCACTTTCACATCGAACAGACCCGGCTGACTCGTGACCGGAGCAGTCTTGAACCGGTATATTGTTCCTGCCGGCAGGTTACCCCTGTTCTTGATTCCGTTTTCCGCGACAGGCTGTTCGTTTACCATCACCTGAATAGTCTGTCCCACCGGCCGGTACTTCCAGGCCATATTGTTCGCTTCGCGCTGCCTGTATGGATTCATCGGATCCATGTCAGTCGGATCCCAGCGGGTGCTCAGATTCGCCGGGGGGTTCTCCGGGGCTTCAGGCAGATTGAAACCTTTGCTGCTGGCGAAGATGTAGCACGGCATGCCGCGGTGCACATTCTGAGAAACAAACAGTGAATCGCGGAGTGACAAGCGGATACAGCCGTTTGACGCGGTGTATTTCCCGAGGCGGTTGTACCCCCATTTGCTGAATAAGCTCCTGTCAAGCGGAAGCGCGTTGCCCTGAGCGTCTTTCTGGTAATCGTACGGCTGTGAATGAATAAAAATATCACCGTAGACATGGGTCGCGTAACGCACCCATACGTAATGGGCCGCCTTCGTGAATAACAGCTGACTCGCTGAATAACCGGACAGGATAAACGGTTTATCGGGAGGCGTGATCGGCGTAGTGCCGGCGACACGGCCGGACGAAATCCTCAGAGAAATCTCCGGGACCGCCACACCCTCTTCCGTCGTATGAAAGAAAACAAGTCGCTGCACGTCCAGGAAAATGATGATGTGGGAGAAGTGATGCGCCGAGGGAGCGGGCGTTGTCAAAACGGTGGTTGTCTCTTCCGTTGTCGTCTCTGTCGTCTCGGGAACGGTCGTCTCTGTCGTCGTGCCTGTTGTCTCCCCGGTCGTCGTGGAGGGAGTGGTCAGTATGGGAGAGGCGGTCGTCGCATCCGCACCCGAGGGCTTTCTCTGTTTTATTAAATGATTGGAGAAGATTGCGACAGTCGCGATAAATACTATCAGCGTAATGGCAATCAGTACCTTCAGTTTGTTATCGAGAAGACGAACCATGACTACTTAATTACTCTCCCAGGACATACAAATAAAGCGCAATCAGAGAACGGCTTACCGCTCCGGCACTGCTTCACAATTGATCATAAAATACCATAAACGCCCCCGGAACAAAAGCCCGGTTCCGCAACGTATGATACATGATTCACCGATAGGCCGTTATGATATGATAATTCTGATTAAGCAGGATGAACCTGTTCGTTTCCCGACGTCACAGGGATCATCGCCGTGATAACAGCCGCCTTCCACCATCCGGATCGATCACAGGAATCCGAACGCGATCGCGGACCGTGGATAAACGAAGTTTCCATCGCACGGGAGAACAGATAAGCTCTGAGACACGGAAGAGGGATGCCATCGAATGTTTTATAAAAGAAGTGACGGAACGCTTATTAAAGACGTGAAGGATCCTATTGGCTCAATCATGCCTTTTATTATGCGCGGCAGAAATGAATCCGCTGTGTATATGAGCCGGTCCTACTGTGTTGACAATATGCAGAAATACATCCGCGAGCAGCGCAAATTGGGACGCCGGATTACGGTATTCAATATCATCTCAGCGACTTTTCTGCATACCTTTATGAGGCGTCCGCAACTCAACCGTTTTGTCGCGGGGAGGCGTCTATATCAGCACAACTCATTTGACATCCTGTACGTGGTGAAGACGACCATGACGGACGAAGGCATTGAGTCGATTGCGAAAGTAAAATTTGACGGCGATGACTCCCTGCAGGATGTTAAAGAAAAGATGACGCGCCATATTGACGAAATAAAAGGAGCGGAAAGCAAGGATGACGATAAGTTCATCGGACTCGTCACAAAGCTTCCCCGCTCTTTGCTGCGGTTTATTATCTGGATCGGACGTGTTCTCGACTTTCACGGCATCATGCCGAAATCACTCCTGGAACTCATTCCCCTCTACTCCTCCGTGTTTCTGTCTCACTTAGGGAGCATCGGCGGCGACGCGCTTTTCCACCACCTGTATGAATTCGGAACAACTTCTGTATTCTGTACCATCGGAAAGATCTACATGAAGCCGTACCGCGATATCAACACGGGGGAAATCACCTGGAAAAAAACGATAGACCTGAATCTCACGATCGATGAACGCATCTGTGACGGGTATTACATGATCAAGAGCCTTGAGGTGTTTGACGCCTATATCAATAATCCCGCGCTTCTTGAAATGACACCGAATGAGGCGATTGCAGTGGAAGAAGCGAAGCGCCTGCAGCGCGAGAAAGACCGCCGGGACAAACAACTCGCCAGAAGGTCAAAGGAAGAAACCGCGGATGAGCCGAACGGCCGCGCTCACATCATCGAGGATTACTGGGAAGAGATGATGGAGCATCCGGCGGAAGGGAAATAACGCGGGAAGCTGACGTGATTCTGAATGAGGGAAAGGCAGCCGTACGCTTTCTTCGCCGGTATGCCCGATCAGCCCCGCAGCAGGGCAGCCCTTTCTTCCCCGCGCATCACACGGTACGCGCCGGCTGCGAGCGCCTCCATTTCCAATTCGCCCGCCATGACGAATACCGGTCCTATAAAGGAAACGCGTTCGGTAATCGTATCCGTCAGCAGTTTAATATGTGACATGCCGCCTGTCAGAACGATGGCGCGGACTTCGCCTCTGACGACAGTCGCCAGTCCGCCGATGGCTTTCGCCGCCTGGTAACCCATCGCTTCAAGGATTGTACGGGCTTTCTCATCCCCGTTAAGGGCGTCCCGCTCAACCACCCGGGCATCGTTCGTTCCGAGATAAGAAGTAAAGCCGCCTTTACCGATTTCGTAAGCGTACAGCGCGTCCGCCCCCTCTTCGCGGGCAATGCGCGCGGCCTGATAGATGGGAATTCCTCCGGCTCTTTCCGTGGAAAAAGCGCCTTCATCCGCTGAGACGATGTCAATGATGTCGCCGTTCGACTGAAGGTTCATCGAAATACCTCCGCCCAGATGGGCGACAATAACATTGGAGCTCATGAGGTCGAACCCCTCCCGTTCCGCGACGGCCTTTGCGATGGCGCGCGTGTTCAGAACATGAGAGAAACTCCGTCGGTCATAACCCTTGATGCCGGAAAAACGGGCGAGCGGCGTCAGTTCATCGACGGAAATCGAGTCATATATGAACGCCGGTTTGCCCCCTCCTTCGCGCGCGATCGCCTGCGCCATCCCCGCCCCCAGATTCGAGGCGTGGTGCTCGACGGGGCGTTCCAGAAGCGTTTCAACGAGATTATCATCCACCACATAGGCCCCGTGGCGGACCGGAGGGAGCATTCCTCCCCGCGCGACGATCACATCAAGCCCGCCGGGCACGGTTCCGTTCTCGGCCAGAAACTCCTTCACGCGGGCGATGCGCATCGGGAGTTCCTCCGCGATCGATGAAAAAGCCCCGAGCTCTTCCCGCGAGTGGTCAATTTTCTTCTCCGTGATCCGTTTTTCATCCTCAAACAAGGCGACTTTGGTAGAAGTGGAACCGGGGTTGATCACCAGGATTTTCATAGATTTCTCCGTTTTCAGAAAGTAAGCCACGCCGAACAGGCGATCGAGTTAATCTTCTCTTCACTTGTCGAACTCCGGGAGGTCAGGATAACGGGAGCTGCCGCTCCGGCGAGAATACCGGCAAACAGGCCATTCCCGGCGTGTATCATCGCTTTGGCGAGGAGATTTCCCGCGACGAAATCGGGAACCAGCAGAATATCCGCGTCTCCGGCGACAGGGCTGTCGTACCCTTTGACCCGCGCCGCCTCTTTGCTGAACGCGAGATCGAAGGAGATCGGCCCTTCCACAAGGCAATCGACAATCTCGCCGCGCCGGTTCATCGCTTTGAGCTCAGCGGCGTCGAGTGTCTCCTGCATGCGCTTGTTGACTTTCTCGACCGCGGCGAGACAGGCCACTTTCGGCGTCTCGACCCCCATACCGCGCATGGCGGTTACCGCGTTTTCCAGGATCGCGCGTTTCTGTTCAAGGGTGGGATACATGACCATGCCCCCGTCCGTTACGACCAGAAGTTTGTGATACGCGGGAATATCGAGGAAACCGACATGGGTGATCAGGCGCCCTGTGAGCAGACCGTACGACTTGTTGACAACCTGTTTGAGCAGCACAGCCGTGTCGATATTCCCCTTTAACAGCATATCCGTTTCATGGGCGTGAACACTCTGAACAGCTTTCTTCGCCGCCTCTTCCGGCGTTTCAACGATGACACAGGACCCTCGCTCCGGCAGGGACTCTATCTGGTCCAGAACAGTCTTCCGCGACTCGTCCAGATAGAAAAAAGGGGCGACCAACCCCATCCGCTCCGCTTCGAGGACAGCGTTCATCGTCGCCTCATCGGGGCATACGACGGCACAGCCTTTCTTGAAAGGATGTTCTGTCACGCGATTAATCATATCTTGAAATCGGTTTTCCATGTACTCAATATAGCATGATTTGCGCAGCACGGAATGGTGTTTCCCTAGTATAATGGGAACCGGAGATCTTTACAGAGGCAACAGCCAGGAGGATGAAATCGAAATGGTTAACGCGAATACAACCCTTGAACACATTCAGCAGAGAAGCAGTATCCGGCGCTACGAGAGAACGCCGCTCACATACTACGAAATCACGAAATTAAAGAAAGCGGTATTGGCAGCCCCGACCGCGCGCGACCTGCAGGAGCTTCGCTATTATTTCGTGACGGATCAATCGGTTCTGAAGCAGATCGACGAATGCATCTTCCGCCATGCCAGCTGTGAGACGCGCCAGCAGATGATCTCACGCGGAACAGACAGCTTCTTCTACAACGCCCCGCTCGCCGTCATCATCACGGCGAAAAACACGCGCTGGGCAGACGCTGACGCGGGCATCGCGATCGGGATACTGTCGATTGCCGCCCAGTCGATGGGGCTCGGAAGCGTGATTCTCGGGTTCCCCGCCCAGGGCTTTATCGAAGGCGACCCCGACAACTGCTGCAAACTGCTCAGGTTCGAAGAAGGCGAGCAATTCCGCCTCGCTATCGCGATCGGACACCCCGCCACACAAAAGGAACCGCACAAACAGAATCCCGACCTGATCAGGGATATCTGAGATCAAACAGGCATACCGCCTCAGTCAGGCACGGCGTCTTTAACTTGCACAGTGGGCATGGCCGCCGCCAGGATACCGTGCGCCCCGATGACCATCTGACAGACGAAGCCGCCGATACCGAAGGCGTGCCCCCGTAAGATCGCCGCTATACCCGTCCCGCGAGAGATTCTTCGAGCGATATCTGCCCCGCGTAGTCAGACGCGTGAACGCCGGGGAGGATGTACTGTCCCCGGTAAAAATCGACCGACTGGTGAAAGGCCTCGCTGTCTTTCAGCGATCTCAGGAAAACGTGCTGATCGAGACTTTCCTGGGAAAGCTCGATCATGCACACGGCGATATTCGAGCAGTGGTCGGCAATGCGCTCCAATCCCGTCAGCAAATCATTGAAAAAGAATCCGAGTTCGAGTGTGCAGCAGCCTTCCTTGAGTCTTTTGACATGACGGGTGCGAAGCTCATCATTGAGACCGTCAATCACTTCCTCAAGGGGTTCAATCTGAGCGGCCAGGTTCAAATCGTTCGTCCGGAACGCGTTAACCGTCATGGTGAGCAAATCAATCAGCGCCCGCTCCTGAACGGCGAGTTCGCCGATCGCCGCTTCTGAGAACTTCATCCTGCTGTCGTACATCTCTTTGGCGGCGACCGCGATATTGTAAGCGTGGTCGGATATCCGCTCAAGATCGCCCAGGCTCTGCATGAGAAGCGTCAGGATTCGATTGTCTTTTTCGGTCAGCCTTCGCGCACTGATTTGAACCATATAGGTTCCGAGGTGATCTTCGTATTCGTCGACGAGCATCTCCAGATCCCGGCTCTCCTGATAGCTCCCCGGATCGAAAGAATGAAGAAGCCCGACCGCGACCTCATAATGGCGTTTGACCAGATCGGCCATCTGATTCGTCACCTGCTGACTCTGCGCCACCGCGAGACCGGGAGAGTCGAGGAAGCGCTGTTCCAGCGCGCCGAAAAGATTCCGCCTCTCTATGGCCGCCTCATCCTCTTTTCTATCCGGCGCGATCAACGTCGCGAGCCTGACCAGGAAGCGGCGGAACGGCAGCAGAAGCAAAGTTGCGATGAGGTTGTATACGGTGTTGATAACCGCGATATTGACAGCCCCTATCCTGTCATTTAAAAAACTGAACGGTCTCAGCGTGTGAATGAGATAAAACCCGGACATGACCACGACCGTCCCGATAACATTAAAAATAAGATGGATCAGCGCGGCCCGCTTCGCGTTTTTGGTTGTGCGGATGCTTGACATCATGGCCGTGACACATGTTCCGATATTCTGACCGAGAATAATCGGAATCGCCGTGCTGTACGTGACGACACCTGTCGCGGAAAGCGCCTGAAGGATACCGATCGAAGCGGATGAACTCTGGATCGCCGCCGTCAGAACGGCGCCGACCAGCATACCCAGGATCGGGTTCTCAAATCGGATAAACAGCTGCTGAAAACCGGGGGATTCCGTAATCGAAATCACAGAACCGCTCATCGTCTGCATGCCGAAAATCAGTACTGAAAAACCAATCAGAACCTTACTGGTATTCCGCTTCTTTTCATCCTTGACGAACATCAGAATGGCAACGGCAAAGAAAGCGATGATGGGGGCGAAAAAAGAAGGCTTAAACAGCTGTAAATACGTGTTGCCCGCTCGAATGGTTCCGAGGCTCAGAATCCACGCTGTTGTCGTCGTGCCGATATTCGCGCCCATGATGAGGCCGACAGTCTGCGAGAGCGGCAGCAGCCCGGCATTGACCAGACCCACAACCATGACGGTCGTCCCCGAGGAAGATTGGATGAG
>JAKPXB010000046.1 GCA_029570375.1 Bacillota bacterium | reverse complement strand
GCGTCGTCGGCGAACCCGACGGAGCCGACCGAACCGAGCGAGAAAACGAAACCAATCCAACCCCCTTCCACGGGAGAAAACCGTCCCGCGGCCGTCTGGATGAGCCTGTTCGGGCTTTCCATGCTGGCGTCGCTGGCGCTTGTACAGATTAAGAAGAGAGAGCGCTTGTAAAAGCACACGTTCAGATCCGGCATCGGATAACGCTAAGTCAAACACCCTGTGGCGGTTTCGTCCGCCGCAGGGTGTTCTTAGAGGTACGCCCGTCATAGATGATATGTTCCGATCTGTGGAACGATCCATTGATACAATGACATTATTAGCCGTGCTTATCATCGGATAAAAAGTAAAGCTGATCCGGGTTGGCGGCATTGGCGCCTGTCGCGTTTGTATAAGTCGGCCAGTCCGGTTTATAGTTCTCGTCTGCCTGGTCGCCCCACATAGTCCAGCCTTTTCTGTCCCCGCGCGCAAAAAGTTCAATGTACGGTCCGGGAGAACAGGCTTCGATCAGGTCGATGAACTCACACGGTTTCCGGCTGTGTTCGCGTTTTCTGCTCCGAATGAGATTCACCTGTGTGCGTCCCGGATCAAGGGTTCGGGCATTCTGACCTCGAATACCGAACAGGAGTACTTCTGTGACATTGCGGAAGTAAAAGCCGACGCCTCTGCCATCGGGGAAGCCATCTTTTCGAACCTTTTCCCAAATGAGATTTGTCTTATACTCAAACCCCCATGCCTTCATCACTTCAATTCCGTCTGGGAGAAGAGCATTGGGAACCCATAAGTACAGATGAGCTGTTTCATCAGCCAGTGCGGAAACGGGGAGTTTTTTTATGTCTTCCAGTGTCATTGTTTCATAGCGATTCAAACGCCTGTGTTCCGGCGCGACTTTCCCTGTCCTGTTCTGGAATCGCCAGGGGGGGTCTGCATAGATTGTCTTGAATTTCTTTCCTTGCGTAAAATCCAATAAGTCGTTATTGGTCATCGCTGGTCTCCTTTTCAAAATCGACAATGCAGCCGGGCTTGATCGCGACAATGAGCAATGGACAGCCTCCGTGTTTGCGTGTTCCGATACGAGGTAATAGTTTCCCCAGCCATGTTGTGCTGGCGCCATACTTTTTCATTATCCCCAGATCCTGAAAAACACGGTTCAGCGAACCATCGCGCGTGATAATGCCGGCGACATCAACGATCCCTGTCTCATAAAAAGCGCGGAACGCGTAGAGATCGCGATCAAATGTCTGGTCTTTGGAATTCCATTCCATATCGAAAGCGACCTTCCCTTTGACATAATCGATCAGGTAGCCGTCTAAGTACCCGGGAATTACAAACTGGCGCTCTTCAGAAGGGTTTCGCATAATATGTCTGACATAGAGATCCGCGGATATCCGTGATTCGCGCCAAGCTGGGCGAAGAAGCAAAGAAAAGCGTTTAGGTATATTAGATTCTGAACCTCCACCCAATAACAGGTCATCCTTGAATATATGAAAATTATCAAAAGCGTGTATTAGTTCAGAGAATTCAACAGGATGCGAATATTTAAGAATTTCAAAGGCATTGTTGAACGAATAAAAGTCGTATTTTTCAGTACTTTCGTAGGGATTGTATTCCATGATCGCCTCGCCTGAATAGATTCACATCTATTGTACCATTGGGTGATTCTTCTTTTCAGAAACAGCTTCCAATTACAGTCGAATCCTTGTCAAAGTGGCAAATGTTGTCCGCGATGTGGCGGGTTAAACTGGACGCTCCACGCTTCTCACTGTCCAGTTTACTTTGGCATTCAGCGGATTCTCAGAGAATGATTTGATTATTAGAAATATTGTTGCCATTGCATATAGTCCTCGTATATAATAGCTAAGCGGCCGTCTTATCAGCAGTTTCTACGATGCTGCTGGCCACGGAGGGGTATCCGGAGTCCGGCGCGGCTGCGTAACAACTGAATGACAATTGAATGACAATAGAGGCGCAACGGATGGGTAAACACGGCGCAAAACCCGGGCCAGGGGGCCGTGTTGAAGTATCCGCTGCCGAAGGGACAGGGTGGTTGCCCGCCCCCTGACCCTGGTAGGCCGGACAAAGGACGGTTTACTGTCATGCTTGAGCATGAAGCGCTATGCGATTCTGATGAAACGCGGCGCTTTATTTTTTTGAAATGGCCGTCTGAAAAATAGAAGAAGGAAAAGGAGCTAAGAACGTGACAGAGGCAGTAATTCGGGTTCGTATCAGCGCGGGGGACGCGCACTACGGGGGACAGCTTGTCGACGGAGCGCACATGCTGAAACTGTTCGGCGATGTGGCGACGGAACTGTTGATTCGCAGAGACGGGGATGAGGGGCTCTTCCGCGCGTACGAAAGCGTGGAATTTCTCGCGCCTGTCCGCGCGGGAGATTTTATCGAGGCGAAAGGGCGTATTGTCGGAGAGGGCAGCAGCTCGCGCCGCATGGAATTCGAAGCCTGGAAGGTCATCACGCCGAGGCCGGATATCTCCGATTCGGCGGCAGATGTACTCGATGAACCGGTGCTCGTGTGCAAGGCGGCCGGTACCTGCGTCACGCCGAAGGCGAACCAGAGAAAATAAGGAGTTGTCTATGTCAAAAGTTATTATTACAGCCGCGATCAGCGGAGCGGAAGTCACGCAGGAGATGAATCCGGCCGTTCCCTATACCGTGGAAGAATTCGTCCGCGAGGCGAAATCTGCCACAGAAGCGGGGGCGTCTATCATTCATCTCCACGCCCGCGAAGAGGACGGGACACCGACGCAGGGGCGCGAGCGCTTCAAAGTGCTGATCGACGCCATCCGGGAGGCCTGCCCCACCGTGATTATCCAGCCTTCGACCGGCGGCGCGACGGGTATGACATCCGAGGAACGCCTGCAGCCGACAGAACTCAATCCGGAGATGGCGAGCCTCGACTGCGGCACGTTGAATTTCGGCGGCGACGAGATCTTTATCAATACGGAAAATATGATCATCGATTTCGCGTCTCGGATGAAGGAGCGCGGTATTAAACCGGAACTCGAGTGCTTCGATAAAAGCCATATCGACATGGCGATGCGGCTCGTGAAGAAGGGGTACATCGATGGACCTCTGCACTTCAATATCGTTCTGGGCGTCAACGGCGGCGCGGCTGCGACACCTCGCGACCTGCTCTTCCTGCGCCACTCGCTTCCTCCCGAAGCGACTTTTACCGTTTCCGCGATGGGGCGCAATCAGCTGCCTTTGAATGTCATGGCGATGCTGTTGGGCGGGCATCCGAGGACGGGATTTGAAGATAATCTCCAGTACAGCCGGCGCGTCAACGCCAGGAGCAACGGCGAACTCGTCGCCCGCCTGGCGCGCATTGCGCACGAACTGGGACTTGAAGTGGCAGCACCGGATGAGGCGCGCGAAATTCTCCAGCTCGCGCCCCGCAGATAAAACATACTCTGAAACAGAACCGGACAAAAGCCGGCAAAGGCTCACAATCCATGTGAAGACACTCACCCTTCGGGAGAGCATCAGAGGAGAGCCGGCCATCTCTCGTCCGGCATGAAAATCAGAACTGACAGAAACTGAAGCAGACGAAAGGAATACACAATATGGCGATGGGAAACAAGTACGGCGCGCACCGCGTGCTCGAACCAAAAGGGCTGCTGCCGCAGGCGGCGGACAGAATTGACAACACGATGGAGATTTTCGACAACGAAATTCTTGTCGACGTATCTGCGCTCAACATCGACGCGGCGAGCTTTCGCCAGCTCTGGGAAGCCGCCAGAGGGGATGAGGAAGAACTGAAGAAGTCGATTATTTCGATCGTCAATCAGCGCGGAAAGATGCAGAACCCGGTGACAGGATCGGGCGGCATGCTGATGGGATCGGTCGCTGAAATCGGATCGGCACTGAAAGACCGCGATCTCAAACCCGGCGACCGCATCGCAACGCTCGTGTCACTTTCTCTGACACCGCTGCACATTGAGGAAATTATAGCGGTCTTTCCCGATATCGAGCGCGTAGAGGTGAAAGGCCAGGCCATTCTCTTTGAGAGCGGCATTTACGCGAAGCTTCCCTCCGATATGAGTGAGAATCTGGCGCTCGCCGTTCTCGATGTCGCCGGAGCGCCGGCGCAGACAGCGAAAATCGTCCACGAAGGTGACAGCGTTCTGATCCTCGGCGCAGGCGGAAAGAGCGGCATGCTCTGCTGTTACGAGGCGATGAAGCGCGTCGGACCGTCTGGACATGTCGTGGGCATGAGCCGTAATGACCGCCCGAAAGATCTTCTCCTCGACAACGGGCTCTGCCACAAGTTTTTTGTCGCGAACGCACAGAACCCTGTCGATGTCCTTGAAAAAGCGCTCGATGCGAACGGCGGCCGCGAGTACGACGTCGTGATCAATGTCGTCAACATCGACGGAACGGAAATGTCTTCAATTCTTCCCGTGAGGGAAGGCGGACTTGTCTACTTTTTCAGCATGGCGACGAGCTTTACGCGCGCGGCGCTCGGAGCGGAAGGCGTCGGGAAAGATGTGACGATGATTGTCGGGAACGGCTATACGAAGAACCACGCCGAGTTTTCGCTGCAGGTGCTGCGCGAGAGCGAAGCGCTTAAAAGCATTTTTGAGACGATGTACGTCTGATTTTTCCTCAGACGTGGCAGGGGGCTGCCTGTTTAGCCCGCGTGGGCACAGGGATCGGCAGGCAGTCGATAAGCGGAATCCGGAGAACGAAGGTTAACCCGCGTGGGAACGGGGATCGGAATGCGGCCATGCCGGTGCGGCACGGCCGACAGCGAAGGGGGAAAATGAGAATGAAAGCTGAAGAGAAGTACATCAACACCGGCGGCGCGGGGAGAAGAGCGGCTCTTTTTCATGATGTGCCGGATGACCAGTGGAACGACTGGCGCTGGCAGGTAAAAAACCGCCTTTCCTCGGTGGAGGACTTAAAGCGCTATCTGCGGATGACAGACGAAGAAGAAAAAGGGGTAGCCGAAGCGCTCTCCCAATTCCGTATGGCTATTACGCCGTACTATCTGTCACTGATTGATCAGGATGATCCGTACGATCCCGTCCGCAGACAGGCCGTCCCGACCGCGCTTGAAGTCGCCGCTTCAGAGGAGGATATGGATGATCCGCTCCAGGAAGATGTCGATTCACCGGTTTTCGGCCTGACGCACCGCTATCCTGACCGGGTACTTTTTCTGATTACCGATATGTGTTCCATGTACTGCCGCCACTGCACGCGGAGGCGCCTCGCGGGACACAAGGACGGCGCCCGGACAAAGGAAGAGATTGACGCGTGCATCGACTACATCCGCGGCAAACCTCTCGTCCGCGATGTCCTGCTGTCGGGCGGTGACGGGCTGCTGATGAGTGACGACAAGCTGGAGTACATTATCCGGGAACTCCGGTCGATTGACCATGTCGAGTTAATCCGCATCGGGTCCAGAACGCCGGTGGTTCTCCCGCAGAGAATTACGCCGGAGCTGTGTGAGATGCTGAAAAAGTATCAGCCGATCTGGGTGAATACACATTTTAATCATCCGAATGAGTTCACGCCGGAGAGCCGCGCGGCTTGCGCGAGGCTGGTCGATTCCGGTATCCCTGTCGGCAACCAGTCGGTTCTGCTCCGCGGCGTGAACGATTGTGTCCACGTTATGAGAAAGCTTGTCAACGGGCTGATCTGGATGCGCGTCAAGCCTTACTATATTTATCAGTGCGACCTGTCGCGCGGGATTTCTCATTTCCGCACAAGCGTGTCGAAAGGCATCGAGATCATTGAAGGCCTTCGCGGCCATACGTCGGGGCTTTGCGTTCCTACCTTTGTCGTTGACGCGCCGGCGGGCGGGGGGAAGATACCCGTTATGCCTGATTACACCATCTCTCAGGGTCCCAAACGCGTGGTCCTGAGGAACTATGAGGGACTGATCTCCACTTACACCGAACCGAAAGCGTATGAGAGCGAATGCCACTGCCCCGTCTGCACCGGCGAGAAAAGCATTGAGATGATCGGCGTCTCCGGTCTGCTGGGAGGACAGAAACTCGCCATCGAACCGAAGGTGCTTCTCCGGAAGATCAAGGTAAAAGAGGGCGTCCATTATATTTGACGGGGCAGGCGTTTGAGGAACGGGACACATCATCCGCATGATTTTCTGGTCGAAAAGCTGGGCCTCGGCCGTATTCGCTCGCTCGCCATTATCGGTATGGGCAAGAATGCCGGCAAGACGACCGTCCTGAATCATATTCTCCGCGCCGCCCGAAAAGCGGATTGCGGGAGAATCCTGGCCGTCACATCGATCGGACTGGACGGTGAAGAGGAGGACCTGGTCACCGGAGGTGTCAAACCACGCATTTGGATTGAAGAGGGGACAATAGTGGCGACAGCCGGCGCATCTCTCTCAAGGTGTGACGCGACAATGGAGATACTCGCCATGACCGGCATTCATACGGCGGCCGGTGAGGTGGCGGTCGCGCGCGCGCGGTCGCGGGGCTATGTTGAACTCGCCGGTCCCTCGATCGCGGGCGATCTCGCGGAATGTGAGCGGATTTGCCGCGAGATCGAACGGGATTGTCTGTACCTGGTCGATGGCGCGCTTTCGCGGAAATCGTCCGCGGGCGGCGGTCTGACGGAATCCGTTGTCCTGGCGGCGGGCGCGGCCAATGCGACTTCGGCGGAGGAACTCGCCCGGGAAACCGCGCGGCAGGTATCTTTCCTGACACTGCCTCCTATTGGGGAAGAGGAAGGAGAAATCCTGCGCCGCGTAATGAGAGATCATCCGTGTCACCGGGCCATCTTTCTCCCGGCGGAAAGCCTCGCCGGAGGAGGTGCGGCAAGCGGGCGGTCGCTTGCCCTCCCTTCTCTCGCAGGTGCGGGGAGCGAGGTGGCGGAAGCACTCAAAGACGGTGACAGGGTGCTGCTGCTGAGAGGCGCCGTCACCGACCGCGTCGTGGAATCGCTGTTGTCCCGCAGCGCTTTTGCTGAGATGGTGCTCGTCGCGGAGGACGGGACGCGCTTTTTCCTTAGCGATCGAATTATCGCGAGGATGAAACAGCGGTCTGTCTCACTCGCCGTTTTATACAGGCTGTCTCTTCCCCTGATCTGTGTCAACCCGACAGGGAGAGGAGGCGAGAGCATAAATCGCGACAGCTTGCTTGAAGCGATTCGGCGAGCTGTCGACGTGCCGGTGGTTGATCTCGGTCCGGCACTCGTATAAACAGCAGGAGAGACAGCGTCCGCCGGCACCCGGCCGCATACAGACCGGATGCGGATAACCCTTAAGACGCGTATGCCGGATAGAGGCAGACAAAATGCTTAGAACAGAATCGGTAGGATGAAAAACCGCGTATGCTGATGATGAGCAGACAGGATGAAGAGAGGCTCGGTCTTCCGCAGGTGCTTGAAGCCTGCGGCTGCCGCTCGCCCCAGGGAAGGAAGCTCAAGGCAGAGCGCCGTTATTACGCGCCGTCCGAACGCGCACTCCTCGAAAAAGAGTTCGACGCGATCGACCGGCTCGTCTCCGTTCTTCGCTCTGACCCGCGGATCATCCGGCGTGCTTTTGCGGCGCTTGGGCGTTTTCGAGACCTGAAGGCTACGCTTTCCGGGCTTGAGAATGGCCGCCTTCTCGAAGTGACGGAGTTCTTTGAGATCAAGCAGGCTCTCGGCCTCTTCCGTGAGCTTGCGGAGATGACACCGCTTCTGGAGAAAGCGTCTGTTGTCGTGGCGCCGATACCCCGAGCGGAAGCTCTGCTTGATCCGGGCGGCCGTCAGACGAGCGGGTTCTATCTCTACGATGAATACTCTCCCCGCCTGGCTGAGCTGCGAAAGGAGCGCGCGCTTCTCGAAAAGCGTCTCGAAAAGCAGACGGGTTCTCCCGAGGCGTCAGCCCGGGAAGAGCGGCTCGCGGAAAGGGCTGCCCTGGTGGCGGCGGAAGACGCCGAGGAGACGGCTGTGCGGGCGCGGCTGACCGATCAGCTGCAGGAGCATCTGGAAGCGTTAAGAGAGAATTTCAGAGCGGTCGGCGTACTCGATTTCCGACTTGCGCGCGCTGTCCTCGCGGACGAATGGCAAGCGGGGAAGCCCGTTCTCCTCGATGAAGGGGAACCCGCAAGACTCACCCGGCTGTATCACCCTGTCATGGAGGCCTATCTGAAAGAGAGGGGGACAGCTTTTGTTCGCCAGTCTATTACCATCCGCCGCGGGACGACAGTAATCTCCGGACCGAATATGGGGGGAAAATCCGTGGCGCTGAAATCGGTGACACTCGCGCTCGCGCTGCTGCATCTTGGCTACTTCCCCCCCGCGTCATATGCCGCTGCACCGCTTTATGATTTCATCAGCTACCATTCCGATTATCTCGACGAGACACGGCGCGGGCTGTCTTCTTTCGGCGCGGAGGTGGTGAGGATGCGCGATGATATCGCGCGTTCCAGACAGGCGCATGGGCTTGTTGTCATGGATGAACCGTGCCGCGGGACGAATCCGGAGGAGGCGACAGCGCTCGTCGGCGCGCTCGCCCGCTTCTACAGCGCGCTTCGCGGGTCTCTTGTGTGTGCGACACATTACCGCGTTCCCGCGGGCGAAGGCGTCGCGCATGTGAGAATCCGTGGTATTCGCCCGGAAGCGCTTGCCACGTTCGATCCTTCCTGTGCGGGAGACGGCAATGTCAGCCTGTTGAGCGCTGAACAGAACAGCGGTGATGCGGCGCCGGCCTGTACATCGGATCAGCTGGCCATCAGCAGGATTGAAGCGCTGATGGATTACAGGCTTGAAGAAGTTGACGGGCAGTCGCCCGTTCCTGCCGATGCCCTCCGGATCGCTGAAATGCTCGGGCTGGACAGAGAGGTGCTTGCGCTCATTGAAGAAGGCTCCACATGAGCGCGGCGGCTTAAAACAGATAAATATAATCATCGATAAAATACAGATAAACGGCAACGGGGAGAGTCTATGGCAGAACTGAGAATAAACTGGGATAAAGTGGCGAAAGCGCGCGAAGCTTCATCGGCGATCGCCGATGATGTTGTCGACCGCTTGAGCCGTTTTACCACTGTGACGGTGGAGAGGTCGATCGCGCGGCTGTACGGGATTGACGGTGTCGATGCTTATGATGTCCCACTGTCCAATGTCGTGGTGGATCACCTGCAGGAGAAAGGCGTCCTCGGGGAGGGTATCGCGTATTGGCTCGCGCAGGGTGTCCTGTCAACCGGTTTGTCGCCGCAGGCGCTCGCCGAAGGTGTCGCGCGCGGAGAAATTGAACTGCAGCGTTTCGAAAAGGCAGATCCGTATTTGTGTTCTCTGTGGGCGAAGGAGCAGGCAGAAAAAGCGCTCGGCCGCATCCGCGCGAACAGAAAATTCAGGGAAAAGAAAATCCGGCAGTTCGGCGAACGCCCGAGTCCTCTCCTTTACGCGATCGTGGCGACGGGCAATATCTACGAAGATATGGTGCAGGCAAAAGCGGCCGCGCGCCAGGGAGCGGACGTGATTGCCGTCATCAGGACGACAGGGCAGAGCCTGCTTGACTATGTTCCTTACGGCGCCACGACGGAAGGATTCGGGGGTACGATGGCGACGCAGGAGAATTTCCGTCTGATGCGCGCGGCACTCGATGAAGCGGGTGACGAACTCGGGCGCTATGTGCGTCTCTGCAACTACTGCTCCGGCCTCTGTATGCCGGAAATCGCCGTCATGGGGGCCTTTGAGCGCCTCGATGTCATGCTGAATGACGCGCTTTACGGCATCCTTTTCCGCGATATCAACATGCAGCGCACGCTGATTGACCAGAGTTTTTCCCGCATGGTGAACGGCGCGGCGGGCATCATCATCAACACGGGAGAAGACAACTACCTGACGACATCAGATGCGTGGGAGGAAGCGCACACTGTCCTGGCATCGCAGTTTATCAATGAACAGTTCGCGCTCCGAGCCGGGATGGCGGAGGAACAGATGGGGCTCGGACACGCCTTTGAGATGACGCCGGGCATGAAAAACTCCTTCGTTTTTGAACTGGCGCAGGCCCAGATGGCGCGCCAGATTTTCCCCGATGCCCCTCTCAAATACATGCCTCCGACCAAACACATGACAGGCAACATCTTCAGAGGCCATATTCAGGACGCGCTGTTCAATATGGTGACGGTTCTGACGAATCAGCGTTTCCTCCTGCTCGGGATGATGACGGAAGCGATTCATACGCCGCACATTTCAGATCGCGCGCTGGCGATTGAGAACGCGCAGTATATGAAGCGCGCGCTGGCTGATTTCGCTTCAGAAATAGAATTCAGGGAAGGCGGCATCATGGAACAGCGCGCCGATGATGTGCTGACACAGGCGCTCTCGCTGCTGGAGAGTATCCGCGCCGACAGCCTTTTCCACGCGATTGAGATGGGGCGGTTCGCGGGTATCAAGCGCCGCCGCGAGGGGGGCAAAGGATTAGACGGCGTTACCGCGAAGGGTGAACACTACGACAATCCTTTCGTCGGCTTGTTCCTGTCGGAGCAGAAGGAGGGCATGGCCGTATGAGAAGTTGCATGAACCAGCGCGGGAATCAGGATGACGCCATGGCGGGCGACCGCCTGAGACCTTATGGCGATACCATGAATGACGGCCGCGTTCAGGTGAGCTTTACCCTGCCTATCCCTGATGGAGACCGTGCCGTTGAGGCTGCAAAGGAAATCGTCCTGTCCATGGGATTGACGAATCCCGTTGTCGCGTGGCACGAATCGCTTGACAAAGATTTTACTTTTTTTGTCGCGTATGGCTCCCATGAGAAGGGGATCGATTATTCAAAGGTCAAAGTCCAGTCGGTTGACGTCCCCGTGATGAGCATGGAGGAGACAGACCGGATGATCCGCGAGCGGTTCGGGCGGAAGCTCAGAGTTATCGGGGCAAGCACCGGCACAGACGCGCACACAGTCGGGATTGACGCCATCATGAATATGAAAGGGTACGCCGGCCACTACGGACTGGAACGCTATGAGATGATTGACGCGCTCAACCTCGGAAGCCAGGTCCTGAACGAAGACTTCATCCGCGAGGCGGTCGCTTTTGACGCCGATGTCCTGCTCGTTTCACAGACAGTGACACAGAAGGATGTCCACATCAACAACATCACGCAACTCGTGGAGCTGCTCGAGGCGGAATCGCTCAGAGCCCGGTTTCTGCTCATCATCGGCGGGCCGCGTGTGACCCATGAGCTCGCCAAAGAACTGGGCTGCGACGCCGGGTTCGGTCCCGGCAAGTACGCCGACGATGTCGCGAGTTATTTCGTGACTGAGCTCGACAAAAGGCGTGAATCGAATACAGGCAGGTAGAACACTGATAGAAATGTTCAGTAAGAAAGGATCGGCAGGTATGAGGGAAATACTGTGGCAGCCAAGTGAGGAGCGTGTTAACGCGTCGGTGATGAAAGCGTTCATGAAGCAGCTGGAGGAGCGGCACGGTCTGATTTTTTCCGGTTACCGGGAGCTTCATCAGTGGAGTATCGACCAGCCGGAGATGTTCTGGGACGAACTGTGGTCTTTTTTCGATATCATCACCTCGCGCCACTACGACGCTGTTGTGGATGATCTTTCGAAGTTCCCCGGTGCGCGCTGGTTTCCGGGCGCTGAGCTGAATTACGCGGAGAACATACTCCGAGGCAGGCACAGCGATGAACACGCTATGATTTTCAGAGGAGAGAACCACACGAGGCGCGTTCTTTCCTGGAATGATCTGAGGAGTCAGGTGGAACGGCTCGCGACAGCTCTGCGCGAAGAAGGAATCGTGCCCGGAGACACAGTCGCCGCGTATATGCCCAACATGCCCGAGACGATCATCGCCATGCTGGCGTCCTCCGCGGTGGGGGCCGTCTGGTGTTCGAGCGCGACCGATATCGGTCCGGTCGCGGCCATCGACAGGCTCGGGCAGGTTGAGCCCAAGATTCTCTTTACGGTGGACGGTTACACATACAAAGGGAAGGCTTTCGATGTGACGGAGCGCGCGGCGGAAGTCGCGGCGGGGATTCCCAGTCTCCGGCGCGTCGTCGTCGCCCATTACGCAGGCGACACAGGCCGCGTCGCCGCCATGGCGGACGGCGTCCTCTGGGACGACTATCTCGCCGATGATGTGCCGGAACCGTTTCTGTACGAGCAGCTTCCCGCGGAGCACCCGCTCGTTGTCATGTTTTCCTCGGGGACGACGGGGAAACCGAAATGCATGGTGCAGTCACAGGCGGGCCTGCTGATCAACCAGCTGAAAGAAATCGCGCTTCACCACGATGTGACTGAGAAAGACCGCATGCTCTATATCACGACGTGCTCGTGGATGATGTGGAACTGGATGCTCGCTGCGCTCGGGACGGGGTGCTCGCTCGTTCTGTTCGACGGGAACCCCTCTTATCCCGACTCATCCGCTATCTGGAAAATTCTCGAGGAGGAGGAGGTAACGGTCTTTGGTCTCTCTGCGAGTTATATTCACGCGCTTATGGCTGAAGGGTTTATCCCGAAAGATCACGCCGACCTTTCCCATCTCCGCAATATTTCACAGACAGGGTCGGCGCTGTCAGATGCCGGTTTCAAGTTTGTCTATCAATCCATCAAGAGCGATCTGCACTTCTGTTCAATTGCCGGCGGCACGGACATTAACGGCTGTTTCTGTATCGGGAACCCTTTAGAGCCTGTGTACAGCAACGAGCTGCAGGGCGCGGGGCTGGGAGAACCCGTTAAAGCGTTCAACGACAAAGGGGAACCTGTTTTTGATGAACAGGGAGAACTCGTCTGTACCTTCCCGATTCCCCCTATGCCGATCTGTTTCTGGAATGACCCGGAGGGGCAGCGATACCACGACGCGTATTTCGGCATTTTCCCCGGTGTCTGGCGCCACGGCGATTATATTGAAATACACGCTGACACGGGCGGCGTCACCTATTACGGCCGTTCAGATTCCATTCTGAAACCGTCCGGCGTCCGGATCGGCACTTCGGAGATCTACGCGCAGGTTCAAAAAGTCGAAGAAGTCCGGGATTCGCTGGCAGTCGGGCAGCAGTACGAGGGTGACGAGCGCGTCATCCTGTTTGTCCAGATGAAGCAGGGGGTCGCGCTGACCGCAGGGGTTGCGAAGCGGATACGCAGAGAACTCAGGCAGAACGCATCACCGCGCCATGTCCCGAAACTCATCATGGAAACGAAAGATATTCCGAAAACTCTGAACGGTAAGATTGTAGAGAGCGCTGTGACCAATATTCTGCACAGGCGCGCGGTAACTAACCGCGACGCGCTTCAGAATCCGGAAATTCTAGATTTCTTTGAATCGGTCTTACCGCTTCTGGAATCATCCGAGGAAGAGACGATGGCGTCGGGACTTGTTTTCTGACGGGAGAGACGTGAGAAGCATATAACTAAAAAGTGTTGGCGGGGACGTATGTCCCTTCCATGATAGAAAGGGCAGAGAATGAAAGTATTTATTGCGGGCTGCGGTACGATGGGGTCAGGGATCGCGCAGACATTCGCGGTCAAAGGACACGAAGTGGTCATGTTTGACCAGACGATGGCGCTTGCTGACCGCGGATACGCAACCATTGAGAAGCAGATCGGGAGACAGAAAGAAAAAGGGCGGATGACGGAGGAAGAAGCCTCCGCTGTTCTGGCGCGCGTCAGCCGCTCCGTTGATTGCCGGGACGCGGCCGGCTCATCGCTGGTGATTGAAGCGATCTATGAGAATATGGCGGCGAAGCGTGAGCTCTTCGCGGCGCTTGACGAGATCTGCGGGCCGGAGTGCCTGTTCGGGAGTAACACGTCGTCGCTTTCCATCACGGAGATGGCGAGGGGGCTTACGCACGAGGGACAATTTCTCGGACTACACTTTTTCAATCCGGCGCCTCTGATGAGACTTGTCGAGATTATCCGCGGCGGCGCGGCCACAGAAGAAGCGCTGTCCGCGGCGGTCGAACTTATCCGCTCCATCGGCAAAGAGCCGGTCATCTGCCGCGAGAGCCCGGGGTTTATCGTCAACCGCATCCTTATTCCGATGATTAATGAGGCGGTTGATCTGCTTGAAACGGGCGTCGCTTCCCGCGAAGCTATCGACTCCGCGATGAAGCTGGGGGCGAATCACCCGATGGGTCCGCTTGAACTCGCCGATTTTATCGGAGTCGATATCGTGCTGGCTATCATGGAAGTTATTTTTGACGAGACAGGTGATCCGAAATACCGCCCGAGCCTTATGCTGAAACGCATGGTTCGCGCGGGCAGGCTCGGAAGAAAAACCGGCGAAGGTTTTTATGACTACAATAAATAACCGCAGAAAGGGATCCTATTCATGAAAGAAGTTGTTATTGCAGGCGCCTGCCGGACGGCAGTTGGCAAATTTGGAGGAACGCTCTCGTCGGTTCCTGTTGTGAAGCTCGGCGAAACGGTTATCCGCGAGGCGGTGGCCCGGGCGGGGATCGCGCCCGAAATCGTCGATGAAGTCATCATGGGCTGTGTCTTGTCCGCCGGCCAGGGACAGAATGTCGCCAGACAGTCGGCGGTCGCGGCCGGCCTTCCCCAGTGTGTTCCCGCGACGACGATTAACAATGTCTGCGGTTCAGGGCTGAAATCTGTGAATCTCGCGGTTTCGCTCATACGGAGCGGCGAAGCGGAAGTAGTGATCGCTGGCGGCATGGAGAACATGTCTGCCGCTCCGTTTCTGCTCGATAAAGCCCGCTACGGATACCGCATGGGCGACGGCACGCTTGTCGACAGCATGATTAAAGACGGTCTCTGGGACGCGTTCGGCGATTATCACATGGGGATCACCGCCGAGAATGTGGCAGAGAAGTACGGGATCTCCCGCGAAGACCAGGACGCCCTGGCCTTTTCCAGTCAGAAGAAGGCGAAGGACGCGATTGAGAGCGGGCGCTTTAAGGATGAGATTGTCGCGGTCCAGATCAGGGAGAAGCGCCGCGTGTTCGATTTCGATACGGACGAGTACCCGCGGCTTGACGCGACGCTCGAAGGCTTTCAGAAGCTTCGCCCCGCTTTCAGGCCGGATGGAACGGTGACAGCCGGTAACGCGTCCGGCATCAACGACGGGGCAGCGGCGCTCGTCGTCATGAGCCGCGAGAAAGCCGCCGCGCTCGGCGTTGAACCTCTCGCCGTTATCACTGCCGGGGTGTCGGTCGGGCTCGATCCCGCCTATATGGGGATGGGACCATATTATGCGACGAAAGCCATTCTCGGGCGCACGGGGTTAACACTGGATGACATCGATCTCTTTGAGTTTAACGAGGCGTTCGCCGCGCAGGCTGCCGCTGTGGCGAAGGAGCTCGGTGTCGATCAGGAGAAAGTCAATGTCAACGGCGGCGCGATCGCGCTTGGCCACCCGATAGGGGCCTCGGGCGCCCGCATTCTGGTGACGCTGCTGTATGAGATGAAAAAGCGCGGTGTCAAGCGCGGACTCGCCTCTCTCTGTATCGGCGGCGGTATGGGTGTCGCAGTTGTCGTGGAGCGCCCGCAATAAGACAGGAGAAAAGAATGGGACTGGTCATCGTTGAAAAGAGAGAAGGAATCGCACTGCTCACGATCAATCGGCCGGAGGGGATGAATGCCCTGAATACCGCTCTGCTTAAAGCGTTGTCGGAAACACTCGATACGCTCGCGGAAGACCGGGAAATAAGAGTTCTCATTGTCACAGGCGCCGGCGGCCGGGCGTTCGTGGCGGGAGCCGATATCGGCGAAATGGCGGGGCTGTCGAAAGAAGACGCCGCTGTATTCGCGCGCGCCGGCCACGAGGCGATGAATAAGGTGGCGGCCTTTCCCGCTCCTACCATAGCGGCCGTGAACGGATTCGCGCTGGGGGGCGGTTTTGAACTGGCGCTCGCATGTGACCTGATCATCGCTTCCCCGAAAGCGTGCTTTTCTTTTCCGGAGACCGGTCTTGGGATCACACCCGGTTTTGGAGGAACACAGCGGCTCTCGCGTCTGGTCGGCCCTATGACGGCCTGCGATCTCATTTTCACCGGAAGACGTCTCGACGCGGAACAGGCGCGGGGTCTCGGAATTGTGGCGGAAATAACCGAAGAGGAAGCGCTGATCAGCCGGGCGCGCGAGATCGCGGAAGTGATTGCCTCAAGAGCGCCTATTGCGATCCGAAATGCGAAGTTCGCCATTCGAAGAGGGCTTGATGTCTCTCTGGAAGATGGACTTGAGATTGAGATTGAGCAGTTCAGCCGGTGTTTTGAGAGCAGTGATCAGAAGGAAGCTATGGGCGCTTTTATTCATAAAGAGAAGCCAAAACCATTTCAAGGGCTTTAGCGGTTTCTGTTTAACGAGCGCCGTTCGCATAGCCGCCTGCAAAGGCTCCGCGGAACCCGTGCTGCCATTTTAAATAAAATAATATATAATAAATATTCAGTCTTCAACGACCGCCCAAGGAGTAAACGGATGAATCAACTGAAAACAAAACGTATTAAACCCCATATGCTGAAAACGTATGAGTTCTGGCAGATTGATGAGAAATTTCTCGTCGTCTCACCTGACAAAAAACTTTGCACCATGACTGGGATGGAGAGTTTGACTGCAAGTGAATCGGGCTATATTGCGTACGCTTATCTCGACGGGACCATGCGGGTCGCGTTTCTGGGTTTGTGTGATGCGGTGCAGGATACCTATGAATTCTTCGATTCAGATCAGATCCTCGTCGCGCCGGCCGCGATGCTCCCCTATATGCTTGTGCGGCTTGTCAAGCCGACGAAAGAGTTGGAACAGCATCCTTTTGTCCGAAGTATTCTCAGTTATCATGAATCCGATGCCCTTCGCCGCAGCACACTCGCGCTCCGTCCGCTCGATTCTCTGCGCGATCGTTTGTATCCCGGTGTCTTAAAAGCAGCCTGGATCAGAGATGAAAAAAAGCTGGAGAAAAATTTCAACGAGAGCGTAAAAGCCTGTTTGGATTCCGCCATGACAGCCGGTGAACAAGTGGAAGAGGTTAACGATAAGTCAGCTGACCCGGGAGAGGAGAGCTGTAAGGAACTGTTCCCTGCCGATGAACTGCCGATCGAATTCGTTCGCATTACGGATCTGATTCCCTCCAACAACGGAACATGGAGGGCGACGCTGTTCGATAATATCCCCGGGACGAGAAAGAAAAAAAAGGGGGATGCCGTCTCGGTTTCGAAGGTTACGGTAACTGTGAAGGAGGAAGAGAGAGAGTACACTATGCTCTTTGTCGATGTTGATGCGCCGGTTGAAGGCACGGCCATTCATGTCTCCTCCCTTAAGCCCTCCCGCCTGCCATGGCGTATCGCTTACGCGCTGTCTTGTACCGCCTGTGATTTCCACAAGACGTATTATCTCGGGCGCAGCGGCGAGGACAGTCTGATGTTTAAGGAGATACTTGAGGAAATACGCCTCGGGAAAATTGACCCCTTAATCGTCATCGATCTTGTGCAGCGCAGCGATTGTGAACTCGACTTCTCCCGCGAGCTGTACCGCTGCCGCTCATGCGGAACGCTCGATGTAAAACAGCGCCTGCGCCTTGTGACAGGTGATCACACGCTTTCTATGACATACAATTGTCCGGAGTGCGGTGAACGCATGTCTCACGTGAAGCGAAGCCATATTGCTTCGCTCGATTGTCCTGACTGCCGCGGACCCCTGAACCTTGTGGAAGAATCTTTATGGGACGGCGTCGCGCCTGAGTTGACAAAAAACAACTGAAGTTGAAAACGCGCGGGAAGGACGGATTACTTTAAACACATGATGTCGTCGTCAGCGATGGCGACGATCACCTCATCACCGGCATGAAGCGGAAGATGAGTTTTCCCTAGTGTGACGAAGATCTTGCCAAAGAGTTCATCCGAACCGTCATTGAAAGGGATAAGGACGGCCGTATCTGCTGTGATGCCGGGGACAATTCTCAGGACGGCTGCGCCAAAGGCGTTCCCGCGCTCCGACCAGTCTGGCGGCCTGTTCCCCGGTGACATGACAGGGGCGCGCCCGTCTTCTGAGCCGGAAGGTGATGGCATGGAACCGCGGGGGAGAATGCGGACGGCGTTTTCCCGGACGCCGATGTATTGCAGATCATCCGGTACGGCATCAGCCGTTGTGAGAAGCGTATTCCACTCGACAGCGAAGATTTCGCGGGGTCCCCGTTTTTCGGCGTGGGAGAAATTGCGTATGCCCGCGAGCCTCGCGGAAGCGAAATGCCAGGGAGATTCGAAAAGGTCCGCGACAGGCATATAGGAGATAGCCTTTCCGTCTTCAACGACGAGGACATAGTCGCAGAAGCGCCTGATCTCGTCGCGGTTGTGGCTGACGTAGAGGACGATTCCCCGATACTGTTCGAGGTATTCAAACAGGTTCTGCTCGAGCTGGTACCGCAAATATTCGTCGAGCGCAGAAAAAGGTTCGTCGAGCAGGAGGATAGAAGGTCTGCTCGCGAATACCCGCGCAAGGGCAGTGCGCTGCTTCTGGCCTCCGGAGAGCTCCCGGGGGTATTTATGCGCCTGATCGCCGATATAGAACGCGTGGAGCAATTGATCGATATCGCGGGAATGATCTCTCTTGTCTCCGCGCATCCCGGCGAGAATGTTGCCGCGGACGGTCATGTTGGGGAAGAGGGCGTAGTCCTGGAAGAGGTGTCCGACGCCCCTGTTTCGCGGCCTGACGAAAACCTTGTCCTCCGAACTGAAAAAAACAGTGTCTCCAAGTGCGATACGCCCGCTGTCAGGCCGGTCGACGCCTGAAATGCACCGGAGTGTCATCGATTTCCCGCATCCTGAGCTGCCCAGAATGCCGAGGATTCCCCTTCCGAGGTCGTGCTCGAATTGAATATTGAGCCTGAATTTTCCGAGAGACTTCTGAATATCGACGGAGAGTCTGGCGTCGCAGGAATTTTCAGCCTGTTCAGCTGAATGATCCGGCGTCATCTTTTCTGAGGAATCCTGTTTTTTGAGTCCGATTTTTCCCATGTAAAGTGACCGTTTACCTCCTGAATGACTGCTTTATCCGTGTGCCAAGCGACAGCCGCCCGCTCGACGAATCCCGGTTGAGCACGTGGTTCGTCAGGTAGATCACGACGAACGAGATAGCGATCAGCGTAAGCGACCAGCGCTTGGCGAGAGCGCGGTCATTCATCTGCACAGCTGACCAGACGGCCTGTGACAGCGTTCGCGTCTTGCCGGGGATATTGCCGGCCAACAGCGAAGTCGCCCCGAATTCCCCCATCGAACGGGCGAAAGCGAGGATGGTGCCGGACAGAATTCCCGGCCACGCGTTGGGGATCATGATACGCCGCATAATCCAACCCTCTTTTTTCCCCAGCGTGCGGGCGACACGGATGAGGTCCGGATCAAGCTGTTCGAAAGCCGCCCGCACCGACCGGTACATCATCGGGAAAGCGACAACGGCGGCGGCGACCGACGCGCCGACCCAGCTGAAGACGATGTTGATGCCGATTGACTGGAGGAACCGGCCGACTGTTCCGTTGCGGCCGAATATCAGCAGGAGGATAAAACCGAGGACAGTGGGAGGCAGTACCATCGGCAGAGTGAAAAGACCGTCGATGATTATTTTCCCGCGGTTGATGCGGACGACCAGCCAGGCGGCGAAAATCCCCGCAAGAAACACGGCGGCTGTTGCCGTCGCGGATACCTTAAGTGAAATCCAGAGTGGTGATAAATCCATAGGCATGTCATATCGATGGCGCGTCAGGCACCGCCGGAGAGGCGGTGCCTGACGTTGATATTCTATGTCCGTTCCAGCATACTACTACTGCAGGCGCTTAGTGAAACAATCTATTTGCCTGCCATCGTGAAGCCGTATTGCTCAAAGATAGCGGCGGCCTCCGGTGTGCCGAGGAATTCGAGGAACAGCCCGGCCGCGTCTTTTTCCTTCGAGTCGCGGATTACCGCTGCTGGATAGATAACCGGTTTGTGGCTGCCTTCCGGCGCTTCGGCGACGACTTCGACTTTGTCTGAGATCGCGGCGTCTGTTTTATAGACGACTCCGCACGAGACTTCCCCCGCCTCGACGAATCCGAGTACGACGCGGACATTGTTTCCGAAGCGGATCTTTGGCTGAATGGCGTCCCAGAGTCCCAGATGTTTGTAAATCTCCTCCGCATACTGGCCGACGGGAACCGAAGCTTCGCCGAGCGCGACGCCCTCGACTTTGTCTTCTTTGACGTCTTCAAAGCTCTTCAGTCCGAGCTCCGATCCCTTCGGAACGATCATCACGACCTTGTTGATGAGAAGATCGCGGCGTGTCTCTTTGTCAATCAGGCCGGCTTCTTCAAGGCTGTTCATCTGCTTTTGGGCGGCTGAAACGAAGACATCGCAGGGCGCTCCTTCTGAGATTTGCGTCTGAAGCGTTCCCGATGATTCGAAGTTGAACTGTGTCAGAATATGCGGGTTCTTCTCCATGAACTTTGTCCCGATGTCCTGCATGCAGTTTGTCAGACTCGCCGCCGCGAAAATGTTGAGCGTGATCTGTTTCATGCTCTGGCCGGGTTCCGATGGGTCTGGCTGCTCTGCCGGTTCGGAGGTTGCCATCTGCGGTTCGGTTTTTTCCGTCTCTTTTTCGCCACAGGCGGTCAGGCCGGCGGACAGAAAGAGCAGAAGCGCGATGAAGATTACCGCTAGTCTTGTTTTTTTGGTTTTCATTTTTCTCTCCTTTTTTCCTTATTTCGTTTCTTTTTTGAAATGCGGGGATACCCTCAAGGCTTTATCAGGTGTTACTGGCAGGGCGGAATGTTTTCGACAGCGTCAGGCTGCCTTCCCCCAGGAGAATTGCGTCTTCACGGCTTACGGGCAATCCCGCGTAAAGGCGCGGCAGGAAGATGTCGAGACTCGTGACCGGACTGTGCATAGAAGCGCCCGGGACGCCGACGAGGGTACATGCGCCGCGTTTTCCCATGGTCAGCATATTTCCCGGCTGCATGGGAACTCCCTGAAAACAGAATGTCGTCGACATCCGGCGGATAACGGAAGGCGTGATATCGTCCGGATCTACCGACATGCCGCCTGTCAGAAGGATCAGTTCCGCGCCCCGTTCCATGAATTCCAGGATGGCATTTTCCATGAACTCGCTGTCGTCCGGACAGAGAACAGCCCCAAGGTAATCGGCTCCGAACGCCGCGATCTTCGGTGTGAGAACAGCTTCGAACGCGTCCGGAATGCGGCCGTAGTAGACCTCGTTTCCTGTGATGAGCATGCCCGTCTTCAACGGTTTGTAAGGTTCGACATGGAGAACCGGCGCATTGGTCCTGGCGATATTGACAGCAGCCTCTACCTGTTCCCTGTTTGTGAGGAGCGGAACGATGCGGAGACTGGCGATTTTCTCATCGGTTTCAACAGGCATCTTATCCCAGATGGTGGAGACCGTGTAATCCCCCACACGGTTGATCGCAAGAAGCGCTTCACGATTCAATAGGAATAACCCGCGACCTTTCGCCGTGAAATTGAACTTCCCTTCGGTGGGGCCGCTTCTGCTCACCCTTTCGCTGGCGATGACATCAGCGAGCGCTTTCCCCGCGTCATCTTCATGGATACCGGTATCTCCTTCTTCGGGGATAAAGACATAATCCTTTCCCATGCTGAGGAGAACGGGGATATCCTCTTCACCGACAATGTGACCGCGTTTGAAACGGACACCTTTGAAACCTGACTCCAAAATGGCGGTCAGATCGTGAAAAAGCGGTTTGCCTATGGCCTCCCGAACGAGGATTTTTTTCATATGCCTTCTCCTTACTCAATGCCCTCCTGTGGGGACAGCAGCCGGTTTTTTCTTGTCGGAGACGAATATCTCACTCAACAGCTTTTGGGCACAAGGGAGCCGATAGCTATTATAATACAATTCGAATGGCTTGTCATTTATGCCGGAACAGAGGGTGCCTGATGGTTGTTTCGAGAGAACCGATGTGATGGGGGATGTGTTTTTTGATCGGTGATAAGAGAGGCCATTCAATCTGGCAGGCACCCTTCAGAAGAAGCCTGACATGGCCCGATGACAGTCCGACACCGTTCCTGAGGAGCATTTATTTTCTTCTGAATTGCCCCTCACGGTTTTTACATATAAAATGAATGCAATGGTACACTGTGCGGATGACGCAGGCGTTCCCATATAACAGAAGGTGCGTATTTGCGATGATCAGCGGCTGAGGGGAACGATAGCGGAAGCGGGGAAACGGGTGTAGGAGTCATGTCTGTGCGAGAGGAGTGTCTATGAAGCAGGCGTATTATCTGCAACAGCTGGAAGAGGAACTTGTAGTCGCGCTCGGATGTACGGAGCCGGTGGCTGTCGCGTTCGCGGCGGCGCTGGCGAGAAAAGAAGCGGGATACGACGAGCCGATTGAGGGGATAGAGCTTCAGGCGAGCGTCAATATTTACAAGAACGCGATGGGTGTATTTATCCCCGGCACTTCGGATATGGGGGCAGCCATGGCGGCCGCGCTCGGCGCGGTTGCAGGAGACCCCTCCCTCAATCTGCAGGTGCTGCAGCATATTCGGGAGACAGATATCATCGAAGCGCGCAGCCTCTGTGCCAGGGGGAAAGTAAGTCTCGATATTGCCCCCAAGGGCACACCTTCTCTTTATATTAACGTCGTTGTCCGCACAAAAAACCACAATGGCAGGGCCACGGTCGCCTGGAAACATGATCTGATCACGGAATTGGCGCGCGATGATGAGAAGACTTTCATTAACGACACAAGTCAGATACAGGAGCTGACCGATTCGATTACCGTGGATGATCTCCGGGACATATGGGATTTTGCAATGGCTGTGGACGTTGACAAACTTGATCTCATAAGACAGGCCGTTCTCTTGAATGACCGAATAGCGGAGAGGGGCATGGCGAACGCGGATGGACTGGAAGTCGGAAGATCAATCGCGAAATCCTGCCGCGCGGGGCGCGCTGTGCCGGACAAAGACAGCTTTTCGCTTTCTGACTACTGTGCCGCCTGGACAGCAGCCGCGTCGGACGCGCGGATGGCCGGTGTTTCACTTCCGGTCATGAGCAATTCCGGCAGCGGGAATCAGGGAATTACCGTGACAGTCTCTGTGTTAAGCGCCTCCCGTTATCTCGGGAGCACGGAAGAACAACTGCTTCGCGCACAGACGCTGAGCCACCTCGTCGCGATCCATGTCAAAAAGAGTTTCGGCCGCCTGTCCCCTCTTTGCGGGGCGACAGCGGCGGCAGTCGGCGCGAGTGCCGGGATCGTCATGCTCCTCGGAGGGGATATTGAACGCGTGATCGCGGCGGTTCAGAATATGTTTGGAACGGTGACGGGAATGATCTGCGACGGCGCGAAGCTCGGCTGTTCCCTGAAAGTCTCCGCCTGCATTTATTCAGCCGTACAGGCAGCGGTCGTCGCGATGCAGGGAAAAGAGATTGCCCCCACCGACGGTGTCATCGAGTGCGATGTCGAGGAAACCATCAGGAATATGGAGCGTATCTCGAAAGAGGGGATGGGCCGCATGGACGATCTTCTCCTCAATATCATGTTGAATAAAAAGAAAGAAGTAGTAGAATAATCGTGCTATAATGCTTTGTGTAGCCGCGCGGGTGTAGTTCAATGGCAGAACATTAGCTTCCCAAGCTAAATACGGGGGTTCGATTCCCCTCACCCGCTCCACCGCAGGGATGGCATCGTTCCGTTACGGGCTTGGGCGTCAAACCTTGTACACCGCGGGCGGTGGCGGGCTATCCGGATAGACACGAATAGACAGGGCGCGAATCCTGGTCGGAGAGGCGCCTTTTTGATTGAAGGGATTCATGAAATGAGAGGAGGCTCGCGATGAAACAGACTTCGCGCTGGACAGTTCTTGTTCTCATTTTTCTTCTCATGATCGCTTTTGGACTGGTGTTTCAGTCTGTTCCGCCCATTTTGACGATGATGATCACTTCGCTCGGTCTGACACACGCGCAGGCCGGCGCGCTGATGAGTTTGTTCGCGCTTCCGGGTATTTTTGTGTCGCTTCCGGGTGGGATCCTGGCGACCGCTTACGGGGCGAAGAAGGTCACTGTCGCTTCACTCGTTGTTGTTCTCGCCGGAACAGTAATGGTCGGCGTCTCGACCGGTTTTCCACTGCTCGTCACGGGGCGTTTTATCGCGGGAATCGGGGCCATCACGATTGCAGTTGCGGCACCGCAGACGCTCTCTCTCTGGTTCGCCGACAAAGAGCTCGGCATCGCTTTCAGCGTCTATAATCTGGCGATGCCCATCGCCACTATTCTTGCTTTCAACACATTCGGCACGCTCGCGAAAGGCGCGGGATGGCCACTGCCGTTCTGGTTGACAGCGGCCTACTGTCTGATCATTCTCATCCTCTTTGTCTGGAAATACCCCTCCCGATCGGATGCGGAGCCCGCGAACCAAAAGCCTGATATGCGAGGGAGTCTCGCTGTTCTCACAAAAGCAGGCTGGCCGGTGTGGCTCATCTCCCTTGTATGGATGGTCTACAATACATCCTCGATCTCGTTTATGACATTCGCCGGTGATTACTTCATCTCGAAAGGGTACAGTGTGGCGCTGGCGGGTTTTCTAACGAGCCTGTTCATGGTCGCGTCGATTGTTCTGGCGCCTGTGATCGGGCTGATTATCGACCGGAAGGGGAAGCACCTCCCGTTTATTGTGTTCGGCTGCACCGCCCTGGCCGCCATGATTTTTCTGGTGACACGGAGCCGTATGAATCCGGTGCTGCTTGTCCTCCTGATCGGTATCTCATCGGTCTTTATCCCCACCCCGCTGCTCTCGCTGCTGCCGCGTTACCTGCCTGCCGGGTTCGCGGGACTTGGATACGGACTTTCATCCGCTCTGGCAAATCTCGGCGTCCTGGCCGGCCCTTACCTCTTCGGTCTTCTCTATGACCGATCACATAGCCACGACAGCGGGTTCGATCTGCTGGCCGCCGTCTCATTGCTCGGCGCCTTTCTCACCCTGATGATTCCTCTCGTTTTGAAAAAGAAGAAAGGCGCAGGTTCCTCACCCGATTAGGAAAAAGGATACGGCGTCTCCCCGACGGTGAAGCAAACCACAACCCCGGGCGGATGCCTCGCGTCAGACACCTCTGTCCTGTCACGGCAGGCGCTCGGTGAGTTTCGCGAAGACCTCCCGCGTCTGCATGACGTCGCGCGTTCCAAAGAGGAACTGTTGTCCGTTTTTTGTCCTGAGGAGAATAAAAGGCGGGTGCTGCGGATCCAGGCGCAGCTTCAGCGCCCCCAGGCCGGTGGCGCTGAAACGGCCGGACAGGTAGGAATCGAGGGCGGTGCCCCACGTCCTGATCATGTTTTTCGGCAATTCCGCCAGCAGCTGAACGTCTGACAAGTCATCGACCGCGATTTCATAACTCCCCGCCTTCAGGGTGGTGTCCGACAGATCAAGGGTCAGGGTTTTCGTGCCGGTCTGACCGATGGCAAAGCCCAAAAAGGGCATTCCCAGCATGAGGAGAAGCACCAGCACGGCGATCACTTTTCCCGCCGGCCGCGCAAGGTTGATGCTGGAGTTGATGCCAATCCGGTTGTTGATCAGGAGGTGCCTGTCGTTCGGATTGTGGTAGAGAATGCCGCCCAGCCAGTAATCATCCTCGTCGGGATACCATGCCTGCCCGCTCGCTTTCGTAAGCGTTTCCTGAATTCTCCTTGTCCTGAGCTCAATACAGATGACCGCCGCGCTCATGCCGAAGGCCAATGCCAGTCCCGCGGCGACAGACCAGAGGGGGGCGGAGGGTGCGAGCGCTGCCGACATGCTCATAAGAGCGAAACCGCAGGCGCAAATCATCCATGCTTTTCCCCAGTTGTGGCGGCGGACCTGCGTCAGCACTTTCGTCAGATCCGGATTGTCGTCCGCCATTTCCGACCGGTTCCGGTAGAGATAGCGGTAGCAGAAGTAGAATAACACCACAGATGAGGCGAATATGAGATAAAGCATCCAGAGGGCGGGGCTCCACAGGATCGGCAGCAGGCACAAAAGAGCGGCCGGCAGAAAAAGCCAGGGAGAAAGCCATTTCCCGTTCGGAATACAGTCTGGATCGACGCGGACGATCCCCGCGTCCACCCGTTTCCACCCGCGCGCCGCTTTCAGGGTTTTCAGTTTATTGTGACACTGAATGTAGGGGATGTAGGGGAGTGCGATGGCGAGCAGGAGCCAGCAGCCCCAGAGCATGAAGCTGACAGCGAACGACCGGATAAACAATCCCGGGATGACCGCTGCCAGGAGGAGGAGCATCACCGCGAGCGATCGTGAGGAAAACTGTTTCAGTAAAGCCAGAACCTCTTCGTCCTTTCGCGCTTTATACGGGAAAGTGACGCCAAGCACGATATTCTTCTTGAATCTGGTCTCATTTCTCAGCATCACGAACATCAGAACCGGCATCCACCCGATGCTCAGCCACATGAAAATCTGCATCGTCATGATCTTCCCTCCCTGTAAATGGATTGGCAGAGCTGGAGCATATCCTTTTCGGGCATACCAACCCCGCGAAGTTCCGCCAGCAGTACGCGCAGCGCGTCCACGGTCTCCGGGGAAAAGGCCTCAGCACTTTCCTTTTCAGCCGTGAGAGCGAAAAGTATGAAGACAGCCCCGCGCCTTCAATAACCGGCAGTCTGCGGACAGATGCGTGTACGATCGCGTTGCTCCGGAATGACTCGCCGTCTATGACATCGGTTTTCCCGTGATGGCGACGTCTTCAAGGACGATGGCGGCGGGGACGCGGGAGCATTTCTGGTTTTGCAGTTCGCGGCTGAACCGCATGGTCAGCTGGGCTTTGCTGATGTTCTCGGAGATGGCGCCGCCGGTGATGTAACTGACTTCACCGCCGCGGACCATTCGGGCGAGCCGGAATTCGCCGCCGAAATCGCCCGTCGTTGTGTCCATCAGGAATGACGAGAAGGCGAGGATTTCGATGTAATCATCCTTCCTGAGATCGTCGAGAGAGCACTCGCCGCCCTCCGCCTCAAAAGTCGAAACAAAACCGATGTGCGGCATCCCGAGGTAGTGGCTGAAGCGCGCGTGCGTCCGGAAGTTCTTCACGACGCCGTCTTCGTACAGCGGATAAGGCAGGAGGATTTTCCCCTCATCATCGACCGCGCGCGCCACGGGCGAAGACGCCAGCGCCGGATTCATCCGGATGTTCAGTGTCTGTTTCGCGCCTGCCGGCACGAAGCGCTCGTTCAGCGCGGCGCGGCTCACTTTCTGGTACACGAGCGAATCGGTCGCGTGCGAAACATAGTAAAAGAGGAATTCTTCCACTTCCGCGCCGGAGATGATCACGCGGCAGTGTTCCATGAGTGGCGAGGGGAGCGCCGTGGCGCGCCCTTCCGTCTCTATCAGCTGCTTCACGACGATCGCGCGGATTTCCTCCTCATCCTGCGAGGTCAGGTTGTAAATCCTGAATATCTCGACGGGTTCGGCGCCGGTGTCCGTGTCGGTCACCAGTTCAAACATGAACTCGCTGACCGGCTCCGTCACATCCAGCCCTTTCGAGCTGATCGTGCGTTTCGTCCCCGCTTTGGTGAAAATCTCAACGGAATTCACGCGCGCCTGATAGGCGTATGAACCGAAGAAGAGGCGGTGCAGCCCGGCGAACCGCTTTTCGAGATCGCCGACCGTGTCGAATCCCTGCCTGATGATCGGCTCCGCGCTGCCCGGACCGGGCAGCGGGTAAGCGGGATTCCTGATCAGACCGGCCGAAAAAACAGCGCGGTCGATCTTCCGTCCGATCTCTTCCGGACTGTCATCCGGCCCGATCAGCGCGACCGCGTCGCCGGTATACGCTGTGCCGTCTTCGTTAAAATCGACGTACACGTGCAGTTCACACTCTTGAATTGACGTGCGGCGGTTCATGTCGAGCCGGTCCCGCACAAAAAACAGTTCGGCGGATTCCAGGCGGCTTTCCGTCAGAATCCAGTCTTTTATATCGTCTCTCCCGCGGAGATTGTCCAGAATCAATTGAAGCATTAGGAGAGCCTCCCTCTCATTTTGATGTAAGACCCGCCGGTCGATGTCTTCACCCGCTCCTTCCAGCCTTTTCCGCAATAGCCGCAGCCGCAGAGTTCCAAACCGGGCGAGATCATGCTGATCGATTCGAGCAGCTCTGGTACATAACCCGTCAGGTAAACGGGACTGATCAGCCTGCCGGTGAGCCTGCCGTCGCGGATCTCACGGCCTTTCGCCGCCACGCACTGGCATCCCCAGTTCTTCGGATCCTCCATGCCGGAAGACAGGCCTTCCAGCAGGTAGCCGTGTTCAATCGAGGCAATCATCGCCTCGAGATCGTCGTCCCCTTCGTCGAAAAAGGTGTTCGTCATGCGGGTATACGCTTTGCGTTTGTATGATTCTCGCTTGCCGTTTCCCGTCGGGGCGACGCCGAGCTGCAGAGAGGACAGCTCGTCGCACATCCCGCTCTTCAGAATGCCGTGGTCGATGATCAGCGTATCGCTGCCGGGATTGCCCTCATCGTCAAAGAGATAGCTGGAGACTTCCCGTGCGGCCGTCGCGCCGTCGTGCATCATCAGCATATCGGAGCCCACGCGCCGGTTCATATATTCTCTTCCTTTGGCGCGGTCCTTGACAAACATGTCCATCTCCGTGCCGTGGCCGAACGCTTCGTGCGCGAGCAGGCCGGTAAATTCGGGATCGCAGATGATGTCGTACTCGCCCGGCTGCACCTTTTCGGCTGAGAGAAGTTCAACCGACTGACGGGCCGCTTTCTCTGCCAGCTCCTCCATGCGGTCGAGCAGTTCCAGTCCGCAAAGGCCGGACGCCGGAGCGTAGTCGCTCTCCACCTTATCCTCGCCGCGCGCCACCCCGGCGCACGCCGCGTTGGTGTACACATAACTCTGGTAGAGATCGCGGTTCTTCGAGAGAAAGATTTTATTTACCTGCGTATAGGTCAGCATCAGCATCAGCTGAACCAGCTGCTCATGCTTTTCTTTGACGCGGTCATGAATCGCCTTCATGCGGTTCAGCACCTCCGCGGGATCCGCAAGCTCAGGGAGGCTCTCCACCTCCTGGACGAAGGACCGCTCAAGCGGTTCATCCGCGGGAGCCGACGGATACGGAAGCGTTTCCGCGTGATTCAGAAAAACGGCGCGATCCCGTTCCGCCGTCCGCTTCACCTGCCGGACCACTTCGCCAATCGTCTGCGCGTCCAGCTTATTGAAGCTGTACTCGCTGAATCCCGATTCCTGAAAAACGCGCACCACGAAGCCGCGTTCCTCGTCGTTCGAGGGGCGCAGCGTCATCCCGCTCGTCTGGACCCGCCAGGTCATCCCCGTCACATCAGTGCCCAGCACGGAGACATACGAGAAGTCCCTGCCCAGCCGCTCAACCAGTTCTTTCAAAAGTTCTTTCTTACCCAGCAGGTAAGACGAAGTATTCAGTTTCAAAATCATTTCCTCCGACATTCAGCTAATCAGCTGTTACTGATTATAACGCACGCTCCGCGATGCTGCCGTACGGCATCACCGCGGCGGGCGGAGCGAAGCATCCTGGGGCTTGATCTTATCGCTCCGACAAAGAATGACCCGCGCGGCAGGCGGAGCGCGAAGCACCGGCATTCGCGTAAAGGATCAAACCGTAAACAACCCGCGCGTCGAGCTGTCCAGTTTACTTTTGCAATTAATCATTAACGACAACACATGATTTTGCCTTTGACAGTTTCCAAGTTGCATTATAAAATTAAATTAGTATTTACTACATAACACTATTTCTTGCTTCTCATTCTTGATGAGTGCCGGCGCCATTGGTTGGATTGAGATACGACAAACGAAGCCAGTTAAAGAGTTCCATGATAGAACAGCATAATCAATAAAGGAGGTTACACGCGATGAAACGTATTGGCATTATCCTTATACTTGCCATCATTCTTGTCTTATTTCCTGCTTGCCAAAAGGCTGAAATTGACATGCTGGATCTACCTGATTTTGTAGATCGCTTCGTCACGGCATTTTACGAGAACAGGGATTTGGGAACAGATCATAATATAGGGAAATTTCTGCAAGGCGAGAACATTACGACATACCTGACAGAGAAAGTACGAATCCATCGGTTTCTTTGTGAGCGAATGTCCAACGGCAAAACGAATTATTTCATCTCCACAAAGATAAGCTCTCCGGAAGAATTGGATAAGGATACATACTATGTCACTGTCGCCGTTGCGCTGGAGTATAATTACCTCGTTTCTCTATACGAAAAATCAGGACGCGGGACACAGCTGGACTTGATTATATCTACGAAGGGCGGTAAGTTTTCGGTCATCGACGCCTACGAAGCGCTTAACTATTATGATGAGAAAATCGTCATGGCCTTTGTGGATCCAGAGGAGCTGAATGCAGGCAACGCATTTGGGGAAGGTGTCACTTTTAACCTCAAAGAAAAATTCCTGGCGGGCAACAGCGTTCGCTCCTTTGATAAGTCCAAGATGCTGTCAATTGTCAAAGAGATGGAGCAGGACTTTATATCCCAATACGGCGAGTCAAAACAATACTAGAGGACAAATCGCTTGAGAAGATTTGTACGCAATGCAGATATGGGCAACGCTCCTGCGTTCCGCTAACATGCGTTCCAGGTCGCGTCGCTCGGAAAATGTCAATTGAATAAAAGAACGGGTCATGGTATTCCTCCTTCCCGCGCGCCGCAGTTTTCTATCCAAATCCCTGAACTATTCTATCGAATGGACTGTCGTGAAGGAGCCTGAGCAGAAGGGTTTGTAAAACTAAATGCACATCGTCCCCCCGGGGGGACGATGGAGAAAGGGATATGCATCAGGATTTTATAGACTCTATTCTTTCAAGAACTAAATGCACATCTCCGTTTGCAAAAGTAAATGCTAATTCCCATGTGCATTTACTTTTGCAATTAGAGACATGATTTTGCCCCCGCTCCCGCTTTGACAAACGCTCCATTCCTTTGTATTATTGACGGGCAGCGAAATAGATGCCTTTTTAGCTCAGTAGGCAGAGCGCATCCATGGTAAGGATGAGGTCGCCGGTTCGATTCCGGCAAAAGGCTCCATCTTAGGACAGAGAAACGAATACAATTCTCTGTCCTTTTTCTTGTACCCCCGAACTGGACAATAACTCGGTGTGAAAGCCAGCTATGCGCCCGGCGGCGGGAAGTATCAGTCAAATGCCCGATCTCTGATACTTTCGGATCGTTACGCTAAAGTGAAGTAAAGTTTGGAGCCGACGTGTACCGAACTGTACGCACGGCGGTGTTGGAGGACGGCTGGCAGACCGGCAGCGGTCTTTGCCCGATTATAATTGGTTTATAATGAGAAAATCAGAATAATTATTGACAATTGGCTTTTCGCGTGGTAGGATACAAGTAACCTTAATGGATTACATAGACGGGTGTATGAATCAAATCTCAATATGATTCTAACAAGTTGGAGTAATCAGAAACAAGGTGTCCCGCGAGAAGCCGCACAGCCACAGGGCAAAAAGAGGATTCTGCAGCGTGGGTTGCTAGACCCGGTATGGTATTGAAACAGAAGACCTCAGAGAGTGAATGTGGAAGTACAGGTTCTTTCAGCCGGAATGGTTCGTGGAGTTATCGAACTCCAACCGGCATCGAGGTGGCTAGAGCAGGGACAAGAAAGGAGGACGTACTTTGAAAGTACACCTCAAAGAAACGGGCAGATGAATCCCGTATGACAATGGGAATCCTGCCCGTTTCGCTTGTTTGCATTTTACCCTGTTTTTTAGTTACGATATTTTCATGGACAGCGATTTGAACAGACACAGCAGAGGAACCTCTGTCCTTCTGGGGCTTTCGGGAGGTGTCGATAGCGCGGCGGCGGCGGCGCTTTTGATGAGTGCGGGCTATAAGGTGACCGCTTTGACACTTCGGACCTGGAAGGACGGAGAGACGCAGTCCGAACCGTATGAGCGCGCGGCGCATGTGGCGCGATCGCTGGGGATTGATCACATTGAGATGGATGTCACTTCAGCATTTTACAGAGACGTTGTCTGTCCGTTTGTCCGGTCGTGGAGGGTTGGTGAGACGCCTAATCCGTGTGTTCTTTGTAATCCGGACTTTAAGTTCCGTCTTATGCTCAAAGTGGCGGAAGAGAGAGGGCTCGATTTAATCGCCACCGGCCACTATGCGCGCCTGACGGGCGATAGCGTGCGGCCTTACCTTTGTCGGGCGCTTGACAGGAAAAGAGACCAGAGTTATTTTCTCTACCGGCTCAACCGAAAGGTACTTAACCGAACACTGTTTCCACTCGGATCGTATTCAAAGAGCGAGATCCGGGCAATCGCATCTGTTTTCGGTGACAGTGTCGCGCAGGCCTCCGATAGTCAGGATATCTGTTTCCTGGGCGATACGAAGCTTCGCTCATTTCTGGCGGAACAGGGCGTTGAGGACACACCGGGTTTTTTCCTCAATACAGAAGGTGAAATTATCGGTGAACACACCGGGAGCTGGCACTTCTCGGAAGGCCAGCGCCGCAGGCTCGGAATAGCGACCGGAAGGCGAATGACCGTTCTTTCGAAAGATACTGCCAACAACACGGTTATCCTCGGGTATGAAGAAGACGCACTGATCGATGCAGTTGAATTAAGCGGCGTCGTTTCCATTGACCCGCTTCCTGAGGCTTTTGACGCGTTGGTGCAGATCCGTTCCCAGGGAATCGCCCGGCCGGCTCGTATCACGACAAGAGCCGGCGGGAACGCCTCGGTCATATTCCCGAATCCGCAGAGAGTGGTGTCGCCGGGACAATCCGCCGTCTTCTATTGGGAGGATCGTGTGCTCGGGGGCGGTATTGTCAGGAAGTGTTTAAGCAGGTGACGCGGTGCATGCCTGAGATACCGGCCGGGCGGTTTCAAAGAATCCAGCAACAGACGCATTGTCCGGCAAGGGGCGTGCCCGCTCTATGATACGCGCGGAATCTGTCGTTCATCCGGGGCCCCGGCGGTTGATCCGGATAATTGCAAAAGTCACCGATATAAGCTATAATGCGGTTTGATGGCGAGATATCGGCATTTGCAAAATCGCAACTGGAATTCGAGGTGAATTTATTGATCGCAAAGAATGATTTGGCGTCTTGCCGCGCTGATCTGGAAGCTCGACTCGGCCAGCGCATCATGCTTAAATCGAATGGTGGGCGCCGTCGGACGGTTATCCACCAGGGTTTTCTGGAGAATTGTTCATCAAATGTGTTTACTGTTTGCTGCCCCATCAGTCCGACGTACAGCGAACACGTTTGTTTCAGCTATATTGACTTGCTTACCAAAGTGGTAGAAGTGGCTTTTAACGACGAGGAGCTTGAATTACTGCTCCAACAAGAAAACTGAGTAATTTTGGATAAACTTCCATTTTATCGGGGGCGCGTTCAGGCGCGTGCAAAACTCAATTTAACTCTTCAGGTATTCGGACGCCGGACGGACGGGATGCATGAATTGCGCTCCGTGATGACGACACTTGCTCTGGCAGATCTCATAACTGTTGAGTTCAGCTTTGTTGAAAATCCGGATGGTAAGAGTTCTCCCCGCAGCGATACCTGCCCGGGCAGCCGCCTGTGGCGTGTTGAGTCGAATGTGAAGAGTGTTCCCGGGGGCGAGGGTAATCTCTGTTATCGCGCGGCGGAAATGTTCTTTGAATACGCCGGTGTTGATCCCGGCTCTGTTCAACTCGCGGTATGGATAGATAAACACATCCCTGAGGCGGCGGGGCTGGGAGGCGGAAGCGCCGATGCCGCCGCGATACTCCGATTTTTATATGCTGGTTTACAGGAGGGAATCCTCGATCGGCCCGGAGAGGTGCTGCCCCGCATGACATGTCTTCAGTTGGAACAGATCGCGCTCAGATGCGGTGCGGATGTTCCCTTCTGTCTATACGGTGGTGTGCGGTTGTGCGGAGGAGTAGGGGAAATCATGACTCCCCTCCCGAAACTGTCTCCTGTTTCTGTACTGCTCGCGGTTCCCCCGCATGCTGTTCAGACAAAAGAAGCGTTCCGTATGCTCGATCAACGAAGATCGTCCGGTTTCGGTTCCGAAACCGGAGCCGAAAGGCCGATGAGGCAGGAGCCGTGGCGTAAAGCGATCAGCCGGCAATCGCTGAAAGCTATTGCGCCCCTCGTGCAAAACGATTTTACCTCCGTAATCAGTGAATCGCACGGGCAGACAGCTTCTTTGCTGGAAGCGCTGCGCGCGACGAGCGCTTCTGTTGTTTCGATGTCGGGGAGCGGGCCTTCGTGTTTTGCCTTATTTGCAGACAGGAAAGATTGTGAGGAAAGCCTTGCGGCGATTCGCCCGGCTTTTTCGGGCGTGCGTTTTTTTATCACCGAAATCGATTCAACCGCAGACACTATTTAGACGGCGCCTTCTTATCCGTCTGATGTGCGTCGATTGAACACGGCGCCTTCGCGAACGTGAGATAATCGCGGCCGGCCATATTGCGTCCGCCGTATTCTCAACCCGTATGAAGATCTCCCTACATGTCGTCTGTATCAAGCCAGACGGTAAAAGGACCGCTGTTGACAAGGCTGACAGCCATCGTGGCCCCGAAAGATCCTGTCCCGACGACGGGTACATCGCGTTTTGCCAACGCCACAAAATAATCGTACAGACGCTCCCCGAGCGGCGGCGGGGCGGCGTTGATGAAACTCGGGCGGTTGCCCCTTCTTGTGTCGGCGAACAAGGTGAACTGCGATACGATCAGTACCTCTCCGTCCACAGCGGCCAGATCGAGGTTGATCTTTCCGTGGTCGTCAGGGAAAATGCGAAGCTTCTTTATTTTCTGCCACAGTTTGGCACACTGATCTTCATGATCCGAAGAACCGACTCCGAGCAAGATCAGATAACCCCTGCCGATAGAAGAGTGATGTCCGTCATCACATTCGACGGAAGCTTTTTCAACACGCTGTACGATGGCTCTCATAGAAGTTCCTTCCCGCTGAAATGCTCTCACTTTTGAATAATATGGTATCACGATAACACGGTTCCGGCAGATTTTGACAGCTCTCAGGTATCGGCGGCATCTGAAACAATAAAGACGCAGCACTGCTCATGGCGATTGTCATGTCAAGCGGGGTAAGTTCACGCTTCCGTGTGATAAAATAGCTCTGAATATTTATCATGAAGCACGCTCTCTGATTGAAATCGATTTCAAAAGAGGGACCGAGACGAAAGTAGAGACTTACAAATGAAAAAATGTGAATTTTGCGGCATAGAAGTTCCTGATGACGCGGCATTCTGCGGTAATTGTGGTAAGCCGCAGGCAATGGGAGATATCGCACAGATTTCTCAGGCATTGCCTCAGGAACAGGACACCGCCGGGATTGAACCGAAAACTGAAAGCACGCCTGTGTTCTCCGACCAAGTCACGCCACTTTCACCGGCAGCTCCCGAACAGCCTGTGATGCCTCCCGCTCCTCCGGCCTCGCCTCTGGATACGGCACCGGGAACTCTTGTCCCGCCGCCTCAGGTTCCGCAGGGAACGCAAGCACCCCCTCAGGGGTACGCTCCGGCGGGTTATTATCCGCCTGCTCAGCCGAGCGCTCCCGGGGTTCCTCCGGCGCCGAAGCCTCCCTCAAAGCTCGCTCTCGAAGCAAAGGGCTATTTCCCATGGCTGACGAAGGGATTTCTCGGTACAACAGAGCCTATGTCTATACTGCTGGCCGCCATTGTTCCCTTCCTGGTCGCGTTTTTCTTTACACTGGGGAACGCCTCCGGTATGAGCTGGCACGCAGGGGCGTTCTTTTTGACCTGGCTCATGAATATGGTTTTTATCGGCGTTTTACCAGTAGCTGTCTGGTTTGTCAAAAAGTACTGGGAGAAGGACGAGGCTTCAACCCTTGAAGCTGTCTTTGCTGAGTATTCGTCATACCATAATGTGGCGCTGCCGGTTGTATTTTTTGCCATGATCTTCGGGATCGCTTTCCCTGTATTCTATTCGTCGGTACATTTCATCAGTGCACTGTTCCAGTTTGTCAGGTTAGTTTCTCTGGGTGCTTCTCTTGCGTGCCTGTTTTCGCCGCGAGACGCTGTTTCGAAATCGTGGCTGAAGGTATTGACCGTGATCGGAGTCTTCGTTGTATTGTGGTTTATCGTCGGAGCCTGTTACAACGCCGGCTTCAGATGGGGTTTCCGCTGGTAAGACGAGGGACAGGGGCAGACCGTTTTCGATCGAATTGCCGCGGCGCGGAGACAGTATCCGGGAGAATTCCCGCTTCCCGGATACTTGTTATTAAAATGCATTCAACCATATTCGTATAGAGGGGATGAAGGAGATGAAGAATCACCAGACAGTCCGGGGCAGACAGAGCGCCCTAAGTGCGCATGACGCTTCCTACGTTTCTAGTGACAGAAATCAAACGGCCAACCCGTCTGCTCCGCCTGCGCATCAGTCAGCATATAAACGAAGAAAGCTATCCGCCTTCACCCGTTTATATGCGCCAAAATTTATCGCCTGTGGAGTCGCGGCAGGTCTTATTCTGGCGTTATTCACGGGACTGATTATTATTTATGCGGATATGATGTCCGGTGTGACCTTCGCGGATCCTCAGTTTTCCGAAGCGATCATGGTAAAAGACCTCACGGACCGTGAATGGCTGGGCGGGATGAAAGAGGCCGACAAGCAGGAACTCCAAGACGACTTCAATGACCTGCAGGATTTGCTCGACGGAACCGAATCTGAACCGGAAGACAGTATATCAACGAACGACCCGAAGAAAACGGAACAGGACAAGAAACTAACTCAATCTACGGCTGAACCTCAGCCAAAAGTAAAGAAAATAGACGGGGTGGAGAATATTGTCCTGTTCGGCGTTGATTCGAGAGCCAACGATTTCCGGGGAAGAGCGGACGTCATCATGATCTTCTCAATTAACCGGAACAAAAAACAGATTAACATTGTTTCCCTGATGAGGGCGATGTATGTCAATATCGGAATATCAAACCACCAGTGGGGTCTTCTCAACGCGGCTTATTCGTATGGCGGCCCGGGCCTTGCCGTCCGCACCATTGAGCGGAACATGGGGATCCCGATCAAAGGGTATGTGACCGTCAATTTCAATTCTTTTGTCAAGATCGTCAACGCCGCCGGCGGGGTCGGGATTACGCTGACGCCGGCCGAAGCGCGGCACCTGGAGATGGCGCCGGGGTACCATCTCATGAATGGGAGCGACGCGCTGCGGTACGCGCGGATTCGCAAAATTGACAGTGATTTTCAAAGGAACAGAAGACAGCGGACTGTTGTTAATTCCATTATGAGTGCGATGGCTTCCAACGGCGCGAACCTTTATAATGTCGCCAATGTTGTTCTCGCAAACACAAGGACCAATCTCAATCTCAGCCAGTATCTGACGCCCTCGTATCTCTCCTACCAGCGCCGGCAGCTGCAGCTTCCGGCAATGAGTGATACGTACAGGACATTTATCAACGGGAAAGAGGTCTGGCCTTTTAAGATGGGGAATACACATAAAAAATTAATCTCTTTCCTGACAGGTAATTAAGCAGTTCCTATCGATCCGTGCGCGGGACAGGGGGCACTTCTTTTCATTTGCGCGGCGGCGAAATATTTTGCTGATGAGCGGGATGTCAATCGGATAGCAAAGGTTAGGGCGATGGATTCAAGAAGAATTCGAAGGTTCATACTCGTTGTCAGCCTGTGGCTGCTTCTGTGTTCTGTGATACTGGCAGGCACGTCGTGCCGGCGTGATAAAAAGGAAAGTCCGCCATCGGGCGTTATCCAGACGAATGCGCAGGGTTATTCACTGGCGCCGGATTTTACGCTGGCCGATCAGTCCGGCCAGACGCACAGGCTGTCCGACTACCGCGGCAGGATTGTTTATCTGACTTTCTGGGCTTCATGGTGTGATCCATGCCTGCAGGAGCTTCCGGATATAGAACAACTCTATCAGGACCGGGGCTCGAACACGGGTGATCTCGTCGTACTAGGCGTCGTTTTTCCTTCGCACTCAGACGGAAGTGCCGAAGGCAATGAACAGCATGAGAAAACATCCGCGGGGATAAATGAGTTTTTAAAAGAGAACAGCCTGACATTTCCCGTTCTGTTTGATGAACAGGGAAGCACATTCTCGGCCTACGATGTTACCGGTCTGCCCACAACGTATCTGATTGATCGCGAAGGCTATTTTATCGGTGTTATTCCCGCGTCGATTGAACGGGCGATCATGGATCATTTTGTCGAAGAGGCGATGGGGGCTGACTACAACGGTAAGTAATACGGTTCTCGTGTTAGAATGGGAGCTGTTGATTATTTAGTGCGTTTACCAGGGGGAGAAAGGTATGCTTGATATTGCCTATATCAGGAATAATCCACAGGAAGTAGCTGAGAAGCTGGCGCGGAGGGGATTCGAAATTGATTTTGCAGAATTCCTGGAAGCTGACGCAAGGCGGCGTGCTCTGATGCACGAGAATGAGGAATCTAAAGCCGAACGCAACCGTCAATCAGCGCAAATCCCAGTGATTAAGAAAGAAGGCGGTGATGTCTCCGCATGGACCGCGAGACTCCGCGAGCTCAGCGACCGGATAAAAGAAAACGATATTCTGATTAATACGATGGCTGAGGAGCAGCTTGAGTTTCTGAGAGCTATTCCCAATATCCCCAGCGATGATATTCCCGCCGGCGGCAAGGAAAACAATGAAGTTGTCTCTGTCTGGGGGGAGCCCATACCTGTCGATGCGTCGATGAAAAACCATGTTGAACTTGTGGAATCGACCGGGATGATCGACTATGAGAGAGGTGCGAAGCTTTCCGGCAGCGGTTTCTGGATTTACCGCGGAGCGGGAGCTGTCCTTGAGTGGGCGCTTCTCAACTATTTTATCAATGATCACCTGAATGACGGGTACGAAATGCTGCTGACGCCCCATATTCTCAACTATTCTTGTGGTTATGTCGGCGGGCAGTTCCCTAAATTTGAGGAGGATGTCTTCCAGATCAGAGGCGGAGGAGATGAATTTCAGTTTATTCTTCCGACCGCGGAGACAGCGCTGACCAATATTCACGCGGATGAAATTCTGGCGGAAGAAGAACTACCGAAGAAATATTTTGCCTACACACCCTGCTACAGGCGCGAAGCCGGCTCTTACCGCGCGAACGAGCGCGGCATGATCCGCGGGCATCAGTTCAATAAAGTGGAGATGTTCCAGTACACGCGCCCCGAGGATTCGGAAGAAGCCTTTGCGGAACTGGTCCGGAAAGCCGGCAGACTCGTTGAAGGGCTGGGGCTTGCTCATCGCATAAGCATGCTGGCGGCGGGCGACTGTTCAGCGGGGATGCGCAAGACCTTTGATATTGAGATCTGGATCCCGAGTATGCAGATCTACAAAGAGGTCAGCTCCGTGTCAACAGCAGGGGATTATCAGGCAAGGCGTGGCAGCATCCGTTTCAGGAGAGCGGAAACAGGCAAGGTAGAGTTTTGTCACACGCTCAATGGTTCAGGGCTCGCGACATCGCGTGTTATCCCCGCGATCGTCGAACAGTGTCAGCAGCCTGACGGATCGATTATTGTGCCGGAGGTGCTGAAACCCTGGATGCATGGGATTGATGTTATCCGTCCGATTGGCGAGGGGCATGCCTGATAAATTCACGACTGTCCGGCGTGAAGGCCGCTTTGAAAGGCTCGACCGCGGGTCGCGGTTTATCGGAATCTGCAGGCCGCTTGATGAGGCGGAGGACGCGGAGCGGCTGCTGGACGACGCACGTGTCCTTTTTCCGCAGGCGACCCATTATGTTTACGCGTGGCGCATCAGCCGGCCAGTTCTGCTGCAGCGCTTTTCCGATGATGGAGAACCCCAGGGAACCGCAGGCAGACAAGTGCTTGAGGTTCTTATAAAGGAAGGGATTGACATGGCCGGTCTGGTCGTTATCCGGTACTTCGGGGGCGTCAAACTGGGAACAGGAGGACTGACGCGCGCTTATTCGCAGACAGCGCGCGGGGCACTTTCCGACGCCCTGCCCGTAGAATTCGTTCGTTGCCATACGTTTGCTCTGTCGACGGATTACGCCGTTTATCACCAGCTGTCAGGCCGGCTCGAATCGGAAGGGTATTATCAGCAAACACCTGTATTTGGGGAAACTGTCCGGTGGATTGTGGGAGCGGCGGCGGATCGTTCAGACACGCTCCGCGAGATGATTATGAACATTTCCGCGGGTGGAGCCTCCGTAGAACCCACCGGGGAGAAATGGCTCGAGCGGGAGAGCTTCTTCCGCGACTCTTCCAGGTCTTAACATCCGGCGGTATCATGCCATCTGTTGAGCTGGTTCACCGCCTCACCCGGTGGCTGCTGCCACTTCTCCATGACTCTCTTTTTGCGGGGCACGCGGTATGGTGTGTATAATAGCAAAGAGAGGCTGATCTCCCGATTTATCGCGATCAATTGACGAGAAACAGCCGATGCTATTTTTCTGGAGGCTTTATGTCTGGTCATTCTAAATGGAATAATATCAAGCGCCGCAAAGGGGCGGTTGATGAGAAGCGCGCTAAAATCTTCTCAAAACTCGGGCGTGAAATTCAAATTGCCGTTCGCGAAGGGGGGCCCGATCCGGATAAGAATTCGCTTTTGCGGGATGTGGTCGCCAAAGCCAAATCATACAACATGCCGAGTGATAATATTCAGCGTTCGATCAGCCGGGCTTCCGGGGACAGTTCCTCCAGCATGATTGAAGAAATACTGTACGAGGGATACGGGCCCGGCGGCGTAGCCGTTATGGTAAGGGCACTGACGGACAATCGAAACAGGACAGCGGGGGAAGTGCGCCACATCTTTGACAAATACGGCGGGAATCTCGGGACAGACGGTTGTGTCGCTTTCCAGTTTGAACGCAAAGGCACGCTCATTATCGAAAGCGAAGACGCGATTGATGAGGAACAGCTGTTTATTGACGCGCTGGAAGCAGGCGCGGAAGACGTCGATATGGTCGACGCGGACGATGATGAATATATCTATCAGATCACGACGTCGCCGAACGACTACGCAGCCGTACGTGACAAACTGGCACAGAAATATGAATTCGCGGATCAGGACCTCGGACCTGTACCGATCTCGTGGGTCATGCTTGAAGACGAAGAATCCATTTCGAATATGGCAAAACTGATCGATTTGCTGGAGGACAATGACAACGTCCAGGATGTTTACCACAACTGGGATCAGGAAGACGACGAATAACAATGGTTCCGGGCTGGTTCAGACGAAGAAGAGATCTGCGGAAGCCTGACAGGGAGAACGCAGCCCGCGAGCGGGAAAATCGCGAGGCACATGTGTCCGAGCCGCTCTTCAATCCCTTTGGCCGTCTTGCCGACGCTGTCATAACCCAGATGAATGAGCGCAGCACGGCTTACGAAGAACAGAGCCAGAATGAGATACGCGAAATTCTGGAGAGAATCGCGGTTATCTCTTTCGTGGGTTCCAGCGGCACCGGAAAGTCGACACGCGCGATCAATGTCGCCCGTGAATACCAGATTAACTACATCATCGACGACGGGCTTCTGATTCACGGCGGCGCTATTGTGGCGGGGGCATCCGCCAAGCGTGCCGAGTCAAAAATGGAATCGGTGCGGCAGGCGCTGTTCCTTGACCCCGTACGGGCGGAGAATATGAGGCGTGCCCTGATCGAAAGGCTTCCGAGAGCGCTGATGATACTCGGTACTTCAGACGCCATGCTTTCCCGTATCTGTGAAAATTTATGGCTTAACCAGCCCTCGATTAAAATCAGGATTGAAGATGTTTCGACTGAAGATGAGCGGAACCAGGCAAAACTGACGCGTCTGTCGGAGGGCAAACACACGATTCCCGTTCCCAGTATGGAGATCAAACACGAATTCTCCGGTTATCTCACAGAGCCGCTTGCCCGGCTGTGGCAGAAGTTTGATCTCGGAAGCGTATTCGGACCGCAAAGTCCGCAAAGTCCGGCGGATTATGACCGGACAGTCGTCAGACCGACCTTTTCCACGCTCGGGAGTTACGCGATGTCCGACCAGGCGATGAAAGATCTCGTCCGGATCCTTGCTTTAAAAGTTGACGGCGTTGAAGAGATCGTCGATCAGAAGATTCACAAAGAACCGTACGGTATCATTCTCAATCTCGATCTGGCTATTTACTACGGGTCGAGCACGCAATCTGTTCTGGCTGAGACACAAACCGCCGTCAGCGAAGGCGTCGAGCTGTTCACAGCTGTGAACGTGCTCGCGGCGAATGTCCGCGCTGCTCGCGTGATGAAGGAGAGGGGTCCGGTATCGCCGCCGTTATCATAACTCCCAATGGATCAGAAGGACTGACGCGTGCCGCGGCCATCCCCGGAAATGGGATGAGCGGGGCTCATCCGCCCGGGAAGTGCGTCTGTATGGATTTCATAGACAGCCTTCAAACGGGCCCCTATTTCCCGGATAAACATATATAACTCTGACGCGTAATAACGCGGGTCCGTCGCGTAGCCGACACAGTCCAGCCCCAGTTTCCCGCCGATATACAGAGCTCGCTGCAGGTGGAACCGCTGTGTGGCGATGACAGCTGTTTTTACCTTGAAGACATGGATGGCGCGGTAGACGGTGTCGTAGGTGTCGAGCCCGAAATGGTCCATGAAGATCGCTTCATCGGGGATACCTTGTTTAATGAGATATTTGTACATGACCAGAGGTTCGTTGTAGTTATCTTCGCGATGATCTCCGGAGACGAGAATACGATCAGATACGCCGGCCCGGTACATGGCAACCGCGCCGTCAAGGCGATCCTGAAGCATGGGCGAAGGGGCGCGGTTTCTGAGTACCTGAGCGCCGGGGACAATAATGCAGTCGACATTGTGCGGGAGATCTTCCAGTTTATATGTCCGGGCGTTTCCTTTAAGCGCGATGTAGGCATAGATGAATATAATTGAGCCGGAAAGAGCGAAAAAAATCCCTAATACCACCGCGAGAAGCCTGAGAAGGATTCTGATCCATGTCTTTTGTTTCCACTGAGATTTAACTTTCATGTTGTTCATCGGCTCATGTTAAAATAAATCCAGCTGATTGTCCAACATGTGGAGGATATTTATGGGAAGGGCACATCAAAAAAAACGATTCCTGCAAACCGCGGCGGCGTGTTTTCTGGCTGCATGCCTGTTGATGCAAGTCACAGCCTGCGGGATTCCGGCCACTTCCACGACAGATACCACAGCCGATAACCTCCCCTCACAATCAGGACAGCCGGCTGCCCCGACCCCGCCTGCTAATGACCAGGTAGTTTTCAGGGGTATCCCGGGTGATCGGAAAGACCGGATGATGGCCGGTATGGATGATCCAGGACGTTATAATCTCAATCCTTTTGCCGAAGGGGAAGGCCTTTTCCCTGTTGATCCTTCCGGTTATTATCAGCCGGTGTATCAGACGCTGGTGACCTTTGATCCTGAGATCCCCGCATATAAGGTCGTACTGGCGGAATCGTTTCAGCTCAGCGATCTCAGCCTGGAAATCCGGATGAGCGATAAAAAAATGTGGCATGACGGCTATCCGATTGGTGCGCAAGACATTGCTTTTACGCTTAACGCGCATCTGAAAATGAAGACGTCGAAAGGCAATGTTCTTGAACGCTTTATCTCACAGATAACCGTCAGAGACGAACAGACGCTCGCCATTGATTTCAATGGGAATGAGAAGAATGCCGGCTGGTATGTTCTGGATGTGCTCTCCGCGATGCCGATCGTGGCGGAGCATGTATGGGAACCGGTGTTATCGGATGTTTCTGCCATTGGGTCACTGGATGAGACAAATGTCAGCGTCGTGGGAACGGGTCCCTGGAAACTTTATCAGGAGGACTCATTTTCCATTACTTTTTCACGGCAGGCCGATGCTGCCAGCATGGGCGGTCCTCTCTTCTTTACCATTTTGAAGTACGGGCAGCCCTCCTTCGCCGGGCGGGCACTCGGAAACGCCGAAATTGATTTATTACTTAGCACGGCAGCGGCTCACGGTACAGATCTGACTGCAGGCACAGAGGAGACGGCAAAACCCGGTCCGACCGTGCCCGGGGAGCCCTCGCCCGGCTCTTCCGATCCGAAAAAACCGATCCTGACGCGTGTCTTTTCAGGAGAAGTGCTCGGGGGATTGGCGATCAATTTCGCGGTCAGAGAAGAGCTCGGCCTGCGGGCGTTCCGGCAGCTGCTCGCGGCGGCTTCGAATCCCGTGGATGCGTCATCGCTCAGCGGGTACGCTATACCGGTGAAGAATACGGACGTGCTTACGGTACCATCCGTCATGGTTAAACTTGATCATAACGCGATTCAGTCAACGATAAACGCCGCGGCGGATGACGCGGATGATCTCATTCATTCTCTGATGGAAAAGGCGGGTATGACGCGTCAGAATGATTCAGGCCAGCTTCTGAGGGACGGCGTACCCATTGATGCTCTCACGCTCATATACCCCGATCACGCTCCGGATGTCGCGTCGGTCTGCGAAAAGTATGCCGCGGATATACACGCATATGGATTAACAATTCATTTGGAGCCTGTGCCCGGGAGTGTTTGGAAAGACAAGCTTGCCGCAGGAGATTATGAGCTCGCGTACATAGAATCATCTGTCCATGAATCACCGGTACAAACCATTGCGAGAATCGGACTGATCGCGCGTACGAAAGAGACCGATTCCGCTGACTGGGTGCCAGAATTTGATAAAACCCGTTCGGCTGATATATTGAATTCTTTCCCTGCCGGAAACAATGGGCAGAATATCATCGAATTCTATCAGAAACTGTCGGTCTGGATGGCGCAGGAAAGCCTGTTTATTCCGTTATGCGCGGGATGTCAGCAGGCGGCTCTGTTGAATCAAACGATACTGAAGGATTTAACTGTCGATTCGTTCTTTATGTACCCTGTCTGTACACGGGAAGTGCCCGCCGGCGAATAAAAATCATTACCCAACAATGCGCGAAGCAACGCGAAAGCGGAAGGGGCAGTTCCTTTTATCCCGGAGATAAAAAAGAACCGCCCCTTCCGCTTCTTAGAACTGGTGGGAGCAACCGGGCTCGAACCGATGACCCCTTGCTTGTAAGGCAAGTGCTCTCCCTGCTGAGCTATGCTCCCGTTCGCAGGTTCTGTGTTGCGTGATGAACGCTTTTGAGCAGTCCGCTATTGAGACCGGACGCCGCGTTAACGCTGCGCGCCGCCATCACTCTACGGCGAATTATAGCATTGATATAAAAGCCGTTGAGAGAATCAGGCCTCACCCAAAACCACTGCACTCAATCATTGCATAAATGGCAGTGTTTGGCAAGGTAATTCTTTCCGTTCTGTCTGAGATCCGCGGTGTTGTCTCGTTCTTCCGGATGGTGCTGATCTCATCGTAAGAGATCCCGAAAAGCCGTCTCCGCCGCCGGTATGCGCCATTTTGTAGCAATAATGGTGTGTTTTCTTGAGCTATCTTCTGCCACATCTCATACTTCATTTATCTATGAGCGATCAGGGCATAATCATTGGACGGCGATTGAAAGAGTTGCGGAAGGAAAAGAAGCTCCGCCAAAGTGACGTTGCCGAGCATCTCAATGTCAGCAGGCAGACAATTTCAAAATACGAACGCGGTGAACGTGAACCGGATTATTATATGCTGATAAAGATCGCCGATTATTATGGTGTCTCCATTGATTTTCTGTTCGGTCGGACACCCGTCCGGGGAGTCAGCCGTTTTGATGAGAGTCAGTGGAAATCATTGTTTGGTTTTATGCCGTCGAAAGTGGCTGACGAATCATTGGATTAAGCGAGGACCCGCCTGTCAAATCTCTCTCTCAAATCTTCGGCCGGCTTTGGCCGACAATTGGCCGACAAGTCAAGGTGCATAGTTGACAATCGTTTCCTATATCTGTTATTCTTGCAAGGCCGCTCATGGGAGTGGTTCATGGCGCAGTAGTTCAGCCGGTTAGAATGCCAGCCTGTCAAGCTGGAGGTCGAGGGTTCAAGTCCCTTCTGCGTCGCCAGCTGATGCCGATAAGCCTATCGGCATTTGTTTAAGCCCAGATAGCTCAGTAGGTAGAGCAACGGACTGAAAATCCGTGTGTGGCTGGTTCGATTCCTGCTCTGGGCACCAATTAAGACCGCTGATACCACGAAGGTTCAGCGGCCTTTTTGATTTCGAATATGACCGGATCTTATAACAATAAGTTTCTCCGATCTTCCGTCGTTTGACCGGTGACGGGTCCTTTCTACAAGTCATCATGACGACTGTTCATATGTCCACAGCACGTGGACATTAATATATATGCGCTGGTACAAGCACCCTGAAACGCCTGTACTGTCGCACTTACAGGTAATTGTTTGAATATGGTGAGTTTTCGATAAAAACATGTTAAATTCTTTAATATGCCTGTATCAAGCCCTTGAGTAGGTGGCAAAGCGAAAAGTACTGTCTTGTAAGTTATACACAGAGTTATTAACATTATCAACATAAATGTGCATAAGCCTGGGAAAATGTGAACAGAGAAACAATAGATTTGAAGCGGAAAAACCATTAAAAGAACTGTTTTTTGCCACCGTGTTCAGCGGTCAATTCGCGATGTTAAACAGCGGTGCATGATGTGAATGATATTATTATTTTTCTACAGCTATTACACCGCAAAGAGGTATACAGCCCAGGCGGACAAAACTCATTGCCACCATAGAATGCCTGCGGTACAATAAAAAACGGAGGTGAATATGAGAGTAGCTGTCGCCAGTGATCATGGCGGATTCGAACTGAAAGAGAAAATAAAACTGCACCTGATTGAGTGCGGATACGATGTCGTGGACGTAGGCACAGATACCAGAGATTCAGTCAGTTACGTGAAGTACGGGCATTCAGCCTGTGAGAAAATAAGCGAGGGCTCATGTGATCGTGCGATCCTCGTGTGCGGCACCGGAATCGGCATGTCTATCGTCGCGAATAAACATCGGGGAATACGCGCAGCGCTGTGTACGAACGTCTTTATGGCTGAGATGGCACGCCACCACAATGACGCCAACGTTCTTGCGCTCGGAGCGCGTATCCTGGCTGCCCCGTATGCGATCAAACTGGTCGATGTTTTTTTGTCGGAGTCTTTTGACGGCGGACGGCACAAGGATCGTGTCAGTCAGATTAATGAGATGGAAGAGGTCATCCTGTGAGTGAAGTAAATCAGAAATTTGACGGTGTTTTTGTTCTGGATCATCCTTTGATTCAGCACAAGCTCGCTTTGCTGCGTGACAAGAACACCAATACGAAGGAATTCCGGGAACTGTTAAGTGAAGTGGCTATGCTTATGGCATATGAGGTGACCCGCGATCTCCCGCTTCGCCCTGTCGATGTGGAGACGCCGATCGGAACCGCTCATTGTCAGATGATCGAAGGCAAGAAGCTCGCTCTGGTTCCCATTTTGCGCGCCGGCCTCGGGATGGTCGACGGCATGACGAATCTCATTCCTATGGCGAAAATCGGGCATATCGGCCTTTACAGGGATCCCAAAACACTGGAGCCTGTGGAATATTATTGCAAGCTGCCCGACGATATTGAGAACCGCGATGTGATTCTGCTCGATCCGATGCTGGCGACCGGCGGCTCAGCTGCGGCGGCGGTCAGTTTCCTCAAGAAGAGAAAAATTGAGCACATTAAATTCGTATGTCTTGTCGCGGCTCCTGAGGGTATCACGCGCCTCCATGAAGACTATCCCGAGATTCCGATTTATTGCGCCGGATTGGACGGCGGTCTGAATGACCACGCCTATATCGTACCCGGGCTCGGAGACGCGGGCGACCGCCTGTTCGGTACCAAGTAAGTTCGTCGTAGGGAGCGGCTGTATCTCACAAGAGAAACGGCCGAAGAGAACCGCTCATACTGACGTGTCAGGAGTTCTGTTGCGGTAACTGCAGCTTGTCCGGCGTTTCCGCAACAGTCACCGACATTTTTGTGTGGCTGCCGCGATGTTGTGGTCAATCTTCCGGGAGTTACACCTCGTTGCTTTTTTGATTTCGCGAGGGAAATGTCCGAGTAATCTTCGTCCGGCGGATTATAGCGGTCATGGCCGTAAACATTCGATATTTGATGCCTGCTTCCTACCCCGACCGAAAATAATAGACTTCGTGGGCGAAGCCGACTCTGCATTTCTCCGGAAGAAGATACTCGCGGTTCTTTGTCAGTTTTAAGCCGTCAAGTGTCGTTCCGTTCGTGGACCCCAGGTCTTCGAGGAAATAGCTCCCGGCGTGCCGCGATATTTTCGCATGCTGACGGCTGATCGAGGGCGAATCAATCCACAGGTCACACTTGCTCATATCCCTTCCGATGACAAATTCTTCGGTCAGAATATAGGCGTGATGCCCGATTTCTTCTTCAGGTGTGCCGGGGAGTCCTTGCGAGAGCTGCGCGATTTGGAATTGGTCAGAAGAGAGATCCAGTTCTTCTGTCGCTTCGTGAATCATTTCCTGGTTTTGGACACCGAAGATCATCCTCGCCAGTTCTTTTATTTTCATCGCGATACGCCCTCCCCGCGTTGTTCCCGTTTTCATGTGAGAAAGAAGCCTGTTTCTTCCTTCCTCCGGTTGAGGTAGGGTGTGTATGTCCCGCGCGTTGCGATCCTGCTGTGCGGTGGCTTTCTCTCGTTGTTTTTCCACCGCGGTAAGCGGTTCACCCGCCAAAGATTTCAATTCAAGCAGTAAATCGAAGAAGGCTTCCCTTTCGTACAGATCCTTCAGCTTGCGGATAACAGAAGAATCCCAGTGAAATGCCGCGCCGAACCAGCGCACGATTTCTGCGTCAACCAAAACGGCCTCTTGTTCCGGACACAGAAGAGGCAGCGTCACGATCTGCAGATATTCTACGTCGCGGCCGTTCGCGCTGCAGCTGACGTACAACAGGTCGGGACGCAGCAGTTCCGGAATCACAGGGAGCAGATGATCGATTGTTTCTTCAATCGCTTCTATCATCTTTATCATCAAAAGGAATCCAGCGCGCGGATCTGCGCTGCTCCGCCTGACCGCGTCTGTAAGCGGTACAAGGCCGCCCTGATTGATCTGAAAAATCCATGTATCCGCCTTTGTCTGAAACCACGACAGGGAAGCCGCGGAGGCGGGGCGATGCCGCAGGAGCCCTGTATCCGCCATTGTGTCAATAGACGGATAAGGCGGCTGACCATTTACTGTCAGTGACCAGACTGCCGGTATTTCTGTCTGTTCTACCTGTATCGGCATCGCCTTTTCCCCCGATCCTGCCTTTTTGCCTGAATGCTCACAGCTGGTCGTAGACGGATGAACTGAACACCTTATCGATCAGATTTCTCGCAAATGCGATAATATTCTCTCGAAACAGTAACGCGACCGTGATTAACACAGCGATAATTATGATTACTTCAAGTGTTCCGAATCCGCTCCAGGCTACCCGGTCGGGTCCGTTGTGATTATTCTTAAGACTCTTCATGGGATGCTCCTTTCTTTTGTTCTGAGACGTCTGCTTCAATCTCTTTTGACGTATATACAGTATCGGTTGATTGTCTTTTCCGGAGGGCGGTTTATTGTGCAGGTTCTTGTCATGGGAACTGAAATTGGCAGATTGACGAATTGTTTCCGGCAGGCGCATCGCGGCGCTGTTTCAGGGAAAGAGGCGGCGCGCCGCTATTGGCCGGCCTGCTCATGACAAGCGCCTGCGAGTTTGGTCTCCGCCCGTTTCACAGGACGATGCCCATCTGTGTGACGGCGGGAAGGATCACGGTCGCCATCACCACGAGGAGATCAACGGCCATCGGAAAGACAAACAACAACGACCTCTGTTCCGCTCTGCCCCTCATCGCGTCGCGGAACAGCTGCCGTCCCCTGTCTGCCTGCATACGAATCAATTCCAGAATTTCTCTGCCGCCTTCCCGCTCGTACCGCGCCATAAGCCGGATAGCCGCCTGCACTTCAGGGAGAGGGCATCGCTCAGCGAGCCAGCTCGCCGCCATGACACTGTCGTAACCTGTTTCGAGGTGGATAACTGCTTTATTCAGATCGGTCGCGACAGGGTCGTCTGGATTCCTGCCGGTCAGAGTGACTCTCGCCACCATGCGAAGAGCTCTGTCAAATGTCAGTCCGCTTTCGAGGAGGATATAGAGCGAACTCACTGCCGACGGATAATAGAAGCGATAATTCTCCCGGCGCTTCGCCGCTTTCGAACAGTATTCAATATCACGCGCGGTTGAGACAGATACGACCGCCAGCGCGACAATGAAATAAGAGACACGCCTCGTCAAAGCGAGAATAGCCGCAATGGTTAATCCAAGCGCGAGATCTTTTACTTTTCGCGCCATATAGCGCATCCACGCGCCGTCTCTTTGATCCGCCAGCAGCTGGACGGAGGAGGACACTGACATCCCGATCTGCCCCGGCAGCCAGTCGAGATAAAAACGCGACAGAAACGCAGCCGGAGGCGTATTCCCCTGTGGTTCTTTCTCCGGTTCATTCCGCCGTATCAGTTTCCGCGTTTTGCCCTTTATTTTCTCCGGCGCGAGCAAAAGCAGCAGAGTGAATAACGCAAACATCGCCAGCATGTAGAGGGCTGACAAGGGGATCACCATCGATTGATTCAGGTGAATGGACTGGCCGTAAGAGACAGAACCGCCTAAAACAAAATGGGCCATAAAAAAGGGGATCATCGACAGGATGACGGCCTCACTCGCGTGCCCTCTCCGCTCATTCGCCACTTCACTTTGCATGTTGATCTGCGTGGATAGATCGTGATGGCTTTGCCGGACAAAAACATCAATGCGCCCGCCCGCCCTCGAAAGGAGTGTGAGCATGGTAAAGTCGCGCGTGCATACAGGAAGTCCGACTTCGCGGGTGAACGAGGCGAGTGCCTCGTTCAGCGACATCTGCGCTTCCAGGTTCTTTCTTAATCGGAATAAAGACCAGATGATTCTGTTGTGCTTTCCAAGCTGCTGTGTCAGCGGCGCGATAGATTCGAGCAGCGCGGCTTCCAGAGGAACGCCTGCCGACAGACGTGTCGAAAGGTAACCCAAAAGGTGCTGATACTGCGTGAGCAGAAGCTTGCCTTCCCGAAGGTGGAAGAGCCTTGCGAGACCGATACCCAGCAGAAACGCACCGGGGACGGCGACGATCCAGCCTGATGAAGCGCTTCCGAGAAACGCGATCGAAGCGAGCCTCGCAGGGATAACTGAAAGAGCGATCCACTGCAGGACGGCGAAACCGCGCATTCTCAAACCGGAAGGCGGGTTTTTGCTATTATGCTTCAGGGAAGTGTCCCTGTGGTGATTTCTTCTCGTCATCATCATTCTTCACTCCTGTTTCTGTTGATGGCGGTGTTGTTTTTTCGGTATCAGCTTCCTGAGACAGGGTGTAGTGCGTTTTCAGCCGGAATGTGTCGTCGTGAAAGCCTGTCACAGAGCTGATCTCCTGAACGAGGCGGCGGCCGTCCGCCAGGCGGACGAGATGAACCATCAGGTTGATAGAGGAAGCGACCATCCGCCTGCACGCCTCCCATGGAAGCTGCGAAGCGGTCATCAGCAGGAGGGCAAGCCGGTTCAGCATTTCGTAAGTGCTGTTGCCGTGTCCTGTTGACATGGAACCGGGGTGGCCCGTCTGCATCGCCTGGATCATGTCATACGCCTCCATGCCGCGCACTTCCCCGACAATTACGCGATCCGGCCTTAGCCGAAGGGACGAATGGATGAGATCCGACAGCGAGATTGCGCCGCCTCCATCCACAGCCGAAGTCCGCGCTTCAAGCCGGACGAGGTTGTGTTTACCCGTCAGATCCAGTTCAGCAGCGTCTTCGACAGTGACAATGCGTTCGTGTTCAGGGATAAAAGCCGCGAGTGCGTTCAAAAAAGTGGTCTTACCGGAAGCGGTGCCCCCGCTGATAAAGATATTCTTCCTCGCCCGGACAGATTCGATCAGAAAGGCCGCCTGCCTGGCGGGGATTGTATTGTTCTCAATGAGCGCGTCCATCGTCGGCATGATGCCTGTGAATTTGCGGATTGAGAGCACGGGGCCTTCAGGGGCGGCAGGCGGGAGTATGGCATGGACGCGCGAACCATCGGAGAGCCGCATGTCGGCGATCGGCGAACGCTCGTGCACCAGTTTGTTCGCGCGCCCGAAATAACGGCTGATCACGTGTGTAAGGTGTGAAGCAGAATCGAAAGCGAGATTCGTTTTCTCCAACCTGCCATTGCGTTCGACGTAGATCTGCGAAGGCCTGTTGACCATAATCTCCGTAACGGCGGGCTCTTCGAGGAGAGGCTGCAGAATATCGAGCCCGCGCATGGCGTCAAACAAGTGATGAATCAGGCTCGTTTTCTCGTGGACTGTTAAAGCCGATCCCTGAGTACGCATCGAGACTTCCGCCGCGATGATTCGCCTGAGCTCATCGTCGGTCGGTTCCGCGCCCGGTTCGAGATGTGAGGCGATGCGCCGGATCCATACCTGTTTTTCTCTATAACTCGGAAGCAAAGCTCGGTTCTCCTCTGCTGCTTATACAGCCGCTTTCTGCCGCGCCGCGGTGTCTGTGGCGCGGAAGTTCAAGGATGTCGCATGATTTGGGGAGCCGCGCCATAAACAACCCGAGTTCTCTCCGCGCGGCTTCTTCTTTATCGGTGGGACCGGACGGCGCGTCGACATAGAGAAAATCGCACAGCACAGCCAGCTCAAGGACTTTCGCGAGTGGCAGGCCACCGATGTCAATCCACGATGTCGTCGGTTGTGTTCGTGAATGTGTATAGTCGCGCAGAAGACCGATGATCTGTCTGAGCGTGTTGATGTCGCAGGTGATGATATCGTCAGACCTTTCCGGCATCGAGAAAGTGTAATAACCGCTTTCATGCATGTACAGCCACTTCCCGAAATTCTCTATTCCCGGGATATCGCCCGTCGAGAGCCGGCATATCAGATCGCCGATAGTCTGTCCGCAGCCGCGGCGAAAACGGTCGTCGATCTGATAGAGAGGTTTGATTGGCAGGTAAACAACCGTGTGGCCGAGAGATTTTTCCTTACGGATTAGATAACGGGTGACCCGCGCTCCGGCATCTTCTGAGAAGGAGAGATGCGTCCCGATTCTGCAGGCAGAACTCTTCCCGCCTGGCGGGATCACCTCTTCACCCGACAGGCAGGAACGGATAATTCTGTCGATTTTACGGGCGCGTGTGAAGCGTGGAATCATGCCGATTTTCACGGCCCCGTGTTTCTCGCAGCCCGGCGGCTGATCCGTGTGATGAGGCAGTTTTGCGTGAGGCGCGTTTGTTTCTGTTTCAATCATGGCGCGAAAAAGGGGCTGCGCTATTTCTTCTGTTGTACCGTCGCGCATATTTTCGCACAGGCCGAGAAGACAGACGTGCCCGGGCAGTTCAGAAAGAATACTGGCGATCGGAAGATGATTCGGATAGAGAAAGACGGCGACGCGCAAACGGAGATCTCTTTGCAAGCCTTTCACGGAGAAGAGAATATCGGATTCGCCGGCAGAGGGGATCATCCGTACTTCATACGCGTTTTCTGCCAATGCGCGAAGTCTTTCCGCAAGCCTTGTCAGAAAATGGATATGTTCATCTGCGATCAGAACGACAGGTTTCATATTTTTTCTCTATGCCCTTACTATCGTTAATGGCGCCGTCTGTGCGCACTGCTATACCTGCTCCATCGTAAGGATTCACGCAGCCGTATGTGGAAAAAGAAAATGTCGCCGGCTATCACAGGCGAACGTTTTGACGAATGCGCCGTCTTGAGATCAATGCTGGCTATGGTACAATGTGAAAAAATGAATACAATGATTATCGAGAGAGGTGGAGGGACAGGCCCTTTGAAACCCGGCAACCGGCGGTAACGTATCGGTGCTAAGTCCTGCAGACCGGAGCGGTCTGAGAGATGATACTTTCAAGACCTCCGCCCGGAGGTTTTTTTCGTTGGAAGCAATCGGCTGATTAGAGCTCCGATATCATTGATAGAACAGGAGAAACGAGATGTTCAATTCGACAAAAGATGTATGGCTGTTCACGTCTGAATCGGTCACGGAAGGGCACCCCGACAAGGTGTGCGATCAAATTGCGGATGCCGTTCTTGACGCGATTATTGAGCACGATCCCTTTGCGAGGGTAGCCTGTGAAACGGTGACGACGACGGGACTTGTGCTGGTGATGGGGGAGATTACGACGACAGCCTACGCCGATATACCCTTTATCGCGCGCGAGACGATCCGGAGGATCGGCTACACGGGGAGCCAGTACGGTTTTGACGCTGACTCTTGCGCAGTGATGACGGCTATTGATGAACAGTCTAAAGATATAGCGATTGGCGTCGACTGCTCCTATGAGGAGCGAACGGGGGAATCGGAAAGTCACCTCGGCGCGGGCGATCAGGGAATGATGTTCGGATACGCGAACGACGACACGCCGGAGTTTATGCCGCTGCCGATCAGTTTATCGCACAGACTGACCCAGAAATTGGCTGAAGCGAGAAAGAACGGTACCGCTCCGTCACTCTGTCCCGACGGCAAATCACAAGTGACGATTCGCTATGAAGGCGACCGCCCCGTGCATATCGACGCGGTCGTAGTGTCGACGCAGCATCGGGCGGAGGCGACATTGGATCAGGTGCGTGACGAAGTCGAAGATCAGGTGATTTATCCTATTCTGGCAGGTAATCTGTTTGACAGCCAGACGAAGGTGTACATCAATCCCACAGGACGTTTTGTCATCGGCGGACCGCAGGGCGACACAGGTCTTACAGGCCGGAAGATCATCTGCGACACATACGGCGGTTTTGGCCACCACGGCGGCGGCGCGTTCTCCGGCAAGGATCCGACAAAGGTAGATCGCACGGCCTCCTATGCCGCGCGCCATATCGCGAAGAACATGGTCGCCGCCGGTGTCTGTTCCCAGTGCGAAGTGCAGCTGGCGTATATCATTGGTGTGGCGCAGCCTGTTTCCGTTACGGTCACTACATTCGGTTCGGGCAAAAAACACTCAGATGAATTCCTCAGCCATTTTGTTCAGAAAAATATCGATCTCCGTCCCGACGCAATCATTGAACGTTTCGATATGCGGAAACCGATCTATACACAGGTGAGCAATTACGGACACTTTGGCCGGCCTGAACTTGATCTGCCCTGGGAGCGGCTCGACATGGTCCACCTGTTCTAGACGCGTTTCTCACGGAAATGAACGCGTGCGTTTCCGGTCAGAAGGTGCCGTCACGTGTGTTTGGCGGGTGTGATATCGTGCAATTCCGAAAATGAGAGGAAAGAGCCGACTGCGCGGTCTGTAGAACCTAAAAGGGATGGAATGGAATCCGCGTCAAACAAGAGAAGGGATGGAGTGTTGAGCAACGACCGGCAAAAGGTTAATCCCACAGAGGATCGGGCGATCTCTTTTTCGGGCACAGTGTCGCGAGTCGTTTTCCGTAATCAGGAGAACGGGTATACTGTTCTCGAAATCGAAGGAAAAGGTGAAGACTGGACAGCGATAGGCGTGATGCCTCCCGTGCAGGCGGGCGATTCCGTGTCGGGGGAGGGTAACTGGAAAGACCACCCGGTTTACGGCCCGCAGATCGCCGTGCGCCAGATCAGCCGAGACCAACCGTGCGAAAGCGATCGAATCGAAAAGTATCTGGCCTCAGGCGCCGTCAAGGGTATCGGGGAAGCGACAGCAAGGAAACTCGTTCAGGCTTTCGGAGATGATACGCTGACGGTACTCCGCTGTGATCCGGAACGCGCTGCTCAAGTACGGGGAATCGGCCTCGCCAGGGCGAGAAATTTCAGCCATCAGCTCAAAACGGATCGCGCCTATCAGGACCTATCGCTCTTTCTTCTGCCACATGGCATCGGTCCGGCGCGTATCCACCGCATTTACAGGATATTTGGCATGGCCGCCGAATCACAGATACGCGAGAACCCTTTCATACTCGCCGAACGCGTGCCTGGCATAGGCTTTCAGACGGCTGACCGCCTGGCGGCGGGACTTGGCTTCCGGGATGACCACCCTTCCAGACTGAAAGGCGCCGTTCTGTTCGCCGTGAGCCAGTCTCTCTTTCAGAGCGGGAACACGATCGTTCCGTCGGACAGAGTGGCAGGTTATCTGTCAGTGCAGCTAGATGTAAATGAATCGAAAGTCAGGGACGCGATCGCCGCACTGCTCAGCGAAGGGAAGCTTGTGCGCGCCGCGGACGCCTGTGGAGAACCGGACGAAGGTCTTCTCCAAAGACGCGTTCCGATTGATTATGTGACGGAAGCGCCATGCGGATGTTCTGACGCACGATCTGACACAGGGCGCGGAAGCGGCGGGGGGGAGCCGGGCTGGGAGCAGCGGGATCTCGTCGACGGGGAGGCGCTCTCCCTTCCTGACATCGCGGTCATCGAACGCGCGCTTGCCGAACGTTTTCGCTTCCTGTCCTCTGTGCCTCTTCCGTCAGAGAGGTTAATGAGTGAAGAGATGGCACGCCGCGCGGTGCGGCAGATGGCGCATGATGAGGGGTTTTCTCCGAGTGAGGAACAAAGTCAGGCACTCATCGTAGCGCTGACGAAACCGCTCTCGGTGTTGACGGGGGGCCCCGGGACAGGAAAAACTACGATTGTCCGGCTTCTGACGCGTATCCTGAAGAACAGGGGGGAAAAGATTTTATTAGCCGCTCCGACGGGCAGGGCGGCCAGGCGCCTGTCGGAAGTCTGCCGAATGAATCCCAGGACACTGCACCGCCTGCTCTCCTTGCAGGTACGCGAAGACGAAATGCCCAATGCATCATTCTGGCTGACGGCGGAGGCGATTGAAGGCGATACGTTGATTGTCGACGAGTGTTCCATGATTGATCTGTTCCTGTTCGCTCACCTTATGTCCGCCATAAGGCCGGGCACGCGCGTCCTGCTGATTGGAGACGCGGACCAGCTCCCGTCTATCGGCCCGGGACAAATACTGCGCGATATTCTGGGCGCGCCATTTCTGCCTCACACGCGCCTGACGCAGATTTACCGTCAGGAAAACCATAAGCTGATCGTTTCGAACGCGCACCGGATTCTCAGAGGGGAAGAGTTGATGCTTGATCAGTCCCTGGAGTCAGATTTTATTTTTATCGACTGCGGAGACGAGCAGGAAATGAGCGACGGGGTGTTAAAACTGTGTCGTGAGGTCCTGCCCGACCATTATAAGATTGACGGTATCTACGGGGTTCAGGTTCTGTCGGCGATCCGGCGGGGGAGAGCCGGCGTTGTCGAACTGAACAGGATCCTTCAGAAGTTCTCCCGCGGTGAAGATTTCTACTCGATCGAGACCCACGGTTACCGCATGACTTCCGGAGATAAGGTGCTGCAGACAAGGAATCATTACGATCTCGAGTGGACGATTCCGCGGACCGGAGCTTCCGGGAAAGGCGTGATGAACGGTGAAATGGGAATTGTTCAGTCCATTAGTCTTTCGGACAAAAGCATTTCGGTGCTGTTCGAGGAGGAGCGTCTGGCGATAATTCAAGGCAGCGATCTGGACGATATTGACCTCGCTTACGCGACAACGATCCACAAATCGCAGGGGTCGGAGTATCCCGTTGAAATCCTTGTGATTCCTTCGGGAGCGCCGTCTTTCTTAACACGTAATCTCCTCTATACAGGAGTCACCCGTGCGAAAGAGCGCCTGTTCCTCCTCACACGGCGTCAGACGCTGCGCATGATGCTGGCGAACAACGAAGCGAATGAGCGCCGGGGTATGCTGCGACACTGGCTCCGCGCCTCTGGGAATCCGGAGCGGTTATCCCGTGCGTGACCGTCGCTCTCACTTGGTGCGCTCTGACAGTTTAAGATCACTGATACGCGAACACTTTATTGATTTCTATTACCAGCCTTACTGTGCTGTCTGCGGTCAAACCGTTCAACCGCCCCTTCCCTCTCCCGCCGTATGCTTAGACTGCCTTTCTTCTCTGCCCTTTCGCATGGATCGCGAGCGTATCGGATGGGGAGAGCCATGGCCGCTGTTCGCGACATTTTATTATCGCGATCCGCTGCCCCGGTTAATTGTCTCACTGAAGTTCGCCGGGAGAACAGACCTGGCAGAGGCGCTCGCCCCTTTTCTTTACAGGACGGTGAAACGCTGCCATATCGATGTGGACGCGCTTATTCCAGTACCATTGCACCGGAAGAGATTCGTGGAGCGCGGATACAATCAGGCGGCGCTGCTCGCTGAAATGCTCGGGGCGGAGTCAGGTCTGCCTGTCGTGGACCGGCTTCTCTACCGAAAGGTGCATACAAGCCGTCAGAGCGAAAGCCGGACAGCAGAAGAAAGGCGCCGGCATTTGGCGGATGCCTTTCAGGTGGATCCGCGCGCTCCTGCTATGAATCATCTCCGCGGGCGGCATGTCTTATTAATCGATGATGTGCTGACGACGGGCGCGACGCTTGCCGCCGCGGCGAAAGCTCTCGCCGGCGCAGGTATTGGGGTCATCTGCCTGGCTGCGGCTTCTGACAAAGAGAAGTATCTGGGCTATGAGGAAGTCCTCGCCGACTGGACATAGCCTGTACGTGTGATCTTTTAATGTGGCCTGCCGGATGGCCCAGCCGTCCCGCCGCACTTCGAGGCATTCCGGTCGGCGTGTGTCATTTCATACAATCCAGCCTGATCGTCCGTGATTGAATAGAGCGGACGGCTGCCTACGCGCTCGTGATCGGATCTATCATCATGGTGATCATGGATATTGTGTTGGGCTGAAAGGGGATTAATTAATACGAAGTATTGCGTTTTGCCCGGGTACTGTTTGTTGACGGATATTAAACAGAATGCGCGTCTGCCGGCTGTTTTTCTTTGTCAGCAGGAGACTCGCCGAGGTTAAAGTAATACCGCGAGATTTCACCAAACCGCTGATGGCTCATCCCGACCAGGCGCTCGACGGTGAACGATGGGATCCCGAGAATTTCGTAAGGACTTTTCAGCTCCGAAGACACAGAGTTCTGCATCAGGCGGGCGAAATCCAGTTGCGACTGCAATTCGGAGAGAAAGCTTAACATCAGGACGGGGTCGTGAATAAACATGACGATGGAGAGAAGGCAGGCATAGGGATCATTCGTTCCGATTCCCGCATCGTATTCGCGTCTTGTCAACACTCCTTCCGGGAGGACTGCGAACAGCTCCTGCGCGGGGAGGGAATTCTCTATCTCACTCGGGAATACGCGCTGCCCGTGCGCGATGGTGTTTCTGTATTCTCTCAGGACTTGCAGTGCCTGAGAGAAGAAAATCTTTGCTTCATCAATTGAAGTACGGTGAGGAATGTGTCCCGTTTCGCCCCACAGCATCTTTTCGCAGATTTCATTCTGGTCCTGATCGCGGAGAATATTGTACCACTGGATTGACACGCCAAAATCGACGTCATGAATGAAGATCCACGGGGGAAGCTGTCGGTTAGCGAGAAGAAAATGATGTGAATACGATTTTTCTTCTTCCTCAGACTGAAGAAAGTGCAGTTTTCCCTGCAGCGAGCGGAGTGTATTGGCCGTGAACGGTTTTGAGTCCTCGTAGTAACCACGGTACAGAAAATTACTGTTCGGGTCGCTGATATCGCCGCGGCTCGTGACGCCGTATTTACGGGAGATCAGATAAGCCAGTTTTGTTTTGAACGACGTTTCCACATAGAGGATTCCTTTGAGAACCACCTGGTAAAAGCTCATATTTAACATGTGCGCCAGCTGCAGATCAAGCAGTGACGGGCCGCCGGTGAACTGGCGCTCTGTCAGGCCGCCATAGAGGTGCTTGTTGAGATTGACGAGCGAGTAGTAAGAGAAAGTGCTGAGCGCTTCAATTGCCTCGTCCTCGTCTTCAATCGCGATACCGCGGCTTCTCATGAAATCGATCTGTTCTTTATACGTGCGGAATGTTTTTTGTCTTAACATGGCAGCGGCTCCCTGGGAAATTCTGCTTATATTGTCTCACAAACGGACGCCATTTTCCCGCGACTGGGCCGGCAACAGATGTCGATTGAATGATTCCTTGCAGAATAAGGGCGATTGATCTCATCTTCTGTCCTGTTTCACCGGAATCGTTCGCTCTTTGCCATGTGGAAAATTGTCCGGCTCTCCGTCCGTGCTCTCTCTGTTTCGGTCAACGATCCGGTCTGTACGCTCTGTCTTTGACACGCCGGTAAGCTTCCGGCGCCGGCGCGGGTTCCGGCGCACCTTTCCCATCCATCCACCAGCGCCCTGTCAGCGTACAGTAATAGAGGGGGATATCGTGGCCTTCGATGCGGCATAGCCAGCATTCGCCCGATCCCGCTGACTTCGCCTTCTGAAAGCCGACATAGCGCGACGTCGTAATCTCATAGCGCGTGCCATCCTCCCACGTGACGGCGAGCGGCTTCCGGATGCCGGATGCGCGCATTTCCAGGAGAACAGCAACGGGAACGGGCCGGCTCATGGTCCGAAAAACCCGATCGGGTGAATGACATTTTCGCGCTTGATGTCGTGTTCTGTAAGCGCGCGGTCGACAAGCGAGACGCCGCGCCGAACTGCGAGTCCTCCGTACCGGGTTCGAAGGTGATCAATTGCTTCCTCAAGGCGGAGCGCCGCCTCGCGTCTCGCTTCCTGTACAAGATAGGATTGCTGGTTCAGCTGTGAGACAGGCACGAGGTTGCAGGCGCGGACGCCAAGGCTTCGAATCCACTGGCCTTTCTCAAAGTGATCCAGAATGAGCCGTGTCGCGGCCGGCGCGATCTCTGCGCACAGCTGTGTCGGACGGGGAAGCGGCGCCTGACGCTCAAAATTATGAAGCTCGTAGTCCCGCATGCTGATCTGTACTGTCCGCGCCGCCATCCCCGCGTCGCGGAGGCGGCTCGTCACCGACTCGGACAACATATACGTTACGGCTTTGATCTCCTGCTCGGTGTAGAGATCGTGGTGTGTCGTGAGGGAGTTCCCGACTGATTTGATGGGGACTTCACGCCCGGATGCCGCGACCGGGGTCTCGTCGAGTCCAGCGGCGAAAGCGTAGAGGTTCAGTCCGACGACGCCGAAGACAGAGCGAAGGTAAGCGGGGCCCAGTGCGGCGAGTTCTCCGATCGTGCGGACGCCGATACGGCACAATTGACGCGTTGTGGCAGGTCCCACATAGATCAGATCCTCAGCGGGCAGGGGGTAGACGACATCTAAATAATTGCTCCGCGTAATGACCGTGACCGCATCCGGTTTCCTCATATCGCTGCCGAGCTTGGCGTAGATCTTGTTCCAGCTGACGCCGACACTGACCGTCAGGCCGAGTTCGTCTTTCATGCGCCGGCGCAGTTCTTCGGCGACGGCGGCGCCGTCGTCACTGGGAGAACCGGTGAGATCGAGCCAGCATTCGTCAATCCCGAAGGGCTCGACGCGATCGGTGTATTCATAGTACATCCCGCGGGCAAGACGGCTGTAGTGAATGTAACGGCGGTAATCGGGCGGAATAAGGATCAGACCGGGGCATTTCTGTTTCGCCTGCCAGATTGCCTCACCTGTCCTGACCCCTGCCTTTTTTGCGAGCTGGTTTTTCGCCAGGACGATCCCATGCCTGTTGACGGGATCACCGGCCACGGCGCAGGGGACAGTCTTCAGCTCCGGATACCGCAGCATCTCGACGCTGGCGTAAAATGAATTCTGGTCTACATGCAGAATGACGCGATCTTTCATCATTTTTCTTCTTTCTGTTCTTCAGCGCGCGTGATCAAATTCAGCCTCCGAAGCTGAACTGCTATCCCCCCGCGCGTGCGATCAGCCTGTGAGACAGCCGCCCGGCGATCAGGAAAGGAAACTTAGCCGGCGCATTCGATCAAGCGGCCGGTTCACACCACCATCGGCAGGAAGAGGCATCATAAAAAAGCGTCATCGGCATGCCCTCGATGCGGCAGAGAAAACGCCATGCGGTTCTTCCATCCTTCGCGGGGTTCAAGAGCGGTGCCGCGAGACAGCCATCGACAGGAATTGCCACACCATCGTCAAGCCGGATCTCCAGAGGGAACAGATTGCCCTCCGGGCTGATCTTGGCGATAACAGTGATGTAAAGGCGCTTTGTGTCATATTCAAACATGTCGTTACCTCCAAAACAGAACGATTGTTCTATGTAAGGATAACACGAACGTATGTTCGAAACAAGTGGTTCCTTACGCCTGTGAGTTGAAAACAAGATCGCAATGCTGAGGAATCCGGAAGAATGTGATATACCGTTCTTCCCACGGTATCCAGTACCGGGCAAACATCTGCGCGAGAGAGGCGCCGTTTCGCCTGAGGATGCGCGCGGCTTGTGTCGCGGGATCGACGGACAGGAAGATACAGAGATCGTAATATGCCCTGAAAAGCGGATGGCACGCGTAGGCGCCTTCGATGATGACGATATCTGTCAGTCTCACCTCAATCGGATCGGTTAGTCTCATAGTCCGGCAATCAAAAGGGCGGTAGGCGAAAGGGATACCCCGGCTCAGCGGTTCCAGCACCTCCGGGAGAAACCGCTCGTAATCAATATTGCCTCCCGGCTCATTCCTCCGCTCTTCTGTTCGCTGTTCAGCGCGCGGAAAGAAGTGATCCATGTGGATGACGCTCGCGTCGAGAAGCTGACCGAGCTGCAGGGAAAGCGACGTCTTCCCGGAGGCGCTTCTTCCGTCGATCGCGACAACCATACGTTTGTCTTCACGGCGCCGCTTACCGATCGCCTGGATAATCTCGTCGATCATGCTCATCAATGGATGACCCGCAGGATAGACATGCTTATCATTCCTTCTGAATCAGCTGCGCAACAGACCGCATGTGTTCAATGACCGGCAGATGCTGTGGACAGACGCTTTCACATGCACCGCACGCGAGACAATCGTCCGCGCTGCCCCCCTGTTCTGCCAGGCGCTTAAAAGCGGAGAAGGATGAGCTGCGCTCCGGTTCGCCAAACATCGTGAAGTTGTTATACGCTGTGAAATAGTCGGGGATTGCGATGTTCATCGGGCAGCCGTCGAGACAGTATCCGCACCGCGTACAGGCAATTGCGCGGGTTTCGCGGAGAAGCTGAATCACTCGGCCGATCACACGGTATTCTTCTTCAGACAGCGGCTTGAAGTTCCGCATGGTCTTGATATTGTCGAGGAGCTGCGCCTCATTGCTCATTCCGCTCAGAACAAAATCGACAGCGTCGAGAGAAGCGGCATAGCGAAGCGCCCAGGACGCATCAGAGGCATCGGGCGCGTAAGCTCTGAAAATAGCAGACGCTTCCGGCGGGAGAGCGGCAAGCGTTCCGCCCTTGACAGGTTCCATGACCATGACGCGCTTGCCGTGTTTGACTGCCGTCTCATAGCAGCGCTTCGACTGGATTTTGTCATCTTCCCAGTCCAGGTAGTTGATCTGCAGCTGGACATAATCGACTGCGGGTTGTTCCGTCAGCATCGTATCGAGCACTTCAGCTGAATCATGAAAGGAGAATCCCGTCTTGCGAATGAAACCCTCCCGCTTTTTTCGTTCGATAAAACCGAAAGCGTCAACTTTCCTGCAAGTCTGGTAGGTATCCGCGTTGAGCGAGTGGAGCCAGTAGAAATCGAAATATCCGACGCCGCACCGCTCAAGCTGTTCCGCGAAAATCTGCTCCAGCTGTTCTTCGCGTTCGACAAGCCACATGGGCATTTTATCCGTCAGCGTGAAGCGATCGCGCGCGTAGCGGCGGGCGACAGCTGCCCGGAAAGCTCTCTCACTCTGCTCACCGTGATAAATGTAAGCGGTGTCAAAATGAGTGAACCCATTCGCGAGGAAAGTGTCGGCCATCCGGGTGAACTGATCCAAATCGATTGAATATTTTTCGTCCGGATTCAAAACCGGAAGACGCATCAGACCAAAACCGAGTTGTGTCATATTATGTCCTTCCTTCATTCACGGCTGAATTCCTGTGATAAAATGCGAGCCGTGTTTATATCTATTCATTTACCATTATGAATCTACTTGACGATACTGTCTATCGGCAGAACCTGTCCAGAACCCGCCGGAGGTTGAAAACAAAACTTAGTGCGTACTCTCCGTTTGCAAAGGTTAGTGCCCAAAACCATTGAGCGCTTACTTTTGCAATTAGAGGTTAACTACACTGGGCGATTCTGCGCTTGACAAGAGGAGACCGGCGGCTGTAATATGGTGAAGCTGTCGTGCGCCCGTAGCTCAACTGGATAGAGCGTCTGACTACGGATCAGAAGGTTCCGGATTCAAATTCTGGCGGGCGCGCCATCATGAAACCCCTGCGGCTCCAAGCGCGCGGGGGTTTTTTGCAGAGCGGCAAGACCGTTTTTGACAGTATCCTGTCCATGTTTATCCGGTTTGGTTCAATACTCTACGTGATTCCCGGGAAATTAGTGAGACGCTATGGTTCAAGTGTGATGGTCAGACGCGTGATGATATCCGTCTCAACCTGGATTGACAGCGTCTTGCGCACTATTTCTCCCCGGGAGATCATGTAGCCGTTTTCGCGGACGAAGGGATAACGCTTGTAGAGCTCGTAGATCGAATCTCCGGGTTTTAATCCGGAGCCGGTTCTGTACGTCGTGTAAGTAGCTGAAGCCTGTCGGAGTCTGCCGGTGAATTCCAGATTCGGGATGTTGCATGTGCCGATCGCTTCTACCGTCAACCCTGGCCATATTACTTGATAGTGTACCGCTTGCGGATCAGAATCATTGAGTACTTTTATATCGAGAGGCGTACCGAGCATAGAGAGCATTTTCCCCGATTCCACCACCGAGACATCCTGATCTAATCTGAAAATCCTGTTATCACCGAATAAGAACAGGGAATCATCGGACGACAGCAATTCGGGAAATTTTTCGTTGGCTGTGATGATACCGTCATTCTCTACGAAGCTGACCGTGCGCTCCTGTTGCATGGGGTTGTTTCCGGGCGGTCCCTGTTGCTCGACGAGAGCGTAGCCCGGAACCATTTCGATAATGCGGCAGGCGCCGATTCCCGGTGTAGTATGCTGAAAATACGAGGCAATAAGGGCAGAAGCGCGCTTGCTCATCGACTCTTCGTGGCTTTGCGATTTTATGAGGGTATTTTGCCAGATCAATGACGTGAGAGCGGTTTCATTGCGGAGCTTGACAGCTTCGAGATAAAGGACAATGTAATGATACAGGGCCTGTTGTTTCTGTAGCCAGGATCGGGAAAAGTAAGGGAAACGCTGGTTATTCAGCGTGACAGGAACGGCAAAACGGAGCTCTCTGCCGTCGGATGTTTCCGCATGCAGCCACCAAAATGTTGCTTGCTGCGCAGTGGGAACGAGCGTCTTATCATTTTTGATGACGTGAGTGCGCAGGGTTTCTGACTCTTCCTCTGTGGCACGCGCAAAAGATGTGATCGTGCCGGGGAGTGTTGTGCTCAGAAAATCAATGTATTGGATGAAGTCTGACAGTGTGATCTCGGCGCGCTGAACCGCGGGAACAGACTCCCACAGGCTGAGCCGCCCATCGGGATTGCTGACGGCGAGACTCAGCAGGCGGATCCACTCATCTTCTCTGAAAAAACGGTCATTCTCAGGCTTCATCGCGGGAGTGTCCGGCGCCGTCTGATTATCTCCTTGTGTCGCGGAAGGTGATAATACGCACGCGGTGACCGAAAGCGACAGCAGGAGCGCCAGCAGAATGGCGCCGATTTTCGCAAGGTGTTTATTTGCCTTAAACTGCCCGCTTTTTATTTTCACAGAAGAGCCCCGCCTATCACAGTTTCCATTGTGTCGAGTTCATTGTGCCTTACTTTAAAAGCGTGTTCAAGTTCAACTTATTCCGCGCTGACGCGCTGCTTCAAAAGTGATAATGCCGGCTGCCACAGCCGCGTTGAGTGAATTGACCTTTCCTCGCAATGGGATCGTGAGCAGAAAATCGCAATGCGCGAGCAGCTTGTCCGAGATGCCGTCTCCTTCGCTCCCGACTATGAGCGCGATTTTGCCCGAATAATTTGCTTGATCATACGCGGTTTTTCCATTTGCCGCGCTTCCATAAACCCAAAATCCAGCGTCTTTGAGATCGAGCACGGTTTTCGAGAGGTTGACAACGCGGCAGATCGGAACGTGCTCGACCGCTCCGGCAGAGGCTTTCGCGACGGCTGCGTTGAGCGATACGGAGCGGCGCTGCGGGATAATAACGGCGTCAACGCCGGCTCCATCAGCAATCCGCAGAATCGATCCGAGGTTGTAAGCGTCCTGTATGTGATCGAGCAGGATGAGAAACGGAGATTTGTTCTGCCGTTCGCACCGGAGGAGAATCTCTTGCAGATCAGTATATTGATAGGGGGCGGCTTCGGCGATGATACCCTGATGCGCGCCTGTGGCTGCCATGCTGTCGAGGACCGCGCGGGTGACGTACGTCACGACAGCGCCGTTCTCTTTGCAATCGGCCGCGAGGCGTGCGAGAGCTGCGTCAGCATGAGACCTGCGCGCGCTTTGCAGAATATAGACTTTGTTGATGGAACGACCGGCCGCAAGCGCTTCCGCAATCGGATTTCTGCCCTCTAATTGGATTAATTCCCGTTCGTTCTGTTCCATTTTGTCTCTTCTCATGAATCGTGATTGTCGAGTTCGTAGAGTTCCATCATTCCCGAATGCCGGATGGCAAAATCGACGAGCTTTGCTATACGGTCGTTTTGTCCATTAAGCCACAGCCATCCGATCAAAGCCTCGAAAGCCGTCGCCTGTCGATAATCAGCCGGATCAGCATGGCGCGGGGCGCTGTGACAGTGGAAATTTCTTGCCCTTTGAAGAAGATTGGCTTCCTGTTCCGACAGAGGAAAATCACAGCTGCCGTTACTCAGGGCGTCAAGCAGGTTCGCCTGTCCGCCCGCACTGACAAAGGCAGTTGCCATGTGGTGAAGTTTCCCCGATGTCGCGGGGTGCCGGCGCGCGAGGAGAGAGCGTATCTGAAGCTCGAAAACTGCGTCGCCAATCCAGGCGAGTGTCGATACAGAGTACGCGAGCAGCTCTTTGTTTGAAATAACTTCCATTGACAAAGCCGTAGTCAGCGCCTCAATCGACCGCGATAATGCGCACGCCCTGGGGGGTATCTTCAATCTTGTATCCTCTGGCGAGGATCTCGTTGCGAATTTTGTCAGCTGTAGCGAAATCACGTGCTTTCTTAGCCTTTAAACGCTCTTCCGCCATCGCGAGAATCTCCATGGGGATCCCGCCGTCTTTCTTTGCCATCGGGTCAAGGCCGAGAACACCGAGCAGTTCAATCAGTGTATCGCGCGCGGAGAGCAGTGTTTTCGACGAGACGACGCCTGACGCGGAAGCCGAATTGGAAGCCCGGATAAGTTCAAACAAGGCGGCGATCGCGTCCGCCGTATTCAAGTCATCATCCATCGCCTTCTGCCAATTGAAACGGCAGGCAGCGATCTCTTCGGCGAGATCCTGATCCTTCACGGAATCGGTTTCGGTGTCCTCTGAAGCTTTCGCGACAAAATCGAGGTGATCCACACAAGAGACAATACGCTGCCAGCTTGTAACGGCCGCATCGAGCAGGTCATCCGAGAAATTGACAGGCATGCGGTAGTGCGCCTGGAGGATAAAGAATCGAAGGATGTGATAGGGGTAACGATCGGCGAGGTCCCGGACGGTAAAGAAATTGCCAAGTGATTTTGACATTTTCTCATAGTTTACATTAACGAAACCGTTGTGTACCCAGTAACGGACGAACGGCTTCCCTGTCGCGGCCTGGCTCTGCGCAATTTCATTCTCATGGTGCGGAAAAGTTAAGTCGACGCCTCCGGCGTGTATATCAATCGTCTCTCCAAGATTGGCGAGACTCATGGCAGAGCACTCGATGTGCCATCCCGGGCGGCCTTCTCCCCAGGGACTCGGCCAGAAAGGTTCGCCTTCTTTCTTGAATTTCCATAGCGCGAAATCGAGAGGATTCCGCTTACCTTCGAGTTCTGAAACGCGCTCACTGGCACCCGCGATCAGATCATCAAGATTGTGTCCGGAAAGCCGGCCATAAGCAGGGTACCGGTCAATGGAGAAATAGACACCGTCATTCGTCGTATAGGCATAACCCTTATCCTGGAGCATTGCGATCAGATGAATGATATCACCGATGGATTCTGTCGCCCGCGGATGCATAGTGGCGCGCATGATATTCAGACCGTCAGCGTCCTTGAAATACTCGACGATCATCTTGTCAGCGAGCTCTTTCGTCGTGATGCCTTCGGTTTGTGCTCTCAGGATAACTTTGTCGTCGATATCTGTGAAATTCTGAATGTATGAGACCTCGTAGCCCAGCCAGAGCAGATATCTTCTCAGCGTATCAAATGTGATGAAAGCGCGCGCATTCCCGATGTGAAACAGATCGTAGACAGTCGGTCCGCAGACGTAGATTTTGAAATGGTTATCTTCAAGCGGTGTCAACTCTTCTTTTTGTCTTGTCATAGAGTTGTAAATTCGCATGGTTCCTCCTGTGTGGTTCGATTGACACGCATCAAAAAGCAATAAGAAACCCGAAATGGCGGGCTCCTTTTTCGATACCCAGCCTACTCGCCAGGTGGGTGCCCTGCGGTGGCCTTAGAACGTCCTGAGAAGGCTTGTTCGTATTCCACTTCGACTCGGACTCCCTATCAAAAAATGGTGGTCCAAAAACAAGAGTTCCGCGCATTTCAGGCAATTAAATGATAGCACGATTTCAGAAGGGCTTCAAATCACACGCGTCACACGCCGCCTGCCGCCTGCGCCGCCATCTTCGGTGAAGGTTTGCGGTCATTTCCGCATAACCGTAAAAACTAAAGGGTTCTGGTTGGAACTGTGCGCCGATTGGGGTATAGTTGACTCATGAAAAAGAAGATGCTGTTCTTGGGATTTGCGAATCGCGCGATGCCGGTTACATTCACAGCCGTTGTATGCGGCGTACTCGGGATGTGGCTTGCTTTGTGCGGGCGCGTTGACGCGGGGATGATCTGCCTGATGATGGCGGGTGTCTTTGACATGTTTGACGGACCGATCGCTCGCGGCAAAAAAGAACGCGTCCCTGATGAAAAACGCTTTGGGATAGAGCTCGATTCGCTGGCGGATGTGATCAATTTTGGCTTTGTTCCCCCCGTGGTTCTCTATGCATTTGGCCTTTCTCAATGGTATTTCATCCCTATCTTCCTGCTGTATCTGCTTGCAGGGATCACCAGACTGGCGTACTTCAATGTGCTGGCTTTTCGAGCCGTCGAAGGAGAGGCGGCAGGCGATTATTTCATTGGAATGCCTATAACATGCGCTGCGGGAATCTTCCCCCTGTTCTGGCTGATCGCGAATCTGCTGCCGGCCCGGTTCGGGCAGATTCTGCTCGCGTGTGTGATGTTCGTGATGGCAATCCTGTTCGTCAGCCCTATCCACTTTCCTAAAGTTAAGAAGAGACATTATCCTTTCATGCTCCTCTACATTGTCGTTCTGATTATCGCCTATGTTCTCCGACGCTGAACAAGTGCGGGAAACAGGGCAGATACGATGGCTCAAGCGCTTGTACGGAACACCTTCCGGCCGTTTCATTCTCAATGCCGTGATTTCCAGAAAATGGTTTACGTCAATGTGTACCTTGCCCATCCGATCGAGGTGGTCCAGAAATCGCATCCAACCATTTATCCGCGACAATCGGATTGATATGTCGTCCTACGAATCGGGACCATTCCGTTCTTTCAATGATTTTTTTATTCGGAGAATAAAGCCGGGTTCGCGTCCGTATTCACTCGCGCCGGAGGATGTGATCAGCCCCTGTGACGGGAGGCTTTCAGCCGTCAGAATAGCGCCTGATACATCATTTTCCATCAAAGGGCAGCCATACACGGTGGCCTCGCTACTTCGCGACGATCAGGCCGCCAAAGAATACGAAGAGGGAACCGCGCTTATTTTCCGGCTGCAGGTGCACGACTACCACCGCTATCTGTTCAGCGACAGCGGCCAGGCCTCTTCCCCTCGAGAGATTCCAGGACGCTATCATACAGTCCATCCGATAGGATTAAGCGCGACATCTGTCCTGCAGGAAAACGCGCGCACATGGCAGATACTGCATTTCGATCATTTGGGGGATATTATCCAGATTGAAGTAGGCGCCATGATGGTGGGAAGGATAGTCAACCATCCGATTCATTCGTTCCGACGGGGGGACGAGAAAGGTTATTTCTGTTTCGGCGGGTCAACCATTGTCTGGCTTGTCAAACACGGGCAGATTGCGCTGTCGGACGCCTGGTCTGCGGTATATGAGCGCGAACTTCCCGTCCTTCAGGGACAGACCATCGGGACAATAGGCGTTAAAAGGCCATAATCGCATAAATCTCCGCTTTATTCCTTTCATGTAAGAATTTAGTGTCATTCACTCCGACTCTCTCCGGGACAGAGCATCTGAAAACGCGAACCGGATGTGAAAGAGATTTCTCCGTAATCGTAACCTGATCAGAATCATGTCGTCTAATAAGGTGAGTACCCTGCCGGATAGCGTCGGTCATCGGCGGAACGCTCATGGGAGAAAGGAGAGAGGGACGGTTCTTTAGTCACATAGACAATCGAGCCATCCTTGCCATGGAGGAAATATAAAATGAAAATACTTCAATCGAAACAGATGCTGCGCGTAGCCGCGCTCTTACTTTGTCTGATGATGCTCGGGACTGCTGTCGCCGGCTGCGGGTCGGGGAAGGCGATCGAAGCGGCGACACTGGCGAAGCCTGCCGCCGTTAAGCCAGGCGGCATCTTTGGCGAAGTGCCTGAGAGCTTTTTGAATAATCTATGGGATTTCGCGTTCAGGACATCCGGCGCGGCGCTGCCGGCAAAGGGCGACAAGAACGCGCTGTACTCGCCGATCAGCCTGTACTACGCGCTCGCGATGCTGGAAGAAGGATCGGCGGGCAAGACGAAGGAGGATCTTCGCAAGTTCATGGCGCTGACAGGCGCGGAAGATCTCGGCAAGGAACTCCAGAAACTCTACGCGATGATGCTGCAAGAGGGCGAAAGCGAGGAACAGATCGCGAACGCCGTCTGGTTCAAGCACGATCTCGGCGAAAAAGTGGGGCAGGCATGGCTCGATCAGCTGGCCAATCAATTTTACGCGTCCGCTTTTAAGGTCGATTTTCTGGACAAGAACACGCCGTCGATCATGAGCCAGTGGGTCGAGCAGCAGACAAGAGGCAAGATCAAACCTTCCATTGAATTGGACAATCAGGTGCTGATTGTTCTGATGAATACGCTCTATTTCAAAGCGAATTGGGAGAAACGATTCTCTAAAGACAACAACAGCAAGAAACTGTTCTTCGCCCCTTCGGGGGAAGTGGAAGGCGTGACGTTCATGAATGCGGTTTTCCCGAGACTCTTGTATCTGGCGGCCGACCGGTTCCTCGCGTGTGAAATGCCGCTGAACAATGGCCGCATCGATTTCATTCTTCCGAATGAAGGTGTGACGCCCGAGTCGATCCTGGCAGACCAGAATCTTATGAAGGTAATCCGTGAGGGAACCAGGAAACCGGCTGAGGTTACTTTCAGCGTTCCGAAGTTCTCCTACCGCGACAAGATCGATATTCTCAAGACAATGGAAGGGTTAGGCCTCAAACGGATCGTACAGGACAATCCCGATCTGTCCGTCATGCTCCCCGGGATTGACGCATTCGTCAGCAAAATTTCGCAGGAAGCTTTTATTGATCTCAACGAGGAAGGTGTGGAAGCGGCCGCCTACACAGAGGTTACGGTAAAATGCACCGCGATGCAGCCAGGCGAAGAGAAGATTGAGATGCATCTCGACCGTCCGTTCATCTATGTGATCAGCGATGACGCGGGCGTTCCGCTGTTTGTCGGCGTCGTCAATAATCCGGCGGCAGGCAAATAAAGAACATACGGCAGACAAGAAAAGGCAAATTCATCAGCGATGGGGACGGATCTTTCGCCTTCGGGACAGAAGAACCGTCCCCCCCGGAATAACCGGACGGGAGAACTATCCCCCGAAATGACCGGACGGGAAAGCCGTCCGCCGAAACGCGAACCATCCCAAAGACGACGGGTGAAAGGAGCATAGTATGAAATCTTTTCAATCGAAACAAATACCGCGCGTAGCCGCGTTCTTGCTGTGTCTTATCATGCTGGGCACAGCTGTCGCGGGATGCGGGACGAAAAAGACGATCCAGGCGTCGACGCTGGCACAGCCTGCGGCCGTTAAGCCCGGCGACACGGACCATGAACTATCGGGCAGTTTCCGCCGGTCTCTCTGGGATTTCGCGTTCAAGACATCCGGCGCGGCGCTGCCGGCGGACGGCGACAAGAACGCGCTGTACTCTCCGATCAGTCTGTACTACGCGCTCGCGATGCTGGCGGAAGGATCCGCCGGCAAGACCAAAGAGGATCTTCGCAAGTTCATGGAGGTGCCGGGCACGACTGATCTCGGCAAAGAACTCAGGAATCTCTACGCGCTGATGCTGCACGAGGGCGAAAGCGAAGAACAGATCGCGAATGCCGTCTGGTTCAAACACGACCTCGGCGGGAACGTAGGGCAGTCGTGGCTCGATCAGCTGGCCAATCAATTCTACGCCTCCGCTTTCAAAGTCGATTTTTCCGATGAGAACACGCCGTCGATCATGAGCCAGTGGGTCGAGCAGCAGACGAGAGGCAAGATCAAACCGGTCATTGAACTGGACAGAGACGTGCTGATTGTCCTGATGAATACACTCTACTTCAAAGCGGAATGGGACAGCCTGTTCCTCGAAAGCGAGAACAGCAAGAAGCCTTTCTTCGCGCCTTCCGGACAGGTGGGCGGCGTGACGTTTATGAATAAGGTTTTTACGCTTGGCACGTATTTAGCGACCGATCAGTTTCTCGCGAGCGCGATCGCGATGAAGAACGGAAGCGTCGATTTTATTCTTCCGAAAGAAGGCGTGACGCCGGAGTCGATTCTCGCGAATCCGGCGCTTCTGAAAACCATTCGTGAGGAAACACGGCAGTGGGCTGAGGTTACTTTCAGCGTTCCGAAATTCACTTACCGCGATAAGATCGATATCCTCGAAGCGATGGAAAACCTGGGACTCAAGCGGATCGTGCAGGGTCTTCCCGATTTTTCCGTGATGCTCCCGGGCAAAGACGCGGAAGTCGGCAAGATTACTCAGGAAGCGTTTATCGATCTCAACGAGAAGGGCGTGGAAGCCGCCGCGTATACGGAAATACAGGTAAGAGACACATCGATGGAACCGGATAAGATTCAAAAAGTCGAAATGAACCTCGACCGCCCCTTCATCTATGTGATCAGCGACGACGCAGGCGTTCCGCTCTTTGTTGGCGTCGTCAATAATCCGGCGGCAAAGGATTGAATTCAAATCTCGATGATGGAAGCCTCGTAGGGGAGAAGCCACCTATGCCTCTGGTCACGCTTTCCGGGTCGAAACTTTCTTCGAGGCTGTCGGCTATGCATTTCGATCAGGCTTTCCCCGTGGGGTTGCAAGTCGTTTGTCCCGAGACTGAACGTACCATGAGGCTGCCGGTCGTGCGTTCCGATCAGGCACGTTCCGCGGGGACGCCTGATCGGGCGTTTGATGGGATGTTCCGACAGATTGGCTTCAATGAAATACTGTTTGCCTTTGTAAATGCGGTAACATGCCCAGTAATCGCGCTTTTTCTTATGCGCGAACTGCACATCGCCGTAGACGAGTCCCGGGTTTTCGCGCCGGACTTCCAGTAGCTTCCTGTAAAAATGCCAGACGGAGTTTTCGTCTTTTTTCTGTGCGAGCAGATGGTGCGATTGGTTGACCGGCGAAGACTCAATCCACGGCGTCGCCGCGCTGAAACCAGCGTGGAGCTGATAATCCCACGGATACGGCGTCCGCGCGTGGTCGCGGCTCCCCGCGAGAATGGCGTTCCACGCTTCTTCGGCTTTGCCTTCCGCCGTTTTCTCCCTGTAATAGTTCAGGCTCTCGACGTCGCGGATGTCATCGATTGAACGAAAAGCCTCGTTCACGAGGCCGAGCTCCTGCCCCTGGTAGAGGAAGACTGTTCCCCGCATGGAAAGGAGCAGGACGGCCAGCAGTTTCGCCAGATCTTCCCGCGCGCCCGGGTCGGGATTGACCTTGGAGATCATGCGCGGGTTATCGTGATTCTCGAAGAACAGGCTCATCCAGTGGTTGCTTCCGAGCGCTTCCTGTTCGTGAATCATGTAGTTTTTGTAGTAGTTGAGATCGTACCGATAGTCGTCCCACCGCGCGCGCCCCGGATTCTCCAGATGGTCGAACGAGAAGACGAGATCCATCTCCCGGCGTTCTTCGCCCGCGAGCAGTTTGCTCATCTCGCGGCCTGCCCCCGGGCATTCGCCGACGGTAAAAGCGCTGTAGGGGGAGAACGCCCGTTCCTGCAATTCCCTCAGATAATCGTGCAGATGAGGTCCGAAGACGTAGTGTTCGATGCCGTAGAACCCGAGCATTGCCCCGATCGTGTCATTGCCTTCGGGTAGTCCGTCCGCCTTCGAGATGTAATTGATGACGTCGAGGCGGAAGCCGGAGACGCCCTTTTCCAGCCAGAACCGGAGGATCTCCATCACTTCGCCGCGGAGCGCTTCCGATTCCCAGTTGAGGTCCATCTGTTTCCGGCTGAACAGGTGAAGCCCCCAGAGGTGCTGATCAGGGAAATACCGCCACGCGGAACCGCTGAAAAACGACGTCCAGTTGTTGGGCGGGGTTATGTCTGTGGAGTAGGGAAAATCTTCGTGCGCGCGATGATCGTTCTCACCGGATGGCAGCGGTTTATCGCCAGGAAGAGAAGATACGGCCGGATCAACCGGGTATTCTTCGCCGCGGGCGCAACTGTGTGTCTGAGGGACAGATTCGCGGAGAAAATAATACGAACGCCGGGGCGACTTCGGGTCGTTCAGCGCTTCCTGAAACCACGCGTGCTCGTCGGATGTGTGGTTTAGCACCATATCCATGATGAGACGCATCCCGCGCTTTTTCAGTTCGGCCATGAGAAGGTCGAAGTCCTCCATCGTCCCGAAATCTTCGTGGATATCGAGGTAGTCGGAGACATCGTAGCCGTTGTCGTCGTTCGGCGATTTGTAAACAGGCGACAGCCAGAGCGCGTCGACGCCGAGTTCTTTCAGGTCGTCGAGCTTCTCGATGATGCCGCGGATATCGCCGATCCCGTCTCCATTCGAATCGCGGAAGGAGCGTGGGTAGATCTGATAGATCACCGCCTCTTTCCACCACGCGGGCGAAGGTTCGCCTTTTTTCGTCACGGGGCGATCTGTTTCACTGTTAAGCAGATGGAAGAAACTGTCCAGGAAGGAGTCATTCAACTGCCCGCGGGAGAGCTTCGCCAGCGTGCGGAAGCGCACGCGCCGCAGCAGCGGATTCTTTAGCAGCGACGGGTTCAGGCCTAGCTGGAGCAGGAGCCGGTAACACATATCGTGCCCGACGGGGTGATCGACGATCTCTCCCAGCCGGCTGTTTTTATCCAGCGGAGCCATTGGCTCAGTCCCTGCCCTTTTTGCGTTCCGCGAGTTCGCGGACAATCCGGCCATAGAAGGATTCGTCAATCCGGTAGAACCGGCGGTAAATGAGATAACTGACGACAATCATCAGAAGCGGCAGGATCATCATGGCGCACTTGAAGAACAGCAGCCCCGAAGCCGTCATGTCCTCCGGCCCCCTCGCGGCTTTCATGCCGGACAGAATGACGGTGGAACCGACGATGCCGCTCGCGATCGCCGCGCCGAGCTTGTTGATGAACGGCTGCAGCGAGAGCGTGATCGAGTCGTTGCGGTGGCCGAGTTTCCATTCGCCGTATTCCACGCAGTCTGCGATGAACATCAGCATCATTACCTGGATCCACCCTTCGCCGACGAAGAGGAGAATGCCGGCGATCGCGATGACGGCGATTTTGCCCGGCGGCGCGATAAAGAACAGAATATAACCGATGACGATCAGAAGCGTGGCCAGCGAGTAGATCCGGCTGCGTTTAATAAATTTTCTCAGGATAGGGAAAACGGCAAGCGCGGCAATCTGCGAGACGCCGAGGACGAGCGCGAAGATCGCGTATGTCTCTTCGTTCCCGTAGACGTACTTGAAGTAATACTGGCCGAACGACGTCGTCGTGACGTAGCCGATCATGAAGAGCGCCATCGCGACCGTCGTCCAGAGAAGCTGGTCGTTGCGGAAGATCACGCGGAACATCTCTTTCACGGACGTTTTATCCGTCTGGGAGCGGATGCCGCGGTCTTCTTTTACCCCGATGACCGTGATGCTCTGTGTGACGAGCATCGCCCCGATCGCTATCAGCGCGAGAATCAGGTAGGCTTTTTTCATGCTTCCCGTCGCTTCGCCAAGCGCGTGGGAGAGGGGGACAATGCCGACCACCATCGCGAACATGCCGATATTGGCGCAGATGCGGGCGATCGATCCGGCTTTTTCACGCTCTTTCTGATCGGCGGAGAGCGAGGGAATCATCGACCAGTAGGCGATGTCGTTCGCGGTGTAGCCGATCTCCCAGAAGAGGTAGACGAGAAGAAAAATAAGGGCGAAAGAAACGCCGCGGACGCCGTAATCGACGAAGAGGAAGACGTAGAAGATAAAGCTGAAAATCGCCCCGGCGGCGATCCACGGCTTGAACCGGCCGAACCGGCTGCGCGTGTTGTCGACGATGACGCCCATGAAGGGGTCGTTGAAGGCGTCGAACACGCGCGTGATGATCATCGCTCCCGTCACAAACCACATCGTCGACGCGTCGAGTTCCAGCACATCCGTCAGGTAGAACATGAGGTACATGCTCACCATCGTGTAATAGAAATCGCGGCCGACCGTCCCGAGTCCGTAGAACCAGCGGTTCTTCACATCACGGTGTTTCTCATTCATACGGATTACCCCTCTTTCGGATCGTCCTGTCTGATGAAAATATACCACAGGAACTGTAACGAACGGATATGTAACTGCCCCTGAATTGATCGTTGCATCGAACATTCCCGGAGACGGCCGGCTGTGGTGATATAATGAGTGCTGCACTAAATAACGAAAGAAGACAGATCCATCAGCAAGTTAAGCGCTAAAAATAAACCGCTGTTCAGAAGGCTTCTGAATAATCCGCCGCTTCTCATGACGATGCTCTATCTCGCTGTTGTGTTAATCGGAACGGCTCTTCTCAGTCTGCCTTTTGCGACCGCGTCGGGACGACCTGCCGGTTTGATGACAGCGCTCTTTACCTCGACCACTTCGCTCTGTGTCACCGGTTTAGTGACCGTTACAACAGCGTCTTACTGGTCATTATTTGGCAAAATTGTTATCCTTTTCCTCATCCAACTCGGCGGGATTGGAATTGTTACGGCTGCTGCCGGCATCGCGATGACTTTGAATATGAGGATTACGATGAAAAGCCGCCTCGCGATTGCCGCAGAAAAAAACGCCTTAACTCCGGGCGGCATGGCAAAACTGATAAGGTTTATTCTTAGCGCAACATTCACCATCGAGCTGGCCGGCGCACTGATTCTCGCGACGCGGTTTATTCCCCGGTTGGGGTGGAAGTCAGGGATCTGGCATTCTGTTTTTCACTCGATCTCCGCGTACTGCAACGCCGGACTTGATATCGCGGGAGAGAATTCAATGGAACCGTGGGCATCCGATGTCACGGTCATATTAGCCATTTCGCTTCTTGTGATCCTGGGAGGGATCGGATATCCGGTGTATCGCGATGTCATAACGAAACGCCACTGGAAGAGGTTTCGGCTTCACTCTAAGATTGTTATTACCTCAACCGGTGTGCTTCTTCTCGGAGGCATGATTCTTTTCTGGGTTCTGGAGCGGAACAACCCGGAGACAATGGGAAATCAGCCAGTAGGGATTCAGTGGCTCAGTGCGTTTATGCAGTCCACGACAGCCAGGACAGCGGGTTTTTCCAGTATTCCTCAGAGCGCTCTGACAAGAGCGTCCTCACTGCTCGTTATCACGCTGATGTTTATAGGCGGTTCCCCTGTCGGCACAGCCGGCGGTGTCAAGACGACGACGTTCGTGTCATTGCTTGTCAACACAAGGACGGAAGCTATGCGGACGCATGAGATCACCGTATTCAAAAGACGGCTGCCTGTCGAGATTGCGCGCCGGGCGTCGACTATTGTTCTCCTGTCCTCTCTCTGGTGCCTGACAGCTTGTTTTATTATTTCCATCACGGACCCGGATATAAATTTTCTGAACGTTTTATTTGAGGTCGTTTCCGCGTTTGGCACAGTGGGGCTGTCACGCGCGAATACGGCTATTTTCAGTGCCGGAGGCCAGCTCGTTCTGATTGCGACCATGCTGTTTGGAAAGCTCGGACCGTTGACAGTGCTCTATGCGCTTGTTACAAAACAAAAATTCGATTCGGAATTCAAGCAGGCCGAAGAACATATTATGATTGGTTAAAGAAAAACTGATGGTCCGCCGAAGCAAGGGCTGTCAGGCGGAAAGAATGGTGAACATTACACAATAAAGGAAAAAAAGAAAACAGGACAAAAGGTTGGGGATATGAGAAAAATTAAGGATGTCGCTGTTATCGGGTGCGGAAGATTTGGGTTTCAGGTGGCGATTACACTGGCTGAAATGGGTGTTGATGTCATCGCCATTGATGAACACGAGGAAATTATCAATAAGCTCTCGAATGATGTGACTTACGCGGTCTGCGCAGATGTCACACAGGAGAGTGTCCTCGCGGAGCTTGGTATCGGGAACTGCGACGCAGCCGTCATTGGTATCGGTGAACAATCGGAAGCCTCGATTATGGCGACGCTTGCGTGTAAAGAATTGGGGATACCGATCATCATTGTGAAAGCGAAGAATGAATCAGTCGCGAAGGTACTGCGCAAAATCGGGGCCACACAGATCATCATCCCGGAGCGGGATGAAGGAACAAAACTTGCCCATTCACTCGTATCGAACAATATGTCGGAGATTATTGAGCTGTCGACATCCCATTCGATTATGGGTGTGACGTGTCCTTCCGATTGGGTTGGCAAGAGTCTCAAGGAACTGGAGGTCAGACCAAAATACGGGGTGACGATCATCGGCATCATCCGCGAAGGACAATCCATGATCAGTCCGCATGCCGACAATAAATTTCAGGAAGGCGACCATCTCTTTGCACTCGGCGACCATAAGGCGCTGGCTGCTCTTAATAAAATGCTTGCAGGTTAACAGGAGGCTTCCATGGATTTATATCAATTAGCGAAAAACAGGTATTCCTGCCGTTCCTTCAGCGGCCGTGAGGTGGAGGAGGAGGTGCTTGAACGGTTATTGGAGATTCAGCGCCTTGCGCCCACAGCTCATAATAAACAGTCGCAGCGCGTCTATGTCCTTCGCGGGGAAAAAGCGCAGGAGATTATCGGAAAAGCGACGCGCTGTCTTTTTGGCGCCAAATTATTCCTTGTGATGTGTTACGACAGAGATGATTGCTGGGTGCGAAAATACGACGGCGCCCTCGGCGGCCCGATGGACGCGGTGATCGCGGGCTCATATCTGGAACTGGCTATCGCTGCCAGCGGATTGGGGACATGCTGGGTCGGCGCCTTCGATCCGGCGAAGCTGCGCGAAGCGATGCAACTTCCCGACAACCATATTCCTGTCGCCATTTTCCCTGTCGGTTACCCCGCCGGAGACGCGGAACCTTCGTTGTCTCACAGTGACAGGGAACCGCTGAATCATACGGTTATCCGCTGCGATTAAACATTCGGTATCCGGATCGGGAAGATACGGCCGGATTTACCGCCTTCTTTCGGGGTGAACCCGACGGTTATGGATTGGTTTTCGTTGATCTGTGGATTTTGCGGACTGAAACAGATTTACGCGAAGGATCGTTTTACCGCTCTATAAGGTGTCCTCTGCAGAAGACTTCACGGATGCGTAGATCTTTGTCCAGGGCGATCAGATCCGCGTCGTGACCGGCTTCAATGGCGCCCTTTTTTGAGTCTATACCGAGCAGATGGGCAGCGTTCCGGCTTGAGCACGGGATCAAATCTTCCAGAGGGGCTTCGGTGAAAGCCGCGAGATTCTGAAAAGCGCGCTCCATGGTCAGCGTGCTCCCAGCCAGCTTACCATCGTCCCGGCGCGAGATGCCGCCGCAGACTGTCACTTCCCGCGTTCCGAGTACATATGCTCCGTCCGGCAGTCCCGTCGCCATCATCGAATCCGTGATGAGGAGAAGGCCGCCGCTTCCCTGTGTCCGGAATGCTAGCCGGACAAATGCAGGATGCAGGTGGACGCCGTCACAGATCACTTCCATATAGACAGCGAGGTCGAGGGCCGCTCCGAGAATGCCCGGTTCCCGATGGTGAAGGGGGCGCATCGCATTGCCGAGGTGAGTGATGCCCATGGCTCCCGCTTCCGCCGCGTCAACCGTTTCCTGCCAGGTGGCGCCGGAATGCCCGAGCATCACGGCAATGCCGAGTTCGTGACAAATGCCGATCAGCTCAATCGCTCCGGGAATCTCCGGCGCGATCGTGATTGAGCGGATATGTCCGCCCGCTTCGCGCTGGTATATTTTCAGCAATTCGGGATCGGCGGGGAAGATGTTCTCCGCGTCGAATGTCGCGTGATAGTCGCGGGCTAAGAAAGGCCCTTCGAGATGAATGCCAAGAAGTTCCGCGCCTGTGCAGCCGCGCCGGATGGCTTCCGCCGCTTCGCGAAGAGCGTGGATTGTGCGCTCTTTTGTATCCGCCGAGACAGAACAGAGCCAGGCGGTCGTGCCCGTTTTCGCGAATTCGCCGCAGAGCCGGATGAAATCATCAGCCGACGCGCTGTTGCAGTCAATGCCGTATCCGCCGTGCGTGTGGGGATCAATGAAGCCGGGGAGGAGCAGCAGTCCGGCAAGGTCTTTCTCCGGGAGATCATGCGTATTCGGCGTGTTCACCGAATCGATCCGGCCATCGATCACCGTGACACTTGCTTTGACAAGATGTCCGTTTACAAAACATTCCGCATTCCTGAAATAATAATTACACATCGCGAGCTCCTCCCTGCGCGTTCCCGCGGTGGGATGAATCAACGGCCTTTAAAATAAGTAATTTTATCTTATCAGATGAGGGTGCGGAAAGGCAGGCGCTTCATTTTAGTGTATGGTGTGGATAGAGCAAAAGAGCGATCGGGGCGGTGTGAAATGAGCGGTACTTATCGGGTGAAAATACGCGATCTGAATGAGCGCGGCCAGGGCGTGGGGACGGTTCTTGCTACTCTCCCTGCTGCAGACACCGGCGCTGAGAGCGCTGTGGGCACGAGGATGGCGCCCGTCACTTATCCTGCCATGAGGAGTTCCGGCGCTGGGGACGAAGGGAAGATCTGTTTCGTTGACGGCGCGCTTCCCGGCGAGACAGTCCGCGCGCGGCTTCTCGAAGACAAGAAGAAATACATGGTTCTTGATTTGGCGGAAGTCGAATCACCGAGCGCTGACCGCCGCCCTTCTGACTGCGCGTATTTCCCGGAATGCGGGAGCTGCCAGCTCCGCCACCTCTCATACGAGGCGGAACTGCGGTTCAAAGAAAAGCGCGTTTATGATTTGTTACACCGGGCGGGCGTCTTTGCTCCCGCGGATCAGCAAGCGTCTCCGCGCGATGCTCAGCAGCCGGAGATCATGCAGTCCGCGTCCGACGGGATAAAGCTGCCGTCGGATCAATCACCGCGCGGGGATAATTCCGAAGAGCATGCCGAAGGGTCAGGGCAATCTGTTTCGCTGCACGCAGCGAACGCCACACTGCCGGAAGTTTTCCGGCCGATTATAGGTATGGACGATCCGTTTCACTATCGTGGAAAAACGATATTCCCTGTCGGCGGCGCTGCCGGCGGCATCGCGATCGGACAGTACCGGCGCGGGACGAACGATCTCGTCGATCTTCGCGCCTGTCATATCCAGAACGGCCTGTCGCTGTCGCTGGTGAACGCCGTGCGCGAGCTCGCGAACCGCGACCGCGTGTCGGCGTATGACAAAACAGCGCACCGGGGCTCTTTGCGGCATCTCGTCGTGAGAACCGCGTTTTCCTCGAAGCAGGTGATGCTCGTCTTTGCCGTGAATGACGGCGAGGCGGACGCCGCGATCGCGTCATGGATGCCGCGTCTTGCGGAGGAAGCGGCGGCGGCGGGTTATGCGCTCGCCAGCGTGTGGCTTAACCGCCAGACGAGCCGGAACAACAGGATTCTCTCCGATCAATATCAGCTTCTCTTCGGCAGCGGAACAATCGAAGAAGAGATCAACGGGGTTCGGTACATCGTGTCGCCGGACAGTTTCTTCCAGGTCAACCCGGTACAGGCCGCCAGACTGTTTCGCGAAGTCGTTCGCGCCGCCGGACTCAAACCCGGTGATACGGCGCTTGACCTCTACTGCGGCGTCGGCGCCATCAGTCTCCAGCTCGCATTCCACGCGGGAGAAGCTGCAAGCGTGTTTGATGACGGCGCTTCAACCGGATCTTTCGGGGGAGTATTCCACGCTGACAGCGCGGCGAATAGTTCCCCCGAGAGAGTGTTCCTCACAGAAAGCGCGGCAAACGGTTCCCTGATCAGTTCCGGCGCCGGCAAGTGCAGTTCAGCCATCCACGTGCTGGGTATCGACAATGTCCGCTCCGCTGTCGAAGACGCGAGAGCCAACGCGCGTCTCAACGGCATCGAAAACGCCGAAT
>JAKPXB010000045.1 GCA_029570375.1 Bacillota bacterium | reverse complement strand
CTTCCCCAAATCTCTCAATTTAAGGTCCCGTCTTTTTCGCACTGTTCAATTTTCAAGGTCCGTCCCGCGTCTCTCTCCCGAAAGGCGCCTTGCTAGAATATCAAGCTTTCTCTCCTTTGTCAAACGGTTTTTTCGAAAATTGTGGCGATTTTCAGCGATTTTCAGAAAAAGATACTAAATCCTTTCAAAACACGGCGATACCGGGCTTCACGGGACAAACTGCCTCTCCCTCGCCAGAACATGAAAATAGCCGGCCGGTTGCCGGGAATGCCCCTGTTTTTCTGTTTTAACTGAAAATTCATGCATACAACTGAAAATATTTATCAAACACCGTTCCCGAAATTATTCATATATACATAAAATTTATTAATATTCATTTTTTTGTTCATGAATAGAACAGCTGAGGCTTTCCATTCCATTAACAAATCATCAAATAAGGCTAAAAGCAAATAATACAAGGCACAAATCGATATGACCATCTTCCTGAGACATCCCCTGAATCCTGTGATATGATAAATATTATTAAAATAAAGTCCATCGGTTGATGGCTATACTTCTATTTATTGCCCTCATCAGGTGGAAAATTAACACTGAAAGGAGCAACGCTGACATGAATAAAATTGTATCGCGAGCAGTGCTCAACAGCGAAACGGTCATGTTAGACATTGAAGCACCCTACGTCGCAAGGAAAGCACTCCCGGGACAATTTATCATCTTTCGCGTAGACGAAGGAGGAGAACGTGTTCCCCTCACAGTCGCAGGGACAGATCCGGAGAAAGGAACAGTAAAAATCATTTTCCAAATGGTCGGGAAATCGACCATGCAACTGGGGAGGAAACAAGTTGGTGAAACAATCGCCAGTTTTGTCGGTCCGTTGGGCAGACCATCAGAACTTGAACATCTGACAGGCAAAAAAGTGGCCGTCATCGGCGGCGGTCTAGGCACTGCTATCGCCTACCCCCAAGCATCATACTTACACGAAATCGGCGCCCATGTTGATTTTATCGCCGGATTCCGTACAAAAGATTTGATTATCCTTGAGGAAGAGATGCGGGCCGTATCTGACAATCTCTACCTGACGACTGATGACGGATCAAACGGCAACAAAGGTTTTGTCACGGATATTCTCAAAAATCTGATTGAAGCAGGCGAAAAGTATGATCTCGTCCTGGCAATCGGACCTCTTGTCATGATGCGCGCTGTCGCGAACTTAACCAGACCCTATGAAATCAATACCATTGTCAGCATGAATACCATCATGGTGGACGGTACAGGCATGTGTGGTTGCTGCCGTCTCACTGTCGGAGGAGAGATAAAATTCTCCTGCGTAGACGGACCTGATTTTGATGCTCATAAAGTCGATTTTGACGAAGCAATACGCCGATCCAAAGCTTATGTCGAGCAGGAAGCTTACGATAGAGAAAAAGAGAAGGAAAAGCAAAAAGAAGAGAGCCATCGTTGTCGTCTAACCGGGGAGGTACGCCATGGATGAGAAGAGAAAGCCTAATATGTCGCCCGTTAAAGTCCCTATGCCGGAACAGCCGGCAGAAATAAGGCGATCAAACTTTGAGGAAGTAGCAAAGGGATATACAGCGGAGATGGCGATGGAGGAGGCGACCCGATGCCTCCAATGCAAACATAAACCCTGCGTCCAGGGCTGCCCTGTCAACGTTCGAATCCCCGAATTTATCAATCAGGTCGCGATCGGTGATTTCGCGAAAGCTTACGAAATCCTCAAATCAACAAACAGCCTCCCCGCTGTCTGCGGTCGTGTCTGCCCTCAGGAAAAACAGTGTGAATCCCGCTGTGCCCGCGGCATTAAGCATCAGGCCGTCGGTATTGGAAGAATCGAGCGTTTTGTCGCGGACTGGTATCTCGCCAATGTGAAGGAAAAACCTGAAAAACCTCCGCAGAACAATAGGAAAGTAGCGATTGTCGGATCAGGGCCGTCCGGTCTGACCTGCGCAGGCGATCTCGCCAAACTCGGTTACGATGTGACCGTTTTCGAAGCCTTCCACGTCGCCGGCGGCGTTCTGATGTACGGTATCCCTGAATTCCGTCTCCCAAAGGCGCTCGTACAAAGTGAAATCAAACTGCTCCGCGACCTCGGCGTCAAAATTGAATGCGATATGGTCGTCGGCCGCGTTTTCTCCCTCGATGAGCTGATGGAAAAGGAAGGCTTCGAAGCCATATTCATTGGTAGCGGCGCCGGTCTCCCCAGCTTTATGAACATAAAAGGCGAGGGTCTGAACCAGGTCTATTCGGCCAATGAATTCCTGACACGAGTCAACCTGATGCAGGCGTGGCGCTGGCCGGAATCCGCGACACCGATTAATATCGGCAAGCGCGTCGCCGTCATCGGAGGCGGTAATGTCGCAATGGACGCTGCGCGCTGTTCCAAACGCCTCGGAGCGGAAGAAGTGTATATCATCTACCGCCGGTCCGCAGATGAACTTCCCGCCCGCCGCGAAGAAGTCGAACACGCTAAAGATGAAGGAATTATCTTCAAACTCCTGACCAACCCCGTTGAAGTGCTGGGCAACGAAGCGGGATGGGTTACGGGCATCCGCTGTGTCTCCATGGAACTCGGTGAACCGGATGCGTCCGGGCGCAGGCGTCCTGTCCCCGTAGCCGGATCAGAATTCGATATTGAACTCGACACGGTTATCGTCGCCATCGGCCAGTCGCCGAACCCCCTGCTCCGCAATACGACACCCGACTTGAAATGCCAATCGTGGGGCGGCATCATCGTCGATGAGAAGACGCTCGCCACTTCTAAGGAAGGTGTCTGGGCAGGCGGTGACGCCGTCACAGGCGCGGCAACAGTCATCCTCGCCATGGGTGCCGGCAAACAGGCTGCTGCCTCCATCGATCAATACATTAAGGCGAAGCACGAACACGATGAAGACGCTTTAAAAGAAGAGAAAAAGAAAGAACCCAAAGAAAAGAAGGAAAAGAAAGAGCCCAAGGAGAAAAAAGAAAAAAAGGAAAAGAAGGAACCCAAAGAAAAGAAAGTAAAGAAAGAAAAGAAACCGCCCAAAGAGAAAAAAGAGAAGAAGGAAAAGAAAGCTTAACGGGTTAATTGCCTGACAGGTTAAAAGCATAACAGGGAAGGTTCTATTGTCTCAGAGACGAAGAACCTTCCCTTTCTTTTGCCCTTCTTATTGACACGGGACAACCGGCGGTTCATAGAGCGCTGCCCCGATCGCTGTCGCGAATTCGGCGTGCTCCGGGATGACAATCTCGACACCGTAGAGATCCGCGAAACACTTGAGCACCGCGCGGCCTCGTTCGATCCTGAGCAGGTTGCCCGTGAAAATGATTTTATCAGCTTCCTCAAGCCGGGCCGCGAGAACAGCCGCCGTGCCGACAGATTGAAAGACCATATTGACAATGCCTAGCGCCAGATCGGATTGTGTCACACGATCATCTACTTTGCCGAAATTCGAAGCGGTCGTCTCCGCTGACAACCCGGGGATATCGTTGCGGGAAATATCGCCGATCGACAGATCGATTTTCTGGAGATTCCCTTCTAAACTCATCTCGTTGATACTCTCAAAATCGCGGACATGCAGCATCACATGCCCGAGTCCCAGCAGTGTACCGCCGCCGACTCCGGATCCGATGATGTGGCGAATGGAACCCTCATCCGCGTAGACGAAAGATGTCCCGGTTCCCATACTGACAACGACAGCTCTGTCGACTCCCGCTGTGTAAAGTCCGCCCAGGCCGACAGCATCAAACTCCGGTACGACAACGCTTGGCAGTTCGAGGAGCTCGCTGTCTTCGACGTAAGAAGCTCCTACACCGGTAATGCGGACGGCCTCCACCTGGTCGAGACGGAGTTCATTCACAATCATGAATTTACCCAGCGCCCCATACGCAGAAGCCACCGGATCGCTCGCCTTCACAAGCGTTTCCTTCAGGAGTCTCCCCTCACGAAAACCGACAATCTTCGTGATGCTTCCGCCAACGTCAAGGCCGATCAGCACGCCGCTCGCACCGACTGACCGCCGACGCGCTTCCTCGCCTGTCATCGCCTGGCTATCCTGCCGCGCGATGTTTGGTTTTTCTTTCTGCAGAAACATACTGTGCTCCTTAAAAGAAGAGAGCAGGCTATCCTCCCGCTCTCTGCCTTCTGTTATCGGGAATACCGCGCCATATCACGTTCATTCAGGAGATTCGACGCGGAAGAATCCCGCCCCACATCGCGAAGCGTGCTGAAAGCGAGACGCCCGTCATCGAAATCAATACGCGTCGACGACGGCGCAAAAACAAAAATAAACTGCGACACAGCCTGGAGCAGTCCTCCGATCGCATACGCCGACCCCGAGACAATATCCTGGAAACGCACGCGGATATCGGGTGAAAGGCGTTCTGTATTGCAGATAACCGTACGCCCCTGCTTGACGTGGTCACATACCGGCCAGGCGGTATCGATGTCAAAAGCCTCAACCAAAACGACCGTATGATCCGTCCCCTGCTTCGAGCCGGGGAAAGGAACGGTTCTTTCCTGCGCGCGTTTTGACCGGACATCCCGATTGGGTTTCTGCTGTTCTGCCGGGATCAGGTCTTCCGGGGGGTAGTAACCAAAGCTCTCGTCGTTGTCGAGCGTGTCGGAACCGTCCTCCGGGGATCCAAACAATTTATTAAGAAAACTACTCATTTCTGCCTCCAGGCGGCTGCTGTGCCGAAATGTTCAATGAGCAATTTTTTTGCCATTCAATGAACACCTATACCATACTTTTTAATTATAGAGAGCACCTTGCGCACTTGCAAGAATATCTGCAAGATGTCATCCTCTCGTCAATATACTGACATCTTACACGATCGGCCTTCTTTCGGGTAGCTGTCAGAACGCGGGAACCGTGGATCGCACCGGGCGAAATCCTCTCTCTGACCAAACCATCTTCAAAAAAAGCGTCACCCGCCGCCGGTCCGTCAGTACACCCGCTCGCCGAATATAGCGCTTCCAACGCGCACGATCGTCGCCCCTTCGTTAATCGCCTGAATGAAATCGTTCGACATCCCCATCGAAAGTTCAGGAAGCTCACCGGCGATCCCCAGGGCGGCGAGCCGGTCTCTCAATGCGCGCAGCCCGCCGAAAACATGGCGCGCTTTATCGGGATTCTCATAATAGGGCGCCATAGTCATCAGGCCGCACACGCGAATGTGATCGAGTTCACCTGTCCTCCGGAGAATTTCTTCCGTTTCAGCCGGTTCAAAACCCTGTTTGGTAAGCTCCCCGCTGACATTCACCTGGAGAAGAATATCCTGTACAATGCCAGCTTTCGCCGCCAGCATTTCAATCGTACGCATCAACCGTTCACTGTCAACCGAATGAATCAGGGACACCTGCCCCGTCACAAACCGCGCCTTGTTTCTTTGGAGAGTACCGATCAGATGCCAGTCCGCCTCTATCCCCGCATCCGAAACCCTGCCCTTTTTCTCCATGAGTTCCTGCACTCTGTTCTCGCCGAACGACTTCAATCCGCACCGGTACGCGATGGCAACATCTTCCGCGGGAAAATTCTTGCTGACCGCGATCAGTTTTACTCCCGCTGTATCGCGGCCTGTCCGAACAGCGGCCTCCTCTATACCGGCCCGTACCCTTCGTATGTTTTGTTCGATAAAATCTTTTCGGTTCATTTCGTTCTCACACCTTCACGTGCAGAGGTTCTTCAGTTTATTGCGACAGGCGGACGTTGAGTCGGGCGACGGTGTGCGCGGCCGAACTGAGTGTCCATGCCCGACGCTCATGGAAAAGACGGCGATCAGTCGATCAAAACGCCCTCGCCTACCGTCCAGGGATTCACCACATACAGGTCGGCTTCTTCGACAGGCGACTCTTCGCCGATTCCGCCGATAACGGCGTACGCCCCATCACTCGCTAATACCTGAACGCTTACGGTCTCGGTTACGCCTCCCGTGATTTTCTTTAGTTTGGCGGCGCCTGTTTCTTCACGGTAATCGATGAGACTGCGCAGAGGAACAGCCAGACCGGTAACGCGCTTCAACACCATCTGCGCGTCAGGAATCGCCGGCGGATAATTTGACCAGCCGATCTGATCCGACACAGTGACAAAAAAGCGGTCGGCTTCTTCCGCGTACAGCGCACGCCGGATACGGCAGCGATTCAGCCTTTCATCTTCCCCGAATAAGAGGTCGATGTAGTTCCCTTTGCTTAGACGCGATTCTTCGTCCGGATCGTGAGAGGTGATCACCACGACGGTACTCATACTGCTGTTGGAGATCGTGAAAGCGATTGAATCGGCCTTCACCGGGACCTGCCGGCTGTCAGCCGGCCGCAAACCCGGATCGGACAACCTTTTCACATCCGCTTCCGGATTATCCGTATTAACCCAAAACGATTCATCGCGTTTTTCGGCAGAAACGGGAACTAAAAAACTGACTGTCCCCGGCACGGGCGCATTCAGTACTCCTCCCTCGACAACAACAGCTTCAAGTCTCTCAAGAAGCCTTTTCTGTTCACGCACGAGTTCCTTCAGTTCCGGATCATCTTCGGTGTTTTTCAGCGCGTCATTTCTGTATTGGGCAATCGCGCGGATGAATTGCTTCCCCGCGCGCTGAAACTCGGCGAGATCACCGATTGTTTTCGCCTGACTCAACGATACGACAGCTTCCCGCATCAGGCTGTCGGATCGTGTTTTCGGTAGTACGTCTTCGACTGTATTGCCGAGACCGGTTAATACCATTTTTCTCGCGTCGCATGCCTCTCCGGCGAGCCGGTACTCCTTCACATATTCCTCATAGTCCGGTCGAATGATCAGAGCGACCCGGTCGCCTTTCGCGACGCGTTCTCCCTCTTCCACAAGCGGGACGAGTATGCCCGCGGCAGGCGTCGGTATTTCTTCATATTGATTGATAAGTGCGATAGAACACGGAGCGGTCGTTTCAACCGTCCTGGGCGTTATGAAAGCGAGGCGTGTTTTCTCTTCATGCCGCGCAAGAATATAGACAACCGACCAGATGGCAAAAGCGACGGTCACAGCGACGAGCACAGCCATGGCCAGCAATTTCGCACGATTCTTAAAGCGGTGCTTTTTTCGCTGTTCTCCTAACTGGTCCGATTGTTTGGTCGTATTCATCATCGCTCAGCGCTGTATCCCCTCAAGCTGACGCAGACTTTCCAGGCCTTTCATGGCACCGAGGCGGGCGTTTTCAAAAGTGAGACCTCCCTGCACAAACGCGTAATACGGAGGTCTGAGAGGCCCGTCAGCCGAAAGCTCTATCGTCGATCCCTGAATAAAAGAGCCCGCCGCCATGATGATATCACAATCGTACCCCGGCATCGGTGCGGGAGCGGGTGTCACAAAGCTGTCAACGGGAGACACGGCCTGAATCGCCTGACAAAACGCCTTCAAATTCACGGCGCGGTTCAGCCTCACAGTTTGAACGATGTCCCCTCTTGCCTCATGCACTTCCGGCTTACTGTCGTATCCTGCCAGTGAAAAAAGAGCACCCGCGTGGATAGCGCCTTTCAAAGCAGCCGCTGTCACCGTAGGCGCGAAATACAGCCCTTCCAGCAGGAGACGAGAAAAACCAAGCGATGGTCCGACATGCCGCCCGACATCGACGGCCGTCATGCTTTCACTGATCTCTTCAAGGAGATCCGTCCTGCCCGCGATATACCCTCCGCCTGGCGCAATACCGGCGCCCGGATTCTTGATCAGAGAACCGGCAATCAGATCCGCTCCGACTGCCGTAGGCTCGCATGCCTCGACAAATTCGCCGTAACAGTTGTCGACAAAAATGATGGTCTGCGCGCTCTTTTCCCGCACAGTCTTCACGATGGATGCGATATCTTCAGCCACAAGCGCGCGCCGCGCGGAATAACCTCTCGACTTCTGTATATAGACCATTCTCGTGTCCGGCTTGACACACGCGCGGATCGATTCAAGGTCCGGAGAACCGTGGGAGAGCAGGTCAAGCTGGCGTACAGACGCTCCCCGCGCGGACAGCGACCGGCGTGACACGCCCGCATCCTCGGCCGGATAAAGCCTCTCGCCCGTCAGAGCGTCTTCGGTGGCGCCAAGTGTGGGGATCAGCGTATCGTACGGCCGCCCCGTTACAATCAGCATCTCGTCTCCCGGATTGATCAGCCCGTGAAGGCAAGTGGAAAGAACATGTGTTCCCGAGCCGAACTGGATCCTGACCAACGCGTCATCCGCGCCCATCGCCAGGGCAAAAACAGCTTCAGCCTTTTCCCTCCCCGTATCTCCGTAACCATAACCTGTTTTGGCCATGAACGCACTCTCCGACACACGGGCTTCGACAAAAGCAGCCAGCACTTCCACCTGGCGTTTCTCTTTGATCTCATCAACCCGCGAAAAAGCGTCCCGTGCGATCCGCATTGCCTCCTCGGACAGCTCGAAAACCTCCCGGCTGATGCCAAACGGCTGATAGATTCCATATTGACTCATACATTCAAACCTTAATCTCAAACGACAGCGCGATATAAAAAACCACCGAATGCATTCGCGTCAGCGCCTGCAATCGGTGGTCACTGTCTGGTGCGGCCAACGAGAGTCGAACTCGTACGGTCTCCCACACGCCCCTCAAACGTGCGCGTATG
>JAKPXB010000044.1 GCA_029570375.1 Bacillota bacterium | reverse complement strand
TGCATCGAGGAGGGCGGCGATACAGAAGGACGCGTCTGTTTTGTCTGCGGCAAACCCGCTAAGCACTCCGTGTACTGGGGCAAGGCCTATTAAGCCGCCTCAGTGTCGCAAAAACAGCCCGCCATGGATCAGATAATGTTTCCGGCTGATATGAAGGATGCTCCGATCGGTGTCTTCGATTCCGGCATCGGCGGATTAACTGTACTGAAAATGATGCGCCACGCCCTCCCGGCGGAGCGCTTCATTTATGTCGGCGATCTCGGCCGTTCCCCGTACGGATCGAAATCCGCTGAAACAGTCCGGCGGTGTGTGCTTCAGATTACGGCGTTCCTCCTGAGTCATCACGTCAAGATGATCGTGATCGCCTGCAATACGGCGAGCGCCGTCGCAGGCGATATCATACGCGAATGCGCTTATCCCGTCCCCGTTATCGAGGTTGTCGGACGAGGATCGGAGATGGCTCTGGAGATGATCCCTCCCGACCATCGGGGCGATGCCCGGATCGGCATTCTCGGGACTGATACAACGGTGCGGAGCGGCGTATACGCCGATAGAATCCGCGTGCTCGCGGACGCACGTGGAATGAGGCGGCCGGAGATTCTGCAGCAGGCGTGCCCGCTTTTCGTTCCTCTCGTCGAAGAGGGATGGTGGAGCGGGGAGATTCCGGATCTCACCGCCGCGCGTTATCTCCGCGCCATGAGAGAATTCAAGCCCCATGTCGTCATCCTGGGCTGTACTCACTTCCCCGTCTTATCGGAACCGATCGCCAAAGCGCTCCCGGAGGGCACGATACTGACGGACTGCGCGCCCGCTGTTGTGCAGCGAGCCGAAGCGATACTGCGCGAGCGGGGATGGCTTGTTCCCGCCGGCAGCGCCGGCTCAGCGGAGGGGCCCGCGGAAACAGTGTTCTATTGCAGCGATTCAATCGATACATTCCGCTGCCAGGCGGAGCGTTTCCTTGACATGCCTGTTGATTTCGTTCATCATGTTGACTTGGAAACAGTTTCGATAAGGGAGGGAGACCTGTGCTGTCCGCGGCAGATATCAACCGTGAAGCCATCATCAATCTGACGAGCAGCCAATGGGCGGATGGTGAACAGTTTCAACCTGTCCGTCTCATGACGCACGGGCAATTGTCGTATCAGGAAAAGGACCGGGTCTGGAATGTCTCTTACGATGAGAGCGACGCCACCGGGATGCGCGGCACGCGCACGCGCCTCAGTCTTTTCCCTGACGGGCATGTCGTTCTTCGCCGGACCGGCGAGATCGAAATGGAAATCGAGTTTGTTAAAGGTGACCAGCGTATCGAGCAGAAGAGGACACCGTACGGTCTGATGAAGTTTTCTGTTCTGACGCACGAGGCGAGGGGAGAGATGACAGCGGACGGCGGTGACATCGAACTCGGCTACTCCCTCGGATTTGACAATCGGCACGCGATGAGTACGAAGCTGCACCTGCAGGTACTTCCGGAAAGTGAACCGCTGCCGCCAGACAACGGCAGGCCGAAAAATAACGTTTGACAGTTTGCCGATGGTGAAGGATAATACATAAGGTGCGCTGTCAGGCGCATTATCAGATGATACGAGACGCCTCCGGCGAGGCGGAAGAACATGAAATACTGACCCGGGGGAGGTGTACATAGAATGGCTGTTCCTAAGAGAAAATGGTCGAAACAGAGATCACGGACACATCGCGCGAACTGGAAGATCGATCCGGTTTATCTGTCACGCTGCCCGCAGTGCCACGCGCTGAAGAAGCCGCACGTAGTCTGCAAGGCATGCGGGTATTACAACGGACGCGAAGTCGTTTCTGTCGAAGACAGCAAGTAAACGCGTCATAAGTGTGAACGAAGGAGCAGCGCGCCGGCGGCACGTTGCTTTTTGTTCGTTTAAGAAAAGAGAGGCGGAGTCGTGAGCGTACCCGTACTGGCCATTGTAGGCCGGCCCAACGTCGGAAAATCAACACTTTTCAACGCACTGACAGGCAGTCGCGACGCGATTGTTGGCCCTGAACCGGGTGTAACGCGCGACCGCGTGATGGGTGAAGTCAGCTGGAGCGGCATGAATTTCACCGTCATCGATACGGGAGGAATCGATTTCGCCGACGACAATATGCAGAGACTCGTTCACAGCCAGGTGGAAATAGCGGTTGAGATGGCGGATGTCATCTGCTTTTTGTGCGCGCTCGACGCGGGTCTCTCCGATATTGAGTACAAGATAGCCGATATGCTTCGGAAGAGCGGAAAGCCTGTTGTCGCGGCGGTAAACAAGATCGACAGGCCAGGCGCCGAGCCTCCCGAATTCTATTCATTTTATGAACTCGGTTTCCCGGAAACCTTCGCGATCTCAGCCTCACATAAACTGGGCTTAACGGAACTGCTCGACGCGGTGACGGCGCCGATGAAGGCGCTGGCTGATGAGGAGGAGCCGCGCGATTATATTACGCTCGCGGTCGCAGGGCGTCCGAACGCCGGGAAGTCTTCACTCTGTAACCGGCTGGTCGGGGAAGAACGCAGCATCGTCTCCGACATACCGGGGACGACGCGCGATACGATAGACAGTTTCATCGAGAATGAGCACGGACGTTTTCTCATTTTCGACACGGCGGGACTGCGGCGAAAGTCGCGCGTCGACGACCAGATTGAATATGTGAGCGGCCTGCGCTCGCGCCGGAGCGTCGAGAAGGCGGATGTCACCTTAATCATGATCGACGCGGCGGAAGGCGTTACGGAACAGGACACGAAAGTGGCCGGTCTCGCGCACAACAGCGGGAAGGCATCCATATTCCTCGTCAATAAATGGGATCTCGTCGAAGGGGAAACGACGGTTCCGGCATTCGAGAAACAGCTGAGGCAGCGGTTTGAGTTTATGTCTTACGCGCCGGTTCTTTTCGTGTCCGTCAAAACGGGATTCAATCTCCACCGCCTGTGGCCGTTGATCCGGCGTGTTTACGACTCATCACAGCGCCGGGTCGGGACGAGCGTCTTGAACGATGTAATCGCCGAAGCGGTTGTACAGCACCCCACCCCGCAGAATAAGGGGAGGCATCTGCGCATCTATTACGCGACGCAGGGAGCCGTCGCGCCGCCGACATTCGTCTTCTTCATCAACGACAAGAAGCTTCTCCATTTCTCTTACGAGCGCTATTTAGAGAATCGCCTTCGCGAGAACTTTGATTTCTTCGGTACGCCTATTCAATTCGTTTTCAAAGGCAAAGCCGCCAGGGATGCCGCCTCTTCGCGCGTGACGCCGGAGGATCAGCGATAGAAGCCTTTAGCACGGCATGGTAAAATAGTGGATATCAAATACATGCTGATTCAGGAGTGATATGCCTCGTCGACTGTCAAAACCGATTATTATACTCTTAGTGATTATCGTCTTGATGGCCTGCGCCCTCGTCGGGTTTAATATCGGCTACCGTTATGTGCGCGAACAGGACAAGCGGTTGGAAAGCCTGAAGAAGCAATTTGACGAGCGCGGTTCCTCACCCTACACGAAAGACACACCGGGAGTTGTTGAGGTCTATGTCCGGCAGCAGTTTGACACGAAAGACATCGCGAAAATGCTCAAGGAAAAAGGACTTATCAACAACACGATGGCTTTTGAGGTTCTCTCGAAGTTCAACGGTTTTGACGGACATTACCAGTACGGAACGCATTACCTACTCCCCGAGATGAGCTATGACGAGATCATGGTCGTCCTGACAAACAAGCCTGATCCGGTCACGATTACTTTTTATGAGGGTATGACATACAACCAGATGAAGAAGAAGATGCTGGACGCGGGCATGCGCTTCAATCCAGACCTTCTCGACGCGATGGTGCGGCGCCCGTATCTTTTTACCGATTACTCTTTTGTCCCCCTGATTAAAGCGTCGCCGGGGCGCGAATGGCTGCTGCAGGGCTACCTCTGGCCTGACACGTACCAATTCGATATCAACGCCACGGAACAGCAGATTCTCAGGATTATCCTCAACAATACGGAACGCCATATCAAGCTAGGCGGTTATTACGAACGCGCGGCGAAACTCAACATGACCCTCGAAGACGTCTTCACACTTGCCTCCATCGTCCAGATGGAAGGCGCAATCGAGGAGATGCCCAAGGTGGCCAAAGTGTTTTTGAACCGCATGGACCGGGATATGCCCCTGCAGTCGTGCGCGACGATCAACTACCTTCGCTCTGAAGACGGAAAGAAGCCGGTCTTATGGATTCTCAATGACGACCTGAACCGATATCAGTCTAATGAATACAACACATACAGCCATGGCGGACTGCCCCCCGGGCCAATCAATTCCCCCGGAACGATTGCGATCGAAGCCGTCCTCTGGCCGGCCACTGAACGCACATGGTCGGGAGCGGACGATTTTCTCTATTTCGTCGCGACAGGCAGAGGGACGAGCGATTTCTCCAAGACGCTTCAGGAGCACGAGGAGAAGGCGGCGCGGTACAGACAGAACGGAAACTGACCGTGGGACGCCGGCTTTGGGACACGAGTAACGAGGCTGCTTCGCGGCAAACGGAAATCCGGCAGACCGCCGGATTTTTCAGTTGAAAAACAGGAGCACCGTGAAGACGCCGATACAGAAACAGATGACCGCCCACAGCACGTAGTGCGCGGATTCCTGTGTTTCTTTCTCCCGTGAGCCCCGCGGCTTTTTACCCGCGCGGAGCCGTCTTCCCTCGTCATGGATGAACGACAGCGGGATCAGCAGTAATACGACAAGAATGAGGCTGCACATGACAAGAAACACGCGCAGCTTCGAAGTCTCGATCAAAGGCATCCGGAAAAGCAGCTGACTGATGGAAGCGGATATTGAGCGTGCGAAAAGCATCGCCAGCGCGTAAGAAGCGGACGTGAGCGCGGAAGCGAAGAGGGAATTTGTCATCAGGCGGACCCAGAACGCGAGAACACCCCAGAAGATCAGGATAATAAGACCGCCTTTGTCGAAGAATGAGAGCGCGTAAAGGACGGAGGTGATTACACCGGCGATCGCCGGATAAGCGCGGCTTGTGATCGCCGGCTGGACGAGTCCGCGCGCGAGGAGCTCAAGAGAGGCCGCCGGAAGCAGAACGGAGACCAGGAGCGTGACAACCGTGCTGAGCGGTGTCTTCCCGATATGAAAAATGCCGATCTCCCAGATGGCGGGTGTCGCGAGCAGGCGGTCAGCGGCTGTGTTAAACGTCGCCAGGAACCGCGCCGCGCACCAGATAAGAGAACCTATCAGAAATCCCGTCAGCGGAGCGGAAAACCAGATTGAATAATCAGGCGCAAACCCGAGAACGTAATCCGCGGAAGGCCTGAAGACAGCGACCATCGCTGAGATTGTGGCAAGCGGGATGAGGCCGAGATAAAGGATAGACCGCAGCGCGTACGATTCAATGCTTGCCTCGTAAGCAAGGGAGATCTGCCATATGTGTGCCCGCTCGAGTAAAAAACAGGCCAGCGACAGCACTGTAAAGACAGCCGCGGCAAGTGCGGCCATCGGGACAAGGCGCTTCGTTTCCTGCAAAAGTCTGCTCTTTCTCTCCGCTCGCGTGTCGATGACTGCGAGCGCGGCCGTTTCGTGCGCGGCGGCCGTGCTGTTCTCACTATTGGAGGGTGGCCCCGCCGCCTTCGCGGGGATAGCCGGCAGCGTCTTTCTTTTTTCCGTCGGGAGGGCTCTCTTTTTCGTTACTTCACTCATGCGTTCAGTTTAACACGACTGTGTTCACCGTGGAGAATGCCGTCTGCGGCATCTCAGAAGGGAAACCCCGACCAGACAGACGCCTCCGGGAAGGCTCTGACGAGAAAGGAGGCGAGAGACAGAAAAGGGATAAAAGCGATCCCGCCGTCCGCACAGCGGACTGACCGCGCGGCTTTCATAATCAGAGAGGCGGGGAACGCCAACACAAAAGCGAGCAGAACCATCCTCAGCGAAGCGCGTCCGCTGCTTCCGAAGCCCGCCGCCAGGACAAAGAGGATGTCTCCCGCGCCAATGTACTCCTTCGACGAGAAACACTTCAGGATAAGAGACGTGAGGAACAGGAACAATGCCCCGCAGGCTGACGCGGCGAGCGAAATAATCTGTAAGAGCCAGAGCGGCGCGGAAACGGTCAACGGCGAAAGCCAGGCAGGGATCCCGCAGCCGGGGATTTGATTAATCGGAGGGAGCGCGTCCATGGCCGCCGGATAGAAGAGCAGCGGAAGCGTGTTGAAGAACGCCAGCCACGCGAGGTCGCGGTCAAGAACGGTTCTGAAACGGACGTCGAGGTACGACATGCGCGCCATGACCGCGAAACGGCCGACATGCGCGGTGACCGCCGCTATTTCCGTATACTCGCACAAAGTCTCTCGTCAGCTCCCGGGATCAATGTACCGATGTCTTCATCCGTGAGCGGACAGGGAATGGGAGAACAGCGGCCGGCAACTGTCAAATAGGCATTTCCGCTTGCGCGGTTCTCTTGCCGACGTTCCTGAACCTTCTTCCAAACATCTGATATAATGTCTTTCGGTTTTGACCATATGGGTTGAGATTCCTGCGAGGTATACATGAACAAGAAACGGTTAGCGGAGAATATAGAGTCTTTTTTGTACGCCGAATTCGGCAAGAGCGTTGCCCATGCCAGTGAACACGAATACTGGACTGCCGTTTCGCGCGCTGTGATGGAGACCATCGGGCCGGACTGGGAGGCGACCAGGGAGATTTACCGGGAAGGGCGAACCGTCCATTATTTCTCCGCTGAATTTCTTGTCGGGAGAAGCCTTCTCAACAATCTGATCAACCGGAATCTTCTCGACGATATCCGGGAACTCGTCGAAGAAGCCGGTTTCGATTTTGACAAGGTCATAAACGAAGAGACGGACCCCGCACTCGGCAATGGCGGACTGGGGCGTCTCGCGGCGTGCTTTCTGGACTCTTCGGCGACGATGAACCTGCCCGTCATCGGGCACGGCATTCTTTACCGCTACGGGCTTTTCCGTCAAGAGATCGAACACGGCCACCAGAAAGAATACCCCGACGCGTGGATGGAACTCCCGTATCCGTTTTTAGTGACACGCCGCGAAGATAAAGTCCTCGTGCACTATCAGGATATGGACGTGTTCGCCGTTCCTTGGGATCTGCCGATCACCGGCTGGAATACGCGGAATGTCAACACAATCCGCCTGTGGCAAGCCGAACCCGCCGAGGAATTCGATTTCAACCTATTCAATTCGCAGCGGTTTGACGACGCTGTCATCATGCGCAACCGCGTCAAGGATATCTGCCGTGTCCTCTACCCGAACGATACATCATACGACGGGAAAGTTCTCCGCGTGCGCCAGCAATATTTCTTCGTCTCCGCATCGCTTCAAACCATTGTCCGGAAACACCGCGAACGGAACGGCTACGATTTTTCCCGATTTGCCGAAGAGAATGTCATTCAGTTGAATGACACGCATCCCGTTCTCGCGATTCCGGAACTCATGCGCCTTCTGATCGACGAGAACCAGCAGAGCTGGACCGAGGCGTGGGAGATCGTGAAAAAGGTATTCGCGTTTACGAACCACACGATCATGCAGGAAGCGCTCGAGAAATGGGACATCGAAATATTCCGTTTCCTGTTCCCGCGGATACTCGCCATCATCGGGAAAATTGACAAGCAGTTCAGGGAGGAAGCCTTCCTGCAAGGGTTCAATGAACAGGAGATTGATGAGCTCGCGCCGGTGCACAACAATCAGGTGCATATGGCGCTCCTCGCGGTCTATGCCTGCCAATCCGTCAACGGTGTGGCGAAAATCCACAGTGAGATATTGAAACAGGAAGTCTTTCATCCGTACTACCGCTGGTGGCCGTCCAAATTCAAGAACAAGACAAACGGTGTCACCCCTCGCCGGTGGCTCAATCTCTGCAACCCCGGTCTTTCAGACATGTTGACGCGGCTTTCGGGATCCAACCGATGGCTGACAGATATGGGCAGCCTGCTCGAATTGAAAGGGGTCGGCGAAGACACGCACGAAATGCGCCGTCTTCTCGAAATAAAAGCCGCGAACAAGGATCGCCTCGCTCAGCTGATCCGCGAGCGCGAGGGGATCGCAATCGATTCGTCCTTCATCTTCGATGTGCAGATCAAACGGCTTCACGAGTACAAGCGCCAGCTGATGAATGCCCTCGATATTCTCGACCGGTATTACAAGCTGAAAGAAAACCCGCTTCTCGATACGCCTCCGGTCGCTTATATTTTCGGCGCGAAAGCGGCGCCGGGCTATTTTCTCGCGAAAGCGACGATTAAGTTTATTAACGAGATCGCAAAGATTGTCAACGACGACCTTGATGTGAGCCATAAGATGCGTGTGATTTTCATGCACAACTATAATGTCTCGCTGGCCGAGCGCATTTTCCCGGCGGCAGATATTTCAGAGCAGATTTCGACCGTAGGGATGGAGGCGTCCGGCACGGGAAATATGAAATTTATGATGAACGGGGCCCTGACAGTCGGGACTTATGATGGCGCGAATATAGAAATCCTCGATCAGGTGGGAGAAAATAACGCGTTTATGTTCGGCCCGCGCCTGAAGGATTTCCCGGAGACGAAGAGGTATTACACGTCACACTGGCAGTACGAGAACATCGAGGGGCTGAAACGCGCGGTTGATACGCTGATCAACGGGATGTTGTCGGATGGGAACACCGGTATGTTCCGCGCGCTCTACAACCGTCTGCTCCAGGGATCACGCTACGAGAAAGCCGACCCGTACTATGTGCTCGGCGATTTCAATGATTACCGCGACATAAGAAACCGCGCCTATGACGCGTACCGCGACCAGATCGACTGGGCGAAAATGTGCTGGAGTAATATCTGTTCCAGCGGAAATTTCAGTTCCGACCGCACCGTACGCGATTACGCGGGAGACATCTGGCAGGTCGCGCCCGAAACCCTGCGTGCGGCAGAAGGGCCCTATGTACGGCTTTGATCAGACAGACCGCGGCAACAGTTTGCAAAATACGTTTTTTGCGTTAACCTGGAATACACTGTTCGCCCGGGAAAACGCCGACGATCCGTGTGCAAAGATCAGACGGGAAATAGAAGATGGCCTCCCGCTACTAGAAACGGAAGAAAAAAGCGGCCAATCATGAGAGGCCGCGTTATCATGATAGGAGAAAAGAAATGGCAGATTTTTCATTCGACATTAAAAAGGAACTCGCGGTGCTTTCAAGCAGCGCGAAATCCGGTTGGAACCGAGAGCTCAATTTCGTCAGCTGGAATGGCGCGAACCCTAAACTCGATATCCGCGATTGGTCTCCCGATCACGAGAAAATGGGGAAAGGCGTGACTCTTTCGCGCGAAGAGGCCGCCATTCTTTTGACAGTTCTCAATGAACTCTCACTCGACGATCTTTACGATTAGGCTATAGGAGAAAATAGAAAGGGGGACAGTGATCGCCTCGACGGCGATAAAACCGTCCCCGCTGCCGCGCTGCCCGCCCTGTCTATTTTACTTTTTCAACTTTTGTCAGATGTCCCTGCACGGCAATCCTGTATTTCGGGATGCCTGACATCTGAATGGGGTGGCAGGTAATAAGGAGCACTTTCTCTTTATTCGTCTCTTCAAAGACATATTCTCCCAGGTCGGCAGGATCGATAATGGTATTGGCGTCGACTGTATAGGTGTATATTTTCCCTTTGCGCTGAATGATGATCTGGTCGCCTTTTTCGACTTCGTTCAGCCTGTTGAAATGGCGTCCCTTGCCGTACATCCTGTGCCCGAAGTAGGCGGCGACACCTTTCTCTCCCGGCTGCACGCTCGAGGGGTAGTGGCCGGGGAGCACCCACAGAGAGGACGAGCGGACGTTGGGCGCCACAGCGATTTCCAGTTCGATCTTAGGAATCCGCATGATGGTATCGGTCTTGATCGTAATAATGGCATCCTGTTCAACAGGTTCTTCGGAGTAAACGGGCGGGTTGGCATTTCGGCTCTCACCCGGGCGGTAAATCACATCGTACTCGGCGCTGAAGCTTCCGGGAGCATTCACATCGCCCGCCTTGACCGTGATCTCAACGTCACCGGTGTGTCCAATGCGTTCCTGTTCCTTCAGCTTCTGAAGCAATTGCTGCGCGGCTTCATCCTGGTTTTTGTGGACGATTGACGGAAGGACGAGGAAATAAATCCCCAGACCGAAGCAGAGGACGGCCACACCAGCCAGGATAAAAGAGATCAGGCGGTTCTTGCGCCTGTTCTTCTCCGATTTAGGCCCGGATGTATCAGAGCCGCCATCCGGATTGCCCGTCCGCTTTAATTCCTTAAGCGCCGGTTTACCGGCCATCGTTTTGCCGGCGGATTTCATGGCGTGGGATTTCTTTGTATCCACGCTTTTTACGTCTGAGCTGTTCGTATGATTACCGATACCTATCTGGCTCCCGTTAGCCATGACAAGCGTATTTGTCTTATGTGGCTCTGCGCCGCGCGCTTCAGCGTATCTTTCCGGCTGGTTCTCAGCGGAAGAAACAGGGATGTTCTGCTGTTCGCGCATGCGGATGAGCGGTTTTCGCATGTTGGACGAATGGCCGGTCTCCGGCCCGATGGTGTCAGCCGCGGCGAACTCCCGGTCGGGGAGATGCGCCTGTGATGGATCTTTGTGCGCGTCGGAAGGAAGAAAATCTTTCCGTCCGGCAAGGAAATGAGGAATTCTCATCGCCGGCTCTGAACCGTTCATTATAGGGTTTTCACGGTTGTTCATAAGAAAGACAGCCTTTCTATTGTGTACAGAAGTAATATTAGCAGCATCAAAAACAGCTGCACCTATTTTATCACAACCGCCGAACGCTGCCGACATGCCCCCGGTACGCGCCGGAGGACGGATTCCCGTGTACATGAAACGCGGCGGGCTTTCGCAGGTAGGACGGTTATCCGGATGACACAGCCGTCCGCAGCGCGGATTTCTGTATGAGAAAAATGCTCCGCGAGCGGGATTATCACGTGTAAAAGCCAACAAAATTCTGGATCAGTCTGTGGCGGCGGCCTGTCGTTTGCATTTTTCTTGTAAACGTCATAAAATATCGCTACAGGAAGTGACGGACGCTTCTGTTTTGTGTTTGAAAGGAACCAAATGCGGCGCAGACGTAATCTGGACGCTATGTTGATGACGACTACCCTCGTATTAGTGGCAGCCGTTCTTGTTGTGCTTTCCGTGCGTATCATCACAACCTCTGACGTCAGGGATCAGGCGGTCTTCGTTCCGTTTGGCGACCTGACGAAACCGGACGCCGGTATCACCGGACCGTCAGAGACTACCGACGGAGAAGAAGCGCTGATCGACCGCCACTATCTCCATGTTGATGAAATACTGTCGCCGGACAATGATTACGCGTCATCCGACACGGAACCTCCGACGACACAGGAGTCCGCGGCAAAGGACACCGCGGAACCAACGACAACCGCGGCGGCGGTTAAAACCACATCCGGAACGACGACAACAGTTGCGACCACTCCCAAAACGACGACAACGCGCGATCCCGAGGCTTTTGAATCTGTGGACATCCGCTATTACGCGAACTCCGAGAACGGTCTGAACCTCCGTGAGAAGCCCTCTACAAAAGCTCCTGTCCTGAGAAAACTCGATTACGGGACGCCGCTGCGCGTCATCGGCCTGAACAGCGAATGGGCCAAAGTGAGGCTGGCGGGCTACGAGATCGGCTATGTCTCCCGCGATTTCATCACGAAGTACAGGCCTGTGACAGAACCTCCGACCACAACCACTACAACCACAACGACGGTCAGGCCGAAAACGACAGCGCCGACCTCCGGACCATCGGCAAGTGCGACGACGAAGCCGACGCCCTCCTCCACGGCCGCGCCGCCGGTTACTACAGCCACGCAGGCGACGACCGTTAAACCTCCATCAGGGTCGGTATCGTTTGTCAATCCGCCTTCAGGCGGCTCTAATGCCGTTGCGCGCACGAACCACGCGCTGCTGAAGCAATACGGCCTGATCAACAAAGAAGGCAGTTCGTCCATCAACAGGCACTATGAAACGTTTACGGATAACGGAAACGGGACGATAACGGTCGACGGGGTCACGATTTCTTATGTCCAGCTGATGCCTGGCAGACGCGCCACACACTATGACGGCGTTGCGGTCTGCAGGCATTCCATTGCTGTAAACGGCGGCGTGTGCTTCGCCGGACATACCACGCCGACATGCCACGGCACCGCGTGCGGCCTGCTCGCGCAGCGCGGAATTGTCGCCGTTCCGCAATCGGAGATCGGCACGTACCCGCGGGGGACGGTGGTCTTCGTAATCGGGTACGGTATGGCGGTTGTCGGCGACAGGAGCGGTTCTCATTTTGACGTCTGCTACGACGCGGATGAGTGTTCGAAGCTCACGCGCAGAAACTGGACGAACGGTATCTATATCATTACGTCCCCGTAATACCCTTTCAGCAGCTGAATCGTATCATGTCTTACCAGGCTCTGCTTCGCGAATTTGACCTGAGGCCGAAGCATTCGCTCGGGCAGGTTTTTCTTACCGATGACAGAGTCATTGAGCGTATTGTCGCTCTTCTCGGTCTGACGCGCGGAGACCGCGTCGTCGAACTCGGCGCCGGGCCGGGTTTTATAACGAAGCGGATCGCCGAAGAATCCGGCGATGTCTACGCGGTTGAGATCGATCCGCGATTCCGGCCGCTGCATGAAACTTTGTTCGCATCCCTTGATCCGAAACCGCGTGTTGTTTACGAAGATGCGCGCCATGTGGATTTTGATGCGCTCGCGGCAACGCCGGCCGGGCGCCTGATCGTTTTTGGCAATCTTCCTTATTATCTGACGACGGAACTCGTGCTGCTGGCGGTCAGCCAAATGCCGTCCATGGCGCGCGCTCTCTTCATGATTCAGGAGGATGTAGTGGAACGGCTCATGAACAGACCGGGGACGAAGAAATACGGCACACTTTCGATCGTGACGAATCTGTTCGGGATATGGCGTGTGGAGAATACTGTCCCGCGCCGGTCGTTCACACCTTCGCCGCATGTGACATCATCGCTTGTCTCGCTCATCCCCTCGTCGGATGAAAGCGATAAGCAGGTGGCGGCCGATCCGGGTTTTCATCGATTCATCACAAGTCTTTTTCAGTTCAGAAGAAAAACGCTCATGAACGCCCTAAAGCTGGCGTTCACCCCGGAGAACATGGGTGCAGAGCTCCTTTCCTTTCTTGAACAGCACGCATGTGATCCCGGTATCCGGGCGGAACAGCTGACACCTATTCAGTTTAAAGACCTCTATCTCACACTCCGGACGGGCGGCTCTGTTCACAAGCCCGGGAATCCAGTATCATAAATAGACGACGGGGAGGAGGTTTTGACTGTGAGCGCTCCTGTTGAAAGCATACAAGCCCGTATCGGGAAGATTACCTACCAGCTGACGACGCATGATGATCCGCAGAAAATGCGCGACATCGCCGCGACAGCCGACGCCATGATGAATCAGGTCGCGAAAAAGTCTCCCCAGCTCAACCAGGTCGCGCAGGCGGTATTGGCCCTTGTCAACGCGGTCGGACTGATGGAAGAGTCGCATCAGAAGCTGCAGTCAGCTCTGGCTGACAAAGAATTCGCCATACAGACAGCGGAAGAGATCAAATCGGAATTGATCCGGCAGCGCGAGCTGTTCTGGCAGATGAAAAAAGACCTGCTGTATTACCGCAACCTCTGCGAGATCTATGAGACGAAACTCTCTGAAAGGGCGCCGTCTCCGGACGAAGAGGAGAACCGTCCCACCCCCCGCCGCGCCAGGAGGGGTTACAAGCGGCTTCTCGGCGACCTGCAGATGACAATTGAAGACGCGCTCGGCGGACAGGATGGGGGAGAACAGGAACAGGAGCAGGACGGCGATTCACCTTCCTCGGCTCAAACTGAATCCGGGGGAGAGACAGAAACGGTGTGACAGCAGATGGGACAGGAGAACACAGTTTTTATCGCGCTGGAAGACGGCGCAAAAATGCCGGAGCGCGCCTCTTCGCAGGCGGCGGGATTTGATCTCTACGCGTTTGGCGACACGGTAATTGAGCCGGGACAGACGGTTATCGTCCCAACGGGTATCAGAATCGCCATGCCGCCCGGTCTGGAAGCGCAGGTGAGGCCGCGGAGCGGGTTATCGCTCAGGACGAGCCTCCGGATCGCGAACACTCCAGGGACAATCGACGCGGACTACCGCGGCGTCGTTTCGATCATCTGCGAGAACACGGCGCCGCTCTTCGACCCCGTGCCGTATCTGCTGAAACATCCCGAAATCCTAGAAAGCTTCCACAGACACTATCAGGCGATGCCGGCAGCCGCCTATTTCAAGAAACTAACCGGCTATACGCTGCCGCTCACGTTTCACGACCCGACGATTTTCGTCGACGAAGAAGGGCACCCGCTCGGCAGCATCTATGTTCACAGAGGCGACCGCATCGCGCAGCTCGTATTCTCTGAAGTGACGATTCCCGTAATGACGGCGGTCGACGATGTCGCGGCGATCGGCAGCGACAGAGGGGGCGGCTTCGGCTCAACAGGCGTGTAGAATCATAGGGACGGCTCTTTCGCCGCGATGACAAAAGAGCCGTCCCTCACGAAAACCCAGGATGTGAGAAGAATGAATCGTCTTTGCCGCTCGATCTCCGCCGTCATGCTGCTACGCGGATAGTGTCTAAACGACAGATTGCTCCCGCACCAGTTCCCGCCTTTTGAAGCGGCCGATATCGAGGTCCGATACATCGATCGTCAGCGGCTCACCGAGAATCATCTCGCTGATCAGCTCAGCGGTGGCAGGGGCGAGCATAAACCCGTGTCCGCTGAATCCGCAGGCGAGATACATGCCCTCGACTTCGGGGACAGGCCCGTAGATCGGCTGCGCGTCTTCTGTCATGCAGTAATGCCCCGCCCACTGCCTCAGGATTTTCGCCGTCCTGAGATAGGGGAGGAGCGTGCCGCATGTCTTCGTCATTTCTTCAATGAACTTCCAGCCCGATGTCGTGCGGAAGTCCCGCGGCTCCGTGTGGTCACTCCGCCCCATGATGATCGATCCGTGGGGAACCTGCTGGATATAGATGTTATAGGAGAACCCCATGACCATCGGCCCCAGTATGGGCTCCAGAGGCTCTGTGACGAGAATCTGATGGCGCTGCACATAGACAGGGACATCGACACCCGCCATCTTGCCAATCGCCTTAGACCATCCTCCGGCGGCGTTGACGACGATGTGCGTCGCGATGCGCCCGCCCGTTGTGTCCACGCTTTCAATGCGGTTGTTTTTTACCTCAATGCCGGTCACTTCGGTGTGTTTGAATATCCTGACGCCCAGCCGCTCGGCGGCGATCGCAAAGGCGTCCGTCGTGTGGAACGGGTTCAGGTGCCCGTCTTTCTGGCAGAAAGTCGCGGCGACGAACTGTGTCGCGTTGATGTAGGGGACAATCGCCGTCGCTTCTTCCGGACTCAGAAATACAGAGGGGATCCCGAGGCTGTTCTGAAGCGCGACGTTTTTTCTGAACTGCTGCGCTTCCGCCTCGTTCGCCGCGATGATCAGGTATCCGCTCTGCTCAAACTCGATGTCGCGCTCATAGGCGAGAATGTCGTTCGCGTTCTCAAAAAAGTTGACGGAGAACTGCGCGAGCCGGCAGTTCTTCTCCGCCCCCCACTGCATGCGGATGCCGGCGCCGCAGCGTCCGGTTGACCCGTTTGCGAGCGTGTCTTTCTCAAGGACGACAATATCTTTCACGCCGCGATTCGCCAGATTCCAGGCGATCGCGCAGCCGGAGATGCCTCCCCCGACAATGACGACAGATGCTGATTTCGGTAAATTCATTCTGTATCGCCTCCTAAGAAAAACTCGATGGGCAGGGGCTTGACCGGCGCGCGGTGTGCCGAAGGCGCGACAGATCCCAAAGGCTCCCCCGTCATCCTCGCGATCTCCGCGGCGATCAGCGGTCCGCATGTGCGTGCCTGGCAGGGCCCCATGCCGGCCCGGCTGATGCGCTTAATTTCGTCGACTGTCGTGTAGCCTTCACGGATCAGATCGCGGATCTCTCTGAGCGTGACGCCTTCGCAGCGGCAGATGACAACTTCGTCGTCCTGTTCCCCGATGTCAGCTGTTTGCGGCGGAGCCGGTATCTCCCGCAGCGTATCCGCCACGCTGGGATCCTCCTCCTGATGTGCCTCGCATCGGATAAAGCGAACCTCATGAACGAGAGATAATGGCACTTCAATCGTCACGAGAGGCGTCTTCGTCTTTTTACCCGGAAGAACGCGGGTCACGACGGCGTCTCCGACCACTTCTCCCGCGCGGTTTACGGCCTTTACTGTTTCTCCTATGCCGGGCAGCGGCCTGAACTCATAGGGGAGGGTAACGGTACCCGTCCCGCCGCCCTTGCTCTCATCGATAATGAAGATGGCAAGCCCGGGGCAGACAGCGGCACACGCGCCGCAGCCTGTGCATTTATCCGGCGTGACGGAGGGGATGTCGTTTATATCATCCATCGGAAGAATCGCGTGAAACGCGCAGGATGTGCTGCAGGGATTGCATGGGATTTTCTGGAAACATTCCATCACCGCGTAGGGGCCTTCCGCTCTCCGCCCGGGAGAGGGGAGGAGCTTCTCAATCTGCTCACGCGTCGCTATTCCCGTTTTTTCAAGCATGTTCATCCCTCCTTTTGGGTGTCTGACAACCATGAGCGCAGGAAAGGCCGGCGCGGATCTTCTCCGCTGTCGGTCCTGAGCGCAGGCTGCTCAGCTGCTTTAAGCAATCAGCGCGTTCTTCTTCACAGCCATCGCCGCCACAGCCGAGTGACAGAGCGGCTTCGAGCCCGGCGAGGTGCCCTTCGACCATGGCGGCGCTCGCCTCCTCAATGCCCGCCGCATCGCCCGCGACGTAAATACCGGGGACGGTCGTCTCCAGTCTGTCACTCCGCGCAGGAACATATCCTCCGAGAGCCGGTATATAGCGCATCTCACAGCCGGCCTGCCACAAGAGCTCCGTGAGGGGCGTGAGGCCGACGGAGATGCAGATGACATCGCAGGGGATCGTCTGTTCGCTCCCGCGGACGACCTTCCAGTCGCTGCCGATTTCCGCGATCACCGCGCTCTCGACAGATTCTTTGCCATCCGCGCGCACGATGGTGTGCGATGTCAGAATCGGCACGCCGGCGCGTCGGATTTTGCTCGCGTGTACGGCATAGCCGCCGATCTGAGGGAGTCCCTCCACAACCGCGGCGACGGAAACACCGGCTTGCAGAAGCTGGTAGCTGACGATCAGGCCGATATTCCCGGCCCCGATCATGAGGACGCGCTTTCCGGGGCGAAGTCCGTAGACATTCATCATGGTCTGCACGGCGCCGGCTCCGTAGATGCCGGGGAGGTCGTTGTTCGGGAAAGATAAGAATTTCTCGGACGCGCCGGTGGCCGCGACAATGCGCTTCGGCCTGACTTTCCGGTAGGTTCCGTCGTAATCAACGGTGATCACGCCGTCGTCGTACAGGCCGACCGCTGTCGCGTGCGTCCAGACCGTCACGCGGTCTTCCAGCGATTTGAGCTCATCGCCGAGCAGGGCGGCAATATCAATGCCTCGTTCGGACGCGTGCTGCTTCTCCGATCCGAAAAATTTGTGAGTCTGTTTGATGAGCTGTCCGCCCAGGTGTCTGTCGCGTTCGAGCAGCAGAACACTTGCGCCCGCTCCGGCTGCCGTATTCGCCGCCATCAATCCGGCGGGACCGCCGCCGATGACTACAAGATCCGTTTCATACATCATCGGGTACTCCTCTGTCGATCTGCGTCTCGACTTTCATGCCGGGCAGTAAGGGCTCCGTGCACGTGCGTACATTTGATTGGCCGTTGACGACCATCAGGCACGACGAACAGTTGCCGATCGCGCAATAGAATCCGCGCGGCCGCTTCGTCTTGAAATGATATCCCAGCACTTTGACGCCGTTGGCGTGAAGAGCGGAAGCGATCGTGTCGCCGCTCCTGCCCTCCATCGGTTTTCCGTCAAAGGTGAATGGGATGACTTCGCCTTCTGAAAAATCAAGGATCGGATGATCCGTGATTCGTCTGTTTTCCATGGAAAAACTCCCTTCTGCTTTCGACTGTGTGAGGTTCAGTCCTCAACCATGTACGGATAAGTGATGTCGTAGATCGAAACAAAAGACTCCTTGATGACGCGCGGACTCGTCCAGCGGATCATATTGAGGAGAGAGCCTGCCTTGTCGTTGGTCCCCGACGCCCGCGAGCCGCCGAACGGCTGCTGGCCGACGACCGCTCCCGTCGGCTTGTCATTCAGGTAGAAGTTGCCGGCAGCGTGGCGGAGGCGGTTCTCCATCTCGACGAGCACGTCGCGCTCTTTCGCGAACACGGCGCCTGTCAGCGCGTAGGGCGATGACGTGTCACAGAGTTCAAGCGCCTCGTCGAATTGATCGTCATCGTAGACGAACACGGTCAGGACGGGTCCGAAGATCTCCTCGCACATGCTGGGATAATGCGGGTCCTTCGCTTCGATGACAGTCGGATAGACGAAATATCCCTCACTGTCATTGTATCCGCCGCACAGGACCTCCGCGTCTTCCGACGCGTTCGCCTCATCAATGTACCCCTTAATGCGGTCAAACGAAGCGCGGTCGATGACAGCCGACATGAATGTGGTGAAATCGGCGGGATCGCCGACCTTAAGTTCTTCAATTTCCCGGAGCAGCAGCGTTTTCACTTTCGGCCAGATACTCCGGGGGATATACGCGCGGGAAGCGGCGGAACATTTCTGTCCCTGGTATTCGAACGAGCCGCGGACGAGCGCCGCGATCAGCGCGCCGACATCCGCCGAATGATGGGCGAAGACAAAATCTTTCCCGCCTGTTTCTCCGACGAGCCGCGGGTACTGATTGTAACGTGAAATATGGCTTCCGACTTCGCGCCAGATCTCGTTGAACGTGGCCGTCGAACCGGTGAAGTGGACGCCGCCTAGCCTCGGGTCGCTTACGACATACCGACCGACATCAGTTCCGGCGGAGGGGATGAAATTGATAACGCCGGGCGGCAGACCCGCTTCACACAGGAGCAGGTAGAAATAATAACTCGCGAGCGCCGCCGTCCCGGCAGGCTTCCAAAGGACTGCGTTTCCCATAATCGCGGGCGCCAGCGGGAGGTTGCCGGAGATGGACGTGAAGTTGAACGGCGTCACCGCGAGGACGAAACCGTCCAGCGGACGGTACTCCATGCGGTTCCACACGCCGTCCGTACTGTTTGGCTGAATTCTGTAAATCTCGTCAGCGTAAGCGACATTGAAACGCAGGAAGTCACAGAGTTCGCAGGCCGAATCGATCTCAGCCTGATAAACGGTTTTGCTCTGTCCGAGCATGGTCGCCGCGTTAATGATATCGCGCCAGGGACCGGAGAGCAGTTTCGCCGCTTTCAGAAATATGCCCTGGCGGTGCGAATGCGGCATCGACGCCCAGCTTTTTTTGGCTTCCAGCGCGGCGTCGATCGCGCGTTTCAGTTCCTTTTCTCCGGCCTGGTGCACGCGGGCGAGCACATGGCGGTGGTTGTGCGGCATGACAACTGTTTTGATATCACCCGTACTGATATCTTTTCCTCCGATGATCACGGGGATATCCAGCGTGATGGCCGCCTGTCTTTCGAGCTCCGCTTTCAGCGAATCCCGCGCGGGCGAACCCGGCGAGTAGTCCTGAAGCGGCTCATTTTTTACTGGTGGGAGTGCGAAGTATCCGTTCATTTGGTCATCCTTTCCGTTAGCCGTTGGTGAAGAAGACAACTTAAATTATATTATTTTTTATTATAAGATATAAACCGCCTCCGGTCAGCGTGTCGGGAACCACTTCTGCAGGAATGTCAGAAGCGCATCGGTATAGCCGTCCGGGTCCTCTTCATAGGAGGAAAGATGTCCCTGTCCTTCACGTTGATAAACCGAAGTCCACCCCGGGTGAATGCGCAGGCGCTCCTCAATCATGGGGCGGTAGGCGTATTCCGGGAGCCGGCTGTCAGTCTTGTGCCCCAGAATCATGACGGGAAGCGCCAATGTCGTAAAATCGACAAAATGATCGGTCTTCTCACTGTTTCCGAGCGACAGCCTGATCGCGTAGGGAGTCGTATCCGGGAGCCAGAAGAGAACGCTTTTACCCTTTTCGCGTAGAGCCGCTTTGATGAAATCGTCGCTGTCCCTCGAAGGCGAATCGGTGATGATGGCGCTCACGCGTTTTTTCAATTCAACCGCCCCCGGCTCTTTTTTGTTTTTATCGGGGTCGGTTCCGTCTTCTTCGGGTGTCTGCTCTTCTATTTCATTCTGCAGCTGGCGCAGCATGCGGAAAATCGCCGTGGACCCGGAACCGAAGCCGTAGAGGATGATCGGGGAATCCCCCGTATGCATGACTGCCCATGCCAGCGCCGCGCGGACATCCTCCGCTTCGGCGTAGCCGAATGACGACATATCGCCGCCCGATTCTCCGGAATGGCGAAGATCGAAAGCGAGAATCCGGAATCCCGCTTTTGCCAGGTGACTGTAGAGTGATGCCGTCTGCAAGCCTAACGGAAGTCTGCTGCCCCCCTGTTGGTGGACGACAATGATGGTTCCCCGCGGGTTCGACGCGCCGGTCTGGATCAGCCATCCTTTCAGCGAAATCTGGCCTCCGGCCGAAGGAAAACTGACAGAACGAAACGAAGAAAACTTGTTGGTGGCGTACGGCGAGATCGGCTCGCCCGCCATTTTCATGAGCCGGTCGGCTGTGACGAGGCTGCTGGTCACAACGAGAAGAAGCGCCGCGAGAAGAAGGGCGATGAACACAAAAACAACGCGCAGGCCGCGGTGTCTTACTCTTTTCGGTTTGATTCTCAGTTCATGTCTCAACGTGTAGTTCTCCCATGAGGCTGCCGGCTGTACCGGCATCCGTCCATCATACGGATTTGTCGCGATTCCGGTTTTTGCGTTCTGAACCGTCTTTTGGTTTCCTGCGGTGATCCGGCTGCATGCTGCCCTCCGGCGGCCAACTCGCTGTATATTGATGATAGCACGTTGCCGCTGATCCGGCAGGTGTTCGTTGCGGATCAGACTCTCCCGGTGTTACAATCAGACACCTGCGAGTCATAGTAAAATAAGGAAAAAGCCTCCCGCATGATTATCCCGGTTCGCCCGTTGATGCCATGCAGCAGGCGGCGGGGCAGATCCTTCTCTTTGTTGAATAGGCGGCGAAGAGTTTTGATGCCATCCGAAAGACTGGCACGGGAAGATGTCTGTGGGGCGGATAAGGCTGACCGAAAGGGTGGATATGAGCAAAGAAGAAATCGGAAGCCATCTCATCCTGGGGATAGAGACTTCATGTGACGAGACGGCCGCGGCCGTTGTGGAGAACGGTGTGACGATTGTCTCGAGTGTTGTCGCGTCGCAGATCGATCTGCACGCGGCGTATGGCGGCGTCGTCCCGGAGATCGCTTCGCGCGAACATGTGAAATCGATTCTCCCTGTCATCGACCGCGCGCTTAAGGACGCGGATAAAACGCTGGACGACATCACGGCGGTCGCGGTGACCTACGGTCCGGGGCTCGTCGGCGCCCTTCTCGTCGGCGTGTCCGCGGCGAAGGGCCTCGCGGCGGCGGCAGGGCTGCCGCTCATCCCCGTCAACCATCTGGAAGGGCACATCGCGGCTTCATATCTGACTGACAAAACGCTGGTTCCGCCATTTCTCTGCCTTATCGTCTCGGGAGGGCACGCGACGCTCGTCGAGGTTCCGTCTTACACCCGGTACCGGACACTCGCGCAGACGAGGGACGACGCGCCGGGGGAAGCCTTTGACAAGATCGCGCGGAGTATCGGACTCGGCTACCCGGGCGGTCCGCTGATCGAGCGCGCGTCTTCGGGCGGCCGATGCGACGTTTTTTACCTGCCGGTGACACATTTCCCGGATTCTTACGACTTCTCTTTCAGCGGCGTCAAGACAGCGGCCATCAACGCTTTTCGGAAGATTGAGCGCGAGGCGGAACGCGAGAGCGCCCCGTGGCCGTCCTCCTGCTCGCAGGCGGATTTCGCCGCGACGTTTCAGGCTGCTATCGTGCAGGCGCTCACCGCTCATACGGCGGCGGCGCTCGATGACACAGGGCACAAAACACTCGCCCTCGGGGGCGGTGTTTCCGCGAACAGGAAGCTTCGCGAATCGATGCGGGCCATGGCCTCCTCCCGGGGTGTGCGCCTGATTATCCCGCCTCCCGCGTATTGTACGGACAACGCGGCGATGATCGCTTCCGCCGGGTATTTCGCCTGGCGCGCGGGCAGGCGCGCCGCGCTCGATCTGAACGCCGTACCGATGGCGGAACTCGACGAGATCGCCGGACAGGAAGAAGAGATTTCCGTTGAGAGAGAGTCTGTCGATCTGCATAAACAGGCTCCGGATTGGAGAGTTGGACAGGAAGTGGCGGAGAGAGGAGAGCGGGAATGAGCGACAGCGCGAAAGGGACAAAGCTTATCACAGAGAACCGGCGTGCCCGCTTTGAGTATCACATTATCCGCCGCCTTGAGACGGGTATAGTTTTGACGGGAACAGAGGTGAAATCGATCCGCCAGGGCCATTTCAGCCTCGGCGAATCATACGTGACGATCCGGGGGGATGAACTCTATCTGGTCGGCGCTCACATCAGCCCGTATGAGCAGGGGAATCGGTTCAATCCCGATCCGACGCGCGACCGGAAGCTGCTTGCTCACAGGCACGAGATCCGTCAGCTCGAAACAGCTGTGCAGCAGCGCGGGATGACACTCGTTCCGCTCAGAGCTTATTTCCTCGAAGGGCGTGTCAAAATCGAGATCGGCGTCGCCCGGGGCAAGAAGCTTTTCGATAAGCGTGAAACGATCAAAGAACGTTCGCAGGAGCGGGATATCCGCCGGCGAATGAAAGAGACAAGAAGAGAAGAGGATTAGAAACGGTTGAGTAAACATATGGCTGAGAATTATAAACTGAGCCGCGACGACGCGGCGCTCCTGGTCATCGATATTCAGGAGCGGCTGATCCCGGCGATGCACAATCCGAAGCAGCTTTTGAAGCAGGCGAGCGTTCTTCTGATAGCGGCCAGCACATTCGGGCTGCCTGTCGTGGCGACAGAGCAGTACCCCAAAGGCCTCGGCGGAACCATTGAACCGATCGTCAGTCTGCTGCGTGCTGAGGGGATCAGCGGAGGAGAGATTTTCGAGAAAATGCATTTTACGGCGGCGGTCCCCGCAGTCAACGCTTACCTCAGGCAGACGGGAAGGCGGCAGATTATCATTACAGGCGCTGAAACGCACGTCTGCGTCTTCCAGACCGTCCGGGATCTGCTCGGCCAGGGTTATGAAGTCTTCGTCCCTTACGACGCGGTTGACTCGAGAACAGAGGAGAACCGGGACGCGGCGTTCGCGTTGTTCCGCGAGATGGGCGCCGTCGTCACGAGCACCGAGACAATCATTTTTGACCTCCTGGAAAAAGCCGGCACGCCTGAGTTCAAGGCGCTTTCGCCCCTGATCAAATAAGCGTGTATCCTAATGAACCGATGTTACGCGATCGGCGTTTTATCATCGAAGTTGACGGAACGTGTTAAAATACTATTGCCATATATGGGAGCGTACTGGTTTCGACGGGGTTGTTGAGATCGGGAAAGCGGGTAGAGGATTCTCGTTGGCCTCTTTAAAAAACGAGAGCTCTTATAATTGCCAATAAACCGGCACTCGCAGCGGCGTAACCGCTGCCGTCCGAGCGGTTGATCTGCAGACCGCAACCGGACGTTATCAGCAGACCTTACTCCGGAGGAAGGTTAAACGGGGCACCCGGCGGCCGAATGTCTTGACGGACGCTGTGTATCATCAGACTACCTGACCGGCAAGACGGCCTGTGATCGAGCCGGAAGGGGAATACCCAATCGCAGGCTGCACCCGGAGATGTCCTTTTTGACGCAATTTCGGACAGGGGTTCGACTCCCCTCGCTTCCACCAAATGGATATTTGACGAACACCTGATTCTTCAAAATCGGCTTTGTCGTTAATTGTATGTCTGTAAAGTCAACAACTGAAACTGAGGGTTAAGGGAGAAAACCTTGTCCCTCGAAATATATATGACAACATCATAACAGGCGAGTGAACACAAAGAAGGTGTTATCATGCAAGTTAAAGTTGATATTTCCAATGAAATAATTAATTGGCTTATGGAACATGTCCAGATAAGTTCTCTTCCAAGCCAGATACAAGAATATCTTCATTTATGGAGTGTCGGTGAAAAAATTCCCACTTTCAATCAAATTGAAAGAACGAGCAAGGCAACCGGGATACCATTAGGGTATTTCTTTTTGCAGACGCCACCAACAGAAGATATTTCTCTAGTCAACTACAGGACTGTTGACAGTGCAGCATTTGAAAACCCCAGTCGTAATTTGATTGATGTTATGCACGATATGGAGTTTGTGCAAGAGTGGATGAGAAACCACTTAATCTCTGATGAAGCTACAACGATTCCTTTTGTTGGAGCTTTTAAGCGGCAAAGGGATCATTTTGCTTTTGCCAATTCTATACGGCAAATATTGAACCTGCCTTATGATTGGTTTAGTAAAAGTCGATCTGCCGAAGATTCTTTTCGGATAATCCGTACGGCTATAAGCAATTCCGGAGTAGTTGTCATGATGAGTGGAATTGTTGGCAATAATACGCGCAGACCATTAGATATTAATGAATTTAGAGCGTTCACTCTAGTGGATGACTATGCACCATTGATTTTCATTAATTCTAATGATTCCATAAACAGCAAGCTCTTTTCTCTGTTACATGAGTTTACACACATTTGTATAGGAAAAAATAATCTATTTAATGATCGCTACGGAACTGAAAGAAGAGTAAAAAAGACTGAAGCTGTATGCAATGCTGTTGCTGCTGAAATAATAGTCCCACAGGCATTATTCTCTAAAGAATGGAATTCTGTCATCGATCATATGGATGCAGAACGAGCTATTTCTGTTTTGGCCAGAAACTTCAGATGCGGTATTACGGTTATTGCGAGGAAGGCATTAGATAATGGATTTATTGATTATCCGTTATACGAAAAAACGGCAAAACTTGCTGTAGAACGATATATCAATCACAGATAAAAGAAAAAAGAGCAGGATAACAGCGGTGGAAATTTCTATCGCACAGCAACAAGTCGAATTGATCGCCGCTTTTTTCAAATGCTTTTAAATAGTGTGGCAGAAGGGAAAACACTCTACTCTGATGCATTTCGTCTCACTAACACGAATCGTGCTACCTTTGCAGCATTGACCGAAAATTCAGGGAGTGGTTTTTGATGAGTAATGAAATATTTCTGATAGATTCTAACTCGTTAATAACCCCCTATCTTACATACTATTCTTTTGACTTTGCTCCCGGATTTTGGACACAAGTGGGGTCCAATATAGAAGCCGGAAGAATAGCAATATTAGACATGGTAGAAAAAGAAATTCTGAAGAATGAAGATAGTCTTAAACAATGGTTTGATGCCCTTGAGATAGCCAATTATATCGATCATCGGGAAAAATCTATCCTTTTGCAGTATGGTGCTGTGCTGCAACACAAAAATCTGTGCATTATTTCAACGCATGATCGATCATGTCGAACAGGATCTTCTCAATGTCTTTTCGGTCTGCCGTAGTGTTCCATGTAGTAATCGACTCGCTTACCATGCGGTTCCCGAAGACGGTCACGTAATAGTTCGTCGGTCCCGTCCTTTTGAACAACTCCATGGCTTTTGCGCAACAGAGATTCCACCAGGGATGTTCTAGTTACAGCCACGAAAGATCGTGGTAGAGCGCGTCTTTGTTAGAATCAAAATGTTTGAGCCCGCATTTTATTTTCTCCAGGGACTAAATTTCTTGCAACCCTGCAGCAGGGGGGCTGTCTGATGCTGTGGAAAATGTAGCCTTCGAAAGCGATGAGTATGCCAGAAAAAATAACTCTGGATGAATTACAATAAGAGAATAAGATCAAACGCATGTTTGACGGGGTCACGGCAGATTCAGACCCGGAGTACCGCGCCGCCGTCTGATGATTCGGAGTCTGAGTCAATCAGAAGCAGAAGACTGTCATCCGCGAGCGGAACACCAAGTCCACTCATGAGAAGCACACGCGCCGAAGTAGAGCGGGCAATACTTGAAAATCAACGCGGAGTATAAGATGGAAGACTGTTCGAAAGATGGAGTAAGCGCCATGGACGAAGCGTATATCCTCACTGTGGATGTCGGTACGCAGAGCGTACGCGCCATCGTGTTTAACCGCGCAGGCGATCAGATCGCCTCTGCCAGGACGATCAGTCAGCCGTACTACAGCCGGCGGACCGGATGGGCGGAAGTGCCTGCGGAGCAGTTCTGGGAGGATACGTGCCAGGTCCTGCACGAAGTCGTCGCAGCTCTGGGCGATCAGATCAGCCGCGTCAAAGCCGTCACGATTACGGCGAACCGCGATAACATCATTCCCCTCGACGAACATAACAAGCCGCTCCGGGACTGGATCACATGGGTTGACACGCGGCGCGCGCCGGAGATCATTCCGATTCTGAGGCGGACGCTCAAGGGCGCTGACAAAGTCGTCTATACCGTGAAAAAGGCTTTTTTTGAGATGGTGGCCGAGCGGTCGAAGTTTAATTGGATTCGCCTGCACGAACCGGACATTTACGCCAGAGCGAAAATATACCTGACGATCACGGGCTATCTGACACTCAGGCTCTGCGGCGTCTTGCACGATTCGCTCGGCATGCAGATCGGGTACATCCCATTTGAAGCGAAGCGCCTGGATTGGTACAGGATACCCGCTGTCTTCAAGATCCTCGGTGTCAGACGCGACCAGCTGCCGGAGATTTTTCCGCCGGGGAGCAAGCTGGGAGAGATCACACAGGAGGCGAGTGAGAAGACTTCGCTGCCGGCCGGCCTCCCGCTGATCGCGGCTGCCGGCGACAAGATGTGCGAAACACTCGGTTCGGGCGTCTTCAGTCCGAAACAGGCAACCATCAGCTATGGGACGATGGCGACTATCGGAACGACGATCATGCGCTACGTGGAAGACAGCAAACTCAAATTCTACACGTTTCCGAGCTGTATCCCGGGCGCGTGGAACCCTGAATACAATATCTACAGAGGGTACTGGCTCATCACGTGGTTCTGCCGCCAGTACTCAAAAGAACAGGGGATGCCGGAATTTCTCAACCGGATGAACGAGCTGGCACGGGAGGTGCCGCCCGGCTCGAACGGACTGTTTGTCTTTCCGTTCTGGACGATCCAGCCGGGGCTTTATCCGCACGGCAAAGGGATGGTCGCCGGCTGGATGGACCGGCACACGGAAGCCGATCTCTACAGGGCTTTCCTTGAGAGCATCGCATACGCGCTACGGGAAGGGCTCGAGATCATCGAGAGGAAATGCAAAACGCGGATTGAGAAACTGTTTATCGTAGGGGGCGGCAGCAAGTCTGACGCGGCAATGCAGCTGACGGCGGATATCTTCAATCTGCCGGCGGTGAGGCTCGATCACGATGAAGTCTGCGCTGCGGGTGCGGCCATTATCGCGGGTATCTGGGCGGGGCTGTACAAAGACCACGAAGAGGGCGTCCGGAGCATGGTGAAGGAAAATAAAATCTTCTATCCCATCCCGGAAAATGTCGAAGTATATGAGCGGCTTTATCGGGAGGTCTACAAAAAAATCTACGAGAAAAACAAAGAGATGTTCAAAGAGCTCGAGCGGTTTTCCCGTTTTAAGCCGGATTAAAGCGCGCGGAGAGATAGAGAGGGCGGACAGGAAAGATAAGCCACGGATCCACTGTAAAACCCGTGGATCAACGCTGTTCGCCCCAGTTGACAGGGGGGGAAAAAAAGTATTTCCCTGTCTTTGACAAGCATTGGTAAAATAGGCTGAATTGGCCACATAACCAAATCGACTTTTTGTCGTCTCATAGATTGAAAGGTTTTAAGAATCTGAAGATTGGAGGGAGCTGTCGGTTCAGCGCAACACGTAAGAGAATCGGCAGCGAAGGAAAGAATGAGAAAACTACGTTTTTTATCTGCCTTTGTGATGATCTTTTTGATCATTTCCTTGTTAGCCGCGGGATGTTCCGCGAATAATGGAGATAGATCACAACCTGAATTTGTGGCGCCAGGAGACTACTCCGAGTCAGGGAAATGGGATAATAACAGCCTGCCGGGGCGTACTGGTGAGGACGCGCTGAAGGATAAAGACATTCCGAGCATTTCCCCGCCCGGAGCCGTTGTCCGCAAGTTCATCGAGAACGGCCAGATGGAGCTTCGAAGCGCTGATGTCGAGAAGACCTTCAAGGCGCTGTCCGATCTCGCCGCGAGCCTTGACGGCCGCGTCGTCTCCTATAACCAGCAGGTCGGCGACACCTACAAAACGATTACCATGCTCGTGACGGTTCCGTTCGGCAAGCTCACTTCTTTTATGGAGCACGCGGGGGAGAGCGCGACGAAGATCGAATCGCAATCGGTCAAGAGCGACGAGGTCACCGAAGAATACTACGACACGAAAGTGCGCATCGAGTCGACGGAGAATCTGATCGAGCACTACCGCGAGCTTCTGAAAAAAGCGGAAACGATTGAGGATACGCTGAGAGTCCAGACGCGGATCGACGAACTGACAGTGGAACTTGAGAGCCTCAAAGGCCGTTTCCAGCTTCTCGAATATCTGACGCAGGAGTCGCGTATCGATATAACGATCCGCATGGAGAAGGACCCGACGATCACGAAGCCGGAGGTCACATTGAAGACGCTGAAATGGTCCGATGTCGGCTACCTGATGAAAAACGCCGTTCAAAAGGTCGGTATCGGGATTGCCCTGGGGTTCCAGTATTTTCTCGTGTTCCTCGCCTACGCGGCGCCCTTCATCGTCCTCATTATCCTGATTATTATCCTCGTCTGGCTAATCCGCCGGAGGAAGAGAAGGAAGCTCGCGAAAAAGGCGGAAGAGGCCGTAGCCGCGCAGCCGCAGCTTCCGCCGGAGCAAGCGGCGGTGATGTCGCCGGAAGGGGATGTCCAGCCCCAGAATATTGAAGTGGAGAAGGCGGAGTAGGTACAGGGGAAAGAACACCGATTGAGGGAGCGCGACTCTTAGCAGGGATTACTTTTCCTGGAAATGATTCATTAAATCGGGGCAGGCTGCGGTCTGCCCCATTTTTATGGGGTTATTATGTCAGAATACGGATGAACGAATAGGCGACGTGAAGATAATTGGAGAAACACGCCTGAATTCTGCCTGGTGATGCGCTGACTTTACCCTCACAACCACTTATGAGATAATGACAAAAATATGTGTTCATCCACAACCGCGGATATTATAGCTCCTGCTAGTGGCTAAGGAAAGAGAGAAATGGAAGATACAAGAGTCCTGGATTTGAAGAAAGCTGCTTTCTATTATTTGATGTCTTGGCGGGTAACCATACTCTGTCTGGTGCTATGTGTTGCCCTGTTGCTGGGCTACACCTATCTGAAGCCATCGTCTCAACAGCTAAACAGCCTGCCGGATGACCCGAAGCAAGAGGAAGAACTGCTCGCGAAGAGAGACAAATTCATTGCGGATAACGCGGAGGCCAAAGACTGGTCATCTCAAATTACGGGGCTGGAAAAAGAAGTAACCGAGCTAAATACGCAACTCAATAACAACCTGTTCCTGCAGATCGATCCCAATAGGCGGATCAACAAGAGTTTCAGCCTTCGATTCAGCTATTTTATGGTTGATTTTAAAGATGAAGAGGAAGAAGCGAGAACAAATCAAATGCTCAGTCTGCATTATATGCGGCAGCTGGCAAGCGATCGCTATCTTAACTATCTCGCGACTAAAGGGATTCTTAAATTTAGTCCTGAAAACCTGGCCAATCTGATCGATGTGAGGATAGGAGAAGACGGATTTATCGTTTTTAAAATAACGGGATCCGAGGAGATCATCATCGATCAGCTGATAAAAACGACACAGGAATTTCTGGAGAACTATGTTAGACCGGACATTGACCTGCTCGCGACGCACTATCTAAGATTTAGCAACGTAAATAAAGAGGTTGTCAGGGATCCCTCTATCACTCTCTTAAAAAAGAAAATTGAGAGCGAGATTGCTTTGAAAGAGGGGAAAATCGAAGAACTGAATAAGTCGATTGATGATGCCTTTAAGGCTTTTCTCGAAGAAGAAGGGGAGATAACTCCTGATGGCAGTCAAGCACCGAAGCCATATAAAAGGAATATTGTTCTTGGCGTGTTCTTGGGACTTGTGCTCAGTATTGTCATTGCCGTGATTCGCTATCGTCACCAGATGACAACAATTGATGTCGCTGGAATTGCGGAAGCAAATAACCTTCCCTATCTCTGTGGTGTACCATGTCTGGTAGAGAATTCGGAAATTCGAAAGAAGCGATTCGGAAGATCAGTTGACAATTTTTTCATCAGAATGTTTGGAATGGCATATGATGATAATAAAGCTTCTATTCAGATAAATTATGTCGCTCAAGTTCTTCAGGGGATTTTAAAAACTAAACTTAAAAAAGAAGATTCCCCGTTGGAGTATAGGAGTAACGAAGAAGTAACAGCATCCGTTAATATTCTTGTGCCGGATGTCCACGGGGATATATGTGCCAAAGATCTTCTTGAACGTATTCAACAAACTTTAGATAAGGATAAATCGGAGCACTGTAAACGAATTACCCTAGTCGCCGGATCGAGTTTAACAGATGACCCTGATACTGTGTTAGCCAGCCGGGATTCTATGGGTCTATTGCTACTCTACAAAAACGCCACCAGAAGCTCTAATCTTTTAAATGGTATTCGACGAAGTGTGGATTTATCGAAGGAAATCGTAGGGGTACTTGAGTTGGAAGAGCGGTTCTGATAGAAGGTACCCTGTTGACGGAACGAAAAAAGCTAGCGGAATGGAAAAATGAACATTGGATTCTCTCCACCGGATATTACTGAAATGGAAATAGAGGCAGTTGTTCAGGCTCTCAAGTCAGGCTGGATTACAACTGGACCAAAGACGAAACAATTTGAGAAAGAGTTGGCCGTCTTTTGCAACACGTCAACATGTGTTTGTGTAAACTCTGCCACCGCCGCAATGGAATTGATTCTACGTGCGTTGGGGGTTGGCCCTGGCGACGAGGTAATCACTACAGCATATACATACACAGCTTCAGCTTCAGTCATTGAGCATGTCGGTGCCAAGATCGTGCTGGTCGATACAGCTCCAAATTCATTTTACCTTGACATTGATTGTTTATCCGAAGCAATGACGGACAAAACAAAAGTTATTATTCCTGTAGATATCGGGGGAGTAATGGTCGACTACAAGCAAGTGTTTGATGTTGTCGATAGCCATAGAAGCTTGTTCAGGCCGGCGAATGATCTCCAGAGTGCGTATGGGAGAGCCATTATTTTAGCTGACGCGGCACATTCTATCGGTGCAGTATATGATGGCAAACGATCAGGATCTGTTGCTGATTTTTCAGCTTTCTCTTTACATGAGGACAAGTTTTATACAGGGCATTATGAAGCAAAAACGGCTTAAAAAGGGCTGAAATAAGGGCTTATCGGCTTGATTATGTGGATCGATTGCTACATAAATCAAGATTACATACCGTTCGGATATTATCAAAGATAAGTTTCTGATACGAATTAAATAACGTAATGTAATTATCTTCATAACATCAAGGTGTTTATAGAGACAGATTTATGAAAACGTTGAAGTAATTGCTGTTAAAAAAGTGGATTTAAACGCTGCTTTTTGGTATAAGAGGAGATTATATGTATTTGAATTCTTTCCATCATTAAGTCTGGTTGTCCTCGCCGACGATGCACGATGAGGAACTTCAATATATGACCAAGGCTTTTCAGACAAACTGGAGGTCAACGGTCGGGAAAAACATTAACGGGATCGAGCGTCTTGCGGCGTAAAATTCGGGTGTAAATACGCTGTTGCACTTTTATGTGGAACTGCGGCAACTAGGCAAATAGTCGCATTACGGCGCATATTTGGCGCTAAACCGAGTGTTTTACGCATAAACTTGCAATTATCATAAAGGAATTCACCCGAGGGGTCTTAACGAATTTATTACTGTCGGGGTACAGAATAGAGAAAGGGATAACGTACGATGGCTTTTATTGCAGAAAACCACGACTTCAAACCATTTGAGAAAAAAGTATGGCTCAGCAGTCCGACGATGCACGGGCCAGAGCTTACATATATGAAAGAGGCCTTTGATACCAAC
>JAKPXB010000043.1 GCA_029570375.1 Bacillota bacterium | reverse complement strand
ACAAGAACATTCGCATGGTTCCTGAGCACAGCCATTGCCACCGGCGCTGTCGCCCACGAGATCCATCTCAGTTAATACCTGCTCAATAATTTCACGCAGTTTACTTTGATCCATTATTCACACCTCCTCTTACTTCGCCATAAAAATGGATGCATCGCCGGCGTTAACGCTCAGTTTTCCATCCTTGTAGATCCCCAGCTTCTCAAGCCAGGCTTCGAATTCGGGGATCGGGCGGAGACCGAAAATCTCGCGCAATGACGGACCGTCATGGTAGCCGGTGCACTGATAGTTCAGCATCGGGTCATCGCCGTGAGGAACGCCCATCACGTAGTTACAGCCTGCAGCAACCAGCATCATCGCGAGATTCTCGATATCATTCTGGTCTGCTTTCATGTGGTTCGTGTAACAAGCGTCGCACCCCATCGAGATGCCCGTCAGTTTACCCATGAAGTGGTCTTCCAACCCGGCGCGGATAACCTGTTTGCTGTCGTACAGATACTCAGGGCCGATAAAGCCGACAACGGTGTTGACCAAGAAAGGCTGGAAGCGTTTCGCGAAGCCATAGCAGCGGGCTTCCATGACAAGCTGATCCCAGCCGTTGTGGCCGTCAGAGGACAATTCAGCGCCCTGGCCTGTCTCGAAGTAGAGAACGTTCGGGCCTTTCGCGGTGCCTCTCGTCAGCATCAGATCGCGCGCGTCCTGGATCATCTGTCCCGTGATTCCGAATGCCTCGTTCGCTTTCTGCGAACCGGCGATACTCTGGAAGATCATATCGGAAGGCGCGCCCTTCTCCACGGCGGCAATCTGCGTGGTCACGTGAGCGAGCACGCACTGCTGTGTCGGGATTTCCCACTTGTTCTTGAACTCATCGAATGCTCTCAGAACTCTGGTAACACTCTCCATGGAGTCATCGACGGGGTTCAGGCCGATAACCGCGTCACCGGCGCCATAGCTCAGACCTTCCATAACAGACGCGAGGATTCCCTTGGGGTCATCGGTCGGGTGGTTCGGCTGAACACGAATGGCAAATGTCCCCGGTTTTCCGATTGTCGTGTTGCAGGTAGCCTGGACGCGGACTTTCCTTGCGGCGTAGACCAGATCCATATTGCTCATCAGCTTAGCCACGGCAGCGACAATTTCACTGGTGATACCGCGTGAAGCGCGGCGAATCATGTCGCCTGTCGTCTCAACGGCCAGCAGCCATTCGCGGAATTCACCGACTGTCATGTGTTTCACTTCGTCGTAGATGCGTTCGTTGACATCATCCTGGATGATCCTGGTCACTTCATCTTCTTCGTAGGGCACTGCCGGCGTATTGCGCACATCCTGGAGCGTAATTTCCGACAAAACGAGTTTCGCGGCGACTCTCTCTTCAGCAGACTCAGCGGCAATTCCTGCCAGCTTATCGCCGGATTTTTCCTCGTTTGCCTTAGCCATAACTTCGCGCAGTGATTTGAACTCGTAGTTATGACCAAAGAGTTTAGTTCTTAAAACCATGTAATCCACCTCACTTGTTTCATAATTTCTTACCTCTTTCCTTTTGTTCCTTTTGTTTCTTTGTTTTGTTTCTCTTACTCCCTTTTCCTGCCGTTACGTTCCTATGATCTCGCATTGTTGAAGACCAGAGTCTTTATAACGACAGGTACTACTCTCCCTTCTGCAATTGGATTACCGATATCGATGTAATCCCCACTGAGTGTCTGTATTCCATCTATGCACAAGACAGGCGTCTTATGTTCCAGCTGAACATTCAGCGCATGTCCTAAAGCCTTGCCAATATCGTTCTTGCAGATAATCAGGAGCGGAAGGCCCGCTTTCCGAAGGTCTTCGGTCGCCCTGATCAATGTCGACGCAAACGCCTGAATCTGAGTAAAGCTTGTGTGAATCTCACCTGTCACTGAAATCGCGACCAGTTCCGGCTTCCCTTCGGGCATGAAGAGCGGCAACAGCCGCAGAATGGCCTCTTCCAGCTGCGGGAGTTCCTCCTCCGCCGCAGCGGGAACGCGCAAAATAGGCACATTCTTCATAGGAAGCTGATCCGCCGCGTAGGCAATGGTACTGCCGCTGACTTCCATCGTGTGGCTCCCTGCGCCGACCACTGTCGCGCGGATTGTCTCTGCCACCGGGTAGAGCGTCACCTGCTTCAGCGCGGGGTGCTCACTGATCGCCCTGGCCAGGAGAGGTCCGATATCGCCGTAACGGAAATCATCGGAATCGCCCGGATTGTAGAGGCAGTCGGCCACACCGCCGGAGAACGTAATCCCTTGAATTTTCAGTGAATTCGACAACAGCGGTTCGCCGTTCGTCGACAGGTCTTCCAGTTCGCCGGATGGCGCCTCACAGAGATTGACAGCTGCCAGAAGCGCATCCGCCATCTTGTCGCAAAGCCGCCGCAGCAACCCGCGGTCAATCGGCATCCCCACGTATATTTTCAAACCGTGACGTTCGGCCAGCCGCTGAATCGGCGGCGCGATATACTCGATTTTTCCCTGGTGCAGCCTGACCAGCCGGCCGCCGATATCAATGCATGCGACTTCGCGCAGTTCTCCCCGGTCAAATACGGCGTAGTTACTCGTACCGCCGCCGACATCTATATTGGCCAGAACCTGGCGGCGCTCGTGGGAAATTTCATCAGTACCGGCTCCTTTAGCGGAGAGAACAGCTTCAAGCGCTGGGCCGGCGGTAGCGACAACAAAGTCGCCGGCGAGACCGGCCAGGCTCTCGAGCACGTGGTTCGCGTTCGCCTTCCGCGCTGTCTCTCCCGTGATGATGACGGCGCCTGTTTCAATCTGAGAGGGCTTAAACCCTGAGCGTTCATATTCCTTCAGCACAAGCCGTTTTATGGATTCCGCGTCAATTTCCGTGTCAGATATAAGAGGCGTGAAATAAATATCGCTGCGATATACGACTTGTTTATCAACAATCGAAATGTTCGGTACAGTGTAACTGCTTGCGAGATTCTGAATCGTCAGACGACTGAAAATGAGTTGTGTTGTCGATGTTCCTATATCTATTCCTGTGCTGAGAATGACTTGTTCCACGCCTGCTTCCTTTCGATTCCTGACAGCGCGAGCCGCCGGAAACTCCTGCTCGAATCCCTGGCTGCTATGCCAATCGTTCCTTCCTTTTGTCCGGCGATTCGCGGTTATCCCGCGATCTGTCCACCAGACTGACTGCTTCGTCTGTGTCCGCCAGATAGGCGGCCAGCTCTTCCATTCCTTCCCCCGTAATCGTACTTGTGCGGAAAATCCGTTCCGCTCCGGCCAGTTCCAGCCGCATAATGCTGTTTTCAATGCTCTTTTCAGAAGCTAAATCGATTTTCGTCACAATCCCAATTGTCGGTTTATTAAACATAGAAGCAAATTCCGGTGCGAACATGCTCTTGTCTTCGACCGCGCTCTGCACCAGCGCGACCACATCCGCATCGACAGAAGTGACGATCAGAGCGCGATAGAGCGCTCTGAGCTCCAGATATTCACCCGGCATGTCGATAATACTTTTCCCAAAAAGCTGTACTGCCTGCGTTTTTCTATAGACCATTTTCTGGTTGTGCAAGTACTGCGCTAAAGTTGTTTTGCCGCTATATGTCGTACCGACTAATATCATCCGCTTCATCAATCTTATGACCTCGTAATTTTCGTACTGGAGAAGCGCATCTTGTCGCCGAGCAGATGAATGACGCCGCTGAGCGCGGCTTCGACAGCCGCGACATCGCCGTAGACGACGAGAGACCCGCTGAAGCGGTCAAGAAAGCCGATTTTGACGGCAGCCGACTTTGTGGCGACGTCGGCGGCGATGATGGCCGCTTCGCTTGGCGTAATCGTCATTATGCCAATCGCTCCGTATACTTCAATTAATCCGAGTTTCCGGTAGAGATCATCGTCGGGATTCGCAATAAGATGAGCGAGCGTGATCTGCTTACCAGGAACGTACTCCTGAACAATGCGTTGTTTATCGGGAGAATCCATTGTCTGGTCAACGGGAAACACACCCTTGTTCTCTGCATCGTCCATGATCAGCGCCACCTTCCGTAATAAGCGTTCAGATAAATATTCTTCAGATCCGAGACTGTTACCTCCACAGGATTGCCTGCGGTGCAGCGGTCATTCAGAGCTCTCTCCGCCAGATCATCGAGCGCCGACATGAATTCGTTCTCGCGGATGCCGGCCTCCTGGAAGCTGGCAGGGATATCGAGATCACTCCGCATTTTCATGATTGAGCGTATCAAATTGCGCGTCGCCTGCCGCGGTTTGTCTGATGAGCAGCCGAGTATCACCGCCAGTTCGGCATAGCGCTCCGTTGGAGGCAGATCACGCCCTCTGTCGTCGGAATTGAACGCAATCACGTATGGGAGCAGAATGCCGTTTGTCCGGCCATGCGGCAGGCTGGCCCAAGGTCCGATCGCATGGGCAAGGCTGTGGTTAATGCCCAGACTCGCGTGATTAAATGCCATTCCCGCCAGACATGACGCGTGGTGCATGGACGCCCTGGCTTTCAGATGACCGGATCTTTGATAGGCGGTCACAAGCCAGCGGTTTACCAGTTGAATGGCTTTCTCCGCGCAGGCATCCGTAAAGTCGCTGGCGCGGGGAGACACAAACGCTTCAATGGCATGTGTCAGCACATCAATGCCGGCATCCGCTGTTACGCGCGGCGGTACAGACACGGTCAGCGTGGGATCAAGCACAGACGCCTGAGGCAGCATGCAGTCGTCGATTAACTCATATTTCTGCTTGTTCTTGGGATTCGTAATCACGGAAAAGCTCGTCATCTCCGATCCTGTGCCGCTCGTCGTCGGGATGACCAGGAAATAGACAGATGACTGACATCCGGCTTTTTTTGAAAAATAGAGAATCGCTTTCGCCGTATCGATGGCTGATCCGCCGCCGAGCGCCACCAGAACATCCGGGTTTTCGGACAGCATCACATCAACTCCGGCCGCGACCTGATCGATGGTGGGGTCGGGAACTATGTCCGAGAAGACAATGACATCGATCCCCATCGCATGAAAAGGTTCCATCACATATTGATAGGTTCCGCTCTTTACCATGTACGGGTCGGTCACGAGCAAAGCTTTTTTGCGGGATGATCCGATCAGTTCTGCAAAATCAGGTGAACCGCAGTATAGTTCAGTCGGGTTATAAAAACTCATACATCATCCCTCTTCTTGTGCCTCCTCGCCGGGTCGCTGCATCTGTTGAAACGACTGGAACCCCAGTCAGGAAGGAAGATTCTCTCCTTATCTTCTTTTCATTCAAGCGTTGTTGAGCAAACAGCCGTGGCGCCGCGCAGAAAGCGTTTAAAGACTTTTCTACCGTGCGCCACATAACAAAACCATAATCGGATCATTATGGTTATGTCGTTCAATTATCGTTCAGGTCACATCAACCTGGGCAGCAGCTGTTCGTGAGGAGAAGGTATAACTATTGAGTTGAACAGAAGTCCGTGCTGCTGTCCAACCTCACAAGCCGCCTTCACAGCCTCTTTAACGGCTGCGACATCACCATTGACGACAAAGTACGATTTACCGCCAATTGCAATGCCAAGCCTGAGTTCCACCAACTGGACGTCACCCGCTTTAACCGCCGCGTCCGCGGCATAAACGGCCGCGGTCACCGAGAAAAACTCAAGTGTTCCGACCGCCCCGGCTTTAATAGACATGGGCATACCGCGAATGGCATCGGCTACCAGTGGATGAACATTCGGGATAACGCTGCTGTCCACCAGATATGCCCCGGCATTCGCACAGCCGGCTTCAATCGAATTCTGAACGGCGGAGACATCTCCGTATAAAATAGTCAGGTATTTCCCGGGACAGATGGAACGCGACTCCAATAACTCGACCATCGCGGTCTTTAACATCACGTCGGCACTAAGAATCCCTTGTGCAATGCTGTTCGTTTCCAGGACACCGATCGCTTTTAACATATGGCACTTACCCTTTCTTACTTATCGTAATGGATGATTCATCAACGGATAGAACAGTGCCTGAGATACTTGCGTGCATCCGCGCCCCGAGAGAAGTCTCCGGAAGATCGGCGATCAGATCATTCTCTTCGACTTTATCGCCGACTTTTACAACGGCTGTCGCCGCTCCCCCGACACCCTGACGCAAGGGGATTCTGACCTCGTCCGCTTCATGGCTTTCAAAAGGAAAATCGTGCCGCACATACCATTTCGTCAGATCTGTTTTCATAACCATCCGATCCGTTGGAATACGGCGCACATCTTCTTCGCTGTGAACGCCTTCTGATTGGAAGGCCGGCATTTTAACCCTGCGCCGTCTCAGCTCGATTCGAAGATACGCGTTGACCCGGCGCGGCGAAAGCCCCATCGGACAGGAGTACAATTCACAAATTCCACATTCACAGCAGAGGCTGGCCTGCGCGAGAAGAGGATGATCGGGGTCGTTCAGCGCAAAAGCGCGCATAACCTCGTGCGGGTGCAGAGGATGGCCTTTCAGATAGCGCGGACACAGCTCCGTACAGAAATTGCACTGAATACAGGCCGCCCGCGCTTCGGAACGGATTCTCTCAATAGGCTTTCTTCTCCGGACGGCGAGCGGATGGTCATAAGGCAGAACAAGAAGCCCGCCCACCGTCTTCGTGATCACCTCGCTCCCGATCTCGTCCTGGTCAATCATGCGCCCCATCATCGGGCCGCCCAGAATGACCACATACCGGTCAAGGTCGGTGCCGCCGCACCATGCTATACACTGAGCGACTGATGTCCCGATCGGCACCTCGAGCAGCGAAGGCTTCCGGATATCCCCGTTCACCGTAACAATTTTGCGCGTGAAGGGGAGACCCTGCGTGCTGCGCCAGATGTCCCGCAAAGTGCCGACATTCAAAACAAGAGTGCTTTTGTCCTTGGGAAGGCTTGCCGGGGGCAGCGGATCCCGAATGACGTCGTAGATGATGCTCTGCTCATCTCCGGCGGGATAGAAACTCTCCATTTCGTGAAGTTCGATCGGCGCTTCATAGTGGGCAATGGCCTCTTTCAGCGCGGCAATTTGTTTTTCGTACTTGTGCTTAATGGCGATGACCGTTCTTTTTGCCTGGACCTGTTTCCGACATAATTCCAGTGCTCGAACAATGTCATGGGCATAATGCTCCATTATGTACTGGTCAGTGAATAAAAGTGGTTCACATTCTGCAGCATTGACTAATAAGTTATCGGCTTGCGCACCGAGTTTAACAAATGTCGGAAAACCGGCGCCACCTTCTCCAATTAGCCCCGCCTGATAAATGCAATGAATTAGATCCATGAATTACCTCTCCAAAGGTGGGTTCTAAGCATGGCCGCATATTTGATTTTTTCCATTCTATCGCTAAATTATTAGCCTTGTCAACTCGCGGCCTATACCGCTGGCAAGTGCTCAAATTTATTGAAATATGAAATATTTCATTCTAATGGAATAATTGAAACTCCCCTGAAAAAGGCAGGAAACCTACTCCAGCTCAAATGCTCCGATGTACAGCTGGTAATATTGCCCTCCTTCCTCAATGAGTTGCTCATGCGTGCCCCGTTCTATAATCCGGCCGTTTTCCATGACCATGATCACATTCGCGTCCCGGACCGTGGAAAGACGGTGCGCAATGGCAAAAATGGTTCTTCCGCGCATCAGAGCATCCATCCCCTGCTGTACGATCGATTCGGTGCGTGTATCAATCGAAGAGGTCGCCTCGTCAAGGATCATAACAGGCGGATCGAGCACAGCCGCGCGCGCAATGGAGATCAATTGCCGCTGACCTTGAGACAACCCGCTTCCGTCCCCCTCAAGCATTGTCTCATAACCGTGCGGAAGCATGCGGATAAAGCTGTCCGCGTTGACGAGTTCCGCCGCCTGAATACATTCCTCATCTGTTGCGTCAGGCTTCCCGTAGCGGATATTGTCCATGACCGTTCCTGTGAACAGATTCACGTCCTGGAGCACAACACCGAGGGACCTCCGCAGATCCGCTTTTTTTATCCTTTTGATATCAACGCTGTCGTAGAGGATTTCCCCCTCCTCAATATCATAGAAACGATTGATGAGATTGGTAATGGTGGTCTTGCCTGCGCCTGTCGCGCCGACGAGGGCGATCTTCTGCCCCGGTTTGGCGTAAAGATTGATATCACGAAGAACCGGCTTCCCGGGATTATACGCGAAATTCACGTCATTAAAGCGGATGTCGCCTTTCAGTTCAATATACGAATGCGAACCGTCTTCATGCGGAATTTTCCATGCCCAAACGTCCGTCCTGTCACAGCACTCGACGATGGCGCCGTTTTCGAGGGCGGCGTTTACCAGTGTGACAACACCCTCGTCGTATTCACTCGGCTCGTCCATGACTTCGAAAATGCGCGACGCACCGGCCAGCGCCTGAACAACCATATTGAACTGCATCGAGATCTGGCCGATCGGATTGATAAAACCGCGGGAAAGCGTAACAAACGATATAATGGTGCCTACCGTCATGGCTTCCGATCCGGAGAATCGCCAGTTCGGAATGCCGAGAATTCCGATTACGCCGCCGACTATCCCGAGGAGAACATAGAGGAGAAAGCCCATGCCGATCACTACCGGCATCGTAATCGACCCGTATTTGATGGCCTGACTCGCGTTTCGGAACAGCTCCTCTGTTTTTTCGCTGAATGTTTCCGCCACATGCTCCTCGCGATTGAACACCTTGACCACTTTCTGCCCGTTCACCACCTCCTCGACGAAGCCGTTGACATCGCCCATCGCGGCCTGTTGTTTCACAAAATATTTCGAGCTCCGCTTGACGATTACTCTCACGAGCATAAGAAGCGCGGCGGCAAATAACATAACGAATAGCGTCAGATTGATACTGAGGAAAAGCATCGTTCCAAAAGCGGCGACCGTCGAACACAGCGATGAAAGCATCGCGGGGAAGCTCTGTGAAATAGCGACACGCAGCGTATCGGCATCACTCGTGAAACGGCTCATCACATCCCCATGCGCGTGCGTGTCAAAGTAGCGCACAGGCAGCGTCTGGATGTGCGCGAACAGACTGTCGCGAATGACCCGTACCGTTCGCTGCTCGACGGCCACCATGATCCGGTTGTACCCCCAGATCGAGACAATCCCGATGCCGTAGACAACAGCCATGGTGATCACAATTCGGATGATTCCTGAAAAGTCACGGCTTCCCTGCGAGATCATCGGCAGGACCTGATCGTCAATCAGCATGCGCAGGAACAGTGATGTCGAAGCGCCGGTCAGGGCACTCAATATGATGCACAGAAACACGATTATCAGCCTCAATTTATAGGCGCTCATATGAGAGAGCAGGCGTTTAATCGTTCCAGGGTTAATATGACGTGTACCCTTATCGCGGTTCTTATCCATTTCCCCCGATTCCTGAAGAGACGAATCCTCCGGTTTCAGAGAAGAGGTGTCTCGGGAGTGAGAGGGGATATAGCGTTTCTCATCCATCTCACCGCGGCTTTTGGCAGAACTGTTCAATGCGCGTTCCCGGCGATCTTTTGGCTTACGAAACATGGAGAAGTCCTCCTCTGTTCTGTGAGTCAAACACTTCGCGGTATATTTCAGACGTCTTCATAAGATCATCATGTGTCCCGCAGGCGCTCACTCTGCCGTCATCCATCACAATGATCATGTCGGCATCCTGAACAGAAGCTACCCGCTGGGAAATGATAATTTTTGTTGTCCCGGGAATCGCCTCCCGCATCCCCTGACGAATCCGGCGATCTGTCTTTGTATCGACGGCGCTGGTCGAATCGTCGAAGATGAGAATCTTCGGATTCTTTAGGAGCGCTCTGGCGATACAGAGGCGCTGGCGCTGCCCCCCGGACACATTGGTTCCCCCGCGCTCAATGTATGTGTCGTAGCCGTCCGGCATCGCTCGAATAAAGGCATCCGCCTGCGCCAGCTGACACGCGCGGATAATCTCCTCATCGGTCGCTTTTTCGTTGCCCCAACGGAGATTCTCCCTGACTGTCCCCGAAAAGAGCTGATTTTTCTGCAATACAACGGATACTTGATCGCGCAGAGACGCGATATCATACGCGCGCACATCGATGCCGCCGACCATCACACGGCCGGACACCACATCATACAGGCGTGGAATCAATTGAACGAGCGTTGACTTTGATGACCCGGTTCCGCCCAGCACGCCGACGACAGCGCCAGAAGGTATGGAAAGATTAATATGGTCAAGCGCAGGCTTTTCCGATTCAGGGGAATAGGAAAAGGAGACATCCTCAAAGATAACGGAACCGTCCGGCACCTCGCAGAGGGGATGTTCCCCGTTCTGAAGGCTGCTCGTCGTTTCCAATACCTCCGCGATTCGTTCAACCGATGCGCGCGAAATAAGAAAGAAAATAAACACATTAGACAGGAGCATAAGGCTCATGAGTATCTGCATCGTGTACGTCACGAGACTGGTGAGCTGTCCCGCCGTCAAACCGAGAGCGGGGTTATTGCCGGATCCGACAATCTCCTTCGCCCCCAGCCACGCGAGGAGCGTCGTACTCAGATAAAGGCAGAACATCATCAACGGAGCGATACGGGAAAGGATAATACCCGCTTTCATAAAATCCTGTGAGATAAGCATTGAAATGCCATCGAATTTACTGTTCTCGTGCGACTCACGCGTATAACTTTTAACGACCCGGATGCCGAGCAGATTCTCCTGCACAATATTGTTGAGTTTGTCATACCGTTTAAAGACCCGGACAAATACGGGATGGACATTTTTGATCACGAGATAGAGCCCTATGGCCAGAATCACAATGACACCGAGGAAAATAAGGGAAAGGCGTACACTTGTCCGGAAAGCGAATACAAGCGCGAAACAGAGCATGATCGGCGCCCTTGCGCCGATACGAATTGTCATCTGGAACGCGTTCTGCACATTCGCGACATCTGTCGTCAGCCGTGTGATGATACTGGCAGTCGAGAACTGATCAATGGTGGAAAAAGAGAATGTCTGAACTTTCCGGAAAATATCCCGGCGAAGGTTCTTTCCTAATCCCGCCGCCGCGATCGCCGTACTCCGCCCCGCCAGAAAGCCGAGAGCCATGGTCGCGAAAGCACAAAGAACGAGTAGCAGGCCGTATTTCAAGACCGCGCTCATGTCGCTCCGGCTGATCCCGAAATCGATAAGATACGCCATGAATGTCGGGACAATGATGTCGAAAGCCGATTCCAGCCCCGCGAACAGGGGTCCTAGCATACTGTGTTTTTTATACTCCCGCAAGCTCCTCAAGAGGTTACGCCGCATATAATACCCTCACGATAAAGCGTCATGAGCCCCCGCGGACTGACGCCTTTTTGTATCAGCAAGAGAAAACATCTTTTCTGATAGAATATTCATCGTATCACAAAGATCGGCACGTGTTGACCGGTCCGCATCCATTGTGGCGGATAGCAGAACGGCCGTCCGAAGCCACAATATTTTTCGCCTACACCTTCCGCCATGTGTTCGGAGAAAACAGGACAATGATGGGAAGGATTTCGAGACGCCCCATGATCATTCCGATCGAAAGGACGATTTTCGACAGAGGTCTGAGAAATGAGTAATTCTGGGCAGGGCCGACGAGCCCGAGACCCGGTCCGATATTGTTGAATGTGGCAGCGACCGCGCTGAAGGATGACTCGAAATTATTGACATCAATGGCGACAATCAATGTAATCGCGGTAAATAACGTGGCGTAAATAATCAGGTAATTTGAGACTTGTCTGAGAATAGGCGCGGAGAGCGGTTTCCCCTCGAACCGCAGCGGCAAAACGCGGTTCGGATTGATGCTCCGCCTGATCTCCTGAACCAGCATTTTAATATACAGCGAAATACGGCTGATTTTAATACCGCCGCCGGTCGATCCGGCCATCCCGCCTATGAACATCAGAAGAAGCAGAATAAGGCGTGAAAACAGCGGCCAGTGAGTGAAATCAACCGTCGAATAGCCGGTCGTCGTCACAATGGAGGAAACAGTGAAAAACACATCCCTGAGCGTGCGGCCGATATTATCATAATAATGCAGAAGATTGAGACTGATCGCCGCGACAGCCGCCGTGACAATTCCGATATACCAGCGAAGTTCTTCGCTCTTCGCCGCCTGCCTCCCGCGGCCGCTGAGTATCAGATAATAGAGGCTGAAATTCGTACCGAAAGCCAGCATGGCAAATCCCAGAACCAATTCAATATAGGTGCTGTTGTAAGCGGCGATAGAAGCGGCTTTCGAGCTGAATCCGCCTGTGCCCGCGGCTCCGAATGAGTGAATTAACGCGTCAAACAGCGGCATCCCGCCTGCCAGCAGGAGCAACACCAGTAAGAACGTCATCCCCAGATAAATCAGGTAGAGGATACGCGCCGTACTCCGCACCTTGCTTCGCAGTTTCCCGAACGTCGGCCCCGGCATTTCCGCGCGCATCACAAACACTTCTTTCGATTCTGTGCGCGGCATGACCGCGAGCGCGAACACGAGAATACCCATCCCGCCAATCGCGTGTGTGAATGACCTCCAGAAAAGCAGCGAATGCGGAAGCGCCTCAATATCGATCAGTATCGTGGCACCTGTTGTCGAGAAACCGCTCGCCGTCTCAAAAAATGCGTCATAGTACCTCGGAATCCAGCCGCTGATATAGAAGGGCATCGCACCGATAAGCGAGAGCATGATCCACGACAGCGCGACAATGACAAACCCTTCTTTCATATAGTAGGCCATATCGGCAGGACGCCGATACGACAGCGCCCACCCGCCGAGCGATGCCGCCAGGATTGTCAGAAGAAACGGGCAGGAGCCCGCCCATCCTTCACCGTACACCAGCGCCACGATCAAAGAGGGAACCATCAAAGCAGCGGTTACCAGCAGAATCCTTCCGAGGATATAAGAGACGACCTTACGATTCATCGCGTGCCGCGCCCGTGAGCCAGAATGTCGTTTACATCGTCAAAGCGGGGATGGGTGGTCACGATAATAATCTCATCCCCCAGCTGTATACACGAATCGCCCCGGGGATAAAGGATCTCTTCTCCGCGGACAATACAGGCGACCAGCAGTCCCTGCTTCAACTGGAGATCAGCGAGCGGGATATCGCAGACGTGATTGCCTTCAGCCACGCGAAACTGCAGGATTTCCGCCCGCCCGCCCGCCAGGCTGTAAAAAGCTTCGATGTTCGAACCTTCGCTGTTGGCCATGGAACGGACGAGCCGCACAATCTGGTTCGAAACAATGCGGTATGGCGTCAGGATCGATTGAAGCCCGGCGTTTTTCAGAACATTCAGGAGATCGGTGCGGTTCACTTTTGTAACCGTTTTTTTGACACCGATATGAGCGGCATATATGTTGATCAGGATATTCTCTTCATCAACGCCGGTCACCGCGATGACAACATCGTAGTTCGCCACGTTCTCCTGGTTGAGAACAGCCTGATTCGTCCCATCGCTGTTTACCACTTCCACTCGCGGGAAATCGGCGGCCAGCTGCTCCGCGATCTCCTCATCCACCTCGATCACTTTTGCCCGGATATGATATTCTTCCAGTCGGGGCAGAAGATAGCGCGTGATGCGCCCTCCGCCAATCAGCAGCGCGGTCTTGATACGCTGGCTCTTGCCGCCCCATTCCGTAAAACGGAGAATTTCAGAGTCTTGCCCGGTCACGTAGAGATGATCTCCCGCCTCTAATCGTGTTGAGCCGCGGGGGATAATGATTTCTTCATCCCGGATGATCATGCAGATAAGTACATCGCCGTGTTTTCGCCCTACATCCCGCAGCTGCAGCCCCAAAAGTTCGGAATCCTCCGGCAATACATACTCAACGATGTTAACAAGACCGTGCGCGAAGTGTTCGACGGAGAGAGCTTCAGGGAACCGCATCCCTCGCATGACATCGCGTGCGGCTTCGAGTTCGGGGTTGATCATAATCGAAATCCCGAGAGATTCACGCAGGAAGGCCATCTGTTTGGAATACTCAGGGCAGCGCACGCGCGCAATGACATAGCGCGCGCCAATCTTCTTCGCCGTAATGGCGGCAATGAGGTTTGTCTCGTCTTCCGGCATGACAGCGATAAAAATATCACAGTGAGGAACGCCGGCTTCGCGCTGGGTTATTTCCAACGCACCCGACCCGAGAGTTCCCGAAATGTCATACATGCTGATCATGCTGTCTAAGCGCTTCTCGCGCAATTCAATCAGCGTGACCTCGTGATTCTCGAAACAAAGCTCCCGGCAGAGGACTTCTCCGACCTTGCCCGCGCCCGCGACGACAATATTCATTGTTCACCACTCCAGATTAAATGGACTGTTCTCAGCGTTACACCCTCATTCGTAATTGAAGTGTAATGGTTCGCCGACGCGAATGCAAGGAAAAAGCTCTGTCCCGTCAACCGCTGGTTTTATCGGAGAAATCACCTCTTCCCCAGTTCACAACGGCCGACCGCTCCCGCCGGAGGAGCGGCAGGCAAACCGGCGGTGTCAGGTCCGCTTTTCCTTATGCCGCGTTTCACGCAAGAGGATGGCGATGATGATTCCGGCGGCGATTATCAATCCCGCCCCCGCCAACAGCCTGGGCGCATTTTCTCCCGTGCGCGGCGTTCTCAGCGGAGCGGGAACGGTCTTCTCTGAAGCAGTCGTCGGCGCCTCCGGAGAGACGGAAGGTTCAGACAGCCCTGAAAGGGGATTCTCCGAAGGTTCATGCTCCGTAAGCACTGCAGTCGCCCCGGAGGGCGCTGTCGTTGTCAGTCCGGCGGTTGTCGCTGTTGTCTTCTCCGGTGCGTGGTGTATAGTTGTTATTTCAGGCTGATTCGTCACAGCTGTCGTTTCGGAAGGGATTTCAATCATTTCGTCGCGCATGACCACCGTCTGCACTTCGCCTGTATCCGACAGAGTGAACTCGATATCGGACGCGACGGCATACCCATCGGGAGCGATCGTCTCCCGCAGGATATAAGTCCGCCCGGCTGTAAGATGTTCTATGCGGTGTGCCGTTTCTCCCGACACCCACTCATCTGCGACCGTGCCGGTCGCCTTGTCGATCACCCGGAGCGATGCTCCCGGGAGTTCTTCATCTCCGGTCATGGCCTTTTTGCTGATGTCGACCTGGATCGGCCGGTTCCCGACAGGTATGGCGAGCACTTTTCCCACAGCAGGTATCTCGAGATACGCGGTCTCCCTCGTGATCTCAAATCGGATATCTTCGGAGGAAGCGTATCCGTCCGGCTTTTTGACCTCCTTCAGCGTGTAGCTCCCGATGGGAAGCGTGCCGGGCGATAAAGCGGTTCCTTCTTCATTCGTGATCAGCCGGTCAATAATCGTCGGGACGCCGCCGACATTAGCGTTCCACTCAATGAGGCAGCCGGCGCTGTCAAAAACCTGGAAGGCGACACCCCGGAGCGGCTGCGCCGTCTGCTCATCTGTTTTGTCGACGCGCAGACGCAGGAGTACCTGATCATCGCGGACAGTACAAGTCTCCACTTTTTCATTCGCCGCAATCACGACTTCATGGCTATCCGGGTTGAGATAGTATTCATCCGGCGCGCCAGTCTCGCGGATAATGTACGTGCCATACCGGAGAAGCGGCGTCAGCACCTCTCCTTTTTCATCTGTTTTCAGAGCACTGACACGGCGGCCGTTCAGATCGGAAGCGGGGTGATTCCCGCTATCAAACAATTCAAAGACGGCGCCTTCGATCGGCTCATCGCCCCCCGATGACAGCTTCTTTATCAGGATCCTTCCCTGAATCGGCGCGTTTTCGATATCTCGCCGCGCTGTCACAACCGGCGTGAGCATATCTTTATAGGCAAGCTCCAGCGCGAAGACTTCGGTGCTCTCGTTATAGCCTTCTGCCGGCGCAACTTCCCGGAGTGTGTAGGTACCGAGAGGGAGTTCTTTTGTGGCGGCTTTGCCATCCGCGCCAGTGCGGATTGTATCGACGAGGGTGTGTGCCGCGCTTTTTACCTCAAACACGGCGCCTTCTATCGGGTGCTGATTCACAGCATCCCGCTTTATCACCTCAATTCTGCCCCGCGCTCTCTCGTCCGCGAACTCAGCCGTCACCTCGTTGCCCGCGCTGATCGCTGTCTGTTTCACAGTCGGATCCAGAAGATAGGGCGCGGGGACAGATACCTCCCGCGCATATACTGTTGTTCCGTTCGAGATTTGAAAGGATTGCGGCTCTGTCGCGCCGTCTGTTCCCGTCGTGACGCGGATCGTATTCCCAAGAGGAAACGCGGAGGATTGCGAGAGATCGAAGACAGCGCCCGGAACCGGCGCGCCCGTTTCGGCGTCCTTTTTCACAACCTTCACCCGTCCATCGGCAGGTGTATTCTTGATCGGGTTGTCGAAAAACACGGTGTTGATTTTGTCCATGCCGATCACGATCGTCCGGAGCGCCGGGTCAAGCGTATATCCGGCAGGCGCTTTTGTCTCCGTCAATGTATAGATTCCCGGCTCAAACTCCTTCTCCGAAGAAAAACTCGCGGAAGTCATCACTATGTGTTTTCGCAGGGCCCCCGCCGCATCTTTCAGATCGAATTCGGCGCCCGCCAATCCCGCGCCGGTCACGGCGTCCACCTTCCTGACGCTGATCCCCCCGCGATCCTGAGACAGCACATCCCACTTTATCCGGAATACGTTGCTGATGAAATACCCTTTATCGGGCTGGCCTGAATTCCATTGGCGGTCATACCAGTAAGTACTTACCCATTCAGCGCCTCTCGACGAACTCTGGGAAATGAAGTATGACGTGTGAGGACTGTAATTGGGTATCTTCAGATAAGCATTCTCTTCCGGAGTCACTTTCCCGATGACAAGCGTTGCGTGCTGGTTCGCCGCGGAGGAGTCAGGTTTGTCAGCGGCGCTTTTGCTCCCGGAGATAACAATATCTCCCATCCTGAGCTCATTCTTATTGACAGGAGCGGTCAGTCTGCTGTAGAGCTGAGGAACCGCCGCCAACTGTCGGCGCAGCGCGCCGACGCCTGATGTGTTGAATACAAGGCCGTTACTTCCGGCAAAAGAGTGCCGTGCCGCGAGCGTCCCGTCGATCGGGTGATACTTCCCGCCGATCATCGAAGCGGTCGCCGTGTACAGGACGTGCGTCACGAGATCGACGCAGCAAAACTTCCTTGTCGACGTCTGGAGCGGGATATATTCGGACCCCGTAAGAATATTGTTGAATCCGTAACCGACCTGGTTGGCGCGATCGATATGCGCTTTCGCCGAACGCAGAAAACGTTCGCGCGAGACAGTCACATCCTCCGGCTTTAGAGATGGCCTCTGAGCGGCCGTGTAGGCGCGTACTTCCCGCCACACGCCGCATGGGATAAAAGTGAGAATAAAAAGTAAAGAAAATAAGAGACAGAGCGATCTGAAAAAAGTTTTGGACATCTGCTTATTTCTCCTTTTTGTTGCTTACTTGACTATAAGAAAGAAAAATAAACACGCCGACGGCCGTTTGTTGACTCTGGCAGACAACACATGACATTTTGTCGCGACGGGTCCACGCAAAAGCGGACGCCCGTCTGTCGGCATCAAGATGAAAAACCGGCATGCGTGAATGGGGGAAATCGCGGGAATTGCCTGGTTACCTGCCCATAAGCTATAATACATACACTATTAATGATTACTGCCGATGTTCAGAGACATCATGTAGCTATCCGCTGCTTTTAACGCTTATTCATCTATTAACGTTTCTGTTGATTTTGCGAGGACTCCGCATGAATAACGATGGTCAAACACTTAGTCTCCGTGTCCGCTCCAATCGATCATACGCCGCCATAAAAAGAACGGCCACTTTTCTTCTCGCTAAAGCAATCGCTTAACGTTTAGCGGGTTAGTGTCTACCTTGCCTCCCTCTTTTTGTATATAGGTTTGTAAAGCTCTATCCATGGAGAGTTCAGGGTCAATAATTTCATCAACACGTTCTTTACCAACTTCTGCCAGCCACATTTTAAATGGTTCGGCTTTTGGTGAAGGAATAAACTGGACGATACGGAAGAAACCCTAAATGTCAGCCAGCACTGGAAGGTCGCCTTTTGAGCACAAAAAAAGCCTGAAACCCCTCGCGCAAAGGAGTTTCAGGACAAATTGTGGCGGAGAACGGGGAATTCTCAAAATTACTCACCTCGTAAAAAGCTGAAACATAGCTATACCAGGTTTATCAGCACTTTGCACTTCTAACGGGGCTCATAAATTCCCCTGGTTCCCATTCTTGAAAGATTTTTATTGCTAAGCATACTACCCACTTCTCCCCATCCTATTGTCTAGGCACACCTTTGAACTTTGAGTTCTTATAGTGTTTCCAGGAAACCTGTAATCTTATCAAATGCATCCGTTGATTTGATTCCAAGCCAATTGTACCTGTTCGAGCGGTTTATATTCTGGCGATACAGACGGTCTGAGAAAGTCCTGTTGACCCTTTTCAGAACAGCAGCCATGTCATTCTCCCTCATACCGGGATCGTCAAGAATATAGGTATGCATGCATTCCATCAGGCGATTTTTATCTACCAGGTCTGCCAGATAGCACAGGTCGTACACATCTTTGTATCTTGAGGACACCGCCCCAAACCGAAGGAGCGACCTCAGTTTCTCGGTGAAAATTTGCTCCTTGGAGTTGATGAGAAGGCTTGCTCCAACCTCATCCAGACACACATCGAAGCAGTATTCATCCTGTTCGATCTGTACCTGCTTATGGACACCAAGGTCGATTTTGCTGTGGAATGCATGCCCAGTATCGTCCCGGATAATTACATGGACACGCTTGCCGCTGTATTCCTGCTGGGCAAGTTCGTCTATTTCTCCCTCAATCTCTATCGTGATCCCATCAATGCAGTTCACCTTCTTGATAAAACTCCGAATTGAATCGTCCGACAGGGAATACCGGATGAAGTCGAAGTCCATGTCCTGCGTGGCACGTCTGCTATCTCCGCTGATGCTCCTCATCACTATGCCGCCCTTGATGGTGACATTTCGGCTAAGACTGCTGTTCGCGATAGCCTTCAGAACGATATCTTGACACACCCTCGCTTCTGCATTGATCGCCGTGTAACCGTCACTCCTGATTTCAGATGCCAGTTCAGCCAGGTTCATCCTTACAGTACCTCCATCTGTAATGTTTCCATGATCTTTCCGCTCTTGGGTGCTTCATAGGCATAATCCTGAATGGCCTGCATATCAAGCTTGGGCATGATCTTTCTGTAGTTAAGGAGCACTTCTTTGTAAAAGTCAAAGGGCAGCTTGCTCTTGTAGCGTAGAAGTTCGATCAGCATCCGTTCTTTGTTGTACATCCGTATCGGATAGCCCTGGTAGTCAACCGTTTCTGCTCCCTGTTCAAAAAAAAACGATGGGTTAAAATACTGTTTCACCTTAGAGTCCCGGATCTTGGCAGCATCACGGTCTGTGGCCAGATCGTATTCATCCGGGATTACATCCGTCAGGCCGTGGAGATAAAATGCGCTATGCATGGTCACTACAGCATTTGGGTATTGGTAGGCAAGCACAGCAAGTTCCGGCACATATTTGTGTTCCGAGTACAATGCCCTGCCCACACGGAATAACTCACCCGCATCGACTTTCTGCTGGATCTTATAGTCCGAGCCATATTTCGCAAGGCACTCGGCTCTGTTTTTCATGCTCCCACCGCCTTTCGATTCAGATTTAAGTCCGCATTTTATCTTACTTTGCGGATACTTTTCTAAAACATAAGCGATGGGAGCCGAGAAGTCAAGATCTGTTTTTAAATATTCATCCGCAATTATATTAATTTTGCGGATAGTTTTACAAATAGAGCCAGCTGAAGGAACTGAAAGCGCCTGAAATTACGGGATTTACATGCTGTTTTTGGAATAATGGCGCTGATCTCCCTAATAACCTAGGAAAAAACAGCGCAGACCCCGACAAATCAAATCAAAAAGGTCTACGCTATTCTTCCCAACCAGGTCGGGATCCCTATTACTACCCAAAACGGGTAGTTTTTGTGGCGGAGAAGGAGGGAATTGTGTCGGTTGATAGCGCAGTTACTCGATCATTACTCGAAACTGCTTAAAAGGCGGACACGAAAGCTGAAACCCGTGCTGTAGGCGCGTTTGAGGCTATATTCTTTCCTTCGCGTTTTCACCTTACTGTAAACTACTGTAAAGTTACTGCAAAGTTTGAGATGCGATTTCTTTTAAGTTCATGCAAGGGTTCGTGTTGCTTTAAATATCCGTCTATCGGTAGATGCATCTTCTGTCATTACGCGTTTACTGCAAACTACTGCAAAGTTACTGTAAACCTATGATGAACAGATATTTAATCTAAGGTATAGTGCTGCGTAGGGTCATTCTTGCTAGTTCCATGCCAAGTCAAAAAGTTTTTTCTTTCCAGGTTCCTTAAAGTGCGTTGTGCAGTTACTCTACTTCGTTTTGTTAATCGGACTGCCTCCGAGGAGGTAATTTGACCATTGGCTAAAGTATATCGCAAAATTATTTTCTCATCGCCATTCAATTCATTGAAAATCTCCGGTGATAATTTTTTCATTAATGAATCGGTAATCCTTAAATGTCGATTCAAAATATTATTCTCCAACGTTAAAAGCACCTGATGACCCGGCTCCGAATAGATCGGATCTTTAAGGAACAGACTCTGCATTTCAGAATAAATACGCTTGACACCCTCGTTCATTTCCTTAACCCAACCAAATTCGGAGAGAACCCTCGCAATCTTAGGATTTCTTGAGTAGCGAGTGTGCATGATGTTCTCAACCGTTACAATATTGGGCAAAAGTCCGGGGCTATAGATTTCAATCCGATCATCAAACATGATAAATTTGATATGCTCACCGTTCATCGAATAGTTGCGGTGAGTTAGTGCATTTACAATACCCTCAAACCACGCAAATTCCGGATACTCCGGCATTCTCTCGAAAATGCCTTCGCTATTGAGATATTGGAACTCCCGCATCTGTGTGTTAATGAAATTCCTAGCTTCCGAAATAATGATTGGTATCGCACTGTCAAAAGTCTGCTCTTTAACAATGTTAAGTCTTTTACCCGTCTCGGCGAACATCCCGTCATAGCGGATAAAGCGAAGTCTGGCCTGTGGTAGATATTTCGTCGGATTTTTCCCAAAGAGAAGAATTCCGGCAGTTGTCAACTTGCCATCAACAAGCATGCCCCTAGCTTCGAGAATCTCACTGGCAGGTTTGTTTGGTAGCCTCATGTGCTTTCGGTACAGACTCATCACTTTCTCATCTACATCATCTATCGAAGAACGATCTACCGCTTCATCTTCAAAATATCGCTGCCCTTTATCGTAGAGGAGCTGTGTGCGTTGTTCATAACTCAGCTTGACGCTTTCACCTCCCTGGCGTAAATAGACTTCGCGATCAAAAGATTGGATCACTTTATTTTGAGAGGTTGCTACTTCCAGCACAAGTACAACATCCTTTTCGCCCTTTTCATTTGTGACAGCGATCTCAGAAGTTTGAAAGGTAATCGGCGTTTCTAAAAGTCGCTTGACGGCAACGGTCTTAAACTCATCTGCTTGGTGAGCGCCATTTCCCCGAAAACCTGTTATGCGTCCATCGTTTTCGATACCGATGACCAGAGTCCCGCCGCTTGCATTCGCAAAAGCAACGAGGTGTCGAACAATATCATCAGGCTTGATCCGTGCACTTTTACGGTCAAAGAATTGATTTTCTTTAGCGGTTTGAAAATACTCAATTGTATTAGGTACAAGCTCTTGAATCATTTCCTTATCCTTCCTTCTGAGCGCTTATACAAAGGATCCATTATTGGATGATATGCACGGAACTTCTTGATCCAATTTTACGTTATTGCTTAATAAATTCCAAACGATTGGGATTAGTCTGCATGAGCGTTCAAATAAGGTATCAAGTTCCAATTTTACGAAGTACAACATCGCGTTTATGCAGAACCTTACACATTTAACATCGTAATTCCTCAAAAATACAACACCGTCGTCTGTCCACCAGAGAAAGACATTACTGCTTTATGCAATTATACATTGGTTAATAATGATGTTTAGGTGATATAATAAATGTCTCGTAATCAAAGAATTATAGTAAAAATGAGAGTCTGAGAATATTATCGTGGCAAAATATCGCCTTTCAAATAAAGAACTGCTAGAGAATTTTGAGGAACAAATGCACTTGTTGTTAAGTGCCTGTAAAGCGTATGACGCTGGCGAAGAAGTGCAAGCTAAGAACATCGCAATAAGATTAAGAGTATTAGCACATGATAGCAGACGCTCTCAGTCGCTATTAGGACAACTAGATAAAAAAAGAGGATTATTTGCATCCACTTTGATCGATTATTCTCCGACAAATCTTGTCTCTAGTTTCCCGCTTCTCTCAATTGTAATGGAATCAGGCAACATTCATTATTCACCGCTACTAAACACTGCACCTGAGAAGATGGTTTACCTTAAGTTTGACGATTGGTGGAACGAAATAATATTTGACGACAAGAAGAATATTTTTTCTCGTAAAGACATTGTCCGATATGTAGCAGATCAAGATGGTGGTGCCCACGTTGACCCTAAACTAGAAGTAAACTTCGCGAATTTGTTAAAATACAATTCGCTCGGGTACAAAATTGGTAAAAATACAGATGGTGACGTTCTAGGGGCACTTGAGAATGGGAAACCACCAAAAATAAATCCGGTTTATGCGGTCTTAAGACAGATTGGTTTTGAAATGGTTGCATCATTTCAAAACATACCATGGGGGACAAGAACCAAAGATAATATTAACGTTGCAGGTGTTGTCATCGTTGACAATGATGGGAGACGATTCCGTTTTATTCACAATCCAAATAATCCTGAAGACGATAAAGAGGGATGGGAAGTTTTTATCAGTAAAAAAAAGTCTTTCGGAAAATACGAAAAACGGACTTTGTATTTAGATCAAATTAAGACTCCAAACGGGTATAAGCCCGGTCGGTTGGTACTATTATAATATTGTTTTCTGATTGGAAACTGAGACTGAATAACACTGGGACAAAAGTCTGATCCATAATCTAATTGCTTTACACAGTTTATAAAATTGAAGTTAGTCTGATAACGCAGGCATAGATTTCCAATAAAGAGGGGACGTAGAATGGTGAACGTAAAAGACTTTCCCAAATTATATCTTTGCAACTATAAGAGTAAGGATCTTGAAAGCTATATAACGGCAGAAGTGAGCAACGGGAAGCTAATGATTTCTGTTCAAGAATTCAGTATGCTCGCAGAAGATCTCTTTGGAGATTCTGAATATGAGCGCTTCTATTCTCTGAATCAGAAGAATACGTTATTATTGGCTATTCTACTCAAAGGTGAAACCCTTGAAGAGGCACTAGTTAAATATTTTTCTGGTTTAGATGGCTGCAAGTTGTTTCAAGAGTTTTGTGATACACATAATATTAATTATGAAACTCATACATACTTTGGGTAAACTATTGTTGTAGAAACTGAAGTGAGCTAAAGCTTGTAAGTAGAGGGCAATTTGATCCAGACAAATTATATTACCTGATCGTGAGTAATGAAGGGGCGTTCTTTTTGAGACAGCCCCTTCATGTTGTGGCATTATTGTTCTCTCCGGAGAGACTGAGCTGAACCTTGTTTAAATATAGTCGATGCATACTCGCCGGTATCAGCTCATATTAGTCGACGAAGCGAATCGCATGATCGTGCCCCATTCCCATTTCCCCTTCGAAAACTGTGCAACTCTTCATTTGAAGGCCAAATAAGGAAGTTTTTTGGGCATTAGTGAGCGCATTAAAGAATTACCGTTGTCGTCTTCTGCTTCGCTGTCGTTGCGGTTGTCGTCGTTGTTGTGCTTACTTCTTTTTCTACAGTCTGTGGAGAGCAGGCGCCAGCGAACAACAAGGCGGTGATGATTAAATCTAGTGTTAACCATCTCGTTCTGACTTTGAGTTTGCTATCTGTTTTCATTCTCGTTATCTCTTTCTGGTCAATCCTTTGTAATTACTCTTGATAATGGGCGGGAGCTTTAGAACTCTCCCATCCATTGGCAATAGGCAGAGGCGTTGAAGCTCATAGATTTGAGTTTTACGGTTCAAGCTCGACTAGTCCTTCTGCCAAAAGATCTGGCTTGTGTACGATACTCCCATCGGAGGCGAAAGTGTACATATCTCCCACAAGCTCACAGTACGTCTCAATGCCCTTTGGATTATCGAAATTCATATCAGTTGGATTGCCTTTCCCCGATCCAATATAGAAACACGAAAGACCGGCTTCCACAACGACGTTTATTTGATCGAGAGTAAGCTGAGCGTGATATTTTTCCTCTATACCGCGATCTGGCCATTGAATGCGAGCCCAACGCCTCCAAGATGTTGTATCGAGACGATCACTCAACCTCTCGACTATGCAATCGTCTTCTCCAAAGCGATGAAAGCAAGGAATCACTACGTCGTAAACCTTTTCAGGCGATTCTTTGTGTAGTGAAAGCTTCAGCGCTAACGCAGAGCCGATCCGGGGGTGATAACCCGCCGGACGATGCATATCAGCTGCACATTCACCCGTAGAGATACCTGGATTGGTTTCGCTATCTATGGTGGTTTTTGTATCCTCAACTTTTTCCGATGGCAATGTTCTCCTTGGTTCAGTTTCAAAGACTCCTTGCTGATTCCGCTTGCTAAAGTTAAGGATGGTGAAGGTACCCACTAGCAAAATACAAGCAGCAGCTACTGCACCAATCTTGATCCACGGTACAGATATCTTTTTTCTCCGATAACACATAGCTTCCTCAACATATTTGATATCAATGACATCCATTGCGTCTGAAAAAACTTCTGCGTTCATACTAATATCTCCTTTTGAATTAAAAATTCTCTCAAATTACGACGGATGCGAGTAAGGCGAACAGAAACAGCTTTTTCTGAAAGTCCTATCTGGTTTGCTATGTCCTTATAAAAGTCTGAAAACCAATAACGGCGCACAAAGATCACGCGATTTTCTGTCGTTTGCATGTCCAAGAATTCCTCAATCATCTTTGCCAGCTCTCGTGCATCGATTTCACTCTCTGTTGTGTTCGGTGTTGCGATAAACAACTCAATCTCATGAATTGAAATGGTATAGGCGCTATTTCGTTTTTCAGCTCTTTCTTTCCAGTATTTTTTAATGAAATATTTCTGACAATTTTCAGAACAAAAGTCAACAACGGATCCGGCTTTGTCGGTGGAATCGCGTTCCATACTCCCAAATACGCATCATTAATACATTCCTCCGCATCTTGTCTGTCGCCCAGAATATTGAACGAGAGCTTAAAGCAAGCATGTCCGTATTTTGTCTCCAGTTCTCGTATGGCCTGTTCTGAACGTTCAAAGAACAGTTTGATGATTTCGCCATCCTGAATCGACATCCGTTGTACTGTCTCCTTTTTTTGCCTTCAATGTTATACTACGGTTTTGCTCGAGAATACTACGTCAAATTAGAAAAATAATAAAAGTCAACATCGAAACTTTTCTGCAATTTTACCTCTGACGGTTAATATGTCAGATTAAACTAGTCATTCCGTACTTCTCACTGTCCAGATTGCTTTAGCATCCAGCTTCTTTGCTCTATTCAAGTCGCGATCTCAATGAAAATCTTGACATATCCCAGTGAAGTCATTATATTGTCTTCAAACCACTGAAACTTGAAAATCTAAACCGCCTTGTGGTGCTCTGCACGGTCTGAATCAGCGGCTTCCGAAAAACAGAGGATTGCCTTTCTGCGATCTCGCGTGGGTCAGCTGGCTGCCATCGGCAACATTGGTAGGCACCGAAGAAGTTTTAGGTTAGCTCCGGTTGCATAGAAATCAAAGAACTTATAAAACGAGAAACCAGACACGTCTATTTTGGCGTGTTTAATTATGAGAAAAAGCCGGAGAGAGAAGTTAAAAACCACTGAAACTTGAAATCTCTCCGGCTTTTTATCGGCCGAAGCGCAATACACATTGCGCTTACAGCAGTTTTCCAAACAACCGGTCGCCTTAACTGGTGCTCTGTTGTCAGTTAACCCCAGTCGCTGCCTTGGGATGGCGGAGAAGGAGGGATTTGAACCCTCGCTGGAGTTACCCCCACTAACGGTTTAGCAAACCGTCCCCTTCGACCTCTTGGGTACTTCTCCGTGTCAGTTTTATTCAGTTCTGCGAGCCTCTGCGACCGGGGCGCATGAACCGCCACCCGGTTTGCCGGCGGCTCCCGCGTTACCGGCATGTTCCCGGCTGCGGCGGCGGCTTCCGCGTATTGCGCCGTTGTCCGGACTTCGCGGCTCCCGCTTCGCACACCGATTATAGCACGCATTATAACATGCGAACGGCGCCTGTGTAAGTCTGGCGGAGAGAGCGGGACGTGCATCCGATGTCGTTGTATCAGGCGTTCCAAGCGCATGTGTGTCGTTTTGTACGTCTTTTTTGCTATTTTCGCGAGGAGACGATCTCGAACACAGTGTTGAGTTGCGAAGCTATTTCTCGCGCCTTTTTTTCTTCTTCCGCGATCTCTTCCGGAGTTTTGATTATGCCGTGGACGTAGACTTTATCCGTGTCCATGTTCTCCGAGTGCCCGTAGATTTGTTTAAGCGATTCCAGATCAAGTGTTGTCTTTAATCGACTGTAAGAAATAAAAGTGTGTCTCAACTCGTGGAGTGTTACGTCAATGTCGTGTAATGCCCTCCATTTGCGCCAATGATTGCCGAGAACTCTCGGGGATATCATCCTGCCCTCTTCGTTGCAAAAGAGATATCGCCCCTTCCCTGCCCGTCTCTGATGGCGTTCTATTTGTTCCAAGGCGATGTCCGTCAGCATCATTCGCCTTTCGGCTGCGTTCGTTTTGCCGTCCGTTATGTCAAAATCGTGGCTAATGGATTCATTGATTGTGATATACTCCCCGTCAAAGTCCCGCGTATTCTGCAACGCGCATAATTCCCCTCTTCGCAAGCCCGTCACGGCCAAGAAGCGAAAGCAGAAGATATAAAAATTCTCATCCTCTACTTCTTCCGAAAAGAGTAATCGCATTTGGTCAGGCTGTAATATTTTCTTCGGCTTGGTCGTGGCTGCGATCGGGTAGCTGAAGTACAAAGGCACATCGATGTCTCGGAGGTAACCTCTCGAAGCGCACCACTTGCAGAACGTGGTGATCGTTGTTGCAATTCCTTTCAGCGTTACAATAGACTTCGCGCCGTTCGCAAAGGCATTATCGATGACGGCTTGCCATTCTCTTTTCGTGATTTTTGCGACCTTATGCCCCTTGAATGCCGGTACGAGATGAGCTTTGCCTCGCCTTTCGATTTGCTTTGCAGACGTGATCTTGTTTTTCAAAGTGTACCAATCGATGAACTCTTCCCAGGCATCAATGAATCGCTTATTCTCCGGAGCGTCGTAAGCGTCAATCCATGCGTAAGCTTTCCTGTAACATTCCGCCTTTCCTGCGCGCTCTGATTCTTTCTTGCTGGTGACGGTCGTGCGACATCCTCGATCTCGGACGCCTAACCGCCATTCTTTGCGTTTCTCATTCCATTTTGGTATGCCGAGCGGACGATTCTGTCTTGACATGGAAAAACCTCCTTAACACCGGAGGCCTATGATACAATCAGTGTAAGCCTCCGGGCTGATCTGTGGCCGCTTCCTAAGTACTTTGGCGAGTGCGGGAAGCGGCTTGTTTTATTATCCGTTTTTTATCTTATCAATATACATAACACCTCTCTGCAATATGTCTTCCGGGATACCTGTAATTGTGCAATATCTAGAGTATGCGTTGCTATCGCTAATATCCTTAAACTGATGTGACAGGTCGTAGAATAGCGATTCAACTAATTTCTTATCCAACAACAGAGAGATCAATGATAAAATCATCGAATATGGATCACCTATGCCACGCTGCGCCCCACTGTCTTTTGATACATTTATCAGAGTTCCACCAAATTCAGGTATCAATTGAGAAAAGGAAAGTCTTTGCTGTTTGCTTATGCGCAAAGTGACAAACTTCAAGTTGTGAGCAATCGCGTTACGGAATTTTCTAATGGTTGTCAAAGCGTCCATTACAAAATCGTTGCGGTAATCCTCGTTTATTTCTATGCTAATCAAGTTTTCAACAACTTCACGTTTGTCTCGCGTACGAAGGCATGAAAACAGATCGATGCATGTGCTAAACGTTGCATTCTTGAAAAGAATCCAAGGGGGGATATGGTTGTGATTATCTATATAGAATCGGGTGGGGTTCTCTACCTTTTTGTTGTTCGGGTCACATAATTTATTAAGAGTGTTTAATGTGCGCTTGGTCTTTTTGTATATGCCGCGCTTCCTTTGATAAAATGATTCACTCAAATAATAGAATTCGTCCTCACTAATATTCTTAGAAATGACATATGCGAGAGCATTCTTAAAAGTGTTCTCCACATACATAGAATACTTAAAAAGAACATTCTGGACACCTGTGTTTAGCAGATGAAAAGAGTATACATCTTCGATAGTGGTTCCTTCTTCAAACAACTCGTAAACTGAATCAGGTTGACAATAGATTTCTTTGTAGCCATTAACCAAGTCGTAATATGAGACAGACGCAATGATTAATTTTGCTCGTTTCTCATCGTTGATTATCAGGCCGCGGTTCCGCAGTAATTCTATCAATTGATCGTATGTTAAAAATTTTTTGTCAAGTATCTGCATTGAAAGTTGCTTCCTTTTTTCGTGAAATCAAAAGAGCCGTATGGGCTAAACCATACGACTCAATCGACGATCACGAGACGGCACTCGCAACCAAGTTATCTAGATGTATGGTAACCAAATAAATTTGTGTTGTCAAATGATTTCTTGTTATGTTGCTTTTGTTGCCTATACTTATCTCCCCTAATAATGACGATTTTATTTTTTCTCCTTATAGTAATGCGTATGCGCTACCACCTTGCCTAAAATGGATGCCTCCTGATCATCGCCCTCACGCAACACAATCGGGGCGTAGGCAGGGTTTTCCGCGTTGAGGGTGATGTATGTCTCGTACTTATAGACGCGCTTAACGGCGGCGTCATCGCCCAATAAAACGACTGCAAGCTCGCCACTGTCTACTGTGGGCTGCTTCCGGACGAACACGAGGTCTCCGTCTTCGATGCCTGCGCCGATCATACTGTCGCCTTTTGAGCGCAGGGCGAAGTCGGCGTCGATGTCCGACTCGACAATATCGAGGTAGTCTTCTTCGGCGAACTCCGGCTTGCCGCAATGGACGTTCCCGATCACTGGGATTTTGCGGGTGGTGACTGGGAGCAATCCATGATTGGTGTAGTCGGTAGGGTCGATAGATTTATTAGATACACTTACTTTAGTATCTGGATCTATCATTTCGATTACTATATTAAAATCAATACCTATCACATCCGATACTGATTTTATCGTTTCAAGTGACGGTACTATTGGCTTTTTCGATCGGGAGTTTTTGTTTTTTTCAAGCATGGAAATATAGGCTTTACTCAATCCTGATCGTTTAGCAAAGTCATCCATGGAAAGGCCATGTGTTTCTCTGTATCGTTTTATTAATATGCCTAAATGCACGCTTGCCTCCTTTTATTACAATTGTATAACAAACTAAACAATTGTCAAGAATTTTGTTTAATCTACTTGACAAGCTGAAAATGATAGTATAGTATCATGTTAAGCAAGTTGAACAAGGGAGGCGAGAAGAAACAAATGCTTTTTAAATTAAAGGAAGTAAGAGAAGAAGAGAAGTTAACTCAAGAGGAGTTGGCTAAAAAGTCAGGCGTATCAAGAACTATAATTGCGGGGCTCGAAAGCGGGGCAATTACGACAACCACGACAAAGACACTAACCAAAATAGCAAAAGCTTTAGACCGAAAAGTAAGCGATATTTTTTTAGGTTAAATGTTAAGCAGGCTAAACATATGAAATTCCCAAGAGAAATTTACGCAATCAAACATAACGTTACAAAGAAAATGTACATAGGCTCTACTTGCAGATTGCAAGAAAGACTTAAGAGTCACCTGAATTCTTTGCGTAGAAACAAGCATACCAACAAAGGAATGCAAGAAGATTTCAACAATCACGGAGAAAATTATTCGTTTTATCGCCTAGACGTTATAGAGGGAATGGATGACAAGTCTAAAGAGTATGACTTTCAAAATCTTTATAAAACAAAAGATCCGAGATATGGATATAACAATTGGGACAGAGGTGGAACTTGCATAGAAATTCCCATCGAGAAAGGGAAGCCAAGCATTCCGGAGCGAGAAGAAACATAACCGCAACAAACTAACACAAGCACCGCCAGCGTTATTAGGCAAGGAGAGAGGAAGGAGAGGAAGATGAAAGGGAAATTAGCAGATATTCCGACTCAAGAACTGATTGACGAGCTGAATGGGCGTGATCTTTTCAAAGAGCTTGATAAGGAAAAGCGAGATTGGCTTCTTAAAAACGGGTTTAGACAAATCACAAAATATCAATTCATGGACGCTAACAGAGCTATGCTCTACAGCTTAGAACGGCTACAAAACTCCGCACTTGCGGAGAACCAAAAGAAATATCTTGTGGCTAAAGCCATTCGCGAATCTCTTTTGCAACCTGGTACCCCTTCCGAATCCACGATTGCTCATCAATCTGACGAAGAGCCTGAACATCCAAGACCAAAAGATAAATCTCATCATCCGCAAAATCGATGTGAACCAAACCATCTTTCTGAAGAGAAATGCAAAGATCTTCAAGATGATCGTAAGTCAGCCCCGGAGAAAGAAGCATGAGAGATTCGGCATCGTGATCTTTAACCCCTGTTATTGAATAGTGTTTTACAAGTTTTTTCAACAATAGGTCTCGTTGCTTTGAAAATTTCACAACACTTACCTCCCCCGCTTGGTGGTGAGGACAGCATAACACACAGAAAGGAGCAACCATGCGCAAGAAGAACTTCCACTATCTCTGGGGGATTCTGGGGATGCGGGGGTATCGCCAGACAGATCTCTGCAAGCCGACCAAGCTGTCGAAGTCTGCCATTGAAGCAAGGTTCGCCGGCAGAGTTCCTTGGTCATTACCGGACATGTACGCCGTGATGGATTACCTCGGCGTACCGCACAAAGATCTTCACCGGGTATTCCCGGCAGATATATCACAAACAGAAAGGAGCGTTTTTGAATGAAACATTCAGGAACAAAAAAGAGCGGCTCAACGAGCAATTACGCCGCTCTCCAACCTGATGGTTTAGCCCCTAAGGCTACAACCATCATACCATGCCGCGACCCGCTTGTCACGCTGGCGAGGATTTCGGTAGGCCTAGGTTGCTTACTCATGTTTATCCTCGGCGGCAAGCTCGATCACGAGATGCTCACTGGCGTGGGCATCTCGGAAGGGCTGTTCAACGTGTCGTTGGTGACGGCGATAAACGCCGTGATCGCCGGGCTGGTTGCGCTCAAGACGGAAGGAGCGTTCAATGCGAAGGAATGACAGTCCCGAATGGATCGCCCAACGTTGCAAGTGGGCGTACGAGGACGCGGTTGCCGAGGGAGACATTAAGACCGCCAAAGTGTTGCGTTATTGCCTTCTAGGCTCAACGTACGGGCGTAATCCGGCCTACAGGGAGCCGGCATACCTTCCTGCGAGCAATACGTTACGGCTTTTAAAGTCGATTGAAAAGAGCGATGGAAATGTTCGAGCGGATTAAATGCACATCTCGTCAAGACTGGCTCACTCAGCGCCGTAAAGGCATTGGCGGTAGCGACGCTTCATGCATCGTCGGCATGAATCCTTGGCGCACATCGGACGATCTCTGGGAAGAGAAGGTCGGCTTAAGGGAAGCTCCGGACATCAGCAATGAAGAGGCAGTGAAATACGGCAACGATGCAGAAGGGAGCCTCCGGCAACTTTTCAAGCTCGATTTCCCGGAGTACAGGGTTCATTATCGAAAGAATGAGTTGCTGCGAAACAAGCGCCTTCCGTGGATGCAGGCAAGCCTTGACGGCGAGCTGACGGATACGGAGGGGCGAAAAGGCGTCCTTGAGATTAAGACGACATCCATCCTTCAATCCATGCAACGCGAGAAATGGCATGACCGAGTGCCGGACAACTACTTTGTCCAGATCATGCACTATCTGCTGGTCACGGGATATGAGTACGCAATTCTGAAAGCCCAACTCAAGACAGACTGGCAGGGAGATATCCGCCTCACGACGAGACACTACACATTCGAAAGACAAGCACATATCGACGACCTGAAGGCCCTTCTCCGTGCGGAGATTCGCTTTTGGTCGCATGTCGAAAGCAAGACGCGGCCGCCTCTCAAGCTGCCGCCTATCTAATTAGCTAAAGGAGAACAACTTAATGGAATTAGTGATTTATTCCCCAACACCTGAAGACTTCGTGAAAGCGATTGAGTGGAATCATGACGAGCTCAAAACAGCTCTCACGAACGAACTCGAGAAATACAGACACTTGGTTTTTACACCTGAAACCGTCAAAGACGGCAAACGCACACTCGCCGATCTGCGCCGTTTCAGAACAGCGATCGAGGACAAGCGCAAAGAAGTCAAAAATCAGATCATGACGCCGTATCTCGATTTTGAGAAGAAGGTAAAAGAACTAACGGCCCTTGTCGACGAACCGATCGAAGCCATCGACAAACAGATCAAGTCCTATGACGAGCAAAGCCGAATAGAGAAATTCGCCGAATGCGAGGCCTATTTCGACGAAAAAGCGGAAGAGTTAAATCTCACGGGATTCATTGCCTGGGAGAGCCTCGAAAAAGCCGAATACGGCAATGTAAGCAAATCCATGTCACAGATTACTGAGGAGATCGATAACGCGTTAAATCGCGTTTGTGAGGCTCTCAAGGTGATTGACGAAATGGGGAGCCCTTACGCTTTTGAGATGCGTCAGGTTCTCGGTCAGACACTTGACTTGCAACAGGCACTTGCCAAAGGACAGCAACTTAAGGAAACCGCCGAACAGAAAGCGCGTTTTGAAGCCGAGCGGCAAGCGGAGCAAGAGCGCAGAGCCGCCGAGCGCGAAGCGCAAGCGAAGCTTATTGAAGAGGCCGGGAAAGCGAAGAAAGAAGAGCTGAAGGAAGAATCGAAAGAAGAAGAAAAGCTTCGACTCTACACGCTTCGATTCGAGGTTACCGGCACACGCGATCAGCTGATGCAGCTGTCGAAATTCTTACAAGTAAATAAAATCTCTTACTTACAGATTAAGGAGGACAAATAATCATGGCAAACAACAGAAATGCAATCGCGACACAGAAACAGTCTTTTTCAACGTTCATGGCGTTGCCAGCAGTTAAACAGAAGGTTTACGACATCGTTGCCGGCAAAGATGGCGACCGGTTCATTACTTCCATCGTGACCGCTGTCGGCACGAACCCGCAATTGGCTCAATGCGATTATTCGTCGATCCTGTCGGCCGCACTGTTGGGAGAGGCATTGAAGCTCAGCCCGTCACCGCAGTTGGGGCAGTTTTACATGGTGCCGTACAACGACAACAAGCGAAGAATGAAAGTTGCTCAATTCCAGTTGGGCTATAAGGGATACATCCAGCTCGCGATCCGGTCAGGACAGTATCGAGACATCGACGTGATCTGTGTCAAGGAAGGCGAACTGGTGAGCTACGATCCATTCCGTCAGAAGGGAGAGTTCAAAGCGATCTTGGATCCTCTCGCAAGAGAAAAGGCTGAGACCATCGGGTATTACGCCTATTTTGAGCTTCTGAACGGCTTCAGAAAAGAGCTCTATTGGAGCAAAGAACAGATGATCGCCCACGCGAAGATGTACAGCCAAGGCTACGCTTCTGATCTGGCCAACAACCGCGCATACACTTTCTGGAGCAAGAACTTTGACGCGATGGCACAAAAAACGATGCTCCGGCAGCTCATCAGCAAATGGGGCTTGATGTCTATTGAGATGCAGCAGGCTTTCTCGAGCGACATGGGCGCGATCCGTGATGACGGGTCTGTCGATTACGTCGAATCCTCCGAAGATGCCATCTTCAAAGATGTGACTCCGGCCGAAGAAGAGACTTCACCCTACACAAAAGAGCCTATGTTTATCCCTGATGCTGCTGAAGCGGAAGAAGGGCCGTTGCCGTTCGACGCGGGAGACCAAATCGATATCGAACAGGCGTTCTTCGGGTAGGAAAGGCGGAGGAACTTATGCTTGAATTGCCTAACAATCACTGTAAGCTGATCATCCGTTGCATCCCGAAAGGGAGCAAGTATGCGAGGAATCTGCGCGACGTTGCGCAAATGGCCGGTGTGTCCGAGCGTCAGACGCAAGAATACATCAGGCAGCTTCGAGAATACGGACACCCGATCGTTTCCATGTCATCCGGAGGCTATTTTATCCCGGACGAGAACGACCCGGTTGACATTGCCGAAGCTGAGCGCTACATGCTCATGATGCGCGGTCAGGCGACAGAAAGATTGCAGACAGTTAAAGCCATCGAGCATTGGCTCAAGGTCAATCGCAAGCCGGTACAGATGAGCCTTGACGCGTATGCGAGATGACAAACGACAGAGATCATTGTCAACGAGGTCGAATTCTGTGAGACGCGGAAGGCGGACGATCGCGTCGAGACAACAACGACGAAAACAGGTCAAGCTGACGACGACACAAGCTTACCGTTCGATTTTTAGAAATTCAAAAATGAATGCCAGGAAAGATAGGTGCTAATTATGGCAGTTGGCGACAGTTATTACCTAGTACACGATATTGACGCACTCAGTGATCTAAAAATCAGTGCCTTGGTTAATGAGTTTGGATTTGAGGCATACGGTTTATTTTGGGTGCTTCTCGAAAGAATGTTCCCGGAGGATGAACTTAGTCTTCCGTATGGTGACATGACTTTCACTGCTATACGTGGACAGACGTCTGCTAAGTGCGACATCAAAGGTTTTGTCGACCGAGCAATTGAATACGGACTTTTTGAGCGTGACGGGGAGTACTTTTACTCTCCGTCGCTCATTAGGCGGATGAAAATCATTGATGCCGAGGCAGAAGAAAAATCGCGCAAAGCTAGAGAGTCGGCCAATGCTCGTTGGAACAAAAGGCGCAAAGAGGTCGCAGAAAAAGGCGCGACAAAGGCAAGCGTCCGTAATGCAGAAGAATGTAACAGTTGTGCAACCGCAATGCGAACGCATAGCGAGCGCATACCAAGCGCAAAGCAACCGCAATGCGAATCGATGCGAAGCGATGCTAATGAACTGAACAGAACTGAACTTAGTAGTGGTACTAGCGCGCATGCGCGTGCGCGAGAGAATGTTAAGCAAGGTGATTCACATCCGCCAGATGTTGACAGCGATCCTTTGTCTCGTGTGATCGCCTTGTACGCTAGAGAGATCGACCCTGTCCCATCAACCATCGTCATTGCTCACATGGACGTACTCCAAAAAAAAGGCATGGAGCCCGACGTGATGCTGTACGCGATCAATGAAGCGGCAGCGAGTAATGCGAGGAATTGGAGATACGTGAAATCGATTCTCGACAATCTTGAGAAAGATAAAGCATTTTCCATGGACGCTGTTGCAGATCGACAGCGCAAGTTCGATCGAAGCAAGGGGAAAACACAAGGCGACAAGCGTGGCCTGCGCGACAATCGCAACAATTTTACTCCCGATATTGATTCAAACTATAGCGATCAAGACGAAACGTTCTCATTTCGTTTGCCGCGGCTTGAAACGGCTCAAGGAGGTTCGCCATGAACAGCAGAGCAAAAGGTGCTCGCGGCGAGCGCGAGCTGGCCGGAATCCTCAGAGAGCACGGCTACGACTGCAGGAGAGGGCAGCAATATAGCGGAGCCTCCGGAGACGCGGATGTGATTGGCTTGCCGGGAATCCACATTGAGGTCAAGCGCGTTGAGCGTCTTAATCTGTACGACGCGATGGCTCAAGCGAAAAGCGATGCTCGCATCGATAGCCTGCCCGCTGTGTTCCACCGTAAGAATCACTGCCGCTGGCTTGTCACGATGGATATAGACGACTGGATGGAGCTATACCGCGAGTGGGAAGCGGGGAAGGTACTTGATGACGAAGTAGAGGAGAGAAAAAATGATCCTTAAAGAATACAGAAAGTACACAGCATACTGCGACAGCTGTGGTGATTACTTGCCGCCTTGCGATACTTGGGGAGAAGCGATAGAAGCAATGCGAGATGAGGGCTGGCACTCAATACCAACGAGGAACGACGAATGGGAGAATTATTGTCCGCACTGCGGAAAAACAGGTGGAGGCTAATGTGAGTAAAGACTTTGGTTGCTCCGACTGCGTGTTTGCGCACATCGTCGAGACAAACCGCGGCAAATTGTACAGAATCTGCGCTAACGAGGACAGTAACTATTTTCTGGATGAGGTCAGCATGTGGGTATCGTGTCCGCTTTTGATGGACGACAAGGAGCTAGAGGTTGACTAAACATGACCGATCAAGACCGCGCCCGTGAGCGGCTGGAGGAGTATCAGCGTGCCGTTCGAGACACAAAGTACTGCCGACAGCGTATCGAGACCTTGCGTGAGCAGATGACTTCCTGCACGCATGCCGTTGGCGCGACCACGGGCGGCTGGACGGGGGATTGTGTTACAGAGACGATCGAAGGACGTAAAGAGGCAGGGAAGCCAAAGCCCACGCCGTCAGATGTCTCTGTTCCCGTTCTTCACATCCCTCGCGTTCGCCCCGGCACACGCGACTACAAAAGCGGCGAGAAGCACCTTGTCGCCCTGCTGGATCAGGTGGTAGAGTACGAGCGTAGGATCGAGCGGAATGCGGAGCTTTGCCGGACGATCGAAGCGGAGATCGACGCTTATTGTGAGCCGGAGCATGCACTACTTCTTAAGTATCGCTATATACAGGGAATGACCTACGGCGCGATTTCAAGAGCACTGAATTTCAGTGTTCGACATGCGCAGAGACTCCACGATGATGCTTTAAACGTATTTACTGACAATTTGCACAAAACGAACGGCTAAAATCTGTGCAAATGACAACACTTTTTCGCTTGACATAGTGGCGTAACTATGGGATAATAAAGACAGTTAGACAAGAGCTAGCGAATACGGAAGGCAAGGCCTAGAAAGGAAACGACATGAGTGGTATGACAAACGAACAGTTCCGCACGGTCCTCAGAATGGTCATCGAGATCATAAGAAGTGCGGAAAGCCGAGAAGAAGCTATCAAAAAGATTGAAGCCCTCCTAAATAGCTAGCGGAAGGGCCTCAAAGAAACAATACGGTGGGTGCGCTTGCCACACCCACCAGTATTCTAACACATGGCAAGCGGGAGGACAAATGCAGAAAAAACGAAAAGCGGTGTACAATCCGGAAGCAGACAGGCGTTGGCGAGAAAAAAACAAAGAACACCGTCGCTATCTCACCGACAGATCCTCTTCACGGCGCTTTATCCGTGATAAAGCGACCGAAGAAGACCTACAGGAATTAGAGGCAATGATTGCCGAAAGAAGGGAAAAACTCGAAAACATGTCATAAAATGTCATAAAATGTCATAAAATGTCGTGTTCGATCTGTGGTATTATATAAGCTAACAAAGGTGTCTAGAGCAGGCGGTCCGGAGCAGGGGCGTCTGCTTTTTTGTAAGAACAGAAATTTAACACTTGAAAACAAAGGTTGTTCATGCTATCCTCTAAATGCAGATGGGGAACCATGCTGTACACTCGCGGGACTGAATTGACGTTTAAGCGACATGTAATGTTGCCAGCCGTGAGGGCCGCCGAAAGGCGGCTTTTTAATGGGGAAGTATGGATCTTTTTGTTTATTCTGATGAATCCGGGGTATTTGATTACGTTCATAATCAAATTTTTGTGTTTGGCGGCGTAATATTTTTATCCAAGACATCTCGAGATAAGGGTGTTAGGAAATACATTTCTGTTGAAAGATCGATGCGTAACAGATCCTGTCTTAGTGGCGAGCTAAAAGCTTGCACGTTGTCTAATAAGCATAAGGGCAAATTATTCCGTTCGATGAACGATGTAATAAAATTCGGCGTTGTTATAAATCAAAAGAGAATTTTGAAGAGTATTTATTACCACAAAAAATCGAAGCAGCGTTACTTAGATTATGCGTACAAGATTGGGTTGAAAAAAGCTCTGTTACAGATGAGTGATAGGGGGATAATCAATCTGAGCGAAATTGATAACATCCATGTGGTCTGCGATGAACATACAACGGCGACGGATGGAAGATATGAACTCCAAGAAGGCCTTTTGATGGAATTCAAATACGGAACTTTCAATGAAGATTGGCAGAAGTTTTTCCCTCCCATATGTCCTCAAATGCAAGGTATAACGGTCGCATATCGGAATTCGGAGAGCACAACAGCAATTCGCATGGCGGACATTGTAGCTAACAGAATTTACTACCTCGCAAGAGCGAATAAATTGCATGAGATTGAAGATAAAGTGTTTTTTAGTCTATTACCATAGCATGATAAAATTCTGATAAATTCTGTGCGCTCAACACACAAACCGCCTCCGGGCGGTTTTTTCATGCGGTGAAAGGGCAGGCGTAAGACAGCTCATGTGCGACTCCTCGCATGGCCCTGCCCTGCCGCTGTCTTCGCACAGAGAGAGGAAGGGAGGCGGCGATGCAAATTCAGGAGATCGCGGTCAATAAGCTAAAACCGTATCCGAACAATCCTCGCGTGAATGATCATGCCGTGGAAGCGGTAAAGGCGAGCATTCGCGAATTCGGGTTCAAGGTGCCGATCGTGGTTGACAGAAGCATGGTGATTGTCACCGGACACACACGTCTCAAGGCGGCAAAGCAGCTGAAAATGAAGACGGTGCCTTGTATTGTTGCCGAGGATTTGACCGATGAGCAGATTAAGGCGTTCAGGCTTGCCGACAACAGGGTGAGCGAGGAGGCGACATGGGACCTTGGGAAGCTTGAAAAAGAATTGCAAGAATTGTCATTCTCTTTTGATATGGGAGACTTCGGCTTTGATCTTGACACATCAAACCTGAGCTTTACAGATGGCCAAAATTCGCGTTCCTCTTCAAACAGCACACTGGATACAGGCGAAGACGAGGACAGCCGTTTTGAGGGCGATGCCAGCGAACAAACGGAACGCCTTTATTACGGGGACGAGCGGGAGAAAACAATAACTCTGTACAGGCTCTATGACTATGACCCTTCTCGTGTCGCCGGGATGTACCAGATGCCGACGCTGGAAGCGACACAGCATATTCCGGAGCGGTTAATCGGGTTTAATTACATGCTGACGTCCGATGAGTATGATGCCGGCATTCATTTTTATCTTGACGACTATCAGTTTGAGAGAATCTGGAGGCGTCCGGCGCTTTACCTTGAAAAGCTCTCAGCTTTTGATTGTGTGCTGACGCCGGATTTTTCGCTGTATATGAACATGCCGCTGGCCATGAAGGTGTGGAATATCTACCGAAGCCGTCTGATCGGGCAGATGATGCAGGATTACGGAATTACGGTGATCCCAACGCTCTCATGGGCGGAACCGGAGACCTTCGCATTCTGCTTCGACGGCATCGAGTCCGGCGGCACAGTGAGCGTGTCCACCATCGGCGTCAAGCAAGATGAAAAGGCAAAAGCGATCTGGAATGCCGGCATGGACGAAGCGATGAAACGCCTGCATCCTTCTGCCATCGTCGTTTACGGCGGCGACATCGGCTATGACTTCGGAAGCACGAGAGTCGTGCATATTGAAAACGAGGTTACGCGACGTTGGAAAGGCGGGGTAAAATGTGGGTGGTAGAGGACAAAATTTTTATCCTAAAGGCTCTAAGGCGTACAGGGCGAAGGTTGCAAAAATAGCAAATGCAAAAATAAAAGACTACTTGTTGCATCCGGAAAAGTCGAACGGTAAATACAGAATATTCAATGCCATTGGTTACAATTATCAGAATTGGCGTAAGTTGGAACGGGATCTGAGAAAAGGATTGCGAGAGGGACGGCTACAAGCAAAGGGCAATGCGCAGGACGGAACATCGTTATTTAGCGTTACAATGGATTTAGGGATAGGGGTCAAAAGAAGTACTGTTACTATCTGGGCGGTTAAAGATAAGAGAGGGAGACTGCATTTTGTCACGGCATACTAGGAGGGTGAGTCATTTATTATGTTGAGAGAATATGACCGCGTGATTGACACAATATCTAAGAAAACGGGCACCATTGTGTATATTACGGACGGCAATTTTGAGAAGGGCATCGTTAAGGAATATTTGTTTGAGCCAGATGATCACTCATTTGATCCGGTATTTAGGAGCTATGAGCAACTAAGTAAACTGACTGAACATACTCGGGAAAAGAGCAAAGGCTGGTTTTAGTGGCTTAAAACGCCTTGATTGAGGAATACTCCAGTTCGATTCTAGTGGCCTTGCTTTTTAGCACCCTTCGGGGTGCTTTTTATGTCCGGAAGGAAGAAAAACAATGGGCGGCAGAGGGGCGTTTTTTAATAAGAAAACCGGGCAAGGACGATTAATTAAGAAAGAGTTTCACACAGTTGCCACGATTCGAGGAATTCAGGTTCTGAATAAGAATGATGAATCTAAAGCCCCGGGTTTGCCTTTTATGTCAGGATCTCCAAATCGAACGTATGCAGTACTTAACAGCAAAGGGGAGCTTGGGTCTATCGGTTACTATGATGAAAAGAAGCAGATGTATAAGCGTGTGGATTTCGACAAATCACATGGTGGCATGAAGCCACATGTAAACATTGTGGCAAACGGTGTTACAATTGGCACAAGGTCTCTGACACCTGAGGAATTGGCTGACGGAGAGCGTATAATGAAATGGAAGAAAAATACGACACGGAGGTTCTAGCAATGACACCCGATGCAGTGCGTGAAGTGTATGAATATTATGCCCGAAGTGGTTCGATGAGGACTTCCTACAACGGAGAGTACTATTTCTTTGATACCGACGGTCCCGGTCCATCAGTCCGTAAGTCGTTTGACAATACAGGTGATCCGATTTTTACACTTCCTGAAGATGAGCCGTTCATTAATCTACTTGATAAGTTTAAGCTAGATGGTGTAAGCATACGAGAGTTGCTAGACAGTGGAGATGAACGTTTTGTCGTAGAACACCTGTATTAATATCGTTGATGTTAAGTGATAGAATAAAATTGAAAACCGGACGTCGAGAAGCCTAGAGGCAAGTGTAGCGACACACCATTTGTTTGGTTAGAAGAGATGAGGGGAGATGCACACCCTCTCGGTTTTCAAAAGGCACCCTTCGGGGTGCTTTTTTATTGCCTGCGAAAGGGGGGTCGGAGAGGAGGGATTAGACGATGGCCAACGAGGAAAATTTAATCCCTTTTGATGAACGAAGCGAGAGCGAAGCGAGAGAAAATGGAAAAAAAGGTGGAATTGCAAGCGGCAAAGCGAGACGCAAAAAAGCGAACTTGAAGAAGGCTCTTGAGACCATATTGTCCTTGGAGGTGCCGGACGAAAAGTTAGCGGCGCGTCTTAGCACGTTTGGCATCGATCCGACGATGGAACAGGGGCTGGCGTACAGCCTTGTGGTTCGAGCAATCGCGAAAGGAGACCCGAAGGCGTTTGAGACGATCCGGAGCACACTTGGGCAGACGACCACGTTACAAGACAGGCAAGAGCAAAAGGCGCGCACAGAGAAGCTCAAAGCGGAAAAGGAAAAGGCGCTGGTTGAGCTTGAGCGCGTCCGACAGTCACCGGAGGAATCGGCAAGAGAAAGCGTCCAAGCTTTTGTGTCGGCGACGAAACCGGACACGATCGATATTGCCGAACTATTTGCCGAAGAAGAAAGCGACGGTGAACGGGATGAGGAAGAAAGCGCACGCGTTTGAGTTTCAGCCGTTCTCGACGAAGCAACGCAAGCTCTTGTTCTGGTGGGAACCGTCGTCTCCGGTACGTGATCACGATATGGTTATTGCCGACGGCTCCATACGCTCCGGGAAGACGATCGCTATGCTCTGCAGTTTCTTGCGATGGTCGTTTGCACACTATAAAGAGGAGGATTTCATCATAGCGGGAAAGTCGATGGGCGCGCTTAAAAGGAACGTTGTCAAGCCGATGCAACAGATCCTTCAAGCGTGGTCGCTTCCCTACTCATATAACCGTTCGGAGAACTATATCACAGTAGGCGGGAACACGTATTACCTCTTCGGCGCAAACAACGAAGCGAGCCAAGACGTGTTGCAAGGCTTAACGGCGGCGGGAGCGCTGGCGGATGAGACGGCGCTGTTTCCGCGATCGTTTGTCGATCAGATGATCGCCCGGTGTTCACGTGACGGCGCGAAGGTCTTCATGAATTGCAACCCGAGGGGCCCGTCACACTGGTTCAAAAAAGAATTTATTGACTTAGCGAAAGAGAAACACATTTACTACCTGCACTTTCAGCTCAACGACAACAACACGCTGTCGGAGAGCGTGAAAGAGCGGTACATGCGGATGTACACAGGCGTCTTTTTCCGCCGCTATATCCTCGGCGAATGGGCGCAAGCGGAAGGCTCCATTTACACAGGCTTTGATCGGCATCGACACGTGTGGAGCCAAGACAAACTGGAGGCTTACATTGAGGCGAATCCTTTTTCGTTTTTTACGATTGGGGTTGACTTTGGCGGTAGCGGCTCCGCGTCCGTGTTTACACTCGTCGGGTTTACGCGCAACTTCAAAAAGGCAATCGTGCTCGACGAGTATTACGATCCTGACAATTTCAGCGCCGACCACCTTAAGGGTGCATGGGTACAAAAGACGGAGCGATGGAAAGCGATGTACCCTCGCATCACGGACGCCTATTTGGATCATGAAATGCTATTGATTAAGTCATTTCGACAGGCGACGCCGCAAATCCCCGTGCGGTATGCGCGAAAGTTGCCGATCGCCGACAGGATCAGTGCGACGGACATGCTCATGGCGACCGATAAGCTGGTCGTCATGGAAAACTGTAAACATCTAATTGAAGCGTTTGAATCGGCTGTATGGGACGCTCGAAAGCCGGATGAGCTTGTGCGACTGGATAACGGCACGGTCAATATCGATAGCCTTGACAGCTTCGAATACGCGACGGAAAAACACTATCGCGATTTATTGAGGATATAACATGCGCATCATGAACAAGATAAGAGAGGTACTTTACAAAATGCACTTCATTCAAGGGATCAAAGACAAGTTCCAAGATAAGCGTATTCCGGACTGTCAATCGTTCTACGATACGTACATCAGCGCATGGAAGAACGCGTATACGGTCGATAAGATTCAAAAAGACTGGCTACGGACGCACAAAAAGACAGTCCTGTCGCCCGGCGCTACAAAACGCACACGTGACGGGCTTAACATGGCAAAGATTCTATGCGAAGAACTCGCGGGGCTTATTTTCAACGAGGAGTGTACTATTTCCGTGAGCTCCGATCAGAAGAAAATAGCACAACAAGAGGACGATCCCCTTGACACTTTCGTTCAAGATGTCCTTCAACGAAACAGCTTTTGGTCTAAATTTCAAAATCTGATCGAAATGGAACTGGCGCTTGGCGGCGCGGCGATTAAACTCAGTCATGACGGAGAGCGAGAGATCAAGTTCTCTTATCTCATGGCTGACCAGTTTATCCCCGTCGGCTGGACGAATAGGGGCATGACTGAGGGTGTCTTTGTGACACAGGAAAAACGCGACCGCTACTATTACACGCTCTTTGAGTGGCACTTGCTGAAGACGGCTGAGGGCGAGCTGAAACGGGAGCTTGAATACAATCTCTTTGAATCGTCTAACACGGATCATCTCGGCGTCGAGATTGACGTCAAGCGCGTCTACCCGGAGCTTGAGCCGGTGCTTCGAATTAACCGCGACGTGCAGACTTTTGTCTACTTCGCACCGAACACCGCCAATAACGCTGACTTCGCCCTGCCCTTAGGCATTTCCGTCTTTGCGAACGCCTTAGATACACTAAAACAGCTCGACATCGCGTTCGATTCGTTCGGGCGGGAATTTGTCCTCGGTAAGAAACGGATCATTGTCCCAGCGGCGGCAATCCGAGAAGTCGTTGTGCCAGGGATTGACTCTGAACCTTTACGTTACTTTGACGCCGATGATGAAGTTTATGAAGCGTTCGACTTTGACAAGATGGACAGCTTCCAAATTCAGGATAATACCGTCGTCTTGCGCGTTGAAGAGCATGTCAAGGCCATCAATGCGTTGCTCAATATCTTGTGTATGCAAACGGGACTCACGGCCGGCACGTTCTCATTCGATGTGGCGCAGGGGGTAAAGACCGCGACTGAGATCATCAGCGCCAACAGCAAGACGTACAAGACGATCAAAGGGCATCAGAACCTCATCCGTGAAGCAATTGAGTCGGTCGTGCGTTCGATCATCGAGTACGGAAAGATGTACGGGCAGATCCCTGAATCGGCGACGTACACCGTCACGGTGGGGTTTGACGATTCGATTGTCACCGATAAGAACGCCGACATCGACAACGTCATCAAGCTGACGTCTGCGGGTCTCATGAGTAAGCGCCGAGCCCTGATGGAGTTGAACGACTGGCCTGCTGAAAAGGCCGAGGAAGAGCTTCAGCAGATCCATGCGGAGGCATCGGTGCCGTCAACCGATCGGCAGGACATTTTCGGTCAAGAGTAATGAATGCGAAAAATCGAGGAGGCCGTCATGAAACCGACTCCAAATGAACTGGCCATCCTCGCGCACGAGGTTGCACGTATTTACGGGACGCTCGAAGAGTGGATAATCGTAAGGATCGTGAAGCGCTTGTTGGACGGAGCGCCGGAGCTTCCGGCTGAAGTGAACGCATGGCGGATTGAGAAAATCCTTGCGTCGGCGTCATTCAAGCGTGAAGCCATCGCCATGATGGAAAAAGTCTTAGGCGATATCCCGCTCCAGATTGACCGAATGCTTTACCATACAGCACGAGAGTCTGTCGACGGCGGCGACGGGGCGACGTTGCAAGAGGCTTGGGAACGTGGATTAATCCGAACGATGCCGGAGCCGGACATGGCAGCGCAGACAACATTCATGCTTGAGAAACTCAAGGAACAGGCGCTCGACCGGATGAATCTCGTGAATACGTCCATGCTGACGAGCGCGCAACAACAGTACATCGATACTCTCAATATCGCCGCCGGCTTCATGATGTCCGGAGAGAGCCCTCACGAGGCGATGAAGACAGCCACGCGCAGGCTGGTACGAGAAGGCTTAACAGGGTTTTATGACCGCGCAGGGCGGCGCTGGGAGCCACAGAGCGCCGTTGAAATGATCCTTCGCACCACGGGGAACAGTGCCGCCAATCAGGCCACTTTCACACGAATGGATGAGGTCGGATGTGATGTCATCGTCGTAAGCGCTCACTTGGGGGCGAGGCCAAAATGCTCACTCGTTCAGGGGAAGCTGTTCAGTCGATCGGGTACGACAAAAACCGTGACGGACAAAAACGGCGCTGTATGGCAGGTCGGTGACTGGAACAAGACAAGCTACGGTGAGCCGGACGGTATCTTAGGCATTAACTGCCGGCATCACATCGGCATGTTCTTCGACGGACTGTCGGAAAACAAACAAGAACTCATCGACGAGACGAAGAACCGTGAACGCTACGAACAGGAACAAAAACAGCGGCGCTTAGAACGTGAACTCCGCAAGGCGAAGCGTGAGCGCGATATCGCAAAAGAAATCGGCGATGAGGACGCGGCAAGACGTGCCAACACGAAAGCACGGGCGAAGTCAAAAGAACTGCGCGATCACATCGACAAGTATGACCTTAGAAGAAGCAGGGTTAGAGAAAGGTATCATGCGGCAACAAAATCTGTAACTGCCAACGTTCCAAAAGACACAGGTGTTGCGGATCCTGCGTACCTAAATAAAAACGACCCCTTGTATCATTACGCAAAAAAGATAAAACCACTGGAAGGATATTATGACGTGGTGGCGCATTCTGACGAGTTCAGTTTTGTTACAAGGGATGCAAACGACAATGAAACAACGATCTCCGCGGCTGAATTTTGTGAATGGATAAAAAACACGCCTAGCTATAACGGAGGACCAATCAGACTCATTGCATGTCGCGCAGGAGCGGAAAATGGCGTGACAGCACAGGCAGTTGCTGATATACTGCAAGTGGAGGTTTTAGCCCCAAACAAAACGGTATACGTCTATTTTGACGGGCAATTACTCGTTGCGGATGAGCTTACTGACGAGCAGGGTAATAAATTGGGGCGACCTGATACTGAACGAAAGGGGGAGTGGCGAATATTTAGGCCGAGAAGAAAATGACTTGGTTTCCGCATCTAATTGATCTTGAGTACAATGTCCAGACGGATTGTTGTAATGCTTCCCCTTACCCTGAAAAGAGTCTGATCATAGACTATCTGCATCGAGGTAAAATTGATATTGCAGCATCAGGGAGTGCTGAGGATGCATTTACCGGCGAAACAATAAAAGGCTCTTACGTTGGCTTAAATGATGGAACGTACCATTGGTGGTCTACGACGGCATACTATGTGGATCGTTATAATTTGAGACTTCCACAAGAGTTTGTTCAGCACGCAATAAATAGAATGATAATCCAGCAATAACAGCGCTGTTCTATAGCGCGCTGAAACCCTAAACCGCCCATCGAGGCGGTTTTTCATGCAAAAAACTAAGGAGCAAGCAAAATGGCAAAAGATGATTATTTTGTAATTGTATATCACATTTGCAAATACTTATACGAGCAATTGAAACAGGGTAAAACTATTGATGTTGAAGCGATACAGCCGATCAATAAGCACTTTGCAATCAATCAAAAGTATTGGGAATACATAATCAGCAATTTGTATTCAGAAAATTACATCACAGGTATTACTGTTTATCGTGCAGATGATGAAATACACATAACTGATCTTGAAAATATTTCGATCACACCTAAAGGGATAGAGTATCTTCAAGAAAATCGCATGCTGAAGAAAGTAGCAAACACCCTTAGAACGATAAAAGAAATAACACCGATGATTTGAGAGGCGGTTTTTTCATGTCCGGAAGGAGGCAGAGATGACACAAGATCAACTCAGACGAGGAAACGAGATTAACGCGCTTTTGGCGGAGAAACGAGCAATCGCAAGCGAGATGCAAAAAGCCAAACAGCTTTTCGCAGCAGGAACGCTAACAGTGGGAACGTATACTATCCCCGTCGTTGCGACGACGACATCGACGATCATCGATCAGGCGTACCTCGACATGATGGACGAGATCGCAACGCTTGAACAGGAGTTTAACGCACTGTAAACAATTTACATGGGACAGGACCTCTCGCACCTCTCGACGAAGTGCCCCAGAGAGGACGTGAGCCGCTCGCGAGGGTGGCTTTTTATATGCCGTTTTACCGGGTAAGGTCGGTTCGACTCCGACAAACGGCAACGGGGCTCCTTCTTGGGCAAGACCCAAACGACCTGAACACGTCGTTAAAAGGCTCATCTAACGTCGAGCCTTTGCCATTGCACACACGACGAGAAGGCTTTCTGATACAAAAGGCATTGCCGCATCGGCTCGGCGTTAGATGGGGATGAGATGAGTATCGACCGGATGTTAAAGCCGAAGTGCAGCATCCGGAACACGGGGGCGGGACCCGTCATCTCCACCAGCTCGTACGAGCACCAAAACGGCCGATGAGGCGACACGTGGTCGATGAGACCGGAAGGAGGGCAACGATATGCCTCAAGAAAATGCAACGGTAAAACAAACCGAGATGCACGTTGATGAGACGGCATCTGAGGAAAAAGCGCAAACGCCACAAGCTGATGAAGCGTCGAAGGCGTCGGAGAAAGAAGAAAAAACGTACACGCAGGCGGATGTGGATAACTTGATCAACATCCAGAAAGCCAAATTGCCACCTGAAAAGGAATGGAAGGCTTTCAAGGCGTGGCAAGCGGAACAGAAAAAGGAAGCGGACAGCAAGCTCGACGAAGAGACAAGGCAGCGCATCGCTCAACAGGAAGCGGAGAACAGACGCTTACAGGCGCAAGTTGCCGCTTTAAAACTGGGCGTTAAGGCGGAAGCAACCGATGACGTTGTCACCTTGGCGACAGCTCGTCTCTCGGACACGGTCACGATGGATCAGGCTATTCGTGATGTGTTGCAGGCATACCCTTCCCTCGCATCGAATACCGCTCAAGAAACATCAAAGCAACCCGCCATCGTTGTACCGCAAGAAAACAAACCGATTGCGACGGGCGGGGTAAATTCGTGGATGAACGACATTATCCGCGGAAAGAAAGGAAATTAAAAAATGGCAGATGTACACCTTACAAGAACACAGGCTGAAGCATTAATTCAGCCGGAAATTTCTCGGGAAATCATTAAGGATATCCCCGAACAATCGGCGGCCTTGAAGCTCATGCGCAGGCTCCCTAACATGAGCACAAAAACACGTGTCATGCCCGTTTTGTCACAGACGCCTATGGCGGGTTTCGTCAATGGCGATACGGGGCTTAAACCGACATCGACGGCCGCATGGGAAAAGAAGAACATTGTGGCGGAAGAGATTGCCGTGATCGTTCCTATCCCTGAAGCTGTGCTGGACGATTCGCAGTATGACATTTTCGGCGAGATCCGTCCGCTCATCGCCCAAGCGTTCGGGCAGGTCATCGACGGTGCGATCTTTTTCAACGTCAATAAGCCTGAAACGTGGCCGACGGGCATTGTCACCGATGCCGTCGCGAAGCTCAAGAAAACCGTGTTGGGGACGGGCGTTGACATTGCGGCGGACGTTGATGCGCTTATGGCGCTGATTGAAGCGCAAGGGCTTGACGTGAACGGTTTTGCGGGTGATGTATCCGTTAAATCAAAACTTCGCGGATTGCGCGACAACACCAACGCGCTCTTATTCCAGCCCTCGCTGACGGCCGGTACACCGTCCACACTGTACGGACAACCGCTCGAGTTCATTAAGAACGGAAGCTGGGACGCGACAAAAGCACTCATGATCGGCGGAGATTGGAGTCAGGCGGTCTATGCGATCCGTCAGGATTTGACGTACAAGATCCTCGATCAGGCTGTTATCACTGATGCGACGGGTAAAGTCCTCCTCAACTTGGCGCAACAGGATGCGGTCGCCTTGCGTGTGGTCATGCGCCTCGGGTGGCAGATCGCGAATCCCATTCGCCCGCTTTCGGGGAAGGATGATGCCAATCGCTACCCCTTCGCTGTGCTTGAGCCCGCAGCGCCGTCAGTGCCTTAAACGACAGGACAATCCTATGGTCAAGGTTAAACTGCTCACCGATACATATCACACGGAATACGGGACGCTCTCAAAGGGAGCGTCTCTTTCCGTCGACGAACGTACGGCAAAGCGCTGGGTGAACTTGGGCATTGCGGCGGAAGCGGCGAAAACAGCTGCTAAAAAAGGAGCGAAAACGAAATGATTGTAAAAGCTTTTCGACCTGTGAAAATCGCGGGGAAAATCGTCCCACCGGATACTGAATTTGAGGCGCCGCTCGAAGTCGTCGAGCGACTGCGAGAAGCGGGGGCGGGAATCTCGGTCATTGCCGAGGGTCCGTCTGTTAAGAACACGGAAGCTAAACCAAAAGTTCAAGCAAAGCCTAAAGCAAAAGCCAAGGCGAAGAAATGAGGCAAGGCCATGATCACATGCTACGTGACTGCCGACGAAGCGGCAACGAACATTCGGACTTTCCGTGGAACGGTCGCCGCGTCCGCATTTGACGCGTTGGCTGTGGACGATAAAATGGCGGCCATCATGGGCGCTCAGCTCGCTTTTGAGCGGCTCTCTTACCGAGGACGTAAAAGTGATCCGACCCAAAAAGAGGCGTTCCCTCGCGTGATTGACGGCACGGACGTCGGCATACCGGAAGCGCTGAAAGTGGCCCTGTCTTTACAGGTTGCATCAAGGCTTTCTTCCGGAGGCGAGGGTGCCTCTTTGAATGCTCTTCAGGGCGCGGGCGTGTCAAATTACAGCATCGCAGACTTTAGTGTCGGGTTTGACTCGGCATCTATGGCGGCTGCTCGATCTCGGCACGGCCTCACGGAGGACGCGTATTCCCTGATTGCTCCCTATCTACTGAAAGGCGGGCCGGTCTATGTTAGCGAATGATCTTGTCGCGATGGCGCTTAATCAATCGATTGCTTGGCACAAAAGGACCGGGATCGACCACTACGGCGATCCGGATTACGCACCGGCAGCAAACATCAAGTGCAGAGTGAGTTATCGAAACCGTCTCGTCCGAAATAAGGACGGTGAGGAAGTCACAAGCTCTGCACAGATCACGACGCTTGCTCCGGTTGAGATCGGCGACAAGTTGATCCTCGACGGGCGAGTGTTCCTTGCGATTGATGTGAGTAAGCCGCAGACGTTTTCCGGTCAGGAACACAGAAGGGTGGTGTTTGTCTAGCATGGGGCAATGGGCGATTAAAACGAGCGCGGATTACAAAAAGTTCATGTCAAGCATGAAGCAAAAATTTAAAGTGCTCGAAAAAGAGATGCTCACATCATCCACGAACGCCATCTACGGATGCCTCGCCGACACGCTCGAAAAGTCAGTGCCTCGCGCACCCGTCGAAGAGGGTTCGCTTCGTGAATCCGGACATGTGAGCGTCAATGGCGTCCGCTACATGCGCGGCAACAAAGACGGTAGCGTGTCGGAAATAACGACGTTTGATCCGACACCGGACGCGACCGAGGTCGAGTTTGAGATCGGGTATTCCGTCGAAGGCGGCGGGTCCGGGCGTGAGGGTGATGTGAACGCCTATGCCATCGTGCAGCACGAGCACACGGAGTTTAATCACCCGAAAGGCGGCGAATCGAAGTTTTTGGAATCGGCGGTGGATGAAGATCGCCCCACATGGAAGAAGCGAATCGCGGAAGAGATGAAAAACGCAGTACGAAACGTGAAATGAGGTGAGCATGGCAAACTTTTTTGATGACATCAAAAGCTTCATCGAAGGACAGGGCTACGGCCCTGTTTTTTGTGAGTTCCTGCCTGCGTCTCCTGATCACGTGATCGCGGTGTTCGTGTATGGAAACCTCCCGTCGAAGGACGGAACGCTGACACGCTTGACTCAGATCCAAGTGAGGCATGAGAGTGCCCCTGACGCCTATCGGATAGCCACAGAGCTTTCGCACATGCTCGACTCCGGCTCCGAAGAACAATTAATCAATCTGACACAAGAACGATGGTGTCACTGCACGCCCCGGAAACGTCCGCGTTCGTTCGGGCATGACGATAAAGGGCGTACAACTTACTATTTTGAGGTCTCCATCTGGGGACCGGACGGCTTATAAAAGCAGAAAGGAAATAAAATGATCAAGAAAAAAGCACTAAAAGGCTTGAGGGAAATTAACTTGTTCCCCGTTGTCACAAACACTGAAGACGGTTACTCCGTAGGAGAGATCTTGCGACTTCCGGCTGCTCAACAGCTCACGAGAGACGATCAAACGGACGAGTATACCATTTATGCCGATGACGGCGTGTACGATTCAGGCACGGATTACAAGTACTCGGACATAACCATCACGGTTGCCGAGCTAGCACTTGATACGGAAGCCAAGCTCACGGGCGGGCTGTACGCCGAGCCGGACGGCATCTATTCGGCGCGCAATCTCGACGAGGCACCGGAATACGCTCTCGCCTATGCGGCGCTATACAAAGGCGGTTATCGCCTCTTCCGTCACCCGGTCGCGAAACTGATGAACGTCAAGGTCGACCACGCGACGAAGGGAGAGGGCAACGAGATTGCGCCGTATGTCCTGACATTTAGGGTTTACCATCGCAAAATTGACGGAACGTATCGGGAAATCAAGGACGTCGAGTACAACGACGGTTTCACTTGGATTCAAGGGATTGAGCCGCTTCCTGTCACGCCGCCTGCCGGCACGTAAGGATAAACAACACTCTCTGGCGGCTGTCTCATTTCTGAGGCAGCCGTCATCCAATGTTCGCTACAAGGAGACAGTTCATGCTATTTAAAAATCGAAGGCAGTCGGTTGACCTTACGTTACCCAAAGAGAAAAACGTCCACGGAATCACCATTAAAAAAGTGCCCGTCGGGAAGTACGTTGCGTCGATGGAGGATATCCAGAATCTGCCCAAAACGATCATGGAGAAATGTTACCCCGACGAGGATCTTCAGAGCGTTATCAACCGCGCAAAAACGGCGGACAGAGAGTTTTTGCTCGACTTGTTCGGAAAACTCATGGTTCACGCTCCCGAGATCATTGTTGACCTTGCCAGCCTCTATCTTGATGTCGGAAAAGAGGTACTGCTCTCACTCTCACCTTCAGAGCTCCTTGATGTACTGGAAGCGTGGTGGGAACTGAATGATTTGTCTGATTTTTTCGGGCGCGTCTGGAAAAAGATCAAACCGATGCTAACCGGTCAACTCCAGACACAGACGCTTGGCTCCAGCGCTGGTTAGCCATTGCCGAATCGATCGGCATTAGCAAGCGCGAATTATTACAGGATTATTACTATGACGAATTCCTCGTTGTCTTGGATGAATACAATGCGTTGCATAGGCTTGACGACGAGAAAGATGATATTGCTGAAGTAGATGCGGGGGAATGGTAGAAAATGGATTACGAAGTAGATCGCTTGGTGTTTGTCGTCCGTTCCATCGCTGATGGCATCGACAAGGGTTTCAAAGCCGCTGAAAAAGCGGCGACCGACATGGCCACCACCTATGAAAAGGCCGAAAGAACCGAAAAACAGCTTGAGAAGGCGCTGCAATCGCTCAAAAAAGAATTGGATCAGGCCAATAAGGCCGACAGCGAGCACGCGGCGGCCATTGAACAGAAAATCGCAAGCTTGGAAGAAGCGCGAACGAGCCTCAAGAGCTATGTCGATTCTGAACGAAAGCGTACGGAAGCTGTACAAGAAGCGGCGCGAGCTGAAGCACAGTCCGCCCAGCAGAGACAAGAAAGTCAGGCGCAGATGCTTGCGGCGGTCGCCGTCGTTGGTGTCTTGATTCGGGGCTACAAAGGACTCAGCGCCGCACTGCAAGAGTCGACGAGCGCCTATTCCGGCAACAGAAATGCCATGGTCGGTCTTCGGTCGATCGCCGAGGGTACCGGTCAGGATATGGGCGTAATCAACAAGGCGGTGCAAGATCTTACCGCCGATGGGCTCATTCCGCTAGAGCAGGCATCCACCGCCGTCAAGAACCTTTTATCGCGAGGGTTTGAGGCACAGGAGGCCATCGACATCATCTTGCGCCTGAAAGACGCGGCGGCGTTCGGCCGACAAGCGAGTTATTCCCTTGCAGACGCTGTCATGACGGCGACAGAAGGACTGAAAAACGAAAACAGTATCTTGGTCGATAACGCGGGCGTCACAAAGAACGTCGCTAAGATGTGGCAGGACTACGCCAAGGCACGCGGCATCACGACTGAGGCCATGACGCTCGCTCAGAAGCGCGAGGCCGAGTATCTCGGCATCATGGAAGAGACGCGCCACCAAGTCGGCGATGCGGCAAAATTGTCTGCCGAGTTTACCGGCTCACAACTGGCATTGGAAGCAAGTACGCGCAAGCTAAAGGTGGCCATCGGAGAAGCCAATGTCGTTGGGCTGTCGCCTATGCTCTCGATCTTGAACGAGCTTGTCCAAGGCGCGGCGAATTTCGCGACAGAGAACCAAAGCCTTATTACCTTCGGTTTGAACTTTGGCAAGGCGCTGGCCATCGGCGGTGCAGCGCTCATTCTGTTTCGCTCCAATATCAAAGGGATGATCGCCGAAATGGTGGCGGCATCTCCGGTGCTAAGCAAACTTACGGTGCAACTGGGCGCACTAAAGGGTGCCATTTCGGGGCCGTGGGGTTGGGTCACGCTCGGCATCTCAGCCGTTGTCGGTGTTATAGCTGCGATCGCGGGGGCAAGTGCCAAGGCGGCGGATGAGCTCCGTGAGCTGAATGAGGAAGCGGCTGAGCTGACGCGGCAAGCACTGGGTGCCGATTCCCTCGTTAATCGGTATGCGGAGCTTTCGGACAACGCCTTCCGGACGAAGGAAGAAACGGCGGAGATGCATCAAATCTCCGAAAAGCTCGTATCGTCCTATGGCCTCAGAGCTGACGGTGTTAGCAGGGAAGGTGTACTCCTCGTCACGAATCTTGAGTACATGAAAGAACAGCTCGCCGTTCAGAAGGAACTCGCTCGTCAAAAGATGGAAGAGGCCGAGGCCAAGAATGCTGAAGAAATCGAAAAAACGATCAATAAGCTAAAAGAGGCTCGTGCCACGCTTAAAACGATTGATGCACACATCGAAACCGCACGGGCGAACTATGCAGCGAAACAAGCAGAGCTCGGAGATATAGGAGCAGGAGAAGCGGCGGGCAGAGCCTATGCGGCATCGATTGCACAATATACGGAAGCCTTAGATGCGCTGGTCACAGCAAAGGATAACGCCATGAGAACGGCGGCACAATCGCCTACGGAGATCGCAGAACACGTGGAGCGCTCTCTCGTGCTTGCCAAGGCCAAAATCGGAGAGGCGGCATCCGCCATCCCTATGGAGACTCAGTCCGCAATCGCTCAAGCGATGACAGACATGGCCTATGAAGGGACGATGGTGGATTCCGACACAGCCGTTTCAATGTTCGAGCAGTTCTTTAAGCTCGATAAAGAGGCCGCAGTTGCGGATGGCATCGCGGAACTCACGGAGGTCAGAGCCCGGATCATTGCCGGTGTATCGGCCGTCGGAACAAGTGATACGGACAGCCTGTCAGTCGTTAATACAGTGCTTCGAAGCCTGTCAAGCGATGCAACATTGTCCGAGGCGATGAATCAAGCGAAAATCCTCGGTCAAAGGATCATGGACGGTGTAGCAAGCGCAAGCGAGAAAGAGGATTTTGACCGTATCACAGACGGCATTCGCACATCCCTCGCGGACATGCAGTCTAACTTGGTCGATGGGTTTAAGCAAGCCGGCCTTTCATCCTACGTGTCCGCTGTCGAGAAAGCCTTTGCAGGGCTGAGAAACTCGGCCAGTAGAACGTCTGCTGAAATTGAAGGCACGACTTCAGCCATTCGAGCGCAAAAAACATCCGTTAAAGAGATGATTGGCGCGATTAGCGGTTTCTCCGGTTCATACGAGTCGCTCAAAAAGGAGATGCAGGATCTGACAGATCTTCAAGTGGCCATCGACGTCTTAAAGGAAGGCAATACAGCCTCGGAAGACTACGGACTGGCACTCGAATATCTTGCTGATCGGTACGGCGTGACGGCGGAACAGATCGCAGGAAACTTAGACGCATACCAACAAGACGCTGACATGAAAGCGATCATGATCGACTTGAACTATCAGCTGGCAATCGCCGAAGCGGAAATGGCAAAGGCGACAGCTCAAGCCATGGCGAACGCAGGTACAGCGACTCAAGAGCAAGCGAACAAAATCATTTTTGCGTTGGATGGCGTCCTTAACAAGCTCAGAGAACTGGACGGCGCGAGTGCCGGCGTCAACGTGGACGGGGATAACCAAATCGTTAATGTCACACGTTCGTATGGAAGAGGCGGAGGCGGGACACCGTCATGGCGAAAAACACCTCCTAGGTCAAGACGCGGTAGCGGGAGCAGAAAAGCGTCAACACGTGAACAGTCTTACAAGAACGAGGCGCTTGAGCGCGAGTTGGAACTGATTGAGCGCAAACGCAGATTGGACCAGCTGACGGTCGACGAAGAAGTAGCTGCGCTGTTGCACGTTCGCGCCGCATACGCCAAAAAAGCCGGTGAGCGCCAAGAAATCGACGATAAGGTCTATGAGCTGAGGCAGCAAAAGAGGCTGAGCGACCTTGAACACGCCAAGGCTATGGATCGACTGTCGCTTGCCGGGGAAATCTCCGCTCAGCGCGCCATCGTCAAAAGCTTTAAGGCTGGAACAGAGGCGAGGCTTGAGGCAGAGCGAAAACTCTACGAATTGCAAAAACAACAAGAACAGCAACTCTATGACTTGGCTGTGTACTATGATCGGCTTACAACAGAGGAGCAAATCAAGGAAACGCAGCGCCGTATGAGCCAATATAAGGCAGGTACGGAAGTCAGGATTGAGCTCGAAAAGCAGCTCTATGATCTGCAAAAGAAACAGAGGCAACAGCAGTACGACATGGGCGTGGCGCTTGACAGGCTCACACTGCAAGATCAGATCACGATCACCGCACGCGAGATCGCTCAATACAAAAAAGGGACAGATGCTCGTATGGAGCTGGAACAGCGGTTGCATGAACTGAAAAAGCAGCTCGCCCAATCAGCTTTTGATCGCGATGTCGCCATGGATCGACTGACGGTTGCCGAGCAGATCAAGCGATTACAGCAGATGGCAAACGCTTACGCCCAAGGCACCGAAGCACGACTTGCACTCGAATCACAGATTTATGCGCTCGAAAAGCAGATGAAAATGTCCGCTTATCAGGACGATGTTTACTACGGCCGTCTGACACTCGAGCTACAAGCCGAGCGCATCCAAGAGATGATCCGTCAGTACAAGGTTGGCACCGATGCAAGGATTGAGCTTGAAAAGCAGCTCTATGCCGTTCAGCAACAAATCAAGGAACGTGACCAAGAACTGGAACGTGCGAAACTCGAACATGCGAAAGCGATGAATCAACTGACGCTCGCCGAAGAGATCACAATACTCGAAAAGAAGCTTTCGGAACACGAAGCGGGCACCGTCGAATACATGGAGGTCGAACGACAACTCTATCAAGCGCGGCAGGAGGAAGTGCGGCGTGCGTACGAAATCGATGTCTATTACGGCCGTCTTACCCTCGAACAGCAGCGCGAGAGAATCCGCGCCATGATGGACCAATATAAGGAAGGTACGGACGCAAGGATTGAGCTCGAAAAGCAGCTTTATGCCGTTCAGCAACAAATCAAGGAACGTGACACTCAAAATCTCCAAAAGCTCGCAGACGGCGTTTTGGCAGCTCTCCGTGCACGATACGAAGCGCAACGCCAAGCAGAAGAAGGTCATATCCGCACGAGCATGGATAACTGGAAAGAATGGTCTGAGGCACAACGCGAAGCGATTGAGGAACAGATCAAAGCGCTTGACGAGCTGACCAAGGGCGAAGACCGCGCCGAGGAGGAACGGAAACGCCGGCGCAAGATTGCGGCACTTGAGCAGCAGTTACAGTACGAAAACGATGCTTACAACCGGCGGAAGCTATCCGAGCAAATAAAACAAGAGAAAGACGAACTGGCTCAGTGGTTGAAGCGCAACGAGCGCGAAGACGCAAAGGAAGCGCTTAGACAGCAGGCTAATGAAGTTGACAGGCGTGCGCAAGAAGAGCAAAAAGCCCTTGAAAAACAACTCGAAGACCTTGACAAGTTCTACGATGAACGCCTGAAAGAGTACAACCTGACCGCGGAAGCGGAGCAGCTCATCATGTCCGGCAATCAGAAAGACATCATCAAGTTAATTCAGTCTTTCGCGCCTGCTTATGATGCGGTGGGCAAATCGCTCGGGGAGCGGCTTTACGAAGGGTTTGCTTCGAAAGCAATGGACATTAACGTCTGGTTTGAGGCGATTACTCGACAGATTGAAGGCTACCGGGCGACGATGGCTGAAGAAGCGAGTAAGGTTGCTTCAAACTTTTTGAAACGTCATGGCATGCCCCTTCCCATTGTGCCTCCCCAGGACCCAGGACGACCGTCAAAACAACTCCCAACCATCGTAGTGAATTATTACGCAGAAGAAGAGACGCCGGCAAAGATGATGCGCGATCTCGAACGGATGTTGGATCGGCTCTCTCGGAGGTAAAGAGTTATGCAAAAAATCAGATACATAAATCCGAGAGGAGAGGTTGTTGAAGTCTCGCCTTTTGTCCCGCCATACATCTTTGAGAGTGTGTCCGGCATTGGCGCGGTTGACGTGACGTCCAACATTCAAACGCCTGCGGGTATGGACGGCGCGCTGTACTACGGATTACGACTTAACGATCGCGAGGTCACACTCAATCTCCACGTCTACGGTGATGAAAGGCGTTCCATGTACGAGAATCGATCAAAATTGATTCGCATCCTTGGGAGCGCCTTAAACCGGTCAGGGGAAAAGGGCAAGCTGTTCTATGAAAACGATTATGGACGTTGGTGGATACCGGCCGTCGTCCGGCAGGGTCCGCGTGAAAACGGTCGACGCTTAAGAAATTATTTCCCGATGCAGATCGTTTTCTATTGTCCGGATCCGGCGTGGCGTACTGAAACGGCGACAGTTAATCGGCTCGCCTATTTGTCAGGAGGGTTTAAGTTCCCGTTGAATATCCCTGCTGTAAATCAATTGACTCCCGGCATCCGGTTCGGATCGCGAGGCTATGTGGCAACAATCGTCAACGACGGGGATGTTCAAGCTCCCATTCACGTTGAAATAACAGGAACCGCTACAAGGCCGAGAATTGAGCTTGTGAAGACAGGTGAGTTCCTGGCCGTCAACCGTGAGCTCGCCGCAGGCGACCGTTTGACGATTAGCACGGAGCGCGGGGCTAAGCTTGCCACAATCGTCAGAGCGACCGGAACGATTGAAAATGCGGTCGGGGCAATCGACCCTCAATCGACCTGGTTTCAATTACAGCCCGGCCCAAATGAATTGTCGTACTCATCCGGCGATGACACCACAACGGCAACCGTCATCATCCGGACGTTCTCTCGCTTTGGAGGTGTCTAATGCTACAGTATCCGGAACTTAAGATCATCGATAAGGCATTTAACCTCCTTGCTGTGATCGACACGTACACGAGCTTTCAAGGCGAGCGCTCACTCTGGGAAGTCGGCAAACTTGAACTGCATATCGGCTTGAAAGATCAAGGCTCAAACGCACTTCAGATCGGCAACCTCGTCATGATCGACGAAAAGCGCATCTGGGAGATTACCGGTGTGCGGATGACGGAGGACGATCATCTGAGTCTGATGGTGACGGGGCACGAGCTAAAAGGCATTTTCTCACAGCGTGTTATAATTCCTGACCGGAAAGATGACACACACTTTTTCGGTTGGGACAGGTTTCCTGACCAAGGTGACGCAACAGCAGAGGAGATCATGCGGCATTACGTCGAAAAACATGCCGTTAATCCGAGCGAATCAAACAGAGCTTTTCCGGCATTAAACATGGCGCCGTACCTCGGGCGCGGGATGCGTGCCGTATGGAGCGAGCGATTCAAGCGACTTGATGAAACACTGCGTGACATCGGTGAATACACGGGAATGGGTTACACCGTCACCGCTCAACTCACCGATGAGCGATTCGTTTTTGATGTCATTCCTGAGCGTATCCAAACGGCAGGATCGGAGCATCCGGTTATCATGTCGGTTGATTTTGAAAATATTGAAAATATCGAGTACCGGCAGGATGTCACTCGCGATGTGACGGTCGCTTATGCCGGAGGTGCGGGAGAAGATGAAAACAGACTGATTCAGGCCGTCTCACGCTCGCCGGACGATGCGGCGTTGGCAGGCTACGAGCGCCGCGAGGCATGGCAAGACTGCGGAAGCGTCGATAATATTAACGATCTCATTTACGAGGCGCAATATAGACTTTCGCAAATGGAACCATCCGAAACATTGACATGCTCCGTGTTGCCGAACAGTTCATTTCAATACCTTATCGACTGGGATATCGGAAGCGTGGTAACCGTTCAATCCAAAGAACTCGGGATTGAACAGGCAAAGAAAATCACCTCAGTCAAAGAGGTGTACGAGCGTGGAAAGGTCCAAATCATCCCTACATTTGGAAAGAGAAACAAAAACATTCTCGACGAAATACGTAAGACGGAGGTGGTCAGATAATGGCACTCGAACAATCAAGATTTTTCGACTCGGTCGGTGATGACCGGACATACCAAGCGGAGCAGTTTGCAGAATATTTTCGGTTGTTCCTCACGGACGGCATAAAAAACGGCGGTACAAACCTCAAAGTGACTGCTCCGGGAACGGGAATGACCGTGAATATCGATTATGGAATAGCGCTTATTCAGGGCTATGCTTACTGGCTTGAAAACGACAACACCGGTATTAAAGCGCTTACGATAGGCGCTTCGACGTCTCAACCACGGATTGACAGAGTGATCTTGCGCCTTGACAGATCACTGTCCGAGCGTCAGATTACTGTCGCCGTCAAAGAGGGAACACCGGCAACTGCTCCTGTCCCTCCCGCCTTAACGCGCTCAAGCAACGTCTACGAACTCTCGCTTGCGAAAGTTTCCGTTGCGGCAAACGCAGTTAAAATCGAAAATGCGAACGTAACCGACGAACGGTTCAACGCGTCTGTGTGCGGACTGATTAACAGCCTAATCACCCTTGACGGTTCGGACTTTGCTTCGCAGGCAACAGCGATTATTAATCAACTGTCAACACAGGGTTATCTCCCGCTCAACGGCAAGGCGGCAGACGCCGACAAGCTCGATGGACTTGACAGCACAGCCTTCGCGAAAACATCACACACGCATACCATCGCTAATGTATCGAACCTTCAGGCAACTCTCGATGGTAAAGCGCCCGCCTCGCACTCGCACAATTATGCGGCTACGTCTCACACTCACACCATTGCGAACGTGACGAGCTTGCAGGCGACGCTTGACGGCAAGGCGTCAACGGCAAATCAAGTAAACGACAATGATGTGCCGCGGCGCGCCACAATCGTGCCGCCGAACACGGACTTCAACTCGCTGACCGCTCCGGGCTATTACTACTGTGCGTCTAACGCCACAGCAGCAACCATGCCAAATAGACCCTTCGACCATGCATTTGCGCTTATGGTACTTAACATTGGATCTAGTGGACCGATACAGATAGCTCATATATATAACAATCCCGCAGATCACACATGGTTAAGAGGCTTGTACGAAGGAACATGGACGGCGTGGAAGCGCATAAAAGCAGGTGAGGCTGACAACGCCGCAAGGCTTAACGGGAAGGCCGACACCTACTTCGCTGCCAGCTCACACACGCACACCATCGCAAATGTAACAAGTTTACAGGCGACGCTTGACGGCAAAGCGGCCTCATCACACACACATACCATCGCTAATGTATCGAACCTTCAGGCAACTCTCGATGGTAAAGCGCCCGCCTCGCACTCGCACAATTACGCGGCCGTGAGCCACACGCACACCATTGCAAACGTGACAAGCTTGCAGGCGACGCTTGATGGCAAAGAACCGACCCTCGCTTCTGACCGGAAGCGCAAAATCACGATCAGCACATCGAATCCGTCGGGCGGGGCGGATGGCGACATATGGATCAAAGTGATCTAAGGAGGCTCCCATGGCAAGCAACAGCGTCAAGTCACCTAACATCAGTGTCATCTATCTATGGATAGAAGCGAATGAGGCATCTTATGACATCGCAACTAATACGAGCGTCGTATCGTGGCGCGGCTATCTCAAAAATGCAAAGTACACGTACTATTACACCTGGGCAAATGACCTTTCTGTTGAGGTTCTGATTGACGGTGTTCAACAGAAAAAATCGTATGTCACATACGACTTCAGACCGTCCGGGAGCCCGCGTGAACAGGCGGTCGTTTCAGGGACTTCTACTGTTGCACATAACGCAGACGGAACGAAAACAATCACGGCAACCGCCAAGCTCAATTATATTTCGCATGCAGGACCCGGTCGCACGGAGGTGTCTGTGACTTTGCCGCTTACCGATATCCCTCGTGGCGTGCAAGTCCGCACGGGCGGTACATGGAAGCAAGGGCTCGTCTATGTCCGCACAGGCGGTGTATGGAAGCAAGGGCTCGTCTATGCACGTACAAGCGGAGCGTGGAAGCAGGGAACGTAGCTACCTACCTAGAGGACTATTAATTTAATTATAGCCGGCAAAAGCCGGTTTTTTATGTTGACTTGAAAGTGAGGAAAATGAATGGCATACACACTAAAAATCAAGCACGCGGTCAAGTCTCCGTGCTACAACGACCCGCGGAAGATGCAAGGGCAACTCGGCGTCATGCTCCACTCTGTGGGTTGCTCTCAATCATCGGCTGACAATTGGGCGGAGCGATGGAATCGCCCGACTGCGCGAGTCTGCGCAACATACGTAACAGAACCCGGGCTCGCGATCCAGACGCTACCGGAAACAAAGCGCCCGTGGACGTCGGGGAGCGGGCGGAACGGCAACGCGAACAACTACATGATCCAGGTCGAAATGGCCGAGCCGAGAAGCCTGAAATACGGCAGAGGCGGGAGATTTACTGTCGATCCATCCGACCTTGAAGCGGCGCGAGACTACGTCAAGCGCAATTATTGGACGACAGTCGAGCTCTTTGCGGACATCTGCAAGCGCCACGGCATTGATCCGACGGCGAAGATCAAAGGAAAAAACCACCTTGCCGTGATTTCTCATGCGGAGGGCGCCAAAGCAGGCGTGGCGTCGAATCACGGAGACCCGGAGCATTTGTGGCGACAGCTACAGCTGCCATGCACGATGGACACCTTCCGCGCTGACGTAAAGCACGCAATGGCGCAAGACTCGTTACCGCCAAAGAAAGAGGAAAGTGAAATGAATGTGAAAGTCCGACTCGAGCGCGGAACACCGATCTATGCGGCCGCATCCACCAGCAAGCAGGTCGGGAGTGTCAAGATCTCGACGAAGTACACCATCGTTGAAAAGCAGGGTGCCTTCGGTCGACTCAAGTCCGGTGCCGGCTGGGTGCGCATCTTCGAGGATCCGGAACAGCCGGAGTCGTCGAACAAAGTAGACGCTTGGGCGCGAGCGCACACGCTATCTAAAGGCTCAAAGGGCGTGCTGGTCGAAGTCTTGCAGGTGGCGCTCATGGCGCAAGGCTATGACGTGATTGATATCGACGGCGACTTTGGCGCAGTTACAGAGAGCGCTGTCAAGGCACTCCAAAAAGCTAAGGGGCTGGTTGTTGATGGCGTTGTGGGGTCTCAGACTTGGCCGCTAGTGTTTAAGGGGTAGTGTGCGATGGTCGCTGATAAATTTGTAAATCTTGATAGCCTTGTGTGGTGGCTGAAATTCATAGGCCTTGTGGTGGCAACGGCAACACCTCTCTTTATATTGATTCAGAAGTATTACAAAGCGCTGAAATCCGCTGAAACGACCAACTCTGAACAAGGCAAACAAATTCAAGCCAGTATCGAAGATAGGGAAACGCTACACGAAGATATTGAATCGTTAAAAAAGGGGCTTTTGGCGATTATTCGTATCGAGTTAGACAAGATCTGTGCGAGAAATATTCGTGCAGGGAAATGTGCACTCTCAGAGCGCGAGCGCGCCGCAATGCTCTACGAGGCCTATTCAGAAATGAGCGGCAATCATGGCATGGCTGACAAAATGCAGGCACTAAAATCCCTTCCCATTGTGGAGGCAGAACAGAAAGGAAATACTTAACATGGACTGGAATCTTTTTATTATCCCTTTGACAATCATTACTGTCGAACTGATCAAAAAAGCAGAGCTTGATTCTCGCTGGCTACCCTTCATCGCAGTCGCTGTCGGCGGTGTGCTTGGCGTTATTTACGCAGCTGTCTATCCGGCAGTGACCTCTATGGATTGGCTCAACTACATTGTCAGCGGGGTGGTATATGGAGCAGCCGCGTCCGGTGTCTACGACGCAGGTGCATCGGCTTTAAAAAAATAACTTTTCTGCTCTCCCCTTGCGAGTGTGCCGGGGGATTGTTTGTGTGTCGTTTTGTGTGTCATTATTTCATTCTTCGAGCAAGGTTTAACATTTTTTAAGAAATGCAAAACCCCTGATATCATTGCTTTTCAGGGGTTTTGTCATTTTCTTTCAAAGGTTATGGCGGAGAGAGCGGGATTCGAACCCGCGGAGGACTTGCATCCTCGCCGGTTTTCAAGACCGGTGCCTTCATCCATCTCGACCATCTCTCCGTGTCCGAAACAGGCGAAGTCAGTTTACCGAGGAACGCCCCTGTTGTCAACGAGTCCGGTATCTTTACAAGCATTTTTATAAGGCGGCTTACCGGGAGCGCAACGCACGTCCGGGGACCGACAGAATAGCACCCTTTCGGGAACCGCGCGCCGGAACGTAGATCGCAAGAATCTGGGATGCCAGAAGAAGCAGCATGAAGACCGGATGATAGAACAGAAAGGAGACATTGGGCGCGAAGGGATCGATTTCAAGCGCGAAGGAGAGACTCCGACGGTGTACCGCCGCGGACGGGAACAACGGATGCTCTTAATCGCATTGAATCATAATACGAACAGCGGACGTACGGAACATGCTGATCTCCGTCTGGCGCCGCTTTCGCATGGGAAACTACGATCTCCTTTCGGCGCGTTTTTTCTTTTCGTCCGGACGGGAGGCCGGGAGTCTTTTTTCTGCCTGAAAAACAGCGCGCTTTTTTTGAAAATGTGTATACTGATTCTATCGATCGCCGATCATCACCGGACATGGAAAGAGCGTTCTCATTTTCTCATCCGGCAAGAGACGCGCCGATTCCTCGCGAAGCGTTTGAGAGGAGACTTTCATGACCGACATCAAGATAAGAATCGAATTAAACGGAGTCAGACAGCGAATTCACGTTGTGACACAGGATGAAAAGAAGCCGGTGCTGCTGTTTCTTCACGGCGGACCGGGCGTCTGCAACCGCCATTCGCTTTTAAGAGATCATATTGACCTGACTGATACGTTTACACTCGCGACATGGGATCAGCGTGGGACGGGCGGGTCGTATTACGGCGTCAGGAGAGAGACACTCACGGCGGCACAGCTGACAAAAGACGCGGCCGATCTCGCCGCATGGCTGTGCGAGCGCTTTCATAAGAAAAAGATCTTCGTGATCGGCGGCAGCTGGGGAAGCCAGCTCCTGACGATGCTCGCGAGAGATTATCCGGAGCATCTCGCGGCGGCGGTCGGTTTCGGTCAGGTTGTAGACGGCGAGTTAAACGAGAAAATCAGCTATGAATTCGCACTCGACGCGGCGCGTGAAGCAGGTGATCAGAAGTCGATTGACAAACTTGAGCAGATCGGGCCGCCGAAAATGGGAGAATACCGCGGCGGCTTTAGCGGAATGATGATACAGAGGCGCATCATGATGAAGTACGGCGGTTATTCCCGTGACAAAGCGAAGCGCAGTTATTTTCGGGCGATGATCGTTCCAATCATCAAGTCCCGGGAATACTCCCTCCGTGACCTCTACGGACTTGCCAGAGGCTATAAAAGAGTTCTCTCCGCCATGTGGCATGAAGTTGGTCATGTCAAATTCCCCGAAACGCACACGGTATTCACCGTTCCGTTCTTTATTTTCGACGGCAGACACGACATGAACACGCCGTCGGTGCTGGTTCAGGACTGGTACGACATGATCGAAGCGCCGCGAAAAGAGCTGGTCTGGTTCGAGGATTCCGGGCACAACCCGATGAATGACGAACCGGAGAAGTTCAAGCGGCTCCTGCGGGAACGTCTCACGGAGATCGCGGCGCAGGAGGCCGGAAACGTTTGAGCGGGAAGCATCGCCATGCGGCTCCGATAACAGGAACCGCGACAGGATCAGCATGAACAGGAAACATCACGCGGGAGCAGCACCGAAGAGCGCCGGAATGGAGGCCGGAAACGTATGAGCGAGAAGCATTACACGGCGATCACACCTAAGATGCCCTTCAGAGAAAAGGCAGGATTCGCGGCTTTTTCGGCGTCCAACAACATCGTCTATCAGTTTAAAAGTCTTTACTACCTGTTCTTCCTGACCAACGTGCTGGGTATCGGCATCGGGCTGGCGGGAACGGTTTTCGCGATCGGCACGATCTGGGACGCGGTCAACGACCCCCTGATCGGCTACGCCGCTCTCAATCATACCTTTAAGAGCGGTGAGAAAATCCGCCCCTATATCCTTACCTCTGTGCCGTGGGCTTTTTCGATCGTCCTTCTCTTCGCGGCATTCAGAGGATCGGAAGCGATCAAAGTCGCAGCGGCGTTGGTCATTTATTTCGTCTTTGAAGCGCTGAACACCTACTGCGGGATTCCGTACAACAGCATGGGCGCCGTGGCGACGAACCGCGACGAAGACCGGCGGAGCCTCAATGTCTACCGCAATATCGGCGGGTGCCTCGGAACGGCCATCGGCGCGCTCGCCTGCCTGCCGCTTCTCCGGCTTTTCGGCGCGATGGACGCGGCCGGCAACCTTACGGACGGCGCGAAACGCGGTTTTATTCTGACGGCTTCAGTCATGGGCGTCATCTGCATCATCGGCGCGGCGATTCATTACTTTACGACCAAAGAGCGCGTCCACCAGGCGGAGGAAAACGAGGAGCGAATTCCTTTCAAAGAAGTCGTACGCATGCTCACGCGCAGCAACTCCTTTATACGCAACACGCTCTACATCATCTGTTACGGGTGCTCGAACACCCTGCTCCTGACAAGCCTGACCTATTACGCGACATATGTACTCGGCTCCACATCGGCCGCGACCGGCATTCAGGCGGTCTACCTCGCGGTATCGCTGATCATGAGCGTCTTTGTCAGCATGATCGACAAACGCCTCGGCAGACGGAAAACGATGATGTTCGGCGCGGTATTCTACATCATAAGCAAAGTATGGTTTATTTTCGCGCCGGCGAACAGAATCGCGATGTTCGTCAACGCGGCCGGCGTCGCCGTCGGCGTCGCGATCACGTTTGTTATGTTCAATACGAACCGCAACAATATCGTCGATCTCATCGAGTCGAAGGAAGGCCGCCGGCTCGACAGCATGGTGTCAACCGTCGACAACCTCGCCGCGAAGCTCGCTCAGTCACTGGTCACATGGCTGATCGGCGTGACGCTCGCCGCTGCCGGCTATAACGCGGAACTCACCATACAGCCCCCGGCTGTCATCACCACACTCAACGCCCTTATCGGCGTTGTCCCGATGCTTTTCGGTGTCGCGATGTTCTTTGTCGTGCGCGGTTTCAAAATTGAAGAAGAAATCAAAGCGCTGAATGAAAAGAGACTGAAGATTTAGTACCCGCGGCGGTGAAACCGCGGCAAACAGGTCAGACAAGAAGATGGAATTGGCGGCGGTCGCTCGAGAGGACTCCCTCTTTCTGCAACTTGCTGATCTCGGCCGAGAGAGCGCTTCTGTCGACGGAGAGATAGTCCGCCAGCTGCTGCCGGTTGTAAGGAATGGTGAACCGCTTCTTGCCATGCCGCAGTGATTCGCCGGACAGGTAGGCGAGCAGTCTCTCGCGAATCGTTCTCTTTGACAGAAACTCGACCTTGCGTGTGAGCGCGAGGTTTTTGTTCGCGAGAAGCATCAGAAGATTCCGCACCACGCGCGTGTGGTGCTCACACCGGGCGGGGCAGATGCCGATAATCGCCTCCACGCCAAATGTCATCACCTCGCAGTCTTCTCTTGCGAGGACGCTCACTTCCGCAGGCATCCCGGCAAGACAGGCAAATACTTCCGCGAATACCTGCCCCGGCGCAATCTCCTGGATGATCAGACGCCTCCCGTATACATCCTCTTTGATGACAATCGCCGATCCTTTGACAAGTATGGCGATTGATCGGACGGCATCGCCGCTCCGGATAATAAATTCATCTTTTTTATATTTCCGGCGGACAGGCGGAGGATATAGTTGATACGATTTTGCACTCATTGCATAAAACAGAGGTCAAGTACGATGAAAAGAACAGGTTGTCGTTTAATCTCATTGGAGTCAGATCAACAATATCTGTTAATCCAGAAAATGGTATTATAACTACAGCTCACAAGACACACAGTAAGACTATCAGACGATTTCGGAGGGGGGAAAATGAAATTTTTTTTGGAAGACAATGAAAAAAGATTGCTTTCTGAAGCTGGAATTGAGTTTGCCCCCGAAACTGATTATTCAGATGATCAGGCGTTTGAATTATTAGACAAGATATACGAAAAAGAAAACTTTTTCGCTCAAGATGCTGAAACGAACAAAAATGCAAAGCAACTTGCTGTAGCTTATGCGCTTCTCGCAGATAAAATTCAAGCTGCAATTCCTGATTAAATAGAAATCTTGAATACATCTCGCTGCCTCCAGGCGGCTTCTTATATGGAGGCGATTATGTGGCCAGAAAGCGGATAAGCAATCAAATTCCTACGCAATCCGTCTTTGTTTCAAACAGGAACAATTTCTACAAGGAAGCTGTTTTTTGTATGAAAAGACTTGCCGCAAAGCGCAGAAATGGCAGATCAATCTTCTAAAACCCATGTTGGCCAGAACAGCAAAAGGCCTTTGGTTTCAAACGAATTTCGGTTACGCTGTGCCGCGGCGTAACGGGAAAAATGAAGTGGTCGCCATGCGGGAGTTGTTTGGTCTGGCGAGCGGAGAAACGATTCTCCACACGGCGCACAGGACAACTACATCACACACAGTGTTGGAGCGGCTCTGCATGCTGCTCGATAAGGCGAAAATCCAGCATGAATCGCTAAGGGCTGCCGGCAGAGAAAGGATCGATACAGAATCCGGAGGCCGGCTTGCGCTTTCACAACTTCTGCCTGAACATCTTTTCCGTTCTCCGCGACAATCTGCCCGATCTGTTCATCCGTCAGGCCGAGACCTTTCAAGAACTCACGTTTCATTGGTTCCCCCATCCTCCGAGTTTTTTCCGTGGCCACGACCATGCGGGGTTGCCCGTTTCCGATGGGCTTCGAATTTTGGTGCGCGATCGCGCTGGTGGAGATGACGGGTCCCGCCCCCATGTTCTGGATGTTGCGCTTCGGCTTTTCACCCTGTCGATACTTATCTCATCCCCATAAAAATGCCCGGAACCATTTAATTCCAGGCATAAAAAAGCACCCATCTCTGAGTGCTAAGCATCTAAATTCTTGTTTTTTATTAGTTCAACATCGACTTAACCTGAGGTATCAAGCGATTTAACTCTCCCACAAACCAATCGGTGTTTTCTGCATTCGCGTCTGCGAATAGCCAATAAAATTCTTTAAGCATAAACTCTGTTACAGACCTGTTTTCCTCAAGCATCTTTTCTTCGTTGCCATACAAGAAGTCTTCTGCAGACATAGCAAAAACAGCGGTGTCAACCGAATGAGGGAAAGCCGCGTAATCTTCAAGCTTTTTTATGAATTCATTGATTAGCATTTCTCTTTCCTCGTCTGTTTACTACTGTCACAATTTCTGACGAATTTGGATTGCGGATAACGTCCAGAACGCCGACTTTATACAGTTCCCTACCATCACCCTGGATAGAATCTGGCTTTGATCTTAGTCGCTCCGCAACTTCTTTTGCCGTTACTCCGCTCGACCTCCCATGTTGTTCAAACCGTTGAGCTCCATGCCAAGACGCTTCTATATTCTCTGCCCGGAGATCATAGTAAGATTTTTTCACTTTCTCCTTGTATGAATCACTCCAAGACTTTGAATCAATTGAAGAAATGGTTGCTTTCTCACGTTTGAGTGTTTCCCTTTTCTTGGTTTCATTATACTTCATCTTCTGAAAGCCCGAAACGCTTCTAGGGAGTCGATTATTACCCAAGACGCCTATATAGTTTTCATATTGCTGTAAATCTCTGTGTCGATTCTGATGCGCCTTTACACTCCACTCTTTTCCTGTATCTACCACATGCTTTTGGTACCATTCTTCGTAATTCATATTCGCAGGCACTTTATACGTCTTGTCCGTCTCTGGATCACGCGCTCGCCGTTGCATCTTTGATATGTCAAATCCGTCAATTACCGCAACTGTTGTTGAGCGGCAAAACGGATGCATAGGCGGATAATTCTTCCCCGTCTCACGATCTTTAAGTTTGAACCTTTTCCCGTCCATTTCCTGACAAATAGTGGATGTTCGTGTGTCAAGAGTTGCTACAAACTCGTACTCTTCAAACTCCGCTTCTTCGTACGCTTCGGCTTCCATCTCAGCCGCCACATAAGCCGTCTCTGTTCGCAGGAGACGCGCAGCCTCATAATTGGACTGCTTAAATGATTCATCACGAACATCATCCAGGCACTTTCTCCAGCTGTGCCCGGTCGTTAGGTTCAACTGGACAGTATCCCAAACTTTATCGGCAACTGAACTTGGTATCCGCCAGTCTCTTGAGGAATAATGCCCGTTCTTTCATCTGCTTGAAAAGAAGAATCAACATACGACTCTGCCCGATAGCAAGATCGCCTTACAGAACCGTCATTGGCATGTATATGCCCTGTTCGTTAAAGGCGTAGAGCGCATACTTGATATTGCTTCCGCGGCTAGTTTCCTGCTTCAAGGTGAATTTTTTGCAACTTAAAATTGCAGCCGTTCATCTTTCGAGAGCTGGAACCTAAACGCATCACCCTCAATTTTCCGGATGTTGTTCTTGATCTGGCGATTATCGTTTTTCGTTTCATAGCCATATATTTCAGCCAGATCAACAGCCAGCATCACACGCTCAAAGCCTCACAGCCTCTACCCCGCTTAACACCCGACCGCCTCTTCAAATGTCCGCAAGACGGCGGCCAGATCGTCTGTCAGGTAGTCGTAGCATTTCGCTTTCAGATTGTCCGGAATGCCGTAAAAGGCTTCGGCGATGCTTCCGGCGATCGCGGCGATCGTGTCGCTGTCTCCGCCAAGCGAAACCGCTTCCCGGAGCACATCTTCGAAATTCTCGCCGCAGAGGAAAGCCGTGATCGCTTCAGGCACGCTTCCCATGCAGGTCAGAGTGTTTTCGTAGACCGAACCGGCATCATCACCCGTGCGCTTGTGAGCGCTGGCCGTGCAGTTATCATCCCCCCTGGGGCGGAGCGCGTTGACCGAATCAGTATCATCGGCCATGCGCCGAAGCGCGAAAATCGAATCGGTATCACCAGCCGTGTGCCGTCGTGCGAAAACAGGATCGACATCATCCGCCGCGCGGCGGAGTGCGTAAGCGGGCCGGATCTCATCTGTCGTCCGGCTGAGGTCGTAGCGGTACTTCGACTCGATATGCGCGCGGATTTGGTCCTTCGAAGAACCGGTCCGCGCGAGAAATATCGCGGACGCGACGGCCTCCGCGCCTTTGATCCCTTCCGGGTGATTGTGGGTCACCTCCGCCGAGAGGCGCGCCATCTGGCGCACTTTCGCGAGATCGTGGAACAGCCAGCCCACAGACGACACGCGCATTGCGGAGCCGTTTCCGAAACTGTTGTACGGCCGGGGACGGGGACTCCGGAGCCATTGAGAAAACCTGGCGCCGTAGCCGGCGAAGGGATGCCTGCGCCCGAAAGCCTGCATTGAGGAGATCAATTCCTCCCGGATGCTAAGCTCCTCCGTGCTGTAACCTGTCTCCAGAAACGCGTGCGCGACGGCGAGTGTCATGACCGAATCGTCCGTGAACCGGGAACGCTCTGAAAAAAGGGGAAAATCCTTCGTTTTGATATTGTCGGCGCTTTTTTCGTAAGGACTGCCGACAATATCGCCAAGAACCGCGCCAAACATGATCTTTTTCTCGCCCCGCGCCGCTGCCTGTCTCACACGCGGTCGAACTGAATGAAACGCGTCCCCTGGAACGTCAGCCTGCCGCGGTCGCCCTCTACAATCAGCGCGTAATCGCGGCTGTCAAGCGGAAGCTCCATCCGGTCGCCGCTTTCCACCTCAAAAGTCGCAAAATAACGCGTGTGATAAGAAGAATGGTGCATGGCCGCACCGCCGTCCATATGGCTGTGATGCACGTGAGTCGTCTGTCCGACCTGCGTCCGCCGCGACACCACCTTCGCGTCAACGGTCAGCCGCGGCGCTTTGTTGTTCTTATGCCACTCGAGCATCATACGCACAATAATAATGACAAAGGTCACAACTATCACACCAAAAACGACAAAAAACAGAATCGGAAATAATTCTCCCATGTTGAGTTAACCCTCCTGAATAACTGGCCAGCGATTGGCCAAGCACTCTCTATTTCACTATCCGCCGTATGATGCTCTTGCTCCCGGCTTCGCATATGTATTCCCATCAAATTATAATCATCTTATCGCAATCACCTTTCCTATGCTTGAAGTTCTTACAGGAAGTTCGGCCGAGGGCGAAAGGAAGCACACGCGGCATTCGACGGCGAATCTTACGGTGGGCGTAACATAAACAGGGGTGTCAAGCGCGCGGACTGCTCCCTTGACTACACCGTCGGTCTTCGAAAGGACATCCACACCGGAACCGGGAAACAACCGGGAGATGCTGTTTCTGTTTCCGTTCAGGAAAGGGACTGATCGATTTTTCAGCAACTCATTTTGCGACCGCCATTCCCGTTGCCATCCGGATGAATGGCGGATCATTTTCCCGGCAATTCTTCTTGTGATCACCTCCGACGGACTGTTATATTGAGAGCAAAGAAATCCGGGGGAGGTGCCCCATGAATCAACAATCTCTTAAGATCGGCAAACGCTCTTTCATTTTGTCCCTGTCGGTTCTTCTCGCCCTGATGATACTGGCTGCCGTGCTCTCCTACGCGCTTCCTTCCGGTTTATTCGACAGGGAAATTCTGGAGGGGCACGAGCGCGTTGTAACCGGCACATTTCACCTGCTGGATAAACCGAAAATTCCCCTCTGGCGTATTCTGACAGCGCCCTTTGAGGTCTTCCTGTCGGATGACGCGGCCATTGTCGGCATTATCCTTGTTTTTCTCCTTCTGATCGGCGGCAGTTTCACGATTCTGCTCTCCTGCGGCATGGTGGCGCGGCTGATGGACCGCATCACCAAACGCTTTCACGAATCGCGCTACCGGCTGCTCATGCTGATCAGCCTCTTCTTCATGCTTTTCGGATCCGTCTTCGGCATCTTCGAAGAGCTGATTATTATGGTGCCTTTCTGTATAGCGCTCGCGAGGCGGCTGGGCTGGGACTCCATGACGGGGCTCGGCATGAGCCTCCTGTCTTCCGGACTCGGATTCGGCGCCGCGACGATCAACCCCTTTACCGTCGGCGTCGCGCAGCAGCTCGCCGGGCTGTCCGCTTTTTCCGCCATCGGGCTGCGAATCCTGATCTTCGCCACAGTGTACGCGGTGCTGCAGTTGTTCTTGCTCCGTTACGTGAAAAAGATCGAAAAGAATCCCTCTCTCTCACCCGTTTTCAAGGAAGACCAGGAGAATCCGGTCTCGTACGATTTGACATACCCGCCCGGCGTCGACCGGGGGCTGAAAATTTTCGGTTTCGGTCTGCTGCTGCTCCCCGCTATGCTCATCGCCGGATTTTTCATCCCTGCGCTTTCATCCGTCCTCTTCCCGCTGATTGCCCTGCTTTTCGTCGTCCTTTCGTTCGGGAGTGTGCTGATCAGCCGCGTGATGACATTCGGGGAAGCGGGGAAAGCGTTCCTCCGGGGAATGGCTGGCGTCGCGCCTGCCGTTCTGCTGATTCTGATGGCGATGAGCATCAAGCTGATCATGACGCGGTCGCTGGTGATGGACTATCTTCTCTATCAGGCGTCTTCACGGTTTGAAGGTCTGTCCGCCGTTGGCGGCATGCTTCTCCTGTACCTCATGGTGCTCCTGATGAATTTCTTTATCAGCTCCGGGTCGGCCAAAGCCTTTCTGGTGCTCCCGCTGCTGCTCCCCCTGACCGATTTGCTGAATCTGCACCGCCAGGTCGCTGTACAGGCATATCTCTTCGGCGACGGTTTCAGCAACCTGCTCTATCCGACAAATGCCGCCCTGATGATCGCTCTGGGGCTTTCCGCTGTCAGTTATCCCAAATGGCTCAGGTGGTCACTGCCCTTGCAGGCGGTTCTGATCGCCCTGAGCATTGGGTGGCTCTTTGTCATACACCTAATCGGACCCGGTCTTTTCTAGGATACCGGTTGAATCCGCCGATCATTTCGTCAGACGCGCGCTTGTAAGCGCCCGCCGAAAGGAGCCGCACATGCCAAACATCACACCCGCCACGGAACACCTGAGTCAGGCGCTCCGCTTCGCAACCGTATCGAACAAGGACATTTCCCGTATGGATCTGTCTCTTTTCTCCGCTTTTGAAGACTTTCTCGAAAAAACGTATCCTCTCGTCCACGAAAAACTCGAAAAAAGGACGATAAACGATCACGGCCTTGTGTTCCGGTGGCCGGGGAAGAACAGAGGAAAGCCAGTCCTGGTAACAGCCCACTACGATGTCGTGCCCGCCACGGACGGCAGCGGCTGGCCTTTTTCACCCTTTTCCGGGCACATAGAAGATGGGAAAATTTACGGCCGTGGGAGTTTTGACGACAAAGGATCGCTGATCGCGATCTTCGAGGCTGTCTCCGCCCTGCTCGATGAATCGTATCAGCCGCCTGTGGATATCTGGTTCGCCCTCGGTTTTGATGAGGAAGTGGGCGGCGCGCACGGAGCGCAGAAAATCGCGGCGTTTTTCCGGGAACAGGGGCTGATGTTTGACTACGTTCTCGATGAGGGTGGCGCGGTCGCCGACGGCGCCATGATGGGAATCGAAAAGCCCGTGGCCGTGATCGGTGTCGCCGAAAAAGGAAACACCAGTTTCAGGCTGACGTTCAAAGGCGACGCGGGACATTCCGCCACGCCGCCCGGGAAGACGGCGATCGGGGAGATGGGCAGGTTTATCCGCGAGGTAGAGAAGAACCCTCAAAAACCAAGACTGACGGAAACCGTGAAGGCGATGCTGAAAGCCACCGCGCCCCATCGAAAGGGAATAGCGGGATTCATTCTCGCCCATCCCGGCTTTTTCGCACCTGTGATTATCAAAATTCTGATGGGTAACCGCCAGACAGCCGCCATGCTCCGCACAACCTCCGTGTTCACGATGACAGAAAGCGGAACGGCGCATAACGTACTCCCCCAGACCGCCGAATGTACCGTCAATGTCCGCATCCTTCAGGGTGACATCTCAGACGCCGTTTTCAAACGGTTTCAGGCTATCGGCATTCCCTTCTCGGCGGAAACTTTGCTGCGGGACGAACCGACAAAAGCATCCGACCTCGACAGCGCCGGCATGAAGCACTTGCGCCGGTGCATAGCCGCTGTTTTTCCGGACGCAGTGATTACGCCATACCTGATGACAGGCGGCACCGACTGCAGGCATTACGACCAGGTCACGAAGAATGCTTACCGGTTCCTGCCTGCGCGCGTCAATGAGCAGGAGCTTTCGCTCATGCACGGCGACGGCGAATACCTGTCGATTCAAAACCTGAACAGCATGGTCGACTTCTACACACTTTTCCTGCGGGATATCTCCTGAGGTGAACAGACACACTCCCGCGGAACCCGCTGATCGCGTGCATGCGTCGGCAGCCCTTTCCTGAGAGCTTTTCAGTACTGGCACAGAGCCCCGGATAAACGGAGCTCAAAAACCGCTCTTCCGGATCTCTATCAGGGTTTTGCCAGCACCAGCACGCTGTCTTTGAACTCGCCAACCGTGAAGCGGCTCTGATCGTGGTAAATCACGTTCGCGCACTGATCGAGGAACGGCTGAACGCCCGATGTCTTATTCCACCCGGACACTCCGTCGTAGTAGTGCATCGGAACCGTGACGTCCGGTTTTATCGCTCGGACAATACGCGCCGCCTGACCGCCGTCAATCGTATAAAAACCGCCAACCGGTATCAGGACGACATCGAGTCCTGTCAGTTTCTCCAGTTCCTCAGGCCGCAGATCCCTTCCGAGATCCCCGAAATGGGCGATACGTTTGCCAGAGAAATCGATGATATGGATCTTGTTGCCGCCGCGAAGCTTTCCGCCCTCCGGATCGTGACAAGTCTCGATCACCTCCACCGGGATATTCACCCGGCGGCCGGACAGCGCCACACGGTTACGCGCGTTGTGATCATCGTGTTCGTGTGAAACAAGCACGAGATCCGCTTTTAAATCCAGCACTCCATACCCGGGCACTTCCATGTACGGATCGAACACAACCGCCTTCTCCGCATCCCTCACCTCAAAGCACGAATGGCCATGCCAGATCACCTCAATCGGACCGTCTCTTTTCTCTGATCGTCTTTCCATGGATTCCCCCGATCCTGCATCTTCTTTTTCTCTGATTCATCTACCCGAATGCCTGTTTATGACACCGGGTGCGCTCTCTGAACGATAGTGAAATGACGCCAGGCCGGACAGAGGAGCGGATCTGAAGCTTCTCACTCCAACCCCTTCAGGTAAGCTGCCCAGTCTTGCTGATAGAACTCGACCAACTCAAGGCCATAGCCGAAATAATCCTGATCGGGCTTCGTCCAGCGTTCGATTGCGAAAGGTTCCGGTTTTGTCGGCCCGTCAGGACCGAATAAATCCCCCAGGATACATTCATCGAAGTGGGCGGTGCTGCAGTAATCGTCCAGCTGCATCTGCCCTTTTTCGTCAAGCCCGGCAACAATATACACGGTGTCGTGGAGGTCGCGCTCAGCGCCTTCCTTTCCGACCTCCCGACTCTCTGAGAACGAATACGTGGCGTGGAGCTTCTCGTCCACAATCTCAGCCTTATCCAGGCGCGCCTCGATGTGGTGAGATTTGACCAGGTCGAGATGCCGCATATAGCGTTCACACATCACGCGGTTGTTGAGATGCAATTGTATAATCTCCGGAATGTTAAGCTCAGACTTCTGCGCTGATACCGCCACATCGGAAGGTGCTTCAACTTCCTCATAGTACATCTCGTAGACAGTTTTGAGCCATGTGAGCCATTGCTCCGCCCGCTTATTCTTTGTCTTTTCGGTGATACCGGACGTTCCACACGAAACGGCCAAAAGCATCGCGAAGAGACAAACCAGAAGAATACGACCTTTCTTTTTCATAAGTAATTCACTCCTTTATCGCTGTATCGATAATCCGAATCCGCTGTTGCTTCGCTTCTGCAGCCGTAACTCGAGGTCAGAAACAAAAGAAATGTAATCGTCCCTACTTTTCCATCAGCCGAGGCATCTCACTATTCCCTGTCCGCCGTCATGCGATTGACCCCGCAAACTAATAACTCCTGTTTTTACAATAACATAATAATAAAGCCGGTAAGAGGTCCCCTATTGAACGCCGGCTAATGAGAGGCGCGCGAAATCCCCGATATGATGCGAGCCGGGAAGCGAAAGCTCAAGGATATTTTAAAAATAACAATCTGTCTGTCCTGCATATGACAGCTGCAACGGGCTAACCAGACAAGATATCGCCCGAAACGCAGGCTTGTTATCAACCATGGCCTCTGTAATGCGCTATACTTGAGAACAGCCATATAGGGGAGAAAGAACGGTTCTCCGGGAAGGATTCAGACCAATCCTCCGCCGTGCACACGTTGATTTTGACAGGAGATATACCATGACAGACAAGCTCAAAGAAATCCGGCTCGCGGGGTTAGAAGCTTTTGCGGCGGCTGAAACATCCGATCAGCTCGAATTACTACGCCAGCAATATCTCGGCAAAAAAGGGCTGCTGACGGAAATTCTGAAAGGGCTCGGCCGGTTATCGCCCGAAGAGCGCAGACAGACGGGACAGCTTGCCAACGAAATCAAAAACCAGCTCGCCGGAGCGATAGAGAGCCGAAAAGAGGAGCTGCTCGCAAACGCTTCTCTTTTTGTACAGCCCCCCGACCTCACCATCCCGGGAACCGGCATGGCGCGCGGCGGACTGCACCCGGTCACACAAATGTGTTATGACCTGAACGATGCCTTCCGATCGCTGAACTTCGAGATTTTCAGTGAAGATGAGATCACGAGCGAACTATACGCCTTCGACCATCTCAACTTCCCGCCGGGGCATCCTGCCCGCGAGACGATGGACACCTACTGGATCGAGGGAACAGAAAGCAAGCACGGCGCGGAGCGCCTCTGCCTGCGTCCGCACCTGACGGGCGGCAGCGTGCGCTATCTTCAGAAGCACGGAGCGCCGGCTCGGTTTGTATACCCAGGCCGCGTCTTCCGCAATGAGAGCACGGATTCCCGCCATGAACGGGCCTTTTTCCAATATGAGGCGCTGATCGTCGACAGGGATTTCTCGTTCTCATCAGGCCTGCTGCTCGTCCGCACGATTCTGGAGAAAGTCTTCGGCCGGGAGATCCCCGTCCGCATGAGAGCGGGGTTCTTCCCATTTGTTGAGCCGGGATTCGAAATTGATATGGCGTGTCAGGTATGCGGAGGAGAGGGATGCCCTGTCTGTCAGCACAGCGGCTGGGTAGAAGTCATGCCCGGCGGGTCACCTCACCCCAATGTGCTGCGGGCGGCCGGGCTCGACCCCGACGTCTGGAGCGGATTCTTTATCAATATCGGGCTTGACCGCCTCGTCATGATGCGGTACGGCGTCGATGATGTGCGCCTGTTCCACAGCGCCGATCTGCGCTTCCTTGAGCAGTTCAGGTAACAGGCTGCCGCGCCCCGGCAAAAATTTGCCGGTGAAACCTGCCGCGCGGTCTCAAAACGATGACTCGGGGACGCAAAAACTGAATCATCAAGTGAAAAACACAGAATAACCGACACGATAATACGTCGGGGCAGCGCATAAAGCTCGAACACATATAGGGGATCACTATGAAAGCATCACTCAACTGGATCCGGACTTACGCCGATTTGCCGGCGGATATTACGGCGGAACAACTCTCACACGATCTGACCATGCGGACGGTAGAAGTCGAGGCGGTCACTAACCCTGCCGATCTCGTCGACGGCATCATCATCGGGCGCGTCATCACCATCCGGAAGCATCCTCAGGCGGACAGGCTCGTCGTCTGCGACGTCGACATCGGCGAAGAGGAAACAAGCCAGATTGTCTGCGGGGGAACCAACCTCTATGAGAACCAGCTTGTCGTCGTTGCACCGGTGGGAGCCAGCGTGCGCTGGCATGGCGAGGGACAGCGCGTTGAGCTCGCCGCGGCCAAAGTTCGCGGCGTCGTGAGCAACGGAATGATCTGCGCTTCGGAGGAACTCGATCTGGAAGACCTCTTTCCCCCGTCGGAGGACGAGGAGGCAGAGATTGTCGATCTGACAGCGCTCTTTCCTGACGCATGTCCGGGACAACCGCTGGCGGATGTGCTGGGGCTCGGCGACCTGATCCTCGATATCGACAACAAATCGCTGACCAATCGTCCGGATCTCTGGGGGCACTACGGACTCGCGCGCGAGCTGTGCGCGATTTACGGCGGAACGCTCCGTCCGCTTCCCACGTATCAGAAGCCTGAATCCGCCGCTGATTACGCGGTGTCGATCGCCGATCCTTCCAGGTGCTTCCGCTATGACGCCGTCGTCTATGAGGGAGTCCGGCCGGAGAAATCGCCGTTTCACATGCGGCGCCTTATCTGGTCCGTCGGCATGCGGCCGATCAACATCATTGTCGATATCACGAACTATATTATGCTGGCAGTCGGCCAGCCGACACACGCCTTTGACGAATCGCATGTCCGGAACGGCATCCGCGTCCGCACGGCGAAAGAAGGCGAGTCGCTGGAACTCCTCGACGGCAGAGAGCTCACGCTTTTACCCTCGGATCTGCTCATTTGCGACGGCGGAGATAAGGCAATCGGCCTGGCGGGCATCATGGGAGGCGCACGCGATTCCATCCTCCCCGAGACGAGAAACATCGTATTCGAAGTCGCGAACTTCGAGGCGATCGGTATACGAAAGACGGCGTCACACCACCGCGTCCGGACGGAAGCGTCGATGCGCTTCGAGAAAGCCATCGACACGCAGCGCTGCGACCTCGCGCTCGGCATAGCGCAGCAGCTCCTGTCGGAATGGCAGCCGGGCGCCCGCCTGGTGGCTGCAGGCGCTCACCGCGCACGCGAGACAGAATCAATCGAACTTCCCGTTTCCCTGCAATTCCTTAACGTCCGGTCCGGCTGCCCGATTACCGCCGAGGCTGCCGCGGCGGCTTTAACTCCGCTCGGATTCGGCGTCTGCTTTGACGGCAGAGACACGCTGACACTTCAAGTGCCCAGCTGGAGGGCGACAGGAGACGTGAGCATCAAGGATGATATCCTCGAAGAAGTCTGCCGCATGATCGGATACGAGAATTTCCGGTACACGCCGCCCGCGATTACCCTTGGAAAAGCTGTCAGGCAGCTCGGGATGGAGAGCGACCGCGCCATCCGCGAATTTCTGGCGTACCGCGCCGGCCTTCAGGAGATCTTCACCTATCCTTGGGTGGACGATTCTTTCCTCAGCATCACCGGCGGGAAGACCGACTCCCTTGTCAGTCTCGCCAGTCCGCCTTCCCCCGACCATCATTATCTGCGGGGGTCACTCATCCCCGGACTGCTTGAAGCCACCGTCCTGAACTCGCGCTATTACGAGACATACGGGCTATTCGAAGTGGCGCAGGTATTCGCCAAAGGTGAAGTGAGCCTGTTCACGGCAGAGGAGAAACTTCCCCTTCAGGAACGGCGCCTCGGGCTCGCGCTCGCCGGCGCCGAACCGTTCCCGCTCTTCCGCCTGCTGAAGGGCATCCTGTCGCAAATCCCGCGTTTCGGCCGCGTTCAAGGCTGGTCATTCGCGCCGGTCGGGGATAAAATGCCGTGGGCAGACCGCAACGCCTGGCTCAGAATCGTCAGTGAAGACGGAACAGTCATCGGTTCGATGGGCTTGCTCTCGCCGAAGGCGACCGCGGATTCCGGGGTGCGCGTCCCCTGTGTCGCTCTGGCAGAACTCAGTCTGGATCAGATGGTTCCTCTTCAGAGCCGCGACAACCGCTTTGAACATCTTCCGCTCTTCCCACTTGTCGAACAGGATCTCTCGATCGTAGTCGACGAAAAAATCTCATGGGCACAAGTGTCCGAGGCTGTATCGAATCATGTCCACGATGCGGAATTCGTGGAAGAGTACAGAGGGGAACAAGTTCCGGAAGGTAAAAAATCTCTTATGTTCCGCTTTCGTCTGTCGGGGGAAACAGGCACGTTAACCGCCGAAGCGATCGATCAGATGCGAAGCCGCCTGATCAAAAAACTGAAATATACCATCGGCGCTGAGATGAGATGAGCACCTGAACACCATACTTTCGCGTCCGTCATTCGTTTGTTGGCAGGGAACCGTATGGCGTCTCTAATCACGCCGGCCTGTCATGGAAGCCCGTGTACCGCCTGAAACCGCCGGCGGCCGCTTTTAACGGATGGAAAGAGGCTGCCCTCCGGTGTTATACAGAAAGCGATACAACTGAAAAGATGGTTCCGCGCGCCTTTGCGGAACCCTTATGCAGTGAAAATCATTTGTATTCAGTCGAGATTTGTGATCTTCTCCCTTGCAATAACGGCTCGATCTGCGATAATGATAAGTGGTAGTTTTCGGCTAAAGACGCTTAGTGGAGAACGTGAAACATTGCATACGGGTTCTTTCCAGATCGTAACCAACAACCCGCTGGTCGCTGACTCGCTCAGCGGCCGCTATCGCGTTTGTTTTCTTAAAAACGGCAGCGATCGGGAAGTGATGGTGAAGGTCCGTGATCTCATCCACCGGCGGCACCGCCTGCTGACCGCCCCCCTTTCGGGCAGCGTCAAACCCTGGGAAACACCCTACCGCTCGATCATGGTGTCATCAGATCCGTGTTCCGCTGTCGACGCCACATCGCTTGATCTCATCGAGCGCGCCATGGAAGTCATCAACCGCTCACATAATTATCTGAAAACGACAAAGCCATCGATCGATCATGATTTTCAGATCGTTGATCTGAGCCTGATTGAAAGTGCGCTGCCGTCGGCAGAGGCCATCGGACGGATTTGAAACGCGATCCGCCTGTAAGAACAGAAACAGAGGTGAAAAAGTGAAATTAGAACTGGGCTATATTGACATCAGGGGGATCCGCTTCGGTGATCATAACGCCGTCGAAGAAGGCATTCTCGTTGTCAACCCTGAGCCGCTGCTCAAACCTGTGCTGGAAGATCCCCTCATCAAGACGGCTCATTTTGAGATAGCGGCGCCTGGCGAGAGCATCCGCATCACGCCCGTCAAGGACGTGATTGAGCCTCGCGTGAAGGTTGAGGGCAAAGGCGGCGTCTTCCCGGGCATGGTATCAAAAGTTGATACGGTCGGCTCAGGGAAAACAAATGTGCTCCGCGGGATGGCCGTTGTCACCGCCGGCCCTATTGTCGGATTCCAGGAAGGGATCATTGACATGACTGGGGTTGGGGCGGATTACACGCCTTTCTCACAGCTGCACAATCTTGTACTGGTCATGGAACCGGTGGAAGGGTTTGTACAGCGCGAGTATGAGAAGGCGGCGCGTCTCGCGGGTCTGAGAACAGCCGCCGCGATCGGCGAACTGGCGCGGAATCTTACGCCTGACGAGACAGTTGTCTACGAAACACCAACTATCGCGGAAACATTCAGTGAAGAACTGAAGAATCTGCCCCGCGTCGGGTATGTCATGATGCTGCAAAGCCAGGGGCTTCTGCATGATACCTATGTCTACGGAGTCGACGCCAAACGCACGCTGTCCACGTTGATCGGAGCGACAGAAGTGATGGACGGCGCGATTGTCTCCGGCAACTGTGTGTCGGCCTGCGACAAGAATACGACATACCATCATCAGAACAACCCCGTCATACACGACCTTCTCGCTGTCCACGGCCAATCGATCAATTTCGTCGGCGTTATCATTACCAACGAAAATGTTTACCTGGATGACAAAATCCGCTCCTCAGACTGGACTGCCAAAATGGCTCAATATCTCTCCTTAGACGCCGCGATCGTCTCTCAGGAGGGCTTCGGGAACCCAGACACGGATCTGATCATGAACTGCACCAAACTCGAGAAGCAGGGCATCAGGACTGTTATTATAACGGACGAATACGCTGGGCAGGACGGCAGGAGCCAGTCGCTGGCGGACGCGGACGCACTCGCGAACGCTGTTGTGACGGGCGGAAACGCAAACGAGCTGATCATTCTCCCGCGCATGGACCGCGTCATCGGTACGCTTGGCTACGTCGATAAAATAGCCGGAGGCCACGCCGGATCGCTGCAGCCTGACGGATCCATACAGGCGGAGCTTCAGGTGATCACCGGCGCGACGAACGAAATGGGTTTCAACCGCCTGAGCGCGCGATAAAGGAGGGTAAAGTGAGCACATACAGAATTGTCCATTATATCAATCAGTTCTTTGGACAAATCGGCGGAGAAGAACAGGCGCATATTCCCGCTGAGAAGCGCCCGGGACCCGTCGGACCGGGTCTGGCGTTTAAACAGCATTTCGGCGGAGAAGCAGAGATCGTCGCGACGATTATCTGCGGCGATTCCTGGTTCAATGAGAACCTCGATCTGGCCAAGAAAACTGTCCTCGAAATGGTCAGAGAAGAGGCGCCTGATCTGTTCATCGCCGGCCCCGCCTTCAATGCGGGACGTTACGGTGTCGCCTGCGGCACCATCAGCGACGCCGTTAAGACAGAGCTCGGCATTCCTTCCCTGACAGGCATGTACGAGGAGAACCCCGGCGCCGATATGTTCCGCACAAAAGTACTCACGGTGGCGACATCGAACAGCGCCGCCGGTATGAGAAAAGCCGTCCCCGCAATGGCGAAGCTCGCGCTCAAGCTTCTCAAAGGGGAGCGCGTCGGCGCCTCCGCTGAAGACGGCTATCTCCCTGACGGCGTCCGCCGGAACTTCTTCGAGAAAAAACGCGGAAGCGCCCGCGCCATCGACATGCTCCTCAAAAAGCTTTCCGATAAGCCTTTTGAAACGGAATACCCTATGCCGTCATTCGACCGCGTCCCGCCGATGCCGGCGATCAAAGACATCACCCGGGCGACCATCGCCATCGTGACTTCCGGCGGCATTGTGCCAAAGGGCAACCCCGATCACATCGAGAGTTCCTCCGCGTCGAAGTACGGCAGCTACAACATTGAAGGCGTGAACGATCTCACGTCCGAATCGTATGAGACAGCCCACGGCGGCTACGACCCCGTCTACGCCAACAAAGACGCCGACCGCGTGATCCCTGTCGATGTCCTCCGCCAGTATGAAAAAGAAGGAAAAATCGGGAAACTTCACAACTGGTTCTACACAACAGTCGGCAACGGCACCGCCGTCGCGTCTGCGAAAAAATACGCCGATGAGATCGCGGAGAAGCTCATTTCCCATGAAGTGGACGCCGTGATTCTCACATCGACCTGAGGAACCTGTACACGTTGCGGTGCAACAATGGTCAAAGAAATTGAACGGGCAGGCATCCCCGTGGTGCACATCTGTACAGTCACGCCGATCTCCTTAACGGTCGGTGCGAACCGCATTGTTCCGGCTGTCGCGATCCCTCATCCGCTGGGCAATCCGGAGCTCTCTCCCGGAGATGAGTACGAGCTGAGGCGCAAACTGGTCGACAAGGCGCTCCGCGCGCTGATGACAGAAGTTGACGACCAGACCGTTTTCGACTCCTGAGAGAGCCGCTGTCTGGAAACTTCAGGAAGGTTAATAGTTTATGGGAAAAATATACGATCTTATTATCATCGGAGCCGGTCCTGCCGGCCTTACAGCCGGCCTCTACGCCGGCCGGTCAAGACTTGACACTCTGCTGATCGAGAAGGGACAGGATGGCGGGCAGATTGCCATCACCTCCGAAATTGAGAACTTCCCGGGAGGCCTGTCCGGCCCTGACAAAACCGAAAGCGGCGCCGAGCTGATCGCGCGCATGACCGCCCAGGCGGCTCATTTCGGAGTGGAACGCTTGAGCGCCAATGTCTCCAGCGTTGAGCTGGAAGGCAGAATCAAACGCGTTCACACGCGCGATAAAGTCTTTGAGTCAAAAGCCGTCATTATCGCGACGGGCGCCCATCCGCGGATGATCGGATGCCCCGGGGAGGCTGAACTCACCGGGAGGGGCGTCTCCTACTGCGCGACATGCGACGGATCATTTTTCGAGGGCTTCGAGGTGTTTGTCGTCGGCGGCGGCGACACGGCTGTCGAAGAGGCGATTTATCTCACGAAATTCGCCCGCAAAGTCACAATTATTCACCGCCGCGACGAACTGCGCGCCGTTGAGTCCATCCGTGAGCGCGCGTTCGCGAATGATAAGATCGAATTCATGTGGAACTCGATAGTCATCGGACTGCACGGCGACGGCATCCTCTCGGGGATGACTGTAAAAGACACGAAAACAGGAAAAATCCGCCTCATCGAGGCCGACCCGGATGACGGCATGTTCGGTGTCTTTGTATTTATCGGATTCCAGCCGAACTCCGAACTCTTCTTCGGAAAAGTTAAAATGGAGGAACGCTATATCCTGACAGATGAAGAAAAGCACACCAACGTCCCCGGCGTTTACGCCGCCGGTGATGTCCGCAAGACGCCGCTCCGCCAGGTAATCACAGCCTGCGCGGATGGCGCTGTGGCAGCCATGCAGGTAGAGCGCGATCTCGCTTCGGGCGTAATCGGGTAAGGAACAACGGGGGGTACGAGGGACGGTTCTTTTCTCTTTGAAACGAAAAACCGGCCCGACCGCGAAAGGAACTTTATATGTTTGAACTTGACAAAAACAATTTCGAAGAAGTCGTCCTGAAGGGCGAAGGAACGATCCTCGTCGATTTTTACGGCGATGGCTGCGTCCCCTGTGCCGCGCTGAAACCGCACGTTGAAGCGCTCGCGGAGAAATATGGAGACAAAATCCATTTTACGGCGCTCAATACCACAAAAGCCCGCCGTCTGGCGATCGGCCAGCGAATTCTGGGCCTGCCGGTCATCGCCATCTACCGGAACGGCGAAAAAGTGGAAGAACTTGTCAAAGACAACGCCACGCCGGAAGCCGTTGAAGATATGATTAAGAAATATACCGAAGACGGCGGTTGTTCCTGCGGCTGTTCCTGTCAATAGCCCAGGTGATCAGCGGCGGCAGAACCGGGCGCTGTTCGGACCGGACGACACGCTGCCGCTTCACAATAGATAAATACCTGCGGGAGCCGCTGTGCTTTCGCGCCATGGGTGGGTTCCCTGATCACCCGAGATCAAATGAAAGGAGAGCATGAATGAGCATACTCGACGGTAAGAAAGTCATCGTTATCGGTGATCGTGACGGAATACCCGGGCCGGCTATTTCGCTTTGCGCGGAATCGGCGGGCGCCGAGGTCATCTTCTCCGCCACGGAGTGCTTTGTCTGAACCGCCGCGGGTGCGATGGATCTGGAGAATCAGAAGCGGGTTAAAGACCTCACAGAAGAATACGGCGCCGAGAACGTTGTCGTTCTTCTCGGAGCTTCAGAAGGTGAAGCGTCAGGTCTCGCCGCTGAAACGGTCACTAACGGTGATCCGACTTATGCCGGTCCATTAGCAGGAGTCTCGTTGGGACTCGTCGTGTACCACGTGTGTGAAGAAGAAGTCAAAGCGGAGTTTGATCCGGATGTCTACGAAGAGCAGGTTTCCATGATGGAAATGGTCCTCGATGTAGACGAGATCGCAGGAGAAATGCAGGCGATCCGGGAACAGTACACACAGTACTAAGCAGGAAGCGCTTCGCTTGAGCAGGAGATGCCCCAGGTTTAACCGCCCGTATTACGGATGGACGGCGCCGGGGCATCCTTTTTGAATCGGAAAGGCAGGAAAATTTTTTGAAGAACAGCGTAATGATGGGCGCGGGGTATATCCTTGTTCACACCCCCGACCTGGTCGTCCACTACGGCACGACGCAGACATCCGAACGGATTGTCAATCCCGGGTCGGAGTACTTAAAGCAGATAAAGACGAGCCTGCGCACCTATGACCGCGTGCGCTCGTATTACCCCAACCAGACGTATATCGGAAATATCACGCCATTTGATCTGGCGAAAATCGATGGCCCCTGGCAGAATCTCACGTGCCCCGTGGACGATCGCTACGGTCCATTCGGCGAAATCATGCCACAGGATGAGTTCTATCTTCTGATCCAGGCCGTCGACGAATTTGAACTTGTCTTTCTCGAGAAGGGATTTGTCGAGACGACAAAAACAAAACTCGCCGGGGATCCGATCATCAGCTCTTACATTCTGAGCAGAATCCGCGACGGCATCGAATCCGAACGTGTGAACAACATGGTCGAATCAGGGGAGGCCGAGGGGCTTTATATGGACGACCGCCTTGTCGGTGCAGTTAAGAAGGCGCACGCGTTTGACCCGAACCTCTCCGCCCATGTCATGGTGGAAAACCTTGTATCAAAGGCCTCCAGCACACTCGCGCTTCTGTACGCCGTCAGAAACGCCGGGATCGACCGCCGTGAAGTCGAGTATACCATCGACTGCTCCGAGGAAGCCTGCGGCGACATGAACCAGCGCGGCGGCGGCAATTTCGCGAAAGCGACAGCAGAGATCGCCGAGCTGTCCCGCTCGACAGGCTGCGATATCCGCGGATTCTGCGCGGCTCCTTCTCACGCCGTGATCGTTGCCGCAGGCCTTGTGAAAGCAGGCATTTTTAAAACCGTTGCCGTGACAGCCGGCGGATCGACCGCAAAACTCGGCATGAACGGGAAGGATCATGTCAAGAAGGGTCTCCCTATCCTTGAGGATGTTCTCGGCGGCTTCGCCGTCATTATCTCCGCCAATGACGGGATCAACCCCGAGATCAACACGGACAGTATCGGATGGCACGCCGTCGGGACGGGGAGCGCCCCGCAGAACGTCATTTCCTCGCTCGCGACTGACCCGCTCGATAAGCTCGGGCTGAAAGTAACCGATATCGATTATTACTCTCCCGAGATGCAGAATCCGGACATCACAAAACCGGCCGGCGCCGGCGACGTACCGGCGGCGAATCTGAAGATGATCGGCGCTCTCGCCGTCAAACGGGGCGATATCGACCGCAGGGAACTGCCGGCTTTCGTCGCGAAACACGGTCTCCCCGGATTCGCGCCGACACAGGGACATATCCCCTCCGGCGTACCCGTCATGGGACACGCGCGCGAAGGCATGCTCAGAGGGGAGATAAACCGCGTCATGATCATCGGCAAAGGTTCTCTCTTCCTCGGCCGCATGACGAACCTGTTCGATGGCGTTTCCTTCATTATGGAACCCAACAGCGGCGCGGAAGAGGCTCCCGCTGTTTCATCCGAGGAGATCCGCCGGATCATCGCCCGTTCGCTGCGCGATTTTGCCTCAGGTCTTCTGAAGGCGGGTGAAAATGATGAATAGCATCAAGCGGGAGATCGCCGCTGTTTTCGACGAGCTTGCCGATGCTCTTGAAACCGGACAGTTCGGCAGGCGCGTCCGTGTCGCCGTCATCGGGATCGGCTCCGAGCAGGGCGAAGCGAATGTGATGGCAGGATGCGTCCAGGCGGCTGCACGCGGCATTGACATCATCTATCTCGGAACACGGAAGCACGAGCGGGTTAGGACCATCGAGCTCGACTGCGCCGAAGACGCGTTCGACAAGATGGAACAGCTCCTCGCTTCCGGTGAGGCGGACGCCGCTGTCGCGATGCACTATCCGTTTCCGATAGGCGTTTCTACCGTCGGCCGCACGGCCACGCCCGCGACCGGGAAAAATATCTACCTCGCGACGACGACGGGGACAACATCGACAGACCGTGTCGAGGCGCTCGTTATGAATGCAATCGCCGGAATCGCGACAGCCAAAGCCGACGGGATCGACAGTCCTTCCGTCGGGATTCTCAATCTCGACGGCGCGCGCCAGGCGGAAATCATCCTTAAAACACTCCGCGATAATGGTTACCCGGTCTGTTTCGCCGCATCAAGCCGTGCGGACGGCGGCGCGATCATGCGGGGCAACGATATTCTCCGCGCCTCACAGGACGTGCTCGTGCTCGACTCGCTGACAGGGAATGCCGTCATCAAGATGCTGTCGTCTTTTACGTCTGGCGGCTCCTATGAAACAGTCGGCGCCGGCTATGGGCCGGGCGTCGGTGAAAAGATGTCGGGCGTCGTCATGATTATTTCCCGCGCGTCCGGCGCGCCGGTTATCGCCTCTGCGATCGAGTTTGCCGCCTCACTGATCCGCGGCGGTCTCGCCTCTGTCTATGCGCAGGAGCTCGCGCTCGCGCGAAAAGCCGGTCTCGACAGCTTATTGAACGAACGGCGCGGAGGATCCCCGCCGAAACCGCACGCCAAAGAGGCCGCCGCCCCTCCCTCTGAGGTCGTGACCGCGTCGATTGAGGGGATTGATGTCCTCGATCTTGAAGAAGCCGTCAGGCTCCTCTGGAGCCGTTCCATCTACGCCGAAAGCGGCATGGGATGCACGGGGCCGATCATCCGCGTCTCCGCCGCCAACAAAGAGAACGCGAGAACGGTTCTTCGCGAAGGCGGTTTTATCGGCGGATAATCGTCCTCCGGGGGTACTTTTTTCATCTCGTCATGCGGGGGCGGATCTTTCGATGTAGAGACAAAAGATCCGTCCCCGCATTCCGTAACATTCTGATAATACGCTGTGTCATAATGAAGCCGCGCGTTTGAGCCGCTGGAACGGCCGCGCTATTTCCGGAATATCATGCCAAACATGAGGCTTTAAACAAGACATGCTGCATTTTAAAAAACTTGAATTGAGCGATATCCCTCTGGTCAGGCCGTATTTCAACCCCAACCCGCAGCGAATAACTGATTTGACGGTAGGCGGCACCTTTATCTGGCGCGACTTATTCCAATACGAGTATACCGTGGCCGCCGACTGCCTGATTTTCAGCATGACAATTTTCGAACAGCACCGCGCGTATTCGGTCCCCCTCGGACTCAGGCGCGAAGAAGCGCTCAGTATGCTCGAACAGCATTGCCGGGATATCGGTGAGCCGCTGGTCTTCTGTATTGTCGGGGACATGGACATGCCCCTGCTCAGTTCCCGTTACCGCGGATTCCACGCGATTGCCGAACGCGATTATTTTGATTACCTCTACGAAGCGCAGGATCTTCTGAAACTCGAAGGAAGTCAGCATAAAGCGACGCGAAACAATATTAAGCGTTTTCTGCGCACAGTCCCCAACTGGCGTTACGAGCGGATCGGGCAGGACAATCTCGACGCTGTCCGCGCTTTCGCCGAAGAGCAGGAGCAAGAACTCGACCCTGACAATAAAACGCTTGTCGAAGAAGCTGTCAAAATCCGTGAGGTACTCGACCACATGGAGCTCTACCGCGCATTCGGAGGTGTGCTGTTCGTCGGCGATCAGCCCGCGGGGTTCTCTCTCGCTGAAACAGAAGGCGATACAATCTACATCCACATCGAAAAAGCCGATACGCGCTACCGCGGGGTCTACCAGATGCTCGTGAGTGAATTTATGAAAACGTTTGGTGACCGCCCGGATATCGCGTATATCAACCGCGAAGATGATACAGGCGATCCCGGCCTCCGCCAGTCGAAGAAATCATATGGCCCCATCGCGCTGCTTTCGAAATATACGGTGTACACGTGCTCCTCGCGCCCGGAGTGGATGAAACGCTCCTATACTGACTGACAGCCGTACGCATCCGGATGAAAAAGAGGGAACCCGCGCGTCAGGCTCCCTCTTTTATCGGCTGTTTCCGGCTGGCTGATTTAGCAGCTATTTCTTCGTGAACATCGAGACGAGACGGCTTGCCACATGGACGATCTTCACGGCTGTGCTGCGGTCCTTCTTCTTTGCGTCGCGCGACGAAAGCAGAGATAACAGCGTATGTACAAGAGCCGATGCGATCACGCCTTCCGCGTTTTGCGCCTTTTTCGCTTTCACTTTCGGCTTCGGTTTCGGCGTGATTCTCTTCATGATCGCGGGAACGGTCACGGCGATCGAGTCCGTTACATCCACTACATTCCCTGTAATGATCGCCACATCTTCAACGAGATCGGGAATCTTCCCTGTGGTGTCTTTAATATCTGTCTTGATATCGTCCAGCAGGATGTGGACGGAGCTTAACGTTTTGATCAGCTTAATGAGAAGAATCAGCAGGGCAACCAGAACCGCCGCCCCGAGCAGTGCCAGAACAACATAAAGCAGCGTCATCAGGTCGATCGTTATTGAAGTTAACACAAATGCCATACAGGCCTCCTTCCAGCGCTGAGGCAAACGAATCTGTCAGGCGGTTTTCCGGCAAGACTTGCCGGTTCGCCCGGCTGTCACGACGTGTGGCAGCCTCACGCCTGCAGCGCCGTTACTCCTGCTCTTTCATGCGGGCTTCTCTTGCAGCCGCTCTTGCTTTCTTCTCAACTTCTTCCGCGGTATCGGCCACTTTCTCAGAGACTTTCTCCTTCAGCTCTTCGGCATCTTCCCCGAGACACGCTGTCTTCTCCTGGATTTTTTCCCTGACCAGCTGGGCTTTTTCTTTAATCTTCTCCCCCGCGTCGGCGGCAAACTCTTTTACCTTTTCCGCCCCTTTTAATGTCGCGTCCTTGATGCACTCACGTGTTTCTTCACCCGATTTTGGCGCGAATAAAAGTCCGAGGGCTGCGCCGCTGAGAAGTCCGAGCGCGACCCCTGTGAAAACCTGGCGGTTCTTTGTGCGCCTGTTTTGTCCTGTAAATGCTCCAATGATTTCCTCGAATAACATAACCGTTCCATTCCTTTCCTTTGGTTTAAATCTCCCGTAAGAGAATCCATGTGCGCCCGCACATACAGTATTTGATGCAGGGTCATAATTATAACATATGACCCTCCCCCTGTGATGATCCGGCCTGATCGCCGGGCGTCTCTCCCACGGCTTCTCCCACGGCTCTCACGGCTTTTCAGCGGTCTTCCGGCGTACTGTCCGTTCGCGCGTCAACCCGCCCGGCCGTCCTCTCCTCTCCGCTGTAAAAACACTCTTGTTATCCCGGTACAATAACTCCGCTTATATCAGCTAAAAGCTCTCGTTCGATATTTCGACATTCACGCCGTCAAAACATGCCAGCGCAGGGACGAGCGCCGCGTAAGGCGTTCGCCCGAAGTAGGTCGAGGAGGTGCCATACGGGACGAGTTCCCTGGACAGCCAGACGAGCTTTTCGCCGAACAGCTTGTCGAGCCGCTCTGTAAAGCGCACATTGTATGGAAGCATGATACTGCCGTCTTTCTTCAGGTAGAGCGCGCCGAAACGCGAGACGCCGGTGACAAGTCCTTCCGTGGGGTTCACAATGTTGGCATAGTGCAGGTAGGGCACGTAAAGGATATCGCCGTCGCGCGGGAGGGACGCGAAATCCTGAATCCGCGCGGCATCCGCATCACCGCCCTGCAGCACAAGCGACAAGTTCGGAACATCGTGCCCGGTCGCTGTCCCGCCGAATTCATCCGCTGACTGCTGATTCCAGATAAAACCGGTCAACACGCCTTTGTCGAAGATCGCGCGCCTCCCCCTTTCGCGCCCGTATGCGTCAACCGGGGAGGGAAAAGTCGCGAGCATCGACGGATCTTCAACCAGTGTAAAATGATCCGACAGAACTTTCTTTCCGATATCATCTTCTTTGAACATGGAGAAACCGCGTTTCATGGCGCCCGCGCTATAGCCGACCCGCCCGAGAAAACTCAGGTATTCGGCTGTCGCGGCGGGGCCGAGGACAACACGGTAAGGACCTTCGGGGAGTCTTCCCTCCGGTTTCGCCGTGTACTGATCGACAAACCATGCCAGCCTGTCATGAAGCGCTCTGGCGTCCAGGTCGCGTTTGTGGCTTACGAACTGCTCCGCGTTCACTTCCCATTTGCGTTTTTCCGATGCGAGAACAAGCGTAATACCGATGTCAGATTTGCGGGTAAAAACAACCTCGGGCGTCTCTGTCGATATGGACGCGTTAACTGCGACACCGGAAGAGAAATTCCCGGACAACAGAATGTCATCCGTCTCGAGGCCTTCCACGGCTTCGTTGACGAAAGCGACAATTTCCTCATTCGGCAGGAACTCGACCTCCGGATCATACGTCTCCTCAAAGACTGTCGTCTTCCCGATCGACGGAATCGTCGGCTGATAGGAGAGAGGGGAAGCAAACGCGAGCATCCCGATCGCTTTGTCAATCGTCGCCTTCATGGTTTGAAGATCATTCTCGCCCACAATCAGGTTTGCGGAAGCGCATTTATGGTCACCATAAGCCGTAATCTTAAGAATAGTCAGCCTCTCGTTCGTGTTGAGAGAAACGGCGGAGTTGGCGTAGCGTACGAGATGGCTGTCTTCCGCCTTCCATTCGATATGGATATCGGCTCCCTGTGCCAGCGCGTATGCGCGCAGTGTTCTTAATGTGGAGATAATCTGATCAGAAGCCATCTCACTCACCTACTTTCACGTTATCAAAGCGGCAGACGGGAACACCGTGGCCCAGCTGCATAATCTGGCCGGGCGCGCCTTTGCCGCAGTTATCGACATACTGTACTTTCCAGGTGGTCTCATCGCCGACAGCGGTGAGCGAACGATAAAAATCGAGCGTCATCCCGCTGTACGCGCAGTCCTTGACAATGCCCCTGCGCTCGCCATCTTCGACAAGCCATCCGATATCGGTGGAGAAGTGAAACTGCTCGCGGTTTGATCCGATTGACCAGCTCTTCTCGCCGGAAAGAACAACCCCGCGCTCGGTCTGCCGGATGATATCCTCCAGCGAGCCGTCCTGTCCGGGATCAATATTGATATTTGTCATGCGTTCAATCGGCGTGCGGTAGAAAGCGCAGGCGCGGCAGGCGCCGCCAGAGCCTTCGAAAATCTCCCTTCCGCCCCGTTCGTTGGCTTCTACCACCATCTGGCGTGAAGTGATCGCTCCGACGAGAATGCCCTTGTCGATGAGCATTCTGTTCTGTGCGGCAACGCCTTCGTCATCAAAACCGAAACTTCCGGGCGAATTGATCAGTGTCGCGTCAGCGCGCGCATTCAGTTTCGGCGAACCGTACCGCAGTGTGCCGAAATCATTGAGCCTCACAAACGATCCGCCGGCGAAGGAAAGCTCGTATCCCAGAATACGGTCCAGCTCGAGCGCATGGCCAATCGTCTCGTGCACCTGCAGGTACATCATATCCGGCATCAGGATGACGGACATCCGCCCTTCCGGACATTTCGGCGCTTCAACCAGCTGCCGCATCTCTGACACAATGCGGTCCGCCTGCAGCCTCCAGTGTTCAAGGTCCATCGTCTCCCACCCGCGCGTCGGCGCGAGCCGCGGAGGCAGATACTTGCGGCTCTGCATCATGCCGGTGTCATCAAAAGCGGCGACCTGCATGCTGGGAAAGATATCAACAATGTGTTTTTCTATTTCAGCGCCTTCCGAGTCATAATATTCAATCGTTTTGCGGACAGTACTGAGCTTGACTCTCCTCTGAATGACTCCGGGCTGCCTGATGAAGCTGTCGATATCACGCAGCATGGCAACTTTGTCCGCCAGGGGTACCTCAAAAGGGTCCTCCCCGCAGGGACTTTCGAAACGCCCGGACAGTACCTCCTTGTCGGCAAGGCGAACCGGCCTTTTAATCCGAGCCGCCGCGGCGGCGGCATTGGCAAAGGCCCGGTCAAAGGTCTCGCCCGGCGATGTCATGTCGGACGAGGCAGCAAAGCCCCATGCGCCGTCAACAAGCACGCGGACGCCGAAACCACTTTCTTCTGACCGATTAAAGGCAAGAAAGTTCCCGTTCCACATAAACATGAAATCTTCTTCCTGTTTAGGGTAATAGCGGACATCTGCGTACTCCGCGCCGCGGTCCACTAATCTTTTGATCTGACTTTTCCAGTCTACAGTCATCGCTTTGTGCTCCTTCCGGTTATCAATCTTTCACACTGTTTTGATAACATTCACAGTGTAGCAGAGATGAGGACTCCCGGAAGTGTGATATAGAAATGCGGACCTCCCGATTAGGCCTTTCCGTAACAGCCGTGCTATAATTCGAAATAATATGCCAAAGAGTCGATTTCATTTAACACAGCGCTGGCAGCGCGTCAGCGCCGCTTTCTTAAGCGGCCAGGCCGTATCCCTGCTCGGATCGGGGCTGGTTCAGTTCGCGATTATCTGGTACGTCACCCTTCGGGCAAACTCAGGGACATCGATGATGATTATCACGCTGGCGTCCTTTATCCCTCAGCTTCTCGTCGCCCCGTTCTCCGGCGTCTGGGCAGATCGTTATGAGCGGCGCTGGCTGATTGTTATGGCGGACGGAGGGATCGCGCTCGTCACACTCGCGCTTGCGATACTGTTTCTGCTCGGATACAACCACATTTGGTTCATTTATATCGCGGCGATGATCCGCTCCTTTGGCGGAGGGGTGCAGGGTCCCGCCATCAACGCGCTCATCCCTCAGATTACGCCGAAGAAGGAATTGGTACGAATCAACGGGATCTACAGCACAATCAACAACGTGCTGCTATTGCTGTCCCCCGTACTCGGGGGAGCACTGCTAACGCTTTTCCCGCTCTGGGTTGTCTTTATGGTCGATGTGGGAACGGCCTTCATTGCCATTCTCATCATGCTGTTCCTGCCGATTCCACACCAGAAAACAGGCAGAATTACCACGGCTCTCGGAACGGTGCCAAAACTCCGGGAGGAAGAGTCCTGGGGCTTCCCCGATATCGGCCGGGCTGACAGCGCCGATACGGATGACGCGCCTCCCGTCGAAAGCGAGACACCTGAGGATGAGACGGGATTAAAACAGTTCCGCAGAGGGTTTGCCTATGTGAAGAGACACCGCGCGATCAGAAACCTGATGCTGACATATGCGCTATTCATGGTGCTGCTCGCCCCTGTCGCGATCCTGACTCCGCTGTTCATCCGCCGCCATTTCGGAGACGAACCCTGGCGGATTGCCGCGACACAGACGGCTCTGTTCGCCGGTATGGCGATCGGCGGACTGATTGTATCAATACGCGGAAGGTTCAGAAGTCATCTGCAGGTCGTGCGTGCGGCAGGATTTCTCGTCGCGGCCTTTACACTCGTGCTCGCTATCCTGGGATTGACATCGTCACCGCTCTTCGCCTTTTTTGTCATCCTCGCATTCCTGCTCGGTGTGATTGTCCCCTTCTACACTACAGCGGTCACAACCTTGTTCCAGCAGAATGTTGAGAAAGATTACCACGGGCGGGTTTTCGCCCTGCTCTACATGATCGGTTCGGCGGCAATTCCCCTCGGTACGATTCTTTTCGGACCTATTGCCGATCTGTTCGACATCGCCTATGTGCTGCTTTCAACTTCTGTCGCTCAATTGCTGCTGCTTCTGACCACATTCAAAACCGTCCCTGTGAGCTTTGAGTCCGGCGCGCTGATCATCGAGCCGGATACACCGGATGATCAGTCTTACCCCCGGCCCTAGAATTTGCTATACTGTGACGGGTTCAGCCCTCAGACATACGTTGTTTAACCACAGGAGGTAACAATACATATGACAGAACTTTGGATTGATTCTGTAATCGCAAGAGAAATTCTGGATTCCCGTGGAAATCCTACGGTAGAAGCAGAAGTCTACACCATGGACGGGTCCTTTGGCCGCGCGGCGGTTCCTTCGGGAGCCTCGACCGGCGCCTATGAGGCCGTTGAGCTGCGCGACGGGGACAAGAGCCGCTACCTCGGCAAAGGTGTCCAGAAAGCCGTTGATAACATTAATTACACGATCGCCCCGGAGATTATCGGCATGAATGTCTACGACCAGGTAGAGATTGACCGCGCGCTCATCGAGCTGGATGGCACCGATAACAAGGCGACCCTCGGCGCGAACGCCATTCTGGCTGTCTCGCTCGCCTGCGCCAAAGCGGCTGCGAATTCCCTTGATTTGCCTTTGTGGCAGTATCTCGGCGGCATCCGCGCCCACATGCTGCCTGTTCCCATGATGAACGTCATCAACGGAGGAAAACACGCGGACAACAGCGTCAACCTGCAGGAGTTTATGATTATGCCGGCCGGCGCGCCGACATTCAAAGAAGCGCTCCGCTGGTGCGCGGAAGTCTTCCATACGCTGAAAAGCCTGCTGAAGAAAGAGGGTTACTCCACTGCTGTCGGCGACGAAGGAGGGTTTGCGCCGAACCTCAAGAGCGACGAAGAAGCTCTGCAGTGGCTTGTCCGCGCGATTGAAGAAGCGGGCTTCAAGCCGGGTGAGGATTTCTTTATCGCCATGGACCCCGCGAGCACCGAGCTCTTCGAAGAAGCGAAGGCACAGGGTAAAGAAGGCTATCTGTTCTGGAAGACCGGTGAGTTTAAGACGACGGACGAAATGATCGACTATTACGCCGGCCTCTGTGAGAAATACCCGATTATTTCCCTCGAAGACGGCCTCGCCGAGGACGATTGGGAAGGCTGGGTAAAGCTCAACGAACGCATCGGCGACCGCGTCCAGCTCGTCGGAGACGACCTGTTCGTCACAAACACGGAGCGCCTGGCGCGCGGACTCGATGAGGACGCGGCCAACTCCATTCTGATCAAGCTGAATCAGATTGGAACGCTCACCGAGACATTCGACGCCATCGAAATGGCGCAGAGCGCAGGCTGGACAGCTGTCGTATCCCACCGTTCTGGTGAGACTGAAGATGTCTCCATCGCCGACATCGTCGTCGCGATGGGAACAGGCCAGATCAAGACAGGTGCACCGTCGCGCACGGACCGCGTCGCGAAGTACAACCAGCTCCTCCGCATCGAGGAGCAACTCGGTGAAAGCGCCGTGTACGCCGGCCTGGGTGCCTTCAACCTCAACCGCTGAGCTGTAAGGGACAAGTGAAAACAAGTGCCTTCTCTTAAGGGCATGAGGGACACCGAAAACGCTCAATCATTCTCTGGAAGCAGACAGATTTATTGTCATCAGGGGGGATTGCATTTATGCGATCCCCCATTCCGTTTGATAGCAGTGATTAATCAAAACCCTTTACTTGACGTAACAGCCAAAAATACTGCTTTCTCGTCTTTTTTATTTTCCCAACCGTGTTTATTCTGAGAGAAATAATACGCCATGTCGCTTTTTCCAAGGTGGATGGGAGCATGCCCCTCCAGCTTTAAAACTATTTCGCCCTCTAACACATATATGAACTCTTCCCCGTCATGCGATCCGAGTTCGCCAGAAGAGGTGTGTGGCGGCATGTGCATAACGGTTACCTGCATGTCGAACAGACCTCCTTTTGTCAGGAAATCTTGAATTGTGTGGTCCTTTTCATTTTGTACGACAGAGAATCGATCTTCGCACCTAATAACTAACAGATCCTGCTCCTCTTCAGAAGCAATGAGTACTTTAATGGGAACGTTGAGTGCCTGAGCAATATTTCTTAGAGCTGTTACAGTAATACTCGACTTACCATTTTCATATTTACTCAAAAAGGAAACAGATAAACCACATTGCTTCGCAAGATCTTTGAGTGTCATTTTCCTCTCTTTACGTATTCTGCGTGTATTTTTGTAACTGTTATCCTCCAAAGTACACTCCCTCCTTCCCAATATCTATTTTTATTATGTTATCAATGATTGTACCAATAATCTTGCAACTGTTTCGCTCTCGTCGAAACTCAGTCAATAATACGCGATCTTTTTGCGTTCGCAATCTTAGTAAAAAACATAAAACACCAAAACACAATGGCTTAAAATCGCGTTGACACAGTATCGCTGCGATGCTAAAATTCCACTTAGGACTAATATTTATACGAATTTCTTTAATTTAGAAAATATGGTTTGTGCTAATTGACACATCTTGATCACTCCACATTAATATATCCGCTAATACTATGTGCCTGAACACCAATTAACACAGATCAAAGTAAAGAACAAGAACGCATAGGCGATACACATTACTCTTAACAAAGATGTTTATCGAAAGCAGACAAGCTCTGTGCACATAAGGAAGGAGATTTTGAAATGATGGATAAGAGGTTGATCGCCGTCGCCACTGGCAAGGAAGCCGCAGGTCTGATCATAAAAAATGGCAGGCTCGTCAACGTACACACCGCTGAAATCTATCCGGCAGATGTTGCGATTGTCGGCAACCGCATCGCTTTTGTCGGTAATTTACCTGAAACTGTTTACAACGCGAAGACAGGGATTATAGATGCCGCAGGGGGATATCTCGTTCCTGGTTTCATTGATGCCCATATTCACATCGAAAGTAGTATGCTCACCTTTAGTGAGTTTGCAAAAATGGTCATCAAGCACGGTACCACATCAGTCGCGTCTGACTTAATGGAAATCACCATTGTCTCCGGAGTCGAGGGAATGAAAGAGATTTTATCAGAGTCTGTCAATACGCCTGTGAAGCTTTACTACACTGTACCGGCGTTTATGGAAGAGAGTGGTCTCCAAACAACAGGGTCGACATTGAAGACTGCCATGATGGAAGAATTGGTCCAGTTACCAGAAGCCATTGGGCTCGCCGAGGTTCTGGCTCCACCTATCTTGGCAGGAAGCGATAACTCCGCCAATATTCTCAGGCTTGCGAAGAAGTTTCACAAAACTGCTGAAGGGCATGCGCCTGCCTTGTATGATGGTGATCTCAATGCCTTCGCTTCTGCCGGTATAAATTCCGATCATGAGAGTACTAACAAAGAAGAAGCTCTACAAAAACTGAGAGTCGGTCTACGCGTCCTGATGCGAGAAGGTTCCGCATCCACCGATCTGCGCCCCTGCCTTAAAATAATCACCGAAAATGGCGTTGACACACGCCATTGTTCGATGGTCTCAGACGATATTGACGCCTTACACATAAAGGACTATGGGCACTTAGATCACAAAGTACGCATCGCTGTCGAAGAGGGAATCGATCCTGTCACCGCTATTCAGATGGTGACAATCAACCCCGCCGAATCTTTCCGCATCGATCACGAGTGTGGTTCTATCAGCCCCGGGAAATATGCCGACATTGTGCTTCTCTCTTCACTGGAAGAATGTCTCATCGACCGTGTTGTGGCAAAGGGGAAACTAGTCGTCCAAAACGGCAAGCTTTGCCAGGACTTTGCAGGACCTAAATACAGCGACAATCTACGCGGAACTGTCCATATGCCTTTTGTCAAAGGACACGATCTCATTATTTCCGCCGATCAAGGCGCTAAGAGCGCTAAAGTCCACGTCATTGGCGCTTCTCCTGTTTCGCTTCTAACCAAAAGTCTCGTCGCAGAGCTTCCAGTAGTCGACGGATATATTCGTTCCGACTTGGAAAATGACATTCTCCACATCGCCTGCATCGAGAGATACGGAAAAAATGGCTCAATTGGCAAATCCTTTATCAAAAACTTTGGTCTAAGAGCAGGCGCCATTGCCATTTCTGTCGGCCATGACCACCACAATGTAAGCGTCGTCGGATCGAACCCAGACGACATGGCGCTCGCTGTCAATCGGATTCAAGATTTGCAAGGCGGCTTTGTCTTTGTGGATGGCGGTGAAGTGATCGCGGAAATAGCACTGCCCATTTGCGGTCTCCTGGCAAACGAAGACGGCGATATTGTGGCAGAAAAACTGCGCTCAATCATCAAGGCGATGGCAGATCGAGGGTGTACCGTTCCTTCGCCAAATGTAACGCTTTCCTTCATTACACTCATTTTTATTCCCGAGCTGGCTATCAGCGACCAGGGGCTATTTGATGTAGCAACATTCAGAATCATCGACCCAGTCATTGAAATCAATTGACAAAAAAATGATTAGAATTGATTAGAAAGGATTAAGGAATCACTAAAAATGGGGCAAATTTACCTTAAAAACGGTTTCATACTGAGCATGGATGCAAACGACACTGTCTATGACGGTGGAGGTGTCCTTGTCGAGGATGACCGTATCATTGCCGTTGGCAATGTTGACCCTGCATCACTTAAGTCAGACGCTGAAATCATCGAACTGGATGGAAAATACATTCTCCCCGGTTTTGTCAACACACATGTCCACACCTCTCAGCAGCTTAGTCGAGGTGTCGGAGACGATGTTGACTTTATTACATGGTTGCACAAAAGAATGTGGCCTTTTGAAAGCAATATGACGGAAGAGGACTCCTATATTTCAACTCTGCTCACCTGTCTCGAGTTGATACGATCGGGCGTGACCTCTTTTGCTGAACCCGGGGGACAGTATGTTTCAGGAATGGCGAGAGCAACTAAAGAATCCGGATTACGCGGTAAACTCGCAAAATCTGTTATGGATTGTGGAGAAGGGTTGCCAAAGAAATGGCAACTTACTCTCGAACAGGAACTTGAGCAACAGATCATTGATCTTGAAAAATATCACAATACAGCGGATGGCAGGGTTCAGGTGTGGTTTGGTTTGCGTACTATTTTCAATAATACCGACGAGCTCTGTATCCGCACAAAAGAACTTGCTGACCACTATGGTGTCGGTATTCACATGCATGTCGCGGAGGCGAAAGAAGAAAAAGATTACACTTACGACCGCTTTGGGGTTGGAACAGTCAAGCATCTCGAGAACTTGGGCGTTCTCGGCGGGAACCTTCTTGCTGTCCATACCGTATGGCTAACAGATGAAGAATTGGAACTCATTAAGAAACGCGATGTGAAAATTTCCCATAATCCCGCTTCGGCAATGCGCGTTCTTGGTTTTGCGCGTGTTCCCAAGATGCTGGATATGGGAATCAAAGTATCAATTGGCACAGATGGCGCCTCTTCATCCAACCGTATGGATATAGTAGACGAGATGTGGCTTACCTCTCTTATCCACAAGGGATGGCGGCTCGATCCGACTGTCGTTCCCGCGCATGACGTTTTGCGTATGGCAACAAAATGGGGGGCACGGGCGCTCTTAGATGATAAACTTTACGGGTCACTTGAAAAAGGAAAAAAAGCTGACCTTATCGTCATCGATCCATACGGACCTTCTATGATGCCGGTGAATGACAAAATCGCAGCACTTGTTACAGCGATGCACTCCAATAATATCAAATCGGCGATGTGCAATGGCCAATGGCTCATGAGAGACAGAAAAATCCTTGTTCTGGATGAGGATGCAATCCTTCGTGAAGCCAATAAGCGTACAAAAGCTATCTACAAAAGGGCTGGTATTGAATTGCCGGATCGTTTCCCCGTCATCAAAGTAGCTGACAATGATTAAGAAATCATGTCATTTTCATCAGATTTAACGACGGAGAATAACTCAACCCTCTCCCGCGCCGATGAAAGGGACGTGGGAATAAATAAAATGGGATATCCGAAAGGGAGGTAAAAATGAAAAGAATACTCATTATCGTAATGGTCACCTTATTGATGGTAAGCCTGATGGCTTGTGCTCCTGTGGAGAAACCAGAAACATCAAATACAAGCAACACGGAATCAGGTGATACCAAGACTGATTCAAATGACAAAAAAACGGTCTCAGGTCTGAAAGCATTTACAAAAGACGAACTCAAAGTCGGTTTTATTTACAGTAGTCCTATCGGAAGCGAGGGTTATATTTACGTTCACAATTTGGGGCGTCTGGCGCTTGAAGAGATGGGCATTAAAACACTTTACCTTGAGAATATTCCCGAGACAAGCGAATGTGAAAAAGCGGCCAGAGATCTCATCCAACAAGGCTGCAATGTCATCTATGCCGTCAGTTTCGGTCATATGGAGTATATCGCAAATGTTGCGGACGAATACCCAGATGTTTATTTCAACCACTGCACGGGATATATCACGAAGAACAACATGTCTACTTATATGGGCAAAATCTACCAGGCTCAGTATCTGGCAGGTATTGCCGCCGGCATGCGCACAGCAACTGGTAAAATTGGCTTTGTGACAACATTCCCCATTCCGGAATGCGTAAGACAAGTCAATGCCTACACACTCGGCGCCAGATCGGTCAACCCGACCGCAACTGTCGAAGTGAAATGGACAAGTTCCTGGTACGATCCGGCGACAGAAAAGACAGCTGCCACAGAGCTGCTCAACGGAGGATGCGATGTCATCGCCGCATACTGCGACACGATGAACCCGCAGATGGCTGCGGCTGAACGTGGCGCGTGGGCAACGGGGGGAACCTCACCCGGGGGAGAAGCCGTGGTTCCGAATGCATTCCTGACTTCAGCCATTTTCGACTATGCTACTTTCTACAAACAGGACATTCAGGAGATTATGGACGGTACGTGGTCGAGTACAGGCGGATTTAAATGGAGAGGCCTTGATGAGCACGTCGTGAAACTGGAAGGTATTTCAAAAAATTGTGCACCGGGAACAAAAGAAGCTGTTGATGCTGCGGAAAAGGGCATTATCGATGGATCACTGGATATTTGGAAAGGCGAGCTTAAAGATAACACGGGCGTTGTAAAAGTAAAATCCGGTGAGACACTGACAGATGAACAGCTTCTCGCCTTGGATTGGTTTGTTGAAGGAGTCATTGGCAAAGTCGGATAATTTCGGTATCCTTTTCGTCTGGTAATAGATTCTGGAATCTATTACCAGATTTTTCTTTTGACCATTAGTTTATCGTACTCAATCCCGTTGCCTTAAGGGAGAGATCGATCGCACGCGCTTTTGCTTATAACCCATGGTTACAAGCGCCGAAATAATTTGGAAGAAGGGATGCAATGGCAACTGATGACTATGTTGTAATGCAGAATATCTGCAAAGCGTTTGGCAAAGTGACGGCCAACCATGGCGTTAACTTCTCCGTCAAAAAAGGTGAAATACATGCTTTACTCGGTGAAAATGGCTCGGGAAAGAGCACGTTGATGAATATACTCGCAGGCATATACGCACAGGATTCCGGAACGATTACGATCAATGGAAAGTATGTCGACATCAATTGCCCGAAAGATGCGATTGACCTCGGCATTGGCATGGTACACCAGCATTTTAAACAGGTAGACGTTTTCACAGCAGCAGAAAATATTATTGGTGGTCACAGCAGATCTCTGTTTATTAAAAAAAATAAAAACTGCCAGAAGATCGAGACATTGTGTGCACGGTTCGGTTTCAATCTGGATCCGCGAAAAATGACTTACCGAATGTCTGTCAGCGAAAAACAAACGGTTGAGATTGTGAAAGCTCTTTTCCGTGGTGCCACCGTACTGATTCTTGACGAGCCGACGGCTGTCCTCACACCTCAGGAGACAACAACCTTGTTTGAGACTCTTCGGAACATGCGCGACGAGAGTTGCTCAATCATTATTATCACGCATAAATTGAATGAAGTGATGGATATCAGTGATCGCGTCACCGTGCTAAGAAAAGGAGAGAGTCTCTGCACACTCAACACGGTTGAAACAACTCCTGAGCAATTGACAGAGTTGATGGTCGGACACGCTGTCAATCTCCATATCCCTTTTAGAAAAATCAACGAAGACAAGAAAGCGGTCAAGCTCGAGATCCAGAACCTCACTGTAAAAGCGCCGGATGGGAAAATTAAACTTGACAATATCAGCTTCTCCATTAAATCGCATGAGATTTTTGGAATTGCCGGTATCGCTGGATCAGGTCAAAAAGAACTCTGCGAAGCAATCGCTGGTTTGCAGACAGCCGATGCCGGCAGAATTTTACTTGAAGGAAAAGAACTCATCAGCCTAAACCCTTCCGAACGCCTGGGTAAAGGGATATCCATAGGCTTTATACCGGAAGACCGGCTCGGAATGGGTCTCGCGGGCGGACTAACAATCGAGGAAAATATCGTACTCAAGTCATATCAAGCGCAAAAGAGCTTCTTCATGGATCACAGAGCAAGTAGAAAGGCGGCTGAATTGCTAATTGAAGAATACCAAGTGAGTGCGTCGAACACAAAACAAACGGTTCGTTCTTTATCCGGAGGGAATATTCAGAAAGTTCTGCTGGGCCGTGAGATTAGTCAAAACCCTACGTTGCTTATTGCCGCCTATCCTGTCCGAGGCCTTGATATTGCTGCTTCACATTTCATATACAATGAGCTTAACAAACAAAAAGAACGAGGTGTCGCCATCCTGCTCATTGGCGAAGATTTAGATGTGCTCACCAGCCTGTGTGACCGAATAGGTGTCTTGCACGAAGGCCGCCTCATGGGGATTATTGACGCGAAATCGAGAACAAAAGAAGAGATTGGCTGGATGATGCTCGGTCAAAAAGCGGAGGAACACCATGCTAAGAGTTGTTAGACGTGCGAGTATGTCACTTGGAAAGCGGGCTTTTCTTAGAATTGCCTCCATTCTCTTTGCTCTTCTACTGACTGGTTTCATTCTGTCAATCCTTAAATACAACTCGTTGCAAGTATACGGAGAGATGGTATTCGGTGCCGTAGGTTCATCCTATAGAATTCAGGAAACGATTAACAAGATGATCCCTCTCTTGATCATGGGATTGGGGTTGTCCGTTTGCTACCGGGCGCAGTTCATGAACATCGGCGCGGAAGGACAGTTCTGTATGGGCGTTATTGGAGCGACGTACCTGATACGACTATCCGGTACGAGTCTCGGTGCAATGACAATCCCTGTTATGATGTTGTTCGCCGTCGTTTTTGGCGGACTCTGGTGCCTTTTACCTGCTTTTCTAAAGCGTTTCTACGGTGTAAGTGAAACTTTAGTTACTTTGATGATGAACTACATTGCTCTCAAACTGGTGTCGTATTTGCAGTATTCTGCATGGAAAGATCCAAAGGCGTATGGGTTCCCCAAAATTGCAAATTATCCGGATGAGGCACTGTTACCAAAGGTATTTGGCATACACATCGGTTGGATTATTGCCATCAGTTTTGTCATTATTATCTATATTCTCCTTTTTCGATCAAAGCTTGGATACGAAATATCGGTCATGGGAGACAATTTTGAGACGGCGCGATACGCAGGAATGAAAACAACCAAAATCCTTTTTTCCGCTGCACTCATCGGCGGTGGTCTTTGTGGTCTTGCCGGTATGATCCAAGCCTCTGGTATTGAGAAGACGATGAATGATCAAATCTCCAGTGGGATGGGTTATACGGCTATAATCGTCGCCTATATGTCGAGGCTTAACCCTCTTGCGCTGATGGTTGGATCTTTTTTATTTGCAGTACTGCTCCAAGGCGGAGAATATATCCAAAGTTCAATGCGAATCTCATCTGACATCGCCGAGATATTGCAGGGTATGATTTTGCTGAGCATTTTGAGCAGTGAATTCTTCACAGAATACAGGGTGTCAACCAGAAAAAAAGCCGATATTTGTTCATCACACAAAACCTGCTCTTATTAGTTTAATGCAGTACCGCTCTGAATCGAAACGATGGTGATAGTACATGAATGACTTAGTTTTATTCCTGCAGTTAGCTGTTCAATTGGGAACGCCTCTGCTGTTCGCCACACTTGGCGGCATCTTGAATGATAAGGTTGGTAATTTAAACCTCGGTATCGAGGGGATGATGATGGTTGGTGCCTGCGCAGGTTTTGGTGTCGCTTACCACACAAGCTCCCCACTGCTATCCATCGTAACAGCGGGCGTTGCGTCGCTCCTTTTATCTCTCTTATACGCCCTTGTTACCGTGACTTTTAAAGGTAACCAGACAGTAACAGGTTTCGCTATCACTATTCTCGGCACAGGTATAGCTAACTTTTCAGGGGAAAGTCTCTCAGGTCTCACGCTGTCTCCCTCTTTTATCAGGATAATGGGAATACAGATTATTCCCGTCCTTATTAATATTCCGATTCTGGGCACTGTACTCTTTTCGCAGAGTTATCTGTTTCATTTAAGTTTATGGCTGGCATTTGGCTTGTATTTCTATTTGAAGAAAACAAATTACGGACTAATCATGAGAATGGTTGGCGAAAACCCTGCGGCTGCCGATACAAGCGGTATCAACACGACATCATACAAGTATATACATATCGCGTTGGGGGGACTATTGTGCGGTTTGGGCGGCGCATTTCTTTCGCTCGTATTTGTACCGAGATGGCAAGACAATATTGTCGCCGGCATGGGTTGGATCGCTGTCGCGCTTGTTATCTTCTCAACGTGGAATCCGATCAAAGCGATTTTCGGGTCGTACTTATTTGGCCTCCTTCGGGCGCTGAGCATTAAGTACCAGAACATCTCTTTTAGGATCGGCAATAATGACATATCCATAACTTCTCAGATTATTGATATGCTGCCCTATCTGTTAACTATTGTAATCCTCGTTCTCACCACTCTTTCAAAGAAGAGAGAAAACCAGGCACCTGCATGGCTAGGGAAATCGTATTTCCGTGAAGATCGGTAAATCAGATAAAACCGCCGTCAACGCCGAGGACCTGACCGGTGATAAAAGACGCTTTGTCAGACGCCAGGAAGGCGACGGCCTCCGCTACTTCCTCAGGCGTGCCGATCCGGTTGAGCGGCGTCTGCTCGACCAGCGCCTGGCGTTCCTCTTCCGTCAAATGGTCGAGCATGCTCGTTCCGATCACTCCCGGTGAGACAGCGTTCACGCGGACGCCCGCCGGCGCGACCTCGCGCGCGAGCGCCCTTGTCAGACCAATCAACCCCGATTTGCTCGCGGAATAAGCTGCTTCGCATGACGCGCCGATCACGCCCCACATGGACGACACATTGACAATACTGCCGGAACCCGCCCGGATCATATTGGGAAGGACTGCTTTCGACAGCAGGTAGCTTGACTTCAGGTTCGTATTCAGAACCCTGTCCCATGTCTCCTCGGATGTCTCCGTCAAAAGCCCCCACGTGCTGATACCCGCATTGTTGACGAGAACATCGATTCTCCCACAATCGAGCAGAGCGGCCGCTACCATACCTCGGACATCTGAGGGACTTGCGACATCAGCCCGCAGGAGCGTCGCCGAACAGGCGTCCCGCTCAAGCATCTCGGCGAGTACGCGCGCGTCATCCTCTGAATGAAAGTAGTTGATAAACACGTGGTAGCCTTCTCTCGCTAACACTGTCGATATCGCGCGCCCAATGCCCCGCGCGCCTCCCGTGACTAATGCCGTTTTCTGTCTGGCCATCCTGAATCCTCCCGATCTGTATCAATAAATGCGCTTCGCGCGTCCGGACATGCGGTTTCACCCTCTTACAATGATACAATAATGCCGATAGGAGATTACCGGTATGGATACTGCAATTAAACTCGAGCGCTTGCGCGCAAACATGAAAAAACACGGGATTGACGCCTGTTACATCGGGACGGCCGATCCACATAATTCCGAATACATCGCGGCTCACTTTCAGACGAGGGCATGGCTGACAGGTTTTAAGGGTTCTGCCGGCACGGCGGTTGTCACGGCCTCCGACGCACTGCTCTGGACAGACGGCCGCTACCATATTCAGGCAGCCGGCGACCTCGAGGGAACGCCTTTTATGCTGATGAAGCAGGGAAGCCCCGGCGTCCCTCAGCCGGATGAATGGCTCAGAGACAACCTCGCGCGAGGTTCGCGCGTGGCGATCGACGGCACGCTTGTACCGGACGCGACAGCGAATTCGCTCGAAGAGAAACTCGCGGCAAAAGGCATAACACTTGTTACTGATCTCGATCTCGTCAGCGGGATCTGGGAGGACCGCCCCCCGCTCCCGTCCGGGAAAATTTTCGAACACGGGATTGAGTACACCGGAATCCCGGCGAGTGGGAAGATTGGGAAAGTCCGTGAGAAAATGAAGTCCGACGGGGCGGACTATGCACTCTACGTCGGCCTGGACGATATCGCGTGGCTCATGAATTTCCGCGGAAGCGATGTCCCCAAACACTGCATGACGCTCGCCTTCGCCCTGATCACGGCAGACAAAGCGTTTCTTTTCATCGATCAGAACAAAGTGGATGACAAGATGTGGAACATCTTTACCAGCCAGGGAATCGAATTGCGCGGTTACGATAAGGTGGAAGAAGCGCTCCGCGCCCTGCCTGCCGGCGTTCTCGCCGCAGACCCGTCGCGCGTCAGCCGCGCGCTTCTGAGAACTGTTCCGAAAAATGTCAGAATCCTGAAAAAGCGCGATTATCCTTTCCTTATGAAAGCCGTCCTCAACGAAACGGAGCTGTTCTGCCAGTTCCGCGCCGGCATCCGCGACAGCATCGCCGTCACAAAATATTTGTATTACATTAAAAACGAAGCGGCGCCGCGCGGGCTGAATGAAATCGAAGTCACGGAGAAGCTTCGGGAACTGCGGGAGGCGTCTGATGACTATATTGTGGAGAGCTTCCCGACAATTTCGGCGTACGGCCCCAATGCCGCGATGATGCATTACCAGGCGACACCGGAACACTACGGCAAGCTTCAGCAGCGGGGGTTCTACCTTGTCGACTGCGGAGCGCAGACAAATGACGGCACAACCGATATCACGAGGACTTGCTCACTCGGTCCTCTGACGCGCGAGGAGAAAGAAGATTACACGCTGACACTGAAATCGCATATCGCGCTCGCGTCACTTCCTTTCCTTGACGGCACATGCGGCACGTCGCTGGATGCCATCGCCCGCTCGGTGATGTGGCGCAGCGGATTGGATTACAAATGCGGCACGGGACATGGTATCGGCTATCTGTCCGGTGTCCACGAAGGCCCTCAGCGCCTGACAAACAACCCGCACTACGGCGATTTCGGCTTCCGTGAAAATATCGTGATTACGATCGAGCCGGGTGTGTACCGCCAGGACAAGCATGGTATCCGTCTCGAAAACGACTATGTCGCTCTCCGCTCAAACAAAATCCTCGCGACCTATGACGGTGAGATCAGAATGATAGAGGTTTCTGAAGAACTGAACGAAGTCGGCGATATATTCCTGAAATTTCAGACGCTGACCTTTGTTCCGTTCGACCGGGACGCTATTCTCCCCGAATTGCTCACAACAGAAGAAACCGAATGGTTAAACGCTTACCACGCGTCTGTCCGTGAAGAACTTCTGCCCTACTTCGAAGGGGACGAACGTGACTTTCTGCTGAGGGAGACGGAGCCGTTCCCGATCGGCTGAAAACGACCTCCCAGCCGCCAGACCAGACGATGATTATGCAGAGCACTTTAAAGATCCGCCCCTCTCTCTGCGATCCGCTGATCGTGGAAGATCCCGCGCATAACCTGCACCGGCCGTTTCGGGGACTCACGCTCGCGGCCGCGACTCCCGCGATCCGCGTGGGAGATATCGCGGCGAATGAAAAAGCGATTGTTTCGCTGATTGCCGAGGCTGTCGGTTCCGGTGTCGATGTGCTGCTCTTCTCCGACATGGCATTGACGGGCAGCACCTGCGGCGATCTGTTGCGGCAGGACGCGCTGCTGAGCGCCTGTCCGGAGAGTCTCGGACGTATAGCGCGCGCCACCGCTGCTTCATCGATCCGCGTGCTGCTTTCCGTTCCCCTGCGTTCAGACCGGGGGTTAATGAAGGTGACGGCCGTGATGGCGCGTGGTGCCGTTGAGGGGGTTATACCGGCCAGATGGCTTTCGCCCCACGGACAATGCTGCCGCGATACCCTCCGGACATCTACCCTGCCGTTCCCTGTTATGGATCGCAGCCCGGCTATCCCCGCGCTCGCTATTCAGCTCGCGCCGGTCGATCCGGCAAACATCGGCGGCTTCAACGGACATGAAGAATATCCGGATATCTCGCCTGTTGATCCGCAAGGCAGCGCATGGCCTGTTCTCGAGGTGGCAGCTGACGCAAGGCACGAGTGGACGGGTGATTACCGCCGTCTCAGGAGCGCGCTCATCCGTGGTTCACTATGCCGCCATTCGCTTTTTCTGTATGCAGGCGCCGGTGAAGGTGAATCCGCAAGCGAAGGCGTGTTCGCAGGCCACCGCCTCATACTCTGTGATGGCCGCATCCTAGCCGAAAGCCCCGCCTTTTCGACGGGACTGACGACAGCCGTCATCCAGCCGGAGGATATCGGGCATATCCTCAGCAGCAGCTCAACAGTATGGGATTTTTCCGGCAGCGAAGCGCTGCACCTGAAAGAAAAATCCGTGGAAGAGAACAGGCGCTTCCCTTTCCTGATGAAAAAAGAACTCGACGCCGTTACGTTCTATCGGGAAACAATGGAAATTCTGGGCAGAGGGCTGGCGGCGAGACTCGCCGCGATCGGCGCGCGCCCGGTTCTGGGGTTATCAGGCGGCCTGGATTCGTCGCTGGCGCTCCTCATCTGTATGGAAGCCGCGAGAATAAACGGTTTCTCTCACAGGGAGATCCTCGCCGTCTCAATGCCGGGGCCGGGGACATCGCGGCAATCGCGCTCTCTCACGCGACAGCTCGGCGAAGCGACGCACGTCGGCTTCCGCGAAATAAGCATAGAAGACGCGGTGTCACGGCACCTCTGCGCGATCGGGCACAATGGCACGGCGCACGATGTGACTTTCGAAAACGCACAGGCGCGGGAAAGGACGCAGATCCTGATGGACCTCGCGAATCTTGGGCACGGTCTTGTCGTCGGAACAGGCGATCTATCCGAACTCGCTCTCGGCTGGTGCACTTACAACGGCGATCAGATGTCGATGTATGCCGTCAACTCTTCCATCCCCAAAACCGCCGTCCGGTATCTGGTGGGCACCGCCGCCGAACGCCTCGAGGAAGGGAAAGCGGATATGGGTTTGTCGCCGCGTGACGCGGCAGAAGCGGCTTCTGCGCTTCGCCGGATTCTCAGCCGGCCCGTTTCCCCTGAGCTGCTGCCTCCCCATGAGGACGACAGCCTCCGGCAGATTACAGAGGATGTCATCGGTCCTTACGAACTGATCGATTTTTTCCTCTGGCATATGGTGTTCGGACACAAGAAACCTTCCGCCGTATACGACCTGGCGGCAGAGGTCTTCGGCGGCATTTACCGTCCCCCGCTTATCGCGCAATGGCTCCGCGGATTTATCCTTCGTTTCTTCCGTAGCCAGTTCAAACGTTCTGCCGCTCCGGAAGGTGTCGCCGCTTTCCCCTGGCGTCTGACGCCGCAGAGCGCGTGGAGAATGCCGGGTGACGCCCGGCCTGATCTGTGGCTGGATGAGCTTTCCCGCCATACGGAGAACTATTAGCGCTGTGATATTCTGTTTGCGCACCGCCGGTTCTTTTGCCTGATTGTATTGGAGGAGAACAATGGATATGAGAGAGTTAATTTACCTTGATCAAAGCAGCACGTCGTTCCCGAAAGCTCCCGGTGTCGGCTCCGCGATGAAGGATCTGCTCGAAAACCACGGTGTCAATATCGGTCGCGGAAATTATCAGGAGGCGTACTCCGTTGAAAGCGATGTTCTCGATACGCGCGAGCGCCTCGCGGAACTCTTTGGCGCGCGTGACCCCCGCCGTGTCATATTTACCCCAAGCGTCACCTATTCGCTCAATACTTTTTTTGACGGTTTTTTACAGCCGGGCGACCACGTCGTGGTAAGCGGCATGGAACATAACGCTGTCATGCGTCCGCTGACACGCCTGACAAAGACAAAGGGAATCCGCTACACCGCCGCCCGGGCGAATGAACGCGGTGAAGTACCGGTCGAAGCCTTTGAAAAAGTCCTGGAACCCGATACAAAAGCTCTCATTACCCTCCATGCTTCCAACGTGTCCGGGACGATCCTTCCGGTGGAAGCGATCGGCCGCCTGTGCAGGGAGAGAGGGCTTATCTTTGTTCTCGACTCCGCGCAGACAGCCGGGAGCCTTCCCATCGATATCGAAGAGATGAACATCGGTTTTCTCGCTTTTACAGGCCATAAAGGGCTGCTCGGGCCTCAGGGTATCGGCGGTTTCGTGATTACGAAAGATCTTGCCGGCAGGCTAGATCCTCTCATCACCGGCGGTACGGGGAGCCGTTCAAACAGCCTGGAACAGCCGGTATTTCTGCCCGATAAATACGAGAGCGGGACGATGAATATACCAGGAATTATCGGCCTGCGCGCCGCCCTCATATTTCTGGAAGAACAGGGAATTCAGAAGCTGCACGAAAAGAAAATGGCTCTGACAAAACGTTTTCTTGACGGTCTCGCCGGCATAAAGGGACTAAACACCGTCGGCCTACCCGGCGTCGGGGGAAGAACAAGTGTTGTATCAATAACAGCTGTTGACCGGGACAACGCGGAAGTCGCCTTTGAGCTGGAGCACGGGTGGAACATCATGACGCGCGTCGGTCTGCACTGTGCGCCTATGGCTCACCAGAGCCTCGGGACATTCCCCGCCGGAACTGTCCGCTTCTCATTCGGATCAATGAATACAGAAAAAGAAATCGACACCACGCTTGAAGCCCTGGAGACCGTTATCTCCAGGGGCTGACAGCTGCCCTGTCCGATCCGGAACGTCGCCGCGCGGCCGGGCATGTCCGTTTGCGTGACAGGCGCGGCGGGCAATCCGATTGACCTAACGTGTGGATGACATGTTCATGTCATCCGGCTGAAATAATCACAAAGTGAAAAAAAGTTATCAACACGTAGAAAATGAATAATTCACAAGTTATCAACAGTATTTGTTAAAAAACGGGCAGGCACGGCCTAAAGAAAGCGAAGAAAAAAAATGCCGAAACGGCAGGATAGCGGGACACCGTTCCCGCTGTGTGATTTATTAACAAAATTATTAACAATTCACACGCTGCAAGTCACAAACTGTTGATGTTTAAAAGTAGTGAAAACCTCTAAAAGGCCCGTATTTTCGGTATTTTTTCCTTTTCGCGGAGCGATTTTTCTGATAGGATAATCAGTACCCGCCCTGCGGGAAACAGAAGAGGTTTTTTTATTTAGAGGAGGCGAAAGTGCAAACAGCAAGAGTGCAAAACAACGCTGAATCGATCTGGAATTCCGTTTGCAGTAAGACGCTGAGCAAGGAAGTGAGCCCGCTGACATACAATACCTGGTTTATCAGCGCGAAGCCTTATTTCTCCGGAGAACGCGTGTTCGGCCTTGCCGTACTCAATGATTTCGCGAAAGAATATATTGAACAGCATCGGCCTTTGATTGAGAACGCGCTCAAAGATTCGACTCGCGTTCAGTACACGCTTGAGATCGCCGTGCGCCCTGACGGCTCCGTCCCTTCCAGAGAAGAGAGAATGCCGGAGCAGGCTGACGTCAATGACAACGGCACTTTTAAAGCGGGACAGCTTAACCCGAACTATAATTTCTCTTCATTTATTGTCGGTCCCGGCAACAGCTTTGCCCATGCTGCCTCTGTCGCTGTCGCCTCAATGGAAAGCCCGCGCAACTACAATCCTCTGTTTCTTTACGGCGGATCCGGTCTCGGAAAGACACACCTTCTACACGCCATCGGCAATCAGGTTCGTCAGGAATTCCCGGAAAAGCGCGTTGTTTATGTGCAAACGGAACAGTTTGTGAACGAATTTATTACGTGCATACAGAAAAATGAATTCGACGAATTTCGGAATCACTACCGCCTGGCTGATATGCTCCTAATCGATGACATTCAGTTCATCGAAACAAAAGAACGGATGCAGGTAGAATTTTTCTATACATTCAACGCCCTATTCGAGTCAGGAAAAAACCTCGTTTTTACATGCGACAGGCCGCCACAAAACCTGACATCGCTCGTGGACCGGTTAAGGACGCGCTTTATCAGCGGGCTTACCATCGATATCACCCCGCCTGACTACGAAACGCGCCTGGCTATTCTGAAGAATCTCTCCCGTACACAGGGTGTAGAAATCGATCAGGATATCATTGAATACATTGCCGAAAATATCACATCGAATGTACGTGAAATTGAAGGAGCATTCAAGACAATCTGTGCTCTTCAGTTAATCGGCGCCGACGTGACACTCCCTCTGGCAAAACAGGCGCTTCAGAACGTTATTCAACCCGGGGTTGTCAAAGAACTGGATTTTCCTCTTATTATGGAAATTGTCGCTCATTACTACGGTGTCACAGTTGAAGACCTGAAATCACGCCAGCGCAGTCAGGACATTGTTGAACCAAGGCAGATTGCCATGTACCTCTGCCGAAAAAAACTAGATAAAACGTTTAAAGAGATCGGAAATGCTTTTGGCGGTAAGAACCACGCTACGGTACTCCATGCCTGTGATAAAATTACAGAAGGGTTGGAACAGAATGCTAAGCTGGCTGAAACGATCAGTCACATTGAATCACGGTTACAGTAATGAACATAGATATGATCATTTGTGAATAATTCGCTGTGAAAGGCGTGTTAATAAAAAGTGAATAATTAACGGACGTTGATAAAAGCTCTTTTTTAACAAAATGATCACAGACACCTAACAAACTAGTAACACCGCGTAACGCTACATCCAACGCAGTGTCAACCGGTTATCAACAGAATTGACACCCTTAAGAAGAAGATAGATGAATTATCATAGACGGACGGCGGCAAGGAAAGACAGGAGGCGCAACATGAAACTCACATGCACAAGAAATCATCTGATGGAAGCTATCTCTACCGTTCAGCGAGTAGTAGCGACGCGGTCATCTGATCCTGTACTGGACGGCATCCTGCTCGTCGCAGAGCAGGAGCTCGTTCTCACCGGCTATGACAGTGAAACGGGAATAGAATTCAAAATGGAAGCTGATATTTCAAATAAAGGCAGCATTGTTGTTCCCGCCAAATATCTGTCGGAAGTGGTGCGAAAACTCCCAGACAACCAGGTTTATCTGGAAGTTCAGGATGATCATATTCTGATCATCAAAAGCGGCAGCAGCCTGTTCCACCTTCGCGGTTATTCGGCGGACAGATATCCCGAAATCCGCTTTGTTGAAGATGAGACGAGAATTGTTGTGAAACAGAGCACGCTCAAAGAGATGATTAATCAGACAATCTTTGCTGTCAGCTCGGATCAGAGCCGCCCTATTCTGATGGGTCTGAATATGATTTGCGAACACGAGACGCTGACCCTTGTCGCGCTCGACGGATTCCGTCTCGCCGTCAGGCACGAACATATTTCCGGGCTGGATACGAATGTCAATATTATCGTTCCGGCAAAAGCGATGGGTGAAATTGCCCGGATTATGTCTGACAGTGACGATGAAGTGATCATTTCGCCCTCCCACAACTATATTATTTTCAATAAGGGCGAAGTCAAACTCGTCACGCGTCTCATAAAAGGTGAATTTCTCAATTATAAGAGCATCATTCCCCGTGAAGCGGACACAAGCCTGTTCATCGCGCCGGACGTTCTGCTCGCCTCAATTGAACGCGCGTCGATCATGATTGAGTCGGATGACAGGCGTTTCCCTGTGACGCTCAATACACCCGATTCCGACACGATGGTGATCGAGTCGAAGACTGATATCGGGGCGGCGAAGGAAGAGATTCCGATTGCGCTATCCGGTGATAAAGTGGAAATTGACTTCAACCCGCGGTTTTTCATTGAAGTGCTCAGGCAGATTGGTCTGGAGCAGGTGATGCTGACGTTCAGCGGCAGTCTCGGCCCGTGCTCGATCAAACCTGAGGAAGGAGACAAATTCTTCTATCTTATTCTCCCACTGAGAAGATAGGGTGTAGCCGCCTCATATGCGCCTCTGTTCTGTCGAATTAACGAACTTCAGAAATTATGATCACCTCCAGCTCGTTTTTCCGGACGGTACACATGTGCTGTACGGCGCCAATGCCCAGGGAAAAACGAACCTTCTGGAGGCGATTTATTTATGTACATGCGCGCGGTCACACCGTACCGGGCGGGATGAAGAGCTTGTCAGACATGGCTCTGACTTCTATCGGGTCAGCGTTCGCTTCTTAACAGACAGAAATCTTGAGGAGTCCGTTTCGCTTGAGTACCGTCCCAGTTCAAACCGGAACGGCACACCCTCGCGCACGATCTGTTACAACGATCTGGAGGTTACACGCCTTTCGGATATGATGGGATTGTTTCACGCAATCATTTTTGCTCCTGAGGATTTGCAGATTGTCAAGGGGGGGCCGGGCGAGCGCCGCCGTTTCCTGAATGTCCTGATTTCGCGGACTGACCGGTCCTATTTCCGTGATTTGCAGGACTTTTGGCGTATAATCGGACAGCGCAACCGGCTGCTGAAACATATAAAGTCCAGGGGCAGCCTGTCGGCGCGCGAAGAGACAGTCCGGTTGTGCGGTAATCTTACGGCCTTCGATCAGGATGGGAGCGAGTTGGATATTGAAGAGATAGCCGCACCGCAGAGCGGGGCTCAGCTCGATGTCTGGGATGCGCAGCTCGCGTCTGTGTCCTCTTCTATTTTGAAGAAAAGACTTGATTATACAGAGAAGCTTTCCGAATATGCCGCGTTGTCTCTGCGTCACCTGACATCCTCGCGTGAACAGCTCGATATTCAATACCGAGGCTTCAGCGGCCTGGACAGAGAAATGGGCCGAGAGACAATCGAACGCTTGTATCTGGAGCGTCTCAGGCGCGGCAGAGAGGACGACATTGCCCGCGGCAGTACATCGAACGGTCCGCACAGGGATGATTTATCACTCGCGCTTAACGGTGTTGAAGCACGTCTCTTTTCATCACAGGGGCAGCAGCGTTCGATCGTTCTGTCACTCAAAATAGCGGAACTCATGATTCTGACGGAAATAGCGGGTGAGAAGCCGATTCTGCTCCTCGATGATGTCATGTCTGAACTGGACAGTTCGCGCCGCTCATTGCTGATGGAAGTGATTCAGGGACATCAGGTTTTTATCACCTGTACGGATCCCGCTCAGATTTTTCCGGCATCATCGTATGCGCAAGGTTCCGCTGGTTCTGTGTATTACTATCCTGTCGTGAATGGTACAGTCGGTTCCGGAACAAATGCGCCGATGGGATAAAGGGGGCTGAAGTCCCGAGCCGGGATATGACGCCAGTCGTAAGGCTAACATCAGGGGAGAACGGGAAGATGGATGGGAAAAGGCATATTGTGATCAGCGGAATGCGCGGTGTTGGTAAGTCCTTCCTTGTCGAGAAACTCCTTCGCGCGCTTGAGACGCCTGTGAGCGGATTTATTACACGAAGTACGTCTGCGGACGACAGAGGGTATCACGGCATTTACATGTACAAGCCGGATGACGCTCGGCGCGCGATGAGTGAGGAAAACCACATCGGCGATTGCGACGGAAGGAACCGCACGATAAATCTGCAGGTCTTTGAGTCGCTTGGCGTTGAGACACTGCGTGACGCGCGGGGTGTCATTGTCATGGATGAGCTCGGTTTCATGGAGACAGGCGCTGATTTGTTCTGTGATGCTGTTCTCCGTTGTTTCGATGGTAATCAGCCGGTGCTGGCTGCCATCAAGGCAAGCCATCATACAGCATTTCTTAATGCCGTCCGTTTCCATCCCAAAGCAGCCGTTTATGAGATAACACCGGAGAACAGAGAAGCCCTGTTCGAAGAACTGCTGCCTGTTATTCAACGTTGGAATGAGGAGATAAAACAGTCCGGATGACAGATTCCACCGGAATGTTCAAAGAGCGCAAAATCAAGCATTTTAAGCATTTTTATGATATAATTTATCGGATAATTGAAACGTGAAAAAAGAGCGAGAACAGGAACAAAATGTACATCCATATCGGAGCCGATGTCTCAATTCCCGCGCACTGGATCATTGGTATATTTGACCTCGAACAGGTCACACCTTCAAGTGACACTGTCGCTTTACTCGCGAAAGCGGAGGAAACAGACAAACTTGACTGGATGACAGAGGATGTGCCGCGCACACTGATTATCACTTCGGACAGATATTTTCTCTCACCTGTTTCGACCGCGACTTTACGCGCGAGGTGTTCCGGAACGGGGCTTGCATTGAAAGGACTATATGAGTATAGAACAGAATAACACGAACATACATTCGGAATCCGAAAGTCAAGGTTTTCAGGAGCTTCTTCGCCGTGCGGATGAGGACGCCGCGAAGAGAGAAAAGGAAGATACCGAGTCTTCAGATACTTTAGTCAATCTAGCTGACGATGTGCACGCGCTGACAGATGATTACGCCGAGGATCAGGCATCGGTGTCTGTCGTCGGTGGTCAGTTATTTGACACAACAACCAACGGCTCTTATGTGGACAGCGATATTCAGGTTCTTGAGGGACTTGAAGCCGTCCGCATGCGGCCCAGCATGTATATCGGCGACACAACGTCCAGGGGTATGCATCACCTCATCTATGAAATCGTCGCGAATTCTGTCGACGAAGCGCTCGCCGGCCGCTGTGATTCCATCACTGTCACCGTATTGCCGGACAACTCGATTCGCGTCGAGGACAACGGCATCGGCATTCCCGTGGGCATTCATCCGACAGTCGGCATTCCGACGGTTGAAGTAGTGCACACGATTCTGCACGCCGGCGGCAAATTCGGAGGAGAGGCATACAGCTTCTCCGGCGGTCTGCATGGCGTCGGGGCGTCTGTCGTGAATGCGCTGTCCGAATGGATGGAGGTTGTGGTCAACCGCGACGGCAAATCGCATTTTATCCGTTTCGAGAGAGGTGTCACAGTTGTCCCGCTGACGATTACCGGAGAGACGGACAAGACGGGAACAATTACCACTTTTAAACCAGACGCTGAGATTTTCAGCGATCTCGAAGTGGACTTCCCTCTTATGGTGACGCGTTACCGCGAAATGGCTTTTCTCAACAGAGAAGCCGCGTTCACACTGATCGACTCGCGGGAGACGCCAGCGGTTGTAAAGCATCTTCACTATGCCGGCGGTATCGTCTCTTTCGTCGAATATCTGAACAGAAACAAGGCGGTGTTAAATGAAACGCCTGTCTATTTTTCCGGCGAGCAGGACGGTGTGTTTGTCGAGGTGGCGATTCAATACAACGACTCCTACAACGAAAACGTCTACTCATACGCGAACAACATCGCGACGATCGAAGGAGGATCTCACCTGACAGGCTTCCGGGCTGCCCTGACAAAGACAGTGAACGATTACGCCCGCAAGTACAACATTCTGAAAGAAAAAGATAAGAACCTTCAGGGCGAAGATATTCGGGAAGGCATCTGCGCGATTATCAGCGTCAAGCTCAAGAACCCTCAGTTTGAAGGCCAGACAAAGACAAAACTGGGAAATCCCGATGTACGCACCGTGGTAGAGTCTACCGTCAACGAGCGCATGATGGTTTTCCTCGAGGAGAATCCACAGATCGCGCGCACGATTGTCACAAAAGGTGTATCGGCTTCTCAGGCGCGGGAGGCGGCGAGAAAAGCCCGCGATATGACGCGCCGCAAGAGCGCGCTGGACAGCAACGCGCTCCCCGGCAAACTCGCGGATTGTCAGGAAAAAGATCCGACATACTGCGAACTCTACATCGTCGAGGGAGATTCCGCGGGCGGCACGGCGAAGAATGGCCGCGAACGAAAGTATCAGGCGATTTTGCCACTCTGGGGGAAAATGCTGAACGTCGAAAAATCCCGCATCGACAAAGTGCTTGACAACGAGAAACTCATGCCGATCGTCATGGCGCTCGGTGCCGGCATCGGCAATGATTTCGATCTCGCGAAACTCCGTTATCATAAGATCATACTCATGGCCGACGCCGATGTTGACGGATCGCACATCCGGACGCTGCTGCTGACCTTCTTTTTCCGCTACATGAGGCCGCTGGTTGACGCGGGACACATCTATATCGCATGTCCGCCGCTTTACCGTATTCATCAGGATAAAGACAGCTTTTATGCCTACGATGAACCTGATGTGGATCGCATTAAAGTAGAAACAGGCTGGTCAAACCCAAAGATTCAAAGATTTAAAGGTCTCGGTGAAATGAACGCCGATCAGCTGTGGGATACGACGATGAACCCTGAGACGCGTAAACTTCTTCAGGTGACAGTTCAGGACGCACAACTCGCGGACGAGACGTTTACACTCCTCATGGGTGACCGGGTAGAACCGCGCCGTGAATTTATTCGCACGAACGCCAAACTCGCGACTCTTGACAATTAAAAAGCGGATTGACAATAGAAGCGAACCACGCGCCCGCAGTGCCGAAAGACGGCGAACGGATTGACTTTTGCGCACGAAGCGGAGAATACGCGCAAGAAAGATAGCAACAAAGCCGTACAACCCCTGTGACAGACGCCAACAGGCAGGGCTGTCACAGGGGTTTTCACAATCAGCGCTTCAAAAAAGGCTCTCGAATAAGCCGGTACAAGCGCCATCGCCTCTCACATCGCCATAAAAACTGTGATGTTTCACGTGAAACATCGATAGCGTTCGCAGAAACTGCCTGAACCACAGGTGCTCTCATTATTCTTCAGGATGCGTTATGATTCAAATCAGAGCGATGACAGGCAGGGGCAGCTAAACTATGAGACCGGCTCAGGTGCGGATGGCTTATTGATATAGGAAACGGTCTTTCAAAGACAGGAAGAGTAAGATATGAGGTTATTTGTCGCTATCAATTTCAGTGAAGAAACAAAGGCGCGGCTGTGTGACATACAGCGGATTCTGCGTTCATCGGTTAAAAGCGGGCGATTTACCGATCCCGCTAATTTGCACCTGACATTAGCTTTTCTCGGGGAATGCAGTCAGGAAGAAGTGAAGAAAGTAAAAGAAGCGCTTTCGTCGCTCTCTTTCAGCTCGTTTGATCTCGTGCTTGACCGATTGGGGTGCTTCAGGAGAAACAGCGGCGATCTCTGGTGGGCGGGGGTCAAACTGACGCAAATGCTTCAGGATCTTCAGGCGGATGTGGCGAAATGCTTGAGCACAAGCGGTTTCATTTTGGAAACGCGGGATTACAAGCCGCACGTGACGATAGCGCGCGAGGTATCGGGTAAATATTATTTCAGGGATCCTGTTAGGATCAACGAAACAGTCTGCGCATTCGATCTGATGAAATCAGAGCGGATCAACGGGCGCCTGACTTATACGTCGATCGCGCACTTTGACAGTGTTTAAGCGGTTAGGAGAACGATGATAAATTGGAACATAACGCTGTAACAGTTCTGCTCGGCAGCGAAAGGTCTTTCTGACAATATGAAAACAAATACGTTAACGGGTTTACGCCCGGCGGAAAAACGGTGATCCGATGAAGAGATTAGCCTGCGGCGTTCAAGCTCCGCGGGAGGAAGCGACAATAGAATGATCTGGTGATCACAGAGAGGTATCCATGAAAGAACGAGTATCCTTTGAAAATGACTACAATACCGGCTGTCATCCGCGTATCCTGGAGGCGTTGTCCGCGACGAACGACGAGCGGACGACAGGTTACGGCCTTGATCCGTACTGCGATGAAGCGAGGGGGTTGATCAGAGATATGTGCGGCGCGCCTCATGCCGATGTGCATTTTCTGGTCGGCGGAACGCAGGTCAATTTAGTGATCGCGGCGGGTGCGCTTAAACCGTGGCAAGGCGTAATCTCCGCGGAAACAGGACATATTAATGTGCACGAGTCCGGCGCGATCGAAGCGACCGGGCATAAAGTGCTTGCTATTCCTTCTAAAGACGGCTTGTTGTCCGCGGACGCGATTGATCAATTCTGTCGGCTGTACGCGGATGATCCGACGGCGGAGCATGTCGTTCAGCCCGGGATGATATATATCTCGCAGACAACGGAATTGGGAACTGTTTACTGTTTGGACGATTTGCAGGCGATCCGTCAGGCGGCGGACCGATGGGGTCTGACGCTGTTCGTCGATGGCGCGAGGCTCGCCTCGGCGCTCGCGATCAGAAAAACCGCGATAGACCTTCCGGCGCTCGCACGGCTGGCGGATGTGTTCTCGATCGGCGGCACGAAGTGCGGAGCGCTCTTCGGGGAAGCGGTTGTCATTGCAAAGGAGAGTCTGAAACAGGATTTCCGGTCACTCATGAAGCAGCGCGGCGGGCTGCTGGCGAAGGGGCGCCTGCTGGGTCTTCAGTTCAGAGAACTCTTCCGCGATCATCTGTATGAAGAAATCGGCCGGCACGAGAATGAAATGGCGGCCGTGCTCGCCTCGCGTTTCCGAGAGCACGGTTTTGAATTCTATGCTCCGACTGTGAGCAACCAGCTGTTCGTTCTGATGAGCGAGTCAGAGGAGGCGATGTTCCGTGAGAAGGCGGTTTTTGAGAGGATCAATATACAGCCCGACGGACGGCGCACCTGTCGTTTTGTGACGTCGTATGCGACGAAAATGGCTGAAATTGACACCTTGTTCGCTTTATAGGGAACGTATGTTCTTATTGCGGCATGGTACAATTAACAGGTTATCAGGTGACGGATTTCTTTTTCGTCGGCAGTGGAGCAGGTCGGGATAGTTTCAGGTAAAGGGACAGTATGGGAACAGTGATCGCGGTCGCCAACCAAAAAGGCGGTGTCGGGAAAACAACTACGTGTATCAGTATCGCGGCCGCGCTGGCGGAGAGAAAAAAGCGCGTTCTTCTGATTGATATGGATCCGCAGGGCAATTCGACATCCGGCCTTGGGATCGATAAAAAGAGCCTTCGCTGTACAACCTATGATCTCCTTGTTGGCAATGTGAGCGGCATTGAACAGGTGATTATCCAAACGCGGGCAAAACTCGATCTGCTGCCGGCCAATATCAATCTTGTCGGTGCGGAAGTCGAACTGATCCAGATGGCGAAACGGGAGAAGCGACTTTTTAATACGCTCTCCGCTGTTCGCGATCAATACGACTTCCTTGTGATCGACTCCCCTCCTTCTCTCGGTTTGCTTACTGTCAATGCCCTGACCGCCGCGGACGCTGTGTTGATACCGGTCCAGGCGGAGTATTACGCGCTGGAGGGACTTATGCAGCTGATGACCACGATCGGCCTTGTGCGTAAGTCATCGAATCCCGATTTGAGGCTTGCCGGAGTGTTTATCACGATGTTTGATTCGCGGACGCAGCTCTCCAAACAAGTCCGCGATGAAGTTGCCTGGTATTTTCAAAAAGACTTTCTGCGTACGGTGATACCAAGAAATGTGCGATTGAGCGAAGCTCCCAGCCACGGAACGACGATCTTTGAGTATGATAAGCGGTCAAAAGGCGCGAACAGCTACAGGAATCTGGTTCAGGAACTGCTGGACAGGCTCGGGAGCCAACCCTGGATGAACGGGACGCTTGGTCAGATATGAAGTGATGTCTCGCCTGAAGAAGACGGCGCCTTTAAAGAAGCCTGCCCGAATCTGCAGTGGCGGAGCGGGATGGCATGAACAGCCAGGAAGTTTCGGGTCGGAAAGATCGGAGAAAAGATAAATGAGCGAAGACAGAGAATTGGCTAAATCAAAACGCGGTCTGGGCAAAGGTCTGGGAGCCCTCTTCGAAATCGCACCTGAGGAGGTTCCGCCTGCCGAAGCCGATCGAATTATCGAGTTGAGCATTAACCAGATTGAACCGAATCGGGATCAGCCAAGACAGAATTTTGACGAGGATCGTTTGAACGAGCTGACGGAATCGATCCGTGATCAGGGAGTGATTTCCCCGCTGATTGTGACGCCGACCTCGTCGCCGGACCGGTACATGATTGTGGCGGGTGAGCGGCGGTGGCGCGCTGCCCGTTTGGCGGGGTTGCACACTGTTCCCGTGATTGTCCGCGAACTGACGGATGTTGAAATCCAGCGGCAGGCGCTGATTGATAACGTAGTCAGGCAGGATCTGAACGCGATTGAAGAAGCCGCGGCCTTCGATCTGCTGATTAAACAGCACGGGATGACACAGGAGAGCCTCGCCGCAGCGCTGGGAAGAAGTCGTCCTTCGGTGACAAATACGCTGAGACTGCTGAACCTTCCGGAGAGTATCCGCGACATGGTGCGCCGGGGAGACCTCTCATCCGGCCACGCGAGAGCACTGCTCGCGCTCTCCGACGCCAGAGCGCAGAGCGACGCGGCAGCTGTCGTGCTCGCGAAGCGACTGAGCGTCCGCGACACGGAACGGCTTGTGCACGAACTGTCCGCTCCGCCGGTACCTTCTGCACCCCGCTCACAGGCTGACCGCCGCCATGATCTTCATGTCCGCGATGTGGAAGAACGTCTCCGCCGTTCTCTGGGGGCCAAGGTGACAGTCGACGACAGGTCGGGACGCGGTAAAATTGTTATTCGCTACCATTCGGCCGACGAAAGAGAGCGGCTTATTGAATTGCTGGCACAAATCTGAGTCAGCGGCTGATCATCTTAGATACAAAAGATCCACAGATTGGCTGATTCCATGGAGGATCAGCTGTTATCCTTTTCAATACCGGAGACGAAAGTCATGTTGAAACTGATTAGAAAGTTCACGCCGACACGCAAAGAGAGAACTCTGCTCGGGCAGAGACAGCTGGAGGCGGAGCGAAGGCAGCGTATTTTCGCGTTCCTTCTCCCCATGTTTGCTTTTTATGTGGCATATGCCGCGCACGGACTCTGGCCAGTCGGGAACCGCCATCTTCTGGCCTACGATCTCTATCACCAATACGCGCCGTTCCTGCTGGAACTGAAAAGAAAAATTCTCTCCTGCGACAATTTATTCTTTTCCTGGTCGGGCGGACTGGGTGTCAATTTTTACAGTATCTTTACGTACTATGTCGCGAGCCCTCTGAACATCCTGGTGATCTTTTTCCCGGACCAGAATATAGCGGAAGCCGTCATGGTGCTGACGACCTTGAAGATCGGTCTGTCCGGGTTATTCTTCCGGGAATTCCTGTCCGGATCGTTTCGCCGGCGCGATCCACTGTCTGCTCTCTTCGGCGCTTTTTACGCGCTGTCCGCGTGGGTATACGCATACAGCTGGAACATTATGTGGCTTGACACGCTCGTATTATTCCCGCTCGCGGCGCTGGGGCTGGTTCAGCTTGTCCGCGACGGAAAAATGCGATTATTTGTTGTGAGCATGACGTTGATGCTGTTGACGAATTACTACACCGCTTTCTTTGCGTGCGCTTTCCTGCTGCTTTACTATTTCGTTCTCCGTGTTCAGTTTAGAACACCATCCGGTCAGCGGGATCCGAAATGCAGCCGGTATGAGCCGCTGATCTCTTTCGGGAAATTCGCCGGGGGCGCCGTCCTGTCCGCTCTTCTCGCCGGGATTGTGTTGTGGCCGACTGTGCGGGCGCTGTCAATCACTTCCGCCGCGCATGACGCTTTCCCACAGGGCTTCACTTTTACTCAGGCTTTTCTCGATACACTCGGACGGATGACGCCGCTCCGTCCGCCCAATATTATGTCGGGACTTCCCAATATTTACGCAGGGATGCCCGTCATCATGCTGCTTCCCGCTTTTTTCGCGGATAAGCGGAGGCCGCGCGGCGTACGCCTCGCCTACGGTGCGCTTTTGGGATTTCTTCTGTTTTCGTTCCAGTCGCGCACGCTGAGCTTTCTCTGGCACGGGGCGCATTATCCGAATTCGCTCGATTTCAGATACGCGTTTGTCTTTATTCTTCTCGTGCTCGCGATGGCATACCAGGCGGCAGGGGATGACCTCTCCCGGCATGTGGCGCCTGTCGCCTTTACAGCCGCCGCGATTTTCGTCCTGTTGCTGGCCGAGCAGCGGTATCAGCTGAATGACGCTTTGTCTCACTGGAGAATCGCGGTCTTTCTCGTTTTTGTGGTCGGATACCTGATGGTCTTCTCGGAATTGAGGGCGTCCGAACAAAAGGGACAGTTCCGGAGCCGTCCCGCCGATGGTGGGAGTCAGGAAGACACAGCCGCGTTGCCACAGCGTGGCATCAGGTACAGGCTGTCTGCCCTGAGAAAGCGCGGCCGCCGGCGGCAAGGCGGAGAACAAATCGTTTCACGGCGGTTGGTTCCTTCCCGGGAAGCGCTCTGGAATCGGCGGAAAATCACACACAAAGATCTTCCGCTGCCGGATAGGCATGCGCGCTTTCAGAAAATCAAGTATCACCGCGCACATTTGATCTTCTTTGCCTTCATGATGACGGAAGTATTGTTTCATGCCATTACAAGCGCCGCGCTTTATCAGCAGGTGGCGCCTCTGGGTGATCGCCGATACTACACGAGCAATACATACGGAACAGAGTTTTACGCATACGTATCCGCACTGAAAGCGGAAAATAAAGGGCGTCCCTGGCGCGCCGAGATACTCCCGGACACATGCGTGAACGACCCTTTTCTTTACGGAACGAACGGCTTGTCGCTGTTCGCTTCGCCCTTCCCGAAAGCTTCGATCGCCTATTTCTCTGATTTAGGGTACCCGACAAACGGCGTCAACAGCATGCAGTACAAGGAATCGACCATCGTGATGGACAGCCTTCTGTCCATCAATCATCTGCTTGTCCGGGGCAACCGGGTATTCGATGACCGCTCCCGGACGCTCGTCTCAACCGGAGAAGAGACGAAGCATTATGTCAACCGGGACGCACTTCCTTTCGGTTTCTTCGCGTGTCTGAATGCGGGTTATCTCGACGGTGAAGTAAGGCCGGAAGATCATTTCGATGTACAGAATCAGCTTCTCGCGGCTCTTGGAGGTGAACCGGACGTACTGGTCAAAGAGGCTTTTGTCCCATGGGGACAGGAAGGCTGTTATGTAGAACCTTCGCTCGATCCGTACTCGTTCCGCGTGGTGCGCGAACAGGGAAACAGCGAATGGGCTTTTCTCGTCTACGATGTCCCTGAAGACGGTATTTACTACGTCTCCTGGGAGGATGTTTCCGTCGGGATCACTTACAGCAACGGCTTTATCAGAGATGATCAGTTCTTTCAGCTTGGAGGCAGTAAGCGCGGCATTGGGGATGTCGGTTTCCTGGAGGCGGGGACCAAACTGCATTTCCGGGTTAACATGAGTACAGACAAGGCCGTAGACGGCGTGTTCCGCGCGAGTGTCGGCCGCCTGGACCAGGCCGCCTGGAAAAAATCGAGAGAAAAACTGGCTGCGCATCCCCTCCGGCTCGACTTGTTCCGGTCCAATGCGTTCTCCGGAACGATTACCGCGCCCGAAAAAGGCTATTTATTCCTCCCGACAACGGGCAATCCGGGCTGGACCTTTAAAGTGGACGGCGTCGTCACAGAAGCGGAGACGATTGGCGATTGTTTTATTATCCTGCCCCTCAGTGCGGGGAAACACACGGTTTCCGCGCATTTTGTGCCCGCCGGGTTTGCGGCAGGCGCTCTGATGACAGCGACAGGGCTTGTTATTGCCGGCGTACTTTATTGGCTGAAACAATACAGAAAAAAACGAACGCGGGAGAAAGCCGTGTAAAAGAGAGTAACAAGAGAAGAGTTGGGGTATCATTGAACTAATTGAATGCCGCTCTGCGTAAAGAGAACGCGAAAACAGGAGAAAGACTATGGAAACAATGATTAAGTATCGTTTCGACAAAGAGATGGTGGCCTTTGTGAAGAAACTCGATATTAAAACGTCTATGTTTGGCTATGACAAAGGCGATGTCTACAGCAAATTCAAGGAACTTCTTGTAAAGGCGCGTGATGTCTGCGAGGAACTCGTGGCGGAAGAACACCAAAGCGTGGAAGAAATGAAAACCAGTCTGGTGGAAGCGGCGGAAAATCCGTTGAAACTTGAGGCTCTTCTCGCGCAGTGGAAAGGCGAAAAGGAACCGGAAGAAAACGCCGGTGCGGATGCCATGCGGGAAATGAATCCCGCGGAGACTCCGGAACCGGCAGAGCTTACGGAAGCCGCGTTGTTTCAGGCAGAAGATACGCCGCCGGAGGAAGTGCTGGAAGAATCTGAGCAGGTTCCTGACGCGATCGATGAGAAGGAGGCGGAACAATCAGCTGTCTCCGTTTGTCCCGCTGAAGAACTTCCTGCCACGGAGACAGACGTTGCGTTGAACGGCGTGATCAGCGCGGAGAAGTACGCGGAGCTTGAGACAGCCTATCAAATGCTTACTGAAGAAAAGGAGGAACTGGCGGGTAAACTGTCGGAGACAGCGTGGGAAATGCAGGAACTCCAGAAGCAGATCAGTGTCTACAAGGAACGCGAAGAGGAACTCAACCGCACAACCGATATTCTCCGGGAAGCCCGTCTCGAGGGCGAAATGGTTTACCGCGCCGCGAGGACGCGCGCTGTACAGGAACTCTTCCTGTACAGAGCGAAACGCCGGGATGAAGAAAAGGCGTTTGGGGAGATGATAAAGTGTCTGGAATCGCGGAAAGCCAATCTGGCCGAAACGTGCGAGCTTTATCAGAATTATGTCGAAGAAGGCCAGGCATTATTCGAACAGATGCGGGCATACGCCGACCGGTTGGAGCATCCTTCCTCCCTGAAAAAAGCCGCGGACGACAGGGAAGCGCTGTCGGCTTTACAGAAAGAGCTCGACGCACTGAAAGATTCGAATACGAACTCACACCGGACACCGGCCGATGATGATTGCCGGGAGGCGTATCTTCCGTGGGCGGCGCCTTATGATGAGCCCTACTGTGAAGGAGATGTCTGTTCGTTCGACGCGGATAAGAAAGTGGACTGGCTTGAAGATCTGTGGACAGCCAATGGCGGGCGGCCGGAGAATGATAACAACCACAAATTTTTCACTGAATGAATAACGCGTGTTCTTTGAACACCGGCACAGCAATCTTTTAACAAGCCGCCGGCATGCGGCGGTAATGAGGATGGCTCATGCAGAATGTTTGTGAAATGAGACAGGTGGTCAAGCGCTATAAGGAAGTGACCGCGCTTGATCACTTCAATTTTGAGATACACGAGGGTGAAATTGTCGGTCTTCTCGGACCCAACGGATCCGGGAAATCAACCGCAATCAATTGCCTGCTGGGACTCCTTGCGTTTGACGAGGGCGGCGTCGAGGTCTTCGGACGCCCGGTTTCACCCGATGACATGGACATGAAACAGAGGATCGGCTTTGTGCCGCAGGAACTCTCGTTCTTCGCGGAGCTTTCCGTCGCTGACAACATCCGCTATTTCGCCGGACTTTATGAGTCCGATAACGCCCGGCGGGACGTGATGGTCAGCGAGGCGGTCGAGTTCGTCGGACTTGAGAAATACGTAAAATTCACGGCAAAGAAACTATCCGGCGGCCTTAAGCGGCGTCTCAATATCGCGTGCGGGATTGCGCACCATCCGGAGTTTGTCATGTTTGACGAGCCGACTGTCGCTGTTGACGCGCAGAGCCGGAACTTTATCCTTGAAGGGATCAAAGAGATGAACCGCCGCGGGTCAACCGTCCTCTATACGACGCATTACCTCGAAGAGGCGCAGGAGCTATGCGACAGGATCGTCATTATGGATGAGGGTAAAAACATGGCGTCGGGGACACTGGAAGAGCTGATTGACCTCGTCGACCCGACAGAAGCCGTGCACATCGCGTTCTCTGAGCCGGGCGACCGCGTCTTCAACATGATCCGGGAAATTCCCGGCGTGGTGGACATCCAAGAGGAGAACAACCATACGGTAATCCTGCTGACGCCTCCGGGACACCGCCTTTCCGCCCTGCTTGAGGAGCTGAAAAATCACCATATTTCGTACACTTCTCTTCACAGTGAGCTCCCGACGCTGAACGATGTTTTCCTCAAACTGACGGGGAAAGCGCTGAGGGATTGAGACGTGAGGCGGTTCTTTTCTCACGCCGTGCTCCACGTTAAGCTGAGCTTCAGAGACAAGGGTTCCCTTTTCTGGGGTTTCATTTACCCCGTTCTGCTGCTGACGTTGATGGCGGTGTCTTTCTCCGGGCTGAAGATCAGTCAGGAGAGAGTACCGATCGCGGTCGAGCAGGGCAGTGCGCTCGCCGGCGCGCTCCGTGGGATTGATATTCTCGACATCAGAGATTATCAGGGGGATGCCGCTCTTACGGCGCTGCGCGACAAAAAGATCGACGGGATCTACAGGGCGGACGGAACGCTTCTTGTCCGCGGCAAAGGTATGAACGAGACAATTCTCCGCGAAATAGGCTCTCAGCTGAAAAAAGTCGGAGCGGCATTCGCAGCCGGCCATTCGCCCGATTTTTCAAAGGGATATATTGCGAGAGGAGACCAGGATGCCGGGATTCTCCCTGTCATACTGAGCGCATCGCTCGGGATGTTCGCGCTTTACGGGTACTTTTCCGGAGTCAGTATTGTCCACACAATTCAGGCGAATTTGTCGCCGCTGGCCGTCCGCGTTTCGACTGCGCCGGTTTCGCGCCTGTCTTTTGTATGTGCGGGGATGGCCACCGGCACGATCATGAATGTACTGCATACGGTAGTTCTCCTGCTCTACCTGAAGTGGGTCTGGCATGTCAATTACCTGTCAGATATCTGGCGGACGCTGCTTCTGGTTCTGGTGACAGGGTTCTTCGGCGCCGCGCTCGGCCTGTTTGTCGGCGCGTCTAACCGGTGGCCGATCAGGGCAAAAGTGCCCCTCGGCGTCGCGCTGATGCTTGTTCTCAGTGCCTTCTCCGGCATGATGGGTTCGGGGTTCCGGCTGTTCCTCGACAAGACTTTCCCGTGGATTAACCGGTTTAACCCTGTGAATATATTCAGCCGCACGATTTACCGGCTCAACGCGCTCGGGACGACAAAAGATTTTTCTGAAGCGGTTCTGTTCTTTCTCGCGGCGGGCATTGTCTTGTGTTTTGTCTCTCTGCTCTTCATGCGGAATCGGCGGTTCAGGAGTTTGTAAGGAGTGGCGCGGTGAGAGGCAGGCAGGCGGGAGAATCAGGGCGAGAGGCAGTCTGCGGATGTTCATGTGAGGGTGCAGCGTGATTGTTTTCAAGACATATCTGAAGTTGCTTTGGACGAGCTGGGGGATCATCCTCCCCTATTTCGTGATCTTTCTGGTGTTATCAATCGTTATGGGACAGCAGTTCGGCAGCCGGACCGAGAATGTGTTTGAAGCCACCAAAATCGAAGCCGTCATTTCTGCTCCGGCCGGCTATACATCGGCGGATGAGCTGCAGGCGTGGCTGACGAACCAGGGACACCGTGTGACGCGCAGGCAGATGACCGAAAGGGACGCGCGGGAAGAGATATTCCTTGAACGTATTCAGGCAGCTTACCTGTTCTCTGAGAAAGAGGCCGATCCTCCGGTCGTTCTCGCGGATCAGAAATCCGGATCAGGCTACTACGCCGGGGTAATGGCGGAAATGTTTCTCCGGTTTCTGGACGCATACCGCGGAGAAGACGGAACTCTCGACAAAGATGCCCTTTACAGCGCGCTTTCGCAGGAGATGAAGACGGAAATTGACGTGTCAGAGAAGACGAACGATTCGGAAAACGGAATGGACTCGATTGTCGGCGCGATGTCGGGCGCGGCGTATGTCCTGATGATCGTATCGATGACACTCATTCCGCTCGTCAATGAAGCGTTCACGCGGCCGGGTGTTTACGAACGCACGATCAGCGCGCCTTACAGGACGCGGAGACGCGCGCTCGAACTGTATATGGGCTCAGGCCTCGTTGTCTTCGCCGCCGCTGTTATCTTTTACGGAATATCGCTGATCTCCATCGGGAAATACTTCACGCCGGGGCATTTCTGGCGCGTGTCTGCCAACTTTGCCGTATTCAGTATCTGTGTGCTGGCGATGAGTTTTCTACTCGCGAATATCACGCGCAGCCGCGCCGCGATTACCGCGATCAGCTCAGTGCTGTCGCTCGGGCTCGCCTTCCTGTCAGGTGCGTTTGTCCCGCAGGAACTCGTCAGTGATACAGTTCTGAATATGTCCAAAGCCTTCCCGCTTTATTACTTTATTCACGCGAACCGCCACTCGCTCAACTGGGATATCATGGCGCCGGATATCCTGACAGAAGCCGGGTTCGCCGTTTTGTATATACTGATTGCGTTCATCCTGCTGCGTGTGTCGGGACGCGCGCGCAAGATCATGAAGACGGCGGGCACTACAGCAGGCGATATCGGAGCTTAACGGCGGGAGGGAGTCCGTCCAGCCGGTTATGCGGCCGTCAGCCGGTGAATGCGGCTGACATTCAGGAGAATAAGAATTGATGCGGCAGCGGGAGAGAACACTATGACGGAGCCCGGGATTACCTACCGTGAAATTATTTACCAAAGCGGCGATTACGACCAGACGCTGCGGCTTCGACATGAAGTGCTGCGCGCGCCGTGGGGTCAATCCATCGCCGAAGATGACCTGTCGGGGGAAGCCGGCGACTTTATCTACGGAGCCTTTGACGGACCCGCTCTTGTCGGCATGGCGACATATCTCGACCGGGGGGATCCGACGGTGAGGCTTCGCTATATGGCGGTCGATCCGGCGTACCGCGGCCGCGGTATCGGTTCCCATATCGCGCGCGTCTTTGAAGAACGCGCGCGGGCGTCCGGCCGGAAAGGCATCAAATTGATGGCCAGGGCGAGCGCGGTGCCTTTCTATGAAAAGCTCGGCTATCACATCAGCGGCGAGCCGTTCGTCCCGGATCACATACAAATCGAGCACGTCTGGATGACACTGCTTTTCTGTTCCGAAGACTATTAATAATTTTCGAAAGCGGCGCAGCCGAAAGAACCGTCCCCCTATTTGATAAAATAGATGGATGTGAGGGAATACTATTGCTCCCCAGGGAGAGACAGTGAGGAGGGATCAAGGTGTCTTCAGCTGTTCTGCAGGAAATGCTGATCGCCACAGCGGCTGTCGGCGTGTTTCTTTTCATAGGCGCTTTTCTCAGAGCGAAGGTGCCGATCTTCCGGCGCTGGATGCTTCCGGCGTCTGTGATCGGCGGGACGATTGGTCTGCTTGTCGGCCCCGGGATCTGGGGCTCCGGCGCGCCGCTGCCTTTCCCGGAAGACTGGATGACTTTCTGGGCAGCGCTTCCGGTCGTTCTAATTGTTCCTGTTTTCGCGGCCGCGCCGCTCGGCATGTTTATGGATCCCTCGCGGAAACAGCGCCGTTTCCGCGAGATGCTTCCCGTTGTTCTTCTGATGACGGGAATCTTTTCTCTCGGCGGATCCATCCAGTACATCACCGGTTTCGGTGTCAATCTGGCGATTACAGCCGTAAGCCCGGGCACGGGTCTGTACCGTACGTTTGGCTATGAGCTCGGCCAGGGTTTCTCCGGCGGCCATGGCATGGCGACCGCGCTCGGCAGCATTCTTCAGGACTTCGGTCTCCCCTGGTGGCAGACCGCGCAGGGAGTCGCACTCACGACTGCCACCATCGGGCTCGTCGGGGGCATGCTTTTCGGAATCTTTTTTATCAACCGCGCCATGAAGCGCGGCCAGACCCGTTACCTTGGCCGCAAAGGTGAAGTTCCGCGCGATTTACAGCAGGGATACACAAAAGAAATCGATAAACAGAAGAGCCTCGGGCGCGAGACGGCGTTCAGCAGCGCGATCGAGACGATCACGATTCACCTCGGCATCCTGCTCCTCGCCTCCGCTTTAGCTTATCTTCTCCACCGCCAGATGCGCGTGTGGGTACCGGACCTTTACCTGCCCGTCTGGTTTTACGCGCTGCTGATCATGTATATCATTAATTTCGTCCTGCTGAAGATGAAGATGAACTGGATGATCGATACGAAAATCAAGTCGCGTATAACGGGGTCTCTTTCGGATTTCGCGATCACCGCCGCGCTGATGACACTGCCGATCAAGGCTGTCTCGCAGTTCATCGTGCCGATGCTCATTATGTGCGCGGTCGGCTTTGCCGGCACGTATTTCGTCATGGTGCCGCTCTTCAGAAAGGCTTTCAAAGACGACTTTGCTTTTGAACGGGCGATCATGGCGTGGGGTGTCAATACGGGCGTGATGATTACTGGCATGACACTTCTCAGAATCTGTGATCCCGGGTATGAATCGCCTGTTTTAAGTGATTTCTCGATGGGGTTCGCGCTGATGAGTATTTTCTCGCTGGTGATCAGTCCGATTGACTACAATTTTGTCGCGAAGGGGTCGACGGCCGCGAACTTCTTCTGGAATATCGGCGTATTCACTTTTTACGCGGCGGTCGCTTCCCTGGGCTATTTCCTGCTCGTCAGGAACAGGCGGTCCGGAGCCGCGAAAAATATAAACTGACACGCGTATGCCGGCTTGCATTAATAATCAATAAAGTATTATGATTTGCTCATCAGGCGGATAAATTATCTGAAGTAAAGGAGACTTATAAAATGCAAAAAGCGAAAGGCATGGTTCCTATTGCCATTGGCTCAATAGGGATGATTATCAGCTCAATCGGTCTGATTATCATCGGTATTATTATGACGTTTGCGCTATCGTTTGTGTTCAGCTTGTTCGCAGGTTCTGCCACTTTCGAAACGGAAGCACTCGGAGGAATATTCTCCGCGCTCGGCGCTGTGGCGGGGATTCTTGTCATTATGATCGGCGTTCTGGTCCTGGCGCTCTCTATTATGGCATTCAAGCGCAGGAATGACCCGCTGAGAGCCGTCTTTTGCATTGTGATCGGAGCGATCTTTCTGTTCTTTGGCGTTATATCGCTGTTAAGCGATGTCTCGTATGCGAATATCACAGAGATCGTCTTATCTGTGCTGATCCTGGTCGGCGGGATCCTCAATGCACAGCAGAAGGGAGAATTTAAAGCCGCGATGCAGCAGCAGGCTCCCTATGGAGGCGCGCCTTATGCGCCTTACGGGCAGCCCCAGTCTCAGCCACCTTACGGGCAGCCTCAGCCGCCGTTCCCGCAGCAGCCATACGGGCAGCCGCCTCAGCCGCCGTCGTATCCGCCGTATGGACAGCAGCCTCCGCAGGGGCCCTATGGACAACCGCAGCCTCAACAGCCTCAACAGCCGTCGTATGGACAGCCGCAGGACCAGCAGCCGCCTTACGGGCAGCCGTAAATCCCCTTCTCTGCGCTATATCCTGACGAAGAATTACCATCGAATTAAATGCATGCAATAGACGCGAAAAGACCTCCGCGGCAAAGGTGCCGAGGAGGTCTTTTCATGCTATGATGAGTCTTTAAAACGCCTGTTTCGCGGGAATCTTGAGTGCACAGGGCAATTGTCTTTCACACAAGGTCAGACAAAGCAAATCGGAGAATGCAAATGAGAGAGATGGAGAAAAAAATTCTGGAAGAAGGCCGTATCATGCCTGGCGAGATTGTACTAGTTGACTCTTTTCTGAATCAGCAGGTTGATGTTCAGTTCCTTCAGAAGATGGCTGACGAGTGGTATGCGTATTTCGGAGACCGCAAGATCACGAAAGTGATGACGCTGGAGGCCTCGGGGATCGCGATCGCGACAATCGTTGCCATGCGCTTCGGTGTTCCGCTCCTTTTCGCTAAGAAATATGAGAGCTATAATCTGACGGGAGACCGCCACCAGTCGACGGTTCACTCGTATACAAAAGGCAAAACCTACGCCATTTCGATTTCACACCGTCTCCTGACATCGGAAGACCGCGTCCTGATCATCGACGACTTCCTCGCGAAAGGCAGCGCGCTGAACGGACTGATTGATCTGGTGAAGAGCGCCGGCGCCACCATCGCCGGTATCGGCGTCGCTGTCGAGAAGACCTTCCAGTCGGGCGGTCATGAGCTGCGCGAACGTGGCTACGAGATCTACTCGCTCGCCCAGGTTTCCGGTTTCGACGGAGACAATCACATTTTCTTTGAGCCTGAACCGATTATCTGACACCAGATGACAGAGTGCTGCCGATGAAAAAGGTCCGAATCACCGTTGCGAAAATAGTCTCTCATCAGGATTTGATGGAACAGTACGAGAATCCTCTTGAGAATCCCTGCGATATGAAGCAGGGGCAGGTTTTTATCGCCAACGGCTGGCGTCAGCCGGAGGGCTTCTGCGACAGCGCCTGGGACAGCGTTTCCCCTTTTGTGATGACGCTGGCGTATGGCGGTGAGCGTATCTATGGCGGCTGGATGAAAAATCCCCGGTCGGCGATGATCTCCTGCAACGACGGCTTCCGTCCGGTCAGTTTTCTCCTCGAGGCGCTGGACGAGGACGCGGACTAAGGCAGCCGCTCTTATCTCCGCGGTATTTTGTCAAGCGAGAGCGGAGGCGTGTTTATGCGCCTTTTTAAGTGACATCTGACTAAGGTGTGTCCGGCGTCCTCATGTATTCGGATACGGAAATCCCGCGGGATTATATGAGATTTTTGTCTATAAAACGTGGATCAACACTTGCCAACCCGCACGGACGACGTTATAATCATTCTCGATAAAAAACCTTTAAGGCAGTCCTGTGAGGCTGGAAGGTGATCATGTTAGGCGGCTCGCGCCGTATCTGTGTGTAAACCTTCTGTTCTCCGGACAGAGGGCTTTTTTATAGCCCTGAAGGAGAAAGAGACATGAGAGTTAAAGCAGATCTGATGGACGCGGACGCGATGGATCGCGCTCTGACGCGTATCGCGCACGAAATCACAGAAAAAAACAAAGGCGTTCGGGATGTCGCGCTCGTCGGTATCCAGCGCCGCGGTGTACCGCTTGCGCGGAAACTGGCGGATAAAATCGAGCATATCGAAGGCCAGCGCCCGCTCGAGGGTGAACTGGATATCACTTTCTACAGAGACGACCTGTCGATGCTCGATGAACACCCGATCGTGCACAGCACGAATATCCCCTTTGATGTGAACAGCATGCATATCGTCCTGGTCGACGACGTGCTCTACACAGGGCGGACGTGCCGCGCCGCGATCGACGCGCTCTTCGACATGGGACGCCCGAGCTCCGTCCAGTTCGCCGTCATGGTGGACCGCGGCCACCGCCAGCTTCCCATCCGTCCCGATTATGTCGGTAAGAATGTGCCGACCTCGCATCTGGAGGTGATCAGCGTCCAGGTTATGGAATTCGATGGAACTGAATGCGTTCAGCTTTTCGAAAAGGAAGAAGGTGACAGATAATGGCAAAGGTTCAACCTCTCCCGAATGAAGTGCGTGGTCTCAACAGAACACTGGAAGTCGGCGTGCGCCATCTTCGGACAAAGGATCTTCTCGGAATGCAGGAATTATCCCCGGAAGAGATCCAGCTGATCCTCGATACCGCGTTCGTTATGAAGCAGATTCTGTCGGTACAGACAAAGAAGACCGCGCATCTCCAGGGGAAATCGATCATTCACTTTTTTGCGGAGAATTCGACGCGCACAAGGCTGTCTTTTGAGTCAGCCGGCAAATACCTCGGCGCGACCTCTTCGAACATCTCAAAAACAGGGTCCAGCATCAATAAAGGAGAAAACCTCTACGACATGGCGAAGACGCTCGATATGATGTCAACGGATATTCTCGTCATGCGGCATCCCGAATCAGGTGCTGCGCGCTACCTTTCCGAGAAGATTTCCGCCTCGGTGGTCAACGCCGGAGACGGGATGAATGAGCACCCGACACAGGCGCTTCTCGACATGATGACGATGGTCGAATACAAAGGGCATCTCAAAGGACTGAAAGTGGTCATCGCCGGAGACGCCATGCACAGCCGCGTCATGCGCTCGAACGTCTGGGGCCTTTCCAAGATGGGTGCGGAAGTCCGTGTCGCCGGACCTCCGACACTGATCCCCCGTTTCCTCGACAGGATGCCCTGTACGGTCTATCATGACGTCCGGAAGGCGTGCGAGGATGTTGATGTCGTTATGGGACTGCGCGTCCAGTTCGAACGCGAGCACAAGGTGCTCTTCCCTTCTGTCAATGAATACGCGAAATTCTTCGGGATCGATGACGAATGCCTGCGCCGCGCGAAAGAAGACGCGATCATTATGCATCCGGGTCCGTGCAACCGCGGCGTCGAGATGCCGAGCCATATCCACGAGCACGATCGGTCGGTCATCCACGAGCAGGTCGCCAACGGTGTTTCAGTCCGCATGGCGGTCCTTTTCCTGCTGAACGCGAGAAGAAACCTTCAGGCGTGAGCGTTTAATGAACGGAGGTTTTCAAATGAACAATGAATATCCATTTTACAATAGAGTGCTGATCAAAGAAGTGATAAACGGGCTGACAGGGGAGCTGACAGATCTCGCCGTTGAAGACGGCGTGTTTGTCGCGGAACTCACCGGAGAGCCTGACCGCGTGATCGAGGGAGCCGGTCTGACCGCGCTTCCCGGCCTGATCGACGCGCACGCGCATCTCCGGGATCCCGGGTTTGAATACCGGGAGGATATTGTGTCGGGGACGCGCGCGGCCGCGCGGGGAGGTTTCACGGCTGTTGCCGCGATGCCGAATACGATACCTGTCGCGGATTCGGCACCCGTGATCCGGTACATGATTGAAAAAGCCGGGCAGGCGGGTTACTGCCGCGTTCTGCCGATCGGCGCTGTCACAAAAGGACAGAAGGGAGAGGAGATTGCGGAAATCGGGTTCATGGCGGAAGCGGGAGCTGTCGCATTCTCCGATGACGGAAAGCCTGTCAGTGCCGCCGGCATCGTCCGGACTGCCATCGAGTACGCGTCTTACTTCGACCGCGTGGTGATCTCTCACTGCGAGGACCTGTCGCTCGCCGCCGGCGGCGTGATCAACGAAGGCATCGTTTCAACAGAAATGGGGCTGCGCGGCATCCCTTCGATCGCCGAGGACATTCAGATTGACCGCGATACGAGGATTGCGGAATACTCGGGTCTTCCGGTCCACATCGCCCATGTCAGCACGGCAAACGGCGTTGAGATTATCCGGCAGGCCAAGGCGCGCGGCGTCAAGGTGACCGCGGAAACGTGTCCTCATTATTTCACCCTGACGGAAGAAGCCGTGCGGGGCTTCCATACCATGGCGAAAGTGAATCCCCCGCTGCGCGAAGAGAGCGACCGCCTCGCGGTGATCGAGGGATTGCGCGACGGGACGCTCGACATGATTGTGACCGACCACGCGCCGCACCACGAAGACGAGAAAGACTGTGAGTTTTCGCTCGCGAACAACGGGATGATCGGCCTTGAAACATGCTTCCCGCTCGTCTATACCGTCCTCGTGAAGACAGGCCTTCTCAGCTTGCGCGACGCCATACTCAAAATGACAGAAGCGCCGGCGCGCTTGTTCCGTCTGCCCGTTCCGGCGCTTGCGGCGGGTGAACCAGCTGATCTGACACTCGTCGACCTCGGGCGCGAAATCGTTTACGATGTCTCGGAATCGCTGTCAAAAGCGAGAAACACGCCTTTCAGCGGCATGGCGCTCTACGGGTTTCCCGTTCTGACCATGATGGCAGGGCACACGACATGGGAACAGGTGTGAGCGGCGTCGCGGACAGGATACAGTCGCCTCGTGTGAAGCGGACACGCACAGTCTGAGAGCGGTTGAGCGCGGCGGTACACGCTAAACGCGCCGCGGGAAACATGAACGCGCGGCTCGTGAGCGGCCGCCATGTAAAGTGAGGGAGAAATGAATTTTGCAGATCGACTTCAGGAACGCATTGACGCATTGGGAAACCCGAGCTGTCTCGGACTCGATCCGATGCTGTCCTATATACCGGAAGCTTTCGCGGAGCGTATACGAATGGAATGCGGCGGCGGAGCGGGTATCGTACGGGAACTGCTCGCGAGATACTGCTCCGCGCTGATTGACGCGGTCACCGATATTATTCCCGCGGTGAAACCGCAGATAGCTTACTTTGAACAATACGGACCGGAGGGTATCCTCGCTTTTCACGATGTCGTCCGCTACGCGCGGCGCAGAGAAATGATCGTGATTGTCGACGCCAAGCGCAATGACATCGGTTCGACCGCCGAAGCGTACGCGCGCGCTTTTCTCAGGGAGAGCGGCGCGGAGCTTTCCCCGGCGTTCAATGCGGATGCGCTGACAGTCAACGGGTACCTCGGGATTGACGGGATCCGCCCTTTTGTTGACGCGTGCGGCGCGGAAGGGCGCGGGATTTTTGTACTCTGCCGGACATCGAATCCATCGGCCGGCGATCTGCAGGATCTCAAGCTGGCAGACGGCCGATTCGTGTATGAAGCCATGGCCGATCTGATTCACTCATGGGGCGAACCGCTGATCGGCACATCCGGTTTTTCGAGCGTCGGCGCCGTCGTCGGGGCGACATGGCCGGAGGAAGCGCGCGCCATCCGCAAGCGCCTGCCCCATACGTTCTTTCTCATTCCGGGGTACGGGGCGCAAGGCGGGAAGGCGGACGGCGCGGTTGCCGGGTTCTCGGAATCAGGGCGTGGCGCGGTCGTCAACGCGGCGCGGTCATTGATGTTGGCGTGGAAGAAACATAATTTACCGGAGGCGCAGTTCGCTGAAGCATGCCGGAGGGAAGCGCTCGAGATGCGGGACGCGCTGCGCCTCGCGCTCGCCGCACGGCCTAAGCGCCCGGAATAATCCCGGAAATATGTTCTCTGCGCAGCCGAATACAGCGAAAACAGACGTAAGAAAGAAAGGACAGCAGCGATGCCGGTGTTAAAAGGAAAAGGATTTGTCTATCAGGCCACAATCGCGGAGAAGATCCTGCTTGATCCGCAGACGGCGCTTCTCACACTCGACGCGCCTGCCGTCGCCCGAACAGCTTCGCCCGGCCAATTCGTACAACTCAGCACAAGCCGGTTTCTCAGGCGCCCAATCAGTATTCTGTCGGCTGACCGCGCGCGGGGAACCGTGGAGCTGGGGATCAGAGCTGCCGGCACGGGGACAGAAGAACTCATCGGGATGGCCGCAGGGACAGCGGTCAGCGTGATCGGCCCTCTCGGCCGCGGTTTCTCGCTGGAGAATACCGGTGAACTTATCGCCGTGGGCGGCGGTATCGGTCTTTTCCCTGTCATCTTTGCTTTGGAAGATGCGAAGCGCCTTTCGATCAAAACAACACTGATCGCCGGTTTCCGCTCGGAAGCGCAAACCCTGCTGCCGGAGCGCCTGAGAAACCTTGCGGATCGATCGGTCTTTTCATCTGACGCGGGCGGCCTGGATTTCCACGGAAACGCGGCGGAAGCGCTCTCTTCGGAGCTCTCCGCGTCGGCGGAAAGCCCGGGCGGCAACTCCGGCCGCGCGAAGATCATCACCTGCGGACCTGTTCCCCTCCTGCGGGCGGTCGCGGCGATCGCCGCAGGCCGGGGTATCCCCTGCGATGTCTCGCTCGAGTCGAGAATGGCGTGCGGCATCGGTGTCTGTTTGGGCTGCGCGGTCCCTGTGCTCGACCGCGCGGGAGAGATCGCTTATGAAAGGTGCTGCTATGAAGGGCCGGTGTTCGACGCGTCCCGCGTCGCGTGGCGGAACATGGCGGGGCTGGTATAAGCACCGGATCATAAGGGAAGGGCGGTTTGCCGCAAAGCATGCGTTTTCCCCTGCCGCTGCCTGAGCCGGAGGGGAACTTAGTGGAAAAACAAAGGATACAATAAGACTGAGCATAAGCATATTTTTGGCGGTATCTCTATGAAAGGATAAGGAACGGCATGAATGACCATGAAAGAAGTTCGTCCGTCGACGGCACTGTCCGTGTGGGGGATCTGACCTTCGATAATCCTGTCATCGCGGCTTCGGGGACATTCGGATTCGGCGGGGAACTCGCGCCGTATTATGATCTGAGCGTTCTGGGCGGCATCTGCACGAAAGGGCTGACACTGCGCCCGCGAGCCGGCAATCCGCCGCCGCGTGTCGCGGAGACGGCATCAGGCATGCTGAACGCCGTCGGCCTTCAGAACCCCGGGATCGAAAGCTTCCTCGAGAAAGAATTGCCGCGGATGCTGTCGTATGGTTCGAGGATTATCGCGAATATCGCGGGACAGGAACTCTGCGAATACGCGGAACTCGCGCGTCTGCTCGATCAGACAGAAGTGGATGCGGTAGAGCTGAATCTGTCCTGCCCCAATGTTTCCGCCGGTTGTCTCGCGATCGGTTCAGAACCGCATCTGATCGAGGAGGTGACCGCCGCGTGCCGTGAGGTCACGGATAAACCGCTGTGGGTGAAGCTGACGCCGAATGTCACACATATCGCTCTCTGCGCACAGGCGGCGGAACGGGGGGGCGCCGACGCCGTTGTGCTCATCAATACGCTGCTGGGACTCGCCGTCGATCTCGCGACGGAGCGCCCGATTCTCCGAAATAACACGGGAGGGCTTTCCGGGCCAGCCATTAAACCCGTCGCTCTCCGCATGGTCAAAGAAGTTTATGATCACACGGATATCCCCATCGTCGGCCTCGGCGGTATCGCCCGCGCGGAGGATGCGCTCGAATTTATGCTCTGCGGGGCGTCAGCCGTCCAAGTCGGGACGGCTTCGCTTGTCGATCCGGGCATGATTTTCCGTCTTCCGGGTGAAATGGCTGAGATTGCTTCTCAGTACGGATACAGCCGCCTCGCTGAATTCACAGGGCGGCTGCAGTTTTGGGAAAGGACATAACAGTGCATACGATGATGACACGGCTGCTCGATACGAAAGCGCTTGATATCGCGCCCCCGGACCGCCCCTATTGGTACGCGTCGGGGACGTTCGGCCCCTTCTTTATCAACACACATTATCTTTTGGGAGGAGAAACCTGCGCGAAGGGATTCCTCGCAGCGATCGAGGATGCGCTCAAAGCGCCGGAAACGCTGACAGAACGACTGCTTCCCACCTTACGCGCTCAGAAAAGCGCGGAGGGAAATGCGTACCATGATGTGATGGAGGAGGCACTTCAAGCGCTTGAACCCGTAAAAGACGCCATTGACTTCGTTTCGGGCGGGGAACGGCGCGATCTCTTCTTTTCACTGGCAGTCGCAGACGCGCTGGGAAAACCGCACCTCACAATTCTGAAGGACGGCCGCTGCTATTTCCGTGGGGACGAGGGGCCGGACAAGCGGCTTGACCCCCGTGATCTGCCGCTGGAGGGTCTCCGGGGACTGCACGTCGCCGATCTGGTGACCGAAGCATCCAGTTTTTTCCGGAACTGGATACCCGCGGTGGAAGCGCTCGGAGCTTCGATGGCATACGCCTTCGCGGTGGTTGACCGCGGACAGGGCGGGGCAGAGCGGCTCGCCGAAGCGGGTATTCCCCTCTTATCGCTGGTCGTGACCGGAGAGCCTTTCTTCCGTCTAGCCTTCGAGTCGGGAGCTGTCAGCCGGGAACAGGCCGATCAGTGCATACATTTTCTGGAAGACCCAGCCGCTTATCGGGAAGAGTTTCTGGGCAACCACCGGGGATTTCTCGAGCGGGAGCTGGCGGCCGGCGGCCGGACAGGCGAACGGGCGGCGCTTTTTATAGCCAACCGGGCCAGAAACCATCCCATCGCGATTCCGGAAGCGGTTCGGAAGGTGATGCGCTTGCTTGAAGACGCGGGGTTCGATTGCTTTGTCGTTGGCGGCTACCTGCGCGATTCACTCCTCGGGCGCCGGTCTTTCGATATGGATCTCGCGACCTCGGCGACCCCGGAGGAAGTCATCCGCAGTCTTCCGGGGTTTACGATTATTCCGACAGGCGTGCGGCACGGCACCTTGACGGTGATGACCGGCGTCAGCTTTGTTGAGGTGACGACTTTCCGCTCTGAGGGCGCTTACTCAGACTGCCGCCATCCCGACGATGTGCATTTTACGGAAACCATCGAAGAAGATCTCGCGCGCCGGGACTTTACCATCAACGCGCTCGCCTGGAACGAAAAGCGCGGTCTCGTCGATCTCTGGGGCGGACAATCGGATTTGTCAAGAGGAATCATACGGACGGTAGGAGACCCTGACCGCCGTTTTTCGGAGGACGCTCTCCGCCTATTCAGAGCGATGCGGCTGTCTTCCGAGCTTGGGTTCCGAATCGATACCGAAACAGAGGACGCGATGTTCCGGAACAGGGATCTCCTGCGGCTCGTCGCCCCTGAGCGCCTGCAAGTGGAATTCAACCGGATGGCGGCAGGTTTGAACGCCTTCTCTGTACTGCGGTCGTACGCGGAGATAATCGCGGTGATAATACCCGAGATGACCGCGCTCGCCCGCGCACCTCTTGGCGCCTCGGCGGGAGGAAACGAGACGCCAGCCTCACGGCTCGATGCCTCGATTCTGAGTATTTCGCATCTCCGCCCGGAAGCGGCGCTGCGGCTCGCGGCGCTCCTGTACGATCTCGGAGAGGTGCTGCCGGAACCTGCAGATTCAGAGGAAAAAAGTGACGCCCCGCGGGGGCGGGATTTGGCAGAGGGGACTCCCGGATCAACAGTCCTGCCGTCGGACAAGAGCGCGGGGAAGGGCGTGTTCGAGCGGTCTGCGGCACTGGCGGAAGGCGTTTTGCGGGCGCTTCGGTATGACCGCGCGACCATCAGCCGCGTGCAGAGTCTCCTCCGTTTTCAGGGAGAAGATCTGGTTCCGGAGAAGCGCTCTGTCTGGCGGGCACTTCACGCCTATGGGGATGACATCTTTTTCAAAGGTCTGGAGCTTCGCGGGGCGCGCGAACTGGCGGTCAGGAGGCTCACGTACGGCGGCATTATGCCGCACGCGGGAACGGCGGGAGCTGACGTCAATCAGGAAACGCCCGCTCTGTCGGAAACAGAGCGCGTTGCCCGCCTGGCGCGCGACATTATTCAGGGTGGGCAGCGGCTGGAACTGAAAGATCTGGCGATTGATGGCCAGGTTCTCGCGGATCGCGGCTTCAAAGGACAGGAGATCGGCCTGAAACTTGAAGAACTTTTAGAGAAGGTTTGTGTGGAAGGGTTTCCAAATACAGCGGAAGCGCTGCTCTCCTTGCTGTGACAGACCGACCGGAAGTTTGATCACTCACCACAGGCGTATTTGAAAGATTCCTGAAGAAAGCGCTCGGTGATACGAGAACCGGATTTTTCAGGGCTGGCGCTCGAAAATCAGCGATACATCGTTTTCGTCTCTGATGGATAACCGGTTTCCCTCAATGGTGTATTTCATGCGGAGAATAGCGGAGCCGCCATCGGCTTTGTCCAGCGTGAGGCGCAGATCACCGTTCGCCCCCGCCTGGTATGCCAGAGCGAATCGCGCGTGCAGATTGGCGAACATCTCTTTGTCCTCGTCGGAGAGAGGAGCGTCTCCCGGGAGCAGTTTCAACGTGCCATTGGCGTTAAACTCAAAAATAATGCCGGGCGTGTAAGTCGGATCTTCCGATTTGAGCAGCCGCCAGGATCCGACGAGGGCGCTTTTTTTGCCACAGGATACGGGTAATAGAGAGAGACAGAAAAGGAGCACCCCCGCGAAGAGGCAAACGGTTTTAGAGAGTTGTCTTTTGATCATCTTTGCATTCCCTTTTTGTCTTGTTTTATCAATTCCCTCGTGTCCCCGTCCGCCGGGATCCACTTCAATAAAACCCCGATAAATCTTGCCGCATTCTCTTCTGTCAGGACACTCTGCCCGGAGCCATCTTAGCGCATTTGTGAGGACTTGGCGAGCCATGACCGTTTTGACATGAGGGACGGGGATTCGTTTGATCCAACGCAGGATATTACAGACAAGTGAGTTTTGTGTTCATCCTGTCCTGCTTCCTCTCAAAACAGAGAGACAGACAAGATTGTTTGTCACAATCCTGTAATATCATACCACAATATGTGGTAGTATTATAAAGCTCAGCATACAATATCCAGTGTATTGATCTTGATTTCCCCGGCTGCTCAGCCTCGGGGTTCTGAATGGATAAGGAGAGGGAAGGTGTTGAAATGAGCGTTTTAGCTCCTGTTATTAAACGTCACTTTACGAAGGAAATAGAAGAGAGGAAATGCACAGTCTTTGACCTTTTTGAGTGGAAAAGATGTGACGTCCTGCTGAAAGATCACAAATCGGGAAAAGTTCTCACAGACATGCGTGATCTCGAATTTCCTTCCCATTATTCGCAGACAGCCTGTGATATCATCGCGTCAAAATATTTCAGGAAAGCCGGCGTCCCCGGTGAGCCCGGGCATGAGACATCCATGCGCCAGGTCGCCGACCGCATGGTTTCTTTCTGGGTCAAAGCGCTTGTCGACGAGGGGATGATCAGCGGGGAAGAAGCGGACGTTCTCTATGATGAAGTTGTCTTCGCCATTCTGGCGCAGATGTTCGCGCCGAACTCACCGCAGTGGTTCAATACGGGGCTCAAGCTCAAATACGGCATCGCCGGCGGGATGAACGAGCTCTTTTACTATGACGAGGGAAAGGGAGAGGTTGTGATGTCGGCGGATGATTACACGCGGACACAGGCGTCGGCGTGTTTCATTCTGTCGGTCGAAGACAAATTGCTCGGCCCCCATTCCATCTCAGAGGCGTACGTGTCGGAGACGAAACTGTTCAAAGGCGGTTCCGGTACCGGATCGAATTTCTCCAGTATCCGCGCGGAAGGCGAGGCGCTGTCAGGCGGCGGCCGGTCGTCCGGTCTCATGAGTTTCCTGAAGGGGCTGGACCGCAATGCGGGAGCGATCAAGTCAGGGGGGACGACGAGGCGCGCCGCGAAGATGGTCTGTCTCGATATCGACCACCCTGAAATTGAGCGCTTCATTACGTGGAAAGCGCGCGAAGAAGATAAGGTTATCGCGCTCGCCAAGATGGGTTACGACGCAGACATCGACGGCGTCGCCTACCAGACCGTTTCCGGACAGAACTCTAACAATTCAGTGCGCTTTAACGATGAATTTATGCGCAAAGTGGCAGACCTCGACCGGTTCCCGCACGCGAAGATCCGCCTGAAAGGGCGCCGCGACGCAAGTGTCGACAAAGAAGTGCCGGTCAGCCATCTGTGGGAGATTTTCAACCAGTCCGCATGGCGGTGCGCCGACCCGGCGCCCCAGTTCGACGATACATTCAACGCCTGGCACACGTGCCCGGCAGGGGAGGACGGTGTATACGGAGCCAAGCACAACCGTATCAATTCCACTAATCCCTGCGGAGAGTACGCTTTCCTCGACGACACAAGCTGCAATCTGGCGTCGATCAATGTGCTGCGCTTCTACAACGCCGAGAAGGGCGAATTCGATATCGAAAGCTACACCCACCTCCTTTCGATCGCCCAACTCGTCCTTGAAGCGTCGATTTTTGGCGGACAATTTCCGACAGAGGCGATCGCGCGCAAGACGTGGGGATTCCGCGCGACGGGGCTCGGTCTCGCGAACCTCGCGTCGGTCTTCATGAGCGCTGGGATTCCCTACGATTCGGACGAGGCGCGGGCGATCGGCGGCGCCCTGTCCGGTATCCTGACAGGGCAAAGCTACGCGGTCTCCGCCCTCATGGCGAAGCAGACCGCTCCCTTCGCGCATTACGAGAAGAACAAACCGTATATGCTCCGCGTGATCCGCAATCACAGCCGCGCGGCCGGCGTCCGGAAAGACGAACCGGAAGAAATCTGCTATCATCTCCCCATCGTCAATCACGAACTGCTCCGGTCATCCGGGTTCGGGAATCTGGTCGACGCGCTGAACACATGCTGGTCCAAGGCGGAAGAGTGGGGTGAACTGTATGGTTACCGCAACGCGCAGGTGTCGGTGATGGCGCCGACCGGGACGATTTCTTTCGCAATGGACTGCGCGGCGACCAGCATTGAGCCTTTTTTCTCACATGTCGTCTATAAGAAGCTCTCCGGAGGCGGCTACATGGTGCTCGCGAATCCCGTCATCGGACAGGGTCTGAAGAAGCTCGGTTACACCGATGAAGAGATCAGCGAAATCACCGAGTACATCATGCGCGAGGACGGCAGCGGCATGATTCTCGACGGCAAAATAGAGGGAGCGCCGCATCTGCGCGAAGAGGATCTCGCCGTATTTGACACGGCAAACCAGTGCGGAACCGGCGAACGGTATATCCATTACCTCGGACACGTCCGCATGGTCGCGGCGATTACGCCGTTAATCTCCGGCGCGATCTCGAAGACGGTCAATCTCCCGCACGAAGCGACAGTACAGGATTTCGCGGACGTCGCGCTGATCTCCTGGATGGAAGGCGTCAAAGGAATTACCCTGTACCGTGACGGGTCTAAATACGCGCAGCCGCTGAATTTACGGCTGACAGGCGTGGACAGTCAGGATCAGCCGCTGGAGGATCTCTCCTACCACGATCTTCTCCACTACGCGGAGAAGGCAAAAGCCGATCTGGAAGAGTGCAACAGGAAACTGGAACGCGGTGACCTCGTGCACGCGCGCGTCAAGCCGTTCGGTATTCGCAGCGGTGTCACGCACCCGGCCCAGATTGAAGATGTCAAGGTTTACATCACAGTCAATCGCGACGAGAACGATGAGATCACGGAACTCTTTATGACAACAGACCGCGAAGGGACGCTGATTACGGGCCTGCTGAATTCGCTTTCAAAGACGATCTCGGTCATGCTCCAGTACGGCATTAAAACGGACGCGATTTCCAAGATGCTCCGCGGGCAGAAGTTCGAGCCCTACGGATTCGTACAGCGCCACCCCTACATCAAGTACTGCACATCTGTGTCGGACCTGATCAGCAAGGTTCTCGATATTGAGGCGGGAGACTACACGCGCGTTCAGGTCAAGCCGGAGCGCAAAGAAGATTTAACGCCGGAAGAGCACGGTGCGCAGCGAACACAGATCAGTATGGATGAATTCATCCACGAGAAAGCTGTCGAGGCGAGCAAGAACGGCGAGCGGCTCTATGACGGGTCGGTCTGTACCAACTGCTCCGGAACGAGGCTCGTCCGAAACGGCACGTGTAAGGTCTGTCTCGACTGCGGTGAGACGACGGGATGTTCGTGATTCAGGCACAAAAGCGATTATTATGCGCTATAATCGAAATAATCTCGATCATTAATGGGCGATGACACCCGTTCCGGATGTATAGATCCGGATGTGGAAGGAAGCAGACGGCGCGTGCCCTTGTTGTGAGCACTGGCTGTGCATCGGCTGCTTTTCCACAGGAAAGTGAGGTCAGAATGAAAAATTGTAAGAATTGCGGCGCTGAGGTGAGCGATCACGCGAAATTCTGCACATCGTGCGGAAATCCTTTCACGGAAGAGATTATTAAACCGGCGGCCGATGAACCCGATGAACAGCAGCCGTTCGGTGCTCCCGCCGCGGCAGAAGACAGCAGTGTTCCGCCTGAAGAGCATCCGGCGGTGGCGTCAGCGGAGGGAGGCGCGCCTTCAGAGCCGCCGGCCTATGGGTATCCCCCTCAGGCGTCACAGACATATGATTATGCGGCTCAGGCTGCTTCATATCCGCCGCCGTATCAGCAGGGGCAGACGCCCTCCGTCCCTCCTGCATATGGATATCCTCCTCAGGCGCCGCCGGCGCAGGCGCCACAAGCCTACGGATATCCGCCGCAGGGCGCGCCGGTCCCTCAGGCGCCGAAAAAGAAACGCCGCTGGCTGATACCCGTCATAGCGATCGCTGTGGTAGCGGCCCTCCTGCTCGGCACATTCCTTGTTTTCGGCGATCAGATCAAAGGCCTGTTCGGCCGTTCCGGTGGGAAAACATGGATTGGCGCGGAGAAGGCGCTAACGCGTGTGGATGAGAAATCCATGCTTGGAAAGGTCAGGGGAACAGTCCACTCCCAGCTTGAGCAGACTAAGTACGGCGGTATAACATCATTATCGTTGGAGGTACAGGGCGAAGATTTTGGCCAGGTCGCGCCAATCTTTGATATCATCAGCAAGCTTCAACTCTCGACAGAGTATAAGTTTGATACCAAAGAAGATGACATGCGCTTTCACGCTCAAATCGGACTGAGAGGTCAGGAGAAGACAGAGGACGCGCTTAAAATCAAGCTTTATAACGTCGAAGGGGCGCTTGTCATAGACGCCACGCCGATCTTAACGAAACCGCTCGTTCTGAAACCCGAACTGCTTGAAGGCATGATCGGCGATGAATTCAGCAAGTTGGGAGATACGCTGGGAGAAGAACTTCCCGGTCTCCTCAACGCATCGAAAGATCTTATGGGAACGCTCACGGGCGATAAATTTGAGAAAATCGCCGGCGATCTCTACGATATTGTCGCCAAATACGCGGAAAAACCGGAATTCGTCAAAGGTCAGGAGCTGCAGGTCGGCGATCTCTCGCAGAAACTTGATCGCTATGATGTCGTCGTAAAACCGGAAAAAACCCCTGAAATGCTGAAAGAGATTCTGACGTATCTCAAGCAGAATGAGGATCTCCGGAAGATCATCACTGATATCAGCGCGGCGGTTCAGAAGCTCAATCGCGCGGGAGACTCCGAGGAGAACCCCTACGAATCTTTTGTCGGGAAGATCGACGAAGCCCTGAAGCAGATTGACGAAAAACCGGATGATTACAAGTTAGAGTTTCTGCGCGAACTGTTCGTCGATAAGAAAAACAAACCGCAAGGCGGGAAACTGATTGTCTCGCACGCGCCGGAAGGAAAAGAGAAAGAGAAGATATTCACGTTGATCCACGCCCATGTGGAATCGGGAGACGAGCACGCATTCCGGTTCTTCATGCAGCCGGAGGGTGAAGAGGGGTTTGAATTCACAAGCCGGTATACGGTCAGGAACGACCGTTACACAGGGGAGTTCTCCCTCCTCTTTTACGAATCGCACGATCAGGAAGCGGCGGTTCTCGCCAAGGGTAAGGTCAACGAATTCGGACTCGAGACAGACGGGGATTTCTTGTACCCGGTCGGACAGCTGCAAATAGAACCGAAGGACGGTTCCGGTAATTTCGAAATGCCGATAAGCGTGTCGTTCGATTACAACGGGAAACTGGAGAAACAGTCTGATGGCCAGCACCTGATCGCCTCAATTAGTGTGTCGGTGACGGAGAGACAAGGGAATCCCTCGAAGGTCACGATCAAAGTTGACCACCATCCCCTGGCCGCGCGCGACATTGAATTTGAGTCGAAACTGCCGGCTGACCGTACTGATATTCAGGATATCGATTCACTTCAGAATCTCATCGAGAATGATCCGGGCATCATGATGAGACTCATGCAGGCTCTGTCCAGCCTTGGAATTGACCTGAGTCAGTTCATGTTTGAACCGTAATAACCTGAGCTTGCGATCCGTGGCACAGGATCGGAGACAAACGTTGACGTGACAGCCGATGATTAACGCTGACATAAATCTGAAACAGTCATACGAGGGGCTGCAGGTGTGCGGTTTGACGAAAGTGCTTCGCGGAGCGGCGATCCTCAACGGTCTCTCGTTTGATCAGCCAAGGGGTAGTATTTACGGTATTGCCGGCGATAACGGCGCCGGCAAAAGCACCTTGTTGAAGATCATGGCCTCTATTCTACCGCCGGATGGAGGCCAGGTTTCTTTCTGCGGAATTGCTCTCTCGGAAACGGCCGGCTGGCGGTCGCTGATTGGGTATGTACCGCAGGAAATCGCGCTGGACGACCGCCTCCGCGTGCGTGAGACGATCGAATTCTGGCTGTCCGTCCGCGGGATTCCCGCCCCTATCCGTAAACAGATCGTCAAAACGGCGAAGTCCGATCCCCTGATTTCAGATTTTCTTGATAAACCGATTCGCGAATGTTCAGGCGGCATGGCGAGGCGTGTAAGCCTCGTGGTGGGGCTGTTGGGCGATCCGGTGCTGTTACTGCTCGACGAACCTTTTGCGGGCGCGGACACGCGCAGCCGAACCATGATGATGGACCGCCTGCGGCATCTCCGCTCACGGGGGCGCACGATTCTCCTCGCGAGCCACGTTGAAGCGACGATGACGAACCTGTGCGACCGGGTCATGCGCCTGGAAGACGGTCATTTCCCTCATGAGGAGTAATCGCTATCCTACGGACCCGGAGACTTCTCCGGGTGATCGTCCGCATGAAGGCCTGCCGGAGGCGCTTCCTGACGCGGATCCCGGGCAAACACCGGGTGAAAAACAGGATGACAGTGGCCGCTTGATGCTTCCCGTGTCTTTCCGCGAATGGATCCGCTCTTTTTTTTCTGTATTTAAACGCGACTTTCGGTCGACGAGGACGGCATTTCTCGCTGTCCTGCTTGTTTTCGCGGCGCTTACAGCCACCGCTGTTCCCCTTGTCAAAAGAGAAATGGAGAAGGGTGAGGGAAATGTGCGCCCGCCTATGACTTTTTCCATTTCCATTGTTGACAAAGGCGATTCCTATTTCGGAACGCTGTTTGCCAAAGCGTTAGAAGACGTTAAATATCTGGACGCTGTCTACGCGGATACCTTTGAGCAGGCGAAAGAGAGGCTCGACAGGAATGAGATTATACTTTTCTTCGCCATTCCTCCTGATCTTTTCGAACAGACGCGCACAGGGAGCGTCCGCGAATCAGTGGAGCTGTATCTGAACCCTCAGAAACCGGCGGAAGCGGGCTACATCGCTGTCCTTATCCGACAGTATTATTTCGCCGTGGACAGGTTGTACAGCGCCGTTTTTGGTTACCAGCACCAGTACGAAAAACTGGGCGGTGAGGAGGAGGAATCCTGGCGGCAGGCGACACGGCAGTCGCTCGATGCGATCAGCGCCTTTTTCGGGAAGAGCCGATTCGCGGTGGATGGCCGGAGTCCCGGTTCCGGCGCGCTTCTTCACGCGGGGGCGGGGATTCTTATGTTGTTTGCCTTTCTGCCCGCGATGGGGGTGCTGGCGGAGACCCGCCGCCGCTTCGGTTCCGATCTCGAAAACAGAATCACACTTATCTCAGGCAGAGCCGTCCCCGCCTTGTCGCGGATTGTCCTGGGACTATGGTGGTGGGTGGTACTTGTCGTCCCATGGCTCATCGTGCTGCGGATCACAGGGATTCTTCAGACGATCGGCCCGCTGACCGCCGTGTTGGCCGGTGTGTATCTCGCCGGAGCGCTTCTCATGCTGTTTGTAGGGCGCTCGAAGGCCTCCGCGGTGACGGTCTTTCAGACCGGATGGCTGATCTTCTTCGCGCTTCTTTTGTCCGGCGGTGTTCTCTATCCGGCTTCGCTCTTTCCGGCATGGCTTAGCCGGGGCGCCCGTTTGACGCCGATGTATTGCGCGATGGAAGTGGTGTCTCAGGCGATGACAGACAAAGGCGCGGTCCCCTCCGCCCGGCTTTTCCTGTCTTTCTGGCCTATTCTCCCCGCGCTCCTGCTCGCGGTAACCGGGATGAGAAGGAGGCGCGCATGATGCCGCTCATGACATTGGTCAGACTTAAGCTCCGCACAATGGTGCGCCGGCCGGTTCTCCTTGTTTTCTGCCTGATCTCCCCCGTGCTGATGTCGATGCTCGCCGGATCAACTCTGGAACGCAATGACCTCTCTGTCGTGCGGGGAGCGTATGTCGATCTGGCGGAGAATGAGGCGAGCGGCGACCTTATCCGGCTGTTGGCATCGAGCCGCCTTCGCTGGAAGGCTCTCACGGAAGAAGAAGCCTCCCGCGCTGTCGCGACAGGTACGGTCGACGGAGTCGTCGTGATTCCTCCCCTCTACGGAGAAATGACCGCGCCAGAGTCGGATCGGGAGAATCCCTTTGCCGCCGTTTTTCTCCCCGGAAAGAACGCGATCGCCAGCGATCTCGTCAGTGAGAGCTTCAAGATTTGTGCGCTTACACTGTCGCGGGAGGCGATCCTGATCGACGATTTGATGGCATTGCCTGGCGGCGCGTCTGTCTCCCGCGAGGCAATGCGAGCCGGGCTGCGGGAAAGCTCGGAAGTGGTACGCGAGCGGGGAGCGCGTCTGAAGCTCGATATTCACGGTCTTCCTTCCGAAACGAGGACAGAGATTGTGCCTATCCCCGATTTTGCCGTTGAGATCCTCTTTCTGTCGATCTTCTCTCTGCTCAGCAGCCTGATGCTGTCCGACGCCGCGACGCAGCAGCGCATGCGCTCGATTCGCGGAGGATTTGCGCGCGATTATCTCTCATCGCTCCTCGCGATGACGATTGCGGGAGCTATACAGCTCGCGCTGATGGCGGGGCTGACAAGGCTCCTAATCCCCGGTATCAGCCGGCCGCCGGTTTACTGGCCGGTCATGGCCGTCTTCTTCCTTCTCATGCTCGCTTTCGGTCAGCTCGTATCGCTCATCCACTCAGAGCAGCGGTTTGTCCCCGGGTCCCTGATACTCTTTATATCGGCACTCCTCGGCGGAACCTTTATCAAACTTCCCTCCGCCGCGGTGGAAAAGGTCGGACAATACACACCGCATGGCTGGGCTTTTGCCAGCATGAGCGGCATGGAGACGACACTGCCGACCGCCGCGGCAGCCGCGATCGCGGCCGGTCTCCTCGTCCTCGCGTATTTTCTGCAGAACCGAAGCCGCTATCTGGCAGGATGACGGACGGAGAGCTTCCCCGCTCCCGCAAACTGACCTTTGCCGAAATGAGCAGATAGAGAGTTGTCCCGCGATGGGCGAGACCAAGCGAGGATGACGGACGGAGAGCTTCCCCGCTCTCGCAATCTGACATCATCTGTTTGGCGGGCGGGTTGTTTTTCTCAATCTTCGCGAACTGAATAAAGCGATCTTTTACTACGCGTTGAGTCTGCGTGGTAAAGTAGGAATGTAGAAAAACAAGAGATGAGGACGGTATTTCAAGATACTTACCGATGACAAAGCCGACAGGCGGGATGAAGGGACAGGACATATGAATGGTGAAAAATCATTGGCTCAAATCAGAGAGAAGCTCGGTCTGATCCATATCTATTGCGGAGACGGCAAGGGCAAGACGACCGCGGTCACCGGACTGGCGGTCCGCGCGCGCGGGAGCGGCCTGAATGTGCTGATGACGCAGTTTCTCAAGAGCGGCACCTCGGGTGAGTTGAAGCCGCTGCGCGATCTGGGTGTGGAAGTCATTTCGGGGAAGTACTCGCAGAAATTCGTTTTTATGATGAATGAAGAGGAAAAGGCCGAGACAAAAGCGCAATGTGAGAAACGGTTCCGGGAAGTGACGGCGAAAAGCCGCGAAGGCGTTGATCTCCTCATCCTCGACGAAGTGATGGCGGCGATAACGACCGGCATGCTCGCGGAGCAGGACGTGATCGATTTTCTGAAGACAAAGCCGGAACACCTTGAAGTCGCTCTTACGGGGCGCGGCCCCTCTCAGGCGCTGATCGATCTCGCGGACTATGTCTCCGAGGTTGTCATGCGCAAGCACCCCTATGAGACGTCGGGACTTCTCGGGCGAAAAGGGATCGAGCGGTAAGAACAGACGAGCGATTCCGCGGGTTGGCCATCAGGGCGGAAACAGCCATGCCGGAGAGAAGACAAAAATTCACTGAAAGATAAGAGATGGCGCGTGTGAGCGTATCGAATCGCGGCAGCGGCGCCTGAGAATAAGGAGATAACTATGCGTGACAAACACGATACCATTCTAATAGTTGATCTGGGCGGCGGGCTCGCCCGCGTCATCATCCACAAAGTCCGCGACTTTAACATTTACAGCGAGATCCTGACGCCGCGACGTGCGATGGAGCCGGGCAGCCTGTCGGGCGAAACGCTGAAGGGCATCGTGGTGACCGGCAGGATCGATTCGTCGGCCTGCACCGGCGAGATCGCCGAGTGCGTCACGCCCGGCCTCTGGGAGAGCGTGTTCGGCGCAGATCTTCCCGTCTTTGCGATCGGGACGGCCGCCGCGGAGATGATGAAAGCGGGCGGCGCCGGGAAGGACAGGGATCTTTTCGGCGTGGAGCTCGTTTCTCTGAAAAAACCGGGCGAGGAGCCCGTGATTCTGGAGCCGTTCTCCATAGACGACCATCTCAGGCCGTTCCTTTTTGATGTGTGCGGCTGCTCCGGAGACTGGACCATCGAGGCGTTTCTGGAAGAGGCGGCGGATCAGGTGCGGCGGCAGGTCGGCGATAAGCGCGTCGTCTGCGCGCTGTCCGGCGGCGTCGATTCCTCCGTCGTTGCGACGCTGGTACACAAGGCCGTCGGCGACCAGCTCACCTGTATTTTTGTAGATCACGGGTTCATGCGTAAAGACGAACCGCGCATGATCCGCGAGATGTTCGCGGAGACGTTCGGGATTCCTCTGATCGCCGTCGACGCCGCCGACCGTTTCATTGACCGCGTCGAAGGCGTGCTCGATCCGGAGAAAAAACGCAAGATCATCGGCGAGGAGTTTATCCGCGTCTTTGAGGAAGAGGCGTCCCGGTTCGGCGGCGAAGCGTATCTCGCGCAGGGGACGATTTATCCCGATATCATCGAAAGCGGCGACGGCGGTCAGGTCGTAAAGAGTCACCATAACGTCGGCGGCCTCCCCGAAAACCTGCTGTTTGAGGGCGTTGTCGAGCCGCTGCGCATGCTCTTCAAGGAAGAAGTCCGCACCGTCGGTCGAGCGCTCGGGCTGCCCGCATCGCTCATCGAGCGGCAGCCGTTCCCCGGCCCCGGTCTCGCCGTCCGCTGTCTCGGCGGCATCACGCGCGAGAAACTCCACGTTCTCCGCGAAGCCGACGCCATTTTCCGCGAGTCCATCGTCGAGCATGGGTTCGCCGATCTCGCCTCCCAGTTCTTTGCCGTCATGACCGGCCTCCAATCCGTCGGCGTCAAAGACGGTGTCCGTACCTACGATTACACCATCGCCCTCCGCGCCGTCAAAACCGACGACTTCATGGTCGCCCGCCCCGTCGAATTCCCCTGGTCCTTCCTGCAGCTTGTAAATAAGCGCATCACCACCGAGGTTCCCCACGTGAACCGCGTCGTGTACGAACTGACGGGCAAGCCTCCGGCTACGATTGAATGGGAGTAACTGCATAGAAGCCGAAAACCCAGTACTGGTGCGGGTTTTCGGCTTTGTTTTTTCCAAAAGCGTACCGGAAGCGTTCCACTTATTTTTTTTCGGCGCTTTTTTCTACTTTTTCGAGAACATTTATAAGCCCAGAGAGATCTGCAGAAGGAGGAGCCGAAACAGGCTCGTCCTTGCTTTTTGCATGCCGCTCGAGGTCGTCGGCGATGGTTTCCATTTTATCCGGGTAAAGATGGGAGTAAGTCTCCATAGCGACCTTCACGGTATCACCAAGACGCTCGGCCACGGCCACGATGGAATAACCAAGCTCGACCAGCAGCGCAGCATGGGAGTGCCGGAGGTCATGAATCCGGATGCGCTTCACCCCGGAAGCAGCAGCAACCCGGTCAAGCTCCCGGTTCAGCGTTCCATGGGAGAAGTAGAAGACACGATCCCCAACGCCGATATCATAAAGGGCATTGATATAACCAACAAGCTCGTCGTACAGGAAACCGGGAATCGATACATCCCGGACGCTGTTCTCAGTCTTTGGAGGACCCGGCGCGTCCTCCCCTTCCTTTCGGTGGTGCGTTTTTTCAATCCGGATCGCCTTTGTGGGCAAGACATCAGCCGGAGTAATGGCCAGACATTCACCAACACGGAGGCCAGCCCAGTAAAGAACCATAAGAGCCACTCGGAAGCCGGGCTTTGTGACAAGAGGAATGGCCTGAGAGAACTCGGCCAGCGTCCAGAATTTCATCTTCCCGGCCTTCTTCTTCCCCATGAAGCCAGCCGGGAGACATGGATTTTTATGCAGGTTATAAAACATCACCGCGTAATTGAAGATCGCGGAAAGGCGGCTGTTGATCGTGCGCGTGTAGGTTTCCGCATACTTCCTGCCGGTTCGCGGATTGACCGCAGACATGACGACGTTCTGCCAATTGCGAATCGCCACCGCGTCGATTTCGTTCACCTGCAGATCGCCGAAGTAAGGGAGCAACCATTTGTCGATGATAGAGTCCTGAGTTTCCCGGGTACCCCCACGGACCCGATGATCCGCATCGGCCTGATAGAGCTCGACCAGAGACGCAAAGGACATGTCACAGCTGCGCCCGTTTTTGAGCAGGAACTCACGCTCGAAAGCCTGCGCGTCCGACTTTTTGTCGAAGCCTTCTTTTTTCTTTTTCCGACGAGCACCGGTCCAATCCGTATACCAAAACGACGCCTTCCATTTGACGGCGCCGCGTTTCGTCTTGTATTTTGTAGCAGGCATAGCCCCTCCTTCCGGCGCCCAGAGTGGCGCCTTTTTATTTGGCAACAGAGGCCGCAGAATCGCCCACAAACGCCGTTTTATTTTTTATGACATAATCCCTCACCCACCAGTCGAAAGCGACGAGAGCGACGCCCACGACGCCGCCAAGAACAAGATTAACGACCGCGAAGACAATGAGAGACGTGCGCCGCTTTTCATACCACGGAACAACCTCCGGATTGCCGACGCGGATATTTCCAACCGACCGGAGGCGAACGATCGCATTAATAACATTCCAAACTCCGGCGGCAGCGGTATATACCAAGAACACCTGCACGGCTCCGATGACAAGCCAGAGGAGGCCGGAGATCAGCTCGCAGCGCTTCACCTTTTCAGCGACGACCTCAGAGGGAGACATTGCGGCAGCCGCAGCCTTGTGATTGCGGACCCGCAGCTCCTGACCGCAGGAAGGACAATGAACAACAACCTCCGGAACGGATACATCCACGGAGGCGTCAAAAGAGCGACCACAGCTACATCGGATATTCATACAAGCACCCCCTCAGAGATCGAGCGAAGAAACTGAAAGTTTACAGGAGACAGCTCCTGCGAAGAAACAATCAGCTGCAGCAGCCGATCCACTCTCGCCCGCCTTCCCTTCTCCGTTTTCAGAGAAGCAGCGTCACGAGAAACCCGTGCTGTAGGCGCGTTTGAGGCTATATTCTTTCCTTCGCGTTTTCACCTTACTGTAAACTACTGTAAAGTTACTGCAAAGTTTGAGATGCGATTTCTTTTAAGTTCATGCATACGAAGGTCTCAGGACCTCCGCCCCGCTCGAAGCGGATCGGCTCCGCGTTGACCGGCATGGCCTTCCCGGCCGTTGTCCGGATCCATCGGACCCTCGCGCCGCAGCTCGCGTTTTAGGCTTTCTTTTTGAAATCAACGCAGTTTTCGCCGGATTTAACTTCGGAAAGAGTTTTCAGCATGTCAACATACTCGCTCGCCTTCGCCTTTTCCTCCGGAGGAAGCGAAGACAGACGCTCAAGCAGAGCAGCATCCTCGCTCAGCTTGGGAGGAGTGAGACTACTGCCGGAAGGGCGGGAGTAACCCATTTCATCGGAAAGGCCAAGAACATAGTCGGAGGAAACATCATAGAGACGAATCAAATCCCGAAGCGTATCAGGATCAGGAGACGTCGTCCCGTTTTCATAACGGGAAAGAGATTTGTTATTAAGGCCGATCGCCCGGTAGACATCCACCTGCGTCAAGCCTTTTCTTTCCCGAGCCGCCCGAAGGCGATCTCCAAATTTGAGCATCAAAATTCACCCCCACAGAGAATTATATACCATTTCGCGTAATTTGAGAATAATCTTCTCGGAATAACGGAATTAAGTATTGACTTCTCGGAAAACGAGAAGTATAATAAGCGTGAGCTTCTCGGAAAACGAGAACAGCGAAAGGAGGACGAGCACATGAAACCGGTTTATCAGCGGCTCCGTGAGTACCGTGAAGCACGAGGAATCACACAAACACACATAGCAAAGAAGACTGGAAAGACCGTCCAGCGCATCAGCGCATTAGAAACCGGCGGTATACGGCTCACGGCAGACGAACTCGTCGAGCTTTGTTTGACCGGATACGAGATAAGCCCCGCAATTTTTTTTGCAGAGAGCTTCTCAGTTTCCGAGAACAAAGAGGCGGAAGACTCCCAGAAGTGAGAACCTCACTACACAATAATCATATGACGAAGGAGGCGAAAAATATATGCCTAAAAACCCCACGATAGCAGCCGGTAACGTGTTCTGCATAGCACGAAAAGAGGCCGCAACGTTCAACGACAGCCTCAACAGCAGAGAAGGAGCATCCGAGCTGCTCGGGATCGACAGAACAAGACTCGCACGAATAGAACTCGGGAGCCTGAACCCTTACCCGGAAGAAGTGCTGATGATGAGCGACGCATACAACGCACCGGAGCTGAACAACCACTACTGCTCACATTTATGCCCGCTTGGAAGAAAGACGGTCCTGCCAGCAGAGCTCCTCCAGCTCGACAGGCTGACCATAAAGATCATCGCGGCACTCGGAGGCGCGGACTACATACCAAACATGATCATCAAGATAGTGCAAGACGGCGTCATCACAGAGGAGGAGAAACCGGAGGTAGCCAAAATCCTCGCTTCATTACAGAAGATAAGCGAGGCAGCGGCGGAGACAAGGATATGGATAGAAAAGCACATGCGATAGGAGGAGGAAGCTATGAGCCAACCAGCAGCGCTGCTACTGCAGCAACAAGAAGAACCCAGATTTATGAGAGTCGACGAAGTCGCGGAGCTGATGGGAATCAGCGAGTCCTGCGCCTACAAGATTATGCGAAGGCTCAACAAAGAGCTGGAGCAGCAAGGGAAAATTACAACCGCCGGGAGAGTATCGCGGAAGTACCTGCTCGAAAGAGTCTACTGCTAAGGCGGAAACGCCGCAGCTTCGCATTCAAGAGAACTACGGCGCTCCTTTTCACCATCATGGTGGTCGGGATAGCAGCACATACGCTCAACAACCAAGCACAAGGGATAGACGAACCGCAACCCCAGACAAGCCACAGCACACTGCTGACGGCGACAATCGCCCAGATAGCAGCTACGCCGACAGAGAGTCTAACAAGGCCGACAAGCAAGCCGGACCCAACGCCAACGCCGGAGGCCGAACCAACATCAACGGTCAGGATTTACGACATACCCCTCACAGAGGAGCTTCAGACTTTCACCTTTTACCTTTGCGAGGATTACGGAGCCGACTACGAGATGGTGCTCGCTTTGATGGACAGGGAAAGCGACTACACAGCCAGTGCCATAAGCAAGACAAACGACTACGGCATCATGCAGATTAACAGAATCAACCACGAGTGGCTAACCGAGGAACTCGGAATAACAGACTTCCTCAACCCGGAACAAAACATCAGGTGCGGGGTTTACATGCTCGCAGAATTGGCAAAGAAGTACGACGACCCACACCGAGTCCTGATGGCCTACAACATGGGCGAGAAAGGAGCGAGAGAATACACATCTAAAGGCAACACCAGCAGCGCCTACAGCCGGTACATCATGGAGCAAAGGGACAAGCTTCTGCAGGAAGGAGGAGAGGAATGAGTTATTACTACGAATGCAACACCTGCGGAAGCAGGCTCGACCCGGGCGAACAATGCGACTGCGAAAAGACAGAAGAAAAGAGGGACAACCATGACAAACTGCGCAAAGTGCGGGAGACCACTGAAAGACCCAAGAAGCGTAGAACACGGATACGGCCCTGAATGCTGGAGCAAAATCAAGGCCGGAATTCGGAAGGAGCGAGCGGAAGGATCAGCCAACCGGAGCGACTACACCTACCACATCAGCAAGATCAACGGACAGCAGGCGCTGGTCATCGAGGACTTGAACCTCGGAGGCATGAGCGTGACGAACAACATCGAGGCCGTCATTGCCGACATAGCCCACGAGATCGGCGAAGGGATCTACAAGCTGCCGATCGTTTACAAGGACAGCGAAGGGCAATACGACGGCATCAACGGAGAGAAGCTGAAATTCGACACCTTCTACCACATCGGAGCCACAAGCGAAAAGGACGCGGTAACAGCCGCAATTGAAAGGAGAACGAGATGACAAACATTATCAAGGTTAAGTTTTTGAAAGGCGGACAAGCAACCGGGCGCGACTATACATACTTCACACCGGAACCGGTAGAAGTAGGCGACACCGTAGACATTGACACAGACAGAGGCGTGGCCAAGGGCGTGGTGACATTCGTAGACGTACCCGAGGCAGAGATCGCACCCTTCAAGGACAAAGCAAAGACCATCATCGGCAAGAGCAGAGCCAAGTGCGAGCTTTGCGCATACTTCACCCCGCACGGAGACGGAGTATACACCTGCAGCGCCAGCCCGGACGACCGGAAGGTCATGGCGGACTTCAAGGAAACCCCGGACACCATGTGGTGCGAGGGCAAAAATTATAAGGAGGCATGAGCATGAACAACAGTCAGATAAGACGCAGACGCAGAGCGACTGCAAGAGCTGTCAGGATTGGAATGAGACTCGGCCTCCTTGTTTTCACAGCATACCTCACAGCGAGGCTCTGCAGGGCAGGGCTTGAGGTAATCGAAAGCAGGACCGGAGCACCCGGCGGCGAGATTTTCATACTCCCCCTGATCATCCTTCTGATTTGGACAGGCTGGACCGCTCGGAAGGAATACACCGACCTGACGAAAGGAGCTGAGGACAAGCATGATTTCAGGAGAAGCAACGGCATACCTTACGGCAGCCAGAGAAGAAGCATGTAGCTTCTTGGGAGCGCCAATCCCGGACCGAGTATGGGAAGACTCGATGCC
>JAKPXB010000041.1 GCA_029570375.1 Bacillota bacterium | reverse complement strand
TCATTGACGCCGGCCTGTTTGAAAAGGTGATCAACGCCGGGGAGATCGGAGTCGTAGGCGCACTTAAGACAAATGCCCTGCATACGCGGTTCCCCGTCTTCGATTTTTGTTGTGAAGACAACAGCTTCATTTTTATGACAAATTGAACACTTGCTCATTTCATTCCATCCTATCTCGCTCTCCGAATTACATCATAGGGGATAAACAGTGATTATAACAAGCGCAAGCGCTACATTAAACGGTCGTGCCGCGCCGCCCGCGGCTGAGAATGAACTGCAGATAGCGCCCCGTGTATGAGAGTTGATTTTGCGCCACTTCTTCGGGGGTTCCCGTCGCAACAACGCGCCCGCCGGCCTCACCGCCTTCCGGTCCGAGATCAATGATGTAATCGGCTGTTTTTATGACATCGAGGTTGTGTTCAATCACGACCACCGTATTCCCCGCTGTCACCAGCCTCTGAAGAATTTGTGTCAGCCGGTGGACGTCCGAAGTGTGCAGACCGGTCGTCGGTTCATCCAGAATCAGCAAGGTACTCCCTGTACTCTTCTTCGACAGTTCGAAAGCGAGTTTCACTCTCTGCGCTTCTCCGCCCGACAGTTCAGTCGAGGATTGACCGAGTTTGATGTACCCGAGGCCGACATCTTCCAGCATCTGAAGCTTTCGGTGAATCGACGGAATATTCTCAAACACCGAAAGCGACTCGCTCACCGTCAGGTTGAGCACGTCACTGATAGACAGTCCTTTGTATTTCACTTCCAGCGTTTCGCGGTTATACCGCTTCCCCTGACAGACGTCGCACGTGACATAGACATCGGGAAGAAAATGCATCTCGATTTTGTTCACGCCGTTTCCCGAGCACGCTTCGCAGCGGCCGCCCTTCACATTGAAACTGAATCTCCCGGGCTTGTATCCCCGCTGCTTTGCCGCCGGGAGTTCAGCAAACAACTGCCGGATGTGATCGAAGGTTCCCGTATAAGTCGCGGGATTCGAACGCGGTGTCCGTCCGATGGGCGACTGGTCAATGGCGATGACTTTGTCGAGCTGCTCAGCGCCTTCAATTCTATCGCATTCCCCTGCCGTGCGCCGCGCATGATTGAGATCGATTTCCAGTTTTTTCAGCAGTATATTATTGACGAGCGAGCTCTTCCCCGATCCGGATACACCGGTAACACAGGTCATGACACCCAGCGGAATAGAAACATCGATCGATTTTAAGTTATTCTCCCTGGCCCCGTAAATAGTCAGGAATCCCCTGTCCGCTGCTCTTCTCTCCGCAGGTATGGGAATGGATTTCCGTCCTGATAAGTACTGCCCTGTCAGGGAATCTCCAGCCCGGGCGATATCATCCGGTCTCCCTTCTGCGACGATTCTGCCGCCGTGAACGCCGGCACCGGGACCGATATCGATCACGTGGTTCGCTTCCCAGATTGTCTCCTCGTCGTGCTCAACGACGATCACTGTATTACCAAGATCCCGCAGGTGCTTCAGCGTCTCAAGGAGACGTACGTTGTCCCGCTGATGAAGGCCGATGCTCGGCTCGTCAAGCACATACAGGACGCCGGTCAGTCCCGATCCGATCTGGGTCGCCAGCCGGATTCGCTGCGACTCCCCGCCTGAGAGCGAACCTGAAGAACGAGCCAGCGTCAGGTAATCGAGGCCGACATCGAGCAGAAACTGCAGCCTTGCGCTGATTTCCTGCATAATCGGACGCGCGATTTCCAACTGGCTGCCGGCAAACGATAGAGAAGTCAGAAATCGATGCGCTTCGCCGACAGATAACTGCGTCACCTCATAGATATTCTTTCCGCCGCATGTGACTGCCAGTACTTCCGGGCGAAGCCGCGCGCCATGGCATGAAGGGCAAGGAGTCTCCAGCATAAACTGCGTATAGTATTCCTTCATATCCGGGGAGCTCGTCTCATTGTAGCGCCTCTGCAAGGCATGGACTAATCCTTCCCAGGTCGTGTAGTATGGTTTCCCTTTGTTATATTTAGTACGGCTTGTATCGACAGTAATAGTCTCTTTGTTGTTCCCGTACATTACGATATCCCTGATCTTCTCAGGCAGCTCTTCCCAGGGGGTCGACAGAGAAAAACCGTATTTCTCCGCCAGCGCTTCAATGTGGCAATAGGTCCAGCTAGCCGTGTCGGTGAAATGAAACCCCATAACCTGGATCGCTCCGCCGGCAAGCGACAGATGAGGATTCTCAACTATTAATTCCGGTACGAAGTGCGATCGCGTGCCCAGCCCTGTGCATGCGGGGCACGCCCCGTAGGGGTTGTTAAAACTGAACATGCGGGGAGAAAGCTCGCTCATGCTGACCTCGCAATCAGGGCACGCGAGTTTCTGCGAAAAGATCTGTTCGCTTGCGGATGAGAAACGCTCAGGCCTCTCCTCGCGATCGGATTTCTTCTCTTCGAAGCGGACGATCACCACATCTCCGGAAAGCGCGGTCGCCGTTTCCAACGAATCGGCCAGCCGGTTTTCGATGTTGTCGCGGCGCACGAGCCGGTCGACGATGACTTCGATCGTATGCTTCCTGTTCGGAGACAGGCTTATGTCGGACGACAAGTCAGCCTGTTCCCCATCTATCCGCGCGCGCACATACCCCTGAGACCGCATGCGTTCGAGAAGGCGGGCGTGTTCACCTTTTCTGTCGCGCACGACCGGCGCCAGGAGGGTTATCCTCGTTCCATCGGGGCGCGACATGACCGCGTCCACCATCTGATCAATCGTCTGGCGTTCGATTACCTTGCCGCATTTAGGGCAGTGCGGAATGCCGACCCGCGCATAGAGCAGCCGTAGAAAATCGTAGATTTCAGTTGTCGTGCCGACCGTCGACCGCGGATTCCTGCTCGTCGTTTTCTGGTCAATCGCTATCGCGGGAGACAGGCCGTCGATGCGGTCAACATCCGGCTTTTTCACCTGACCGAGAAATTGGCGCGCATAAGAAGACAGCGACTCCACATATCGCCGCTGGCCTTCCGCGTAGATCGTGTCAAACGCGAGGGAAGACTTGCCGGATCCTGAAATCCCTGTCAATACGACGAGCTTATTGCGAGGGATCCGGACATCTATATTTTTTAAATTATGTTCACGTGCGCCGTACACGGCGATTTCCGATTTCATGCATCGATTTTATCACATCGGTCATCAGTGGATTGTGTCGCGAGTTTGAATGAAACAGTATCAATGGTGCTATGAGTATCCTTTTTTCATGATAAGATATGACATGTTAAAATCATCCGTACTATTTCGGACCCGCTAAAAGGAGAGTTCCCGTTGGTTCTCAGTGATCTGCGCATTGGCCAGTGCGCGCGCATCTTAGGTGTTAATGGCGGCGGCGAACTGCGCCGGCGTCTGCTCGATATGGGACTGACACCGAAAACGGTTGTAAAACTTGTCCGCGTGGCCCCCCTCGGCGATCCGATTGAACTCTGTCTTCGCGGCTATAACCTTTCGCTTCGCGGAGAGGCGGCCAGGGACATTGAAGTCGAACTCCTGCGCGATAACGACAGCCCTTGCGCGTGCGCCTGCCGGCAGAACGGTTCCGTCGCGTGCAGGCGCCTGTCATATGCGGGGGACGCGCGCAAGGATTTTCCACCTGTGGCGGGCGTTATGATTGACCAGAGCCGGCAACTCGCGTGCGGCGCTATGGCGGACGATCATCCGGAAACCGCATCCGACCCGGTAGTTCTGAACAAACGGGCGCCCAAAAGGAAGTGTAAGTGGTGGCGCAGAAATCACTGACATTTGCTCTGATGGGGAATCAGAACTCCGGCAAAACGACGCTGTTCAACCGTCTGACAGGAAGCCAGCTCCAGGTCTCAAATTTTCCGGGCGTGACAGTGGAGAAAAAATCAGGACCCCTCCGCGATTATCCGGACTCCGTGGTCGTCGACCTTCCGGGGATCTATTCGCTGTCGCCGTATTCCGCTGAGGAGATCATCAGCCGTAATTATCTGTTAAAAGAGAAACCAGACTGCATTCTGAATATTGTCGACGCGACGAGTCTGGAGCGTGGCCTCTACCTGACGCTGCAGCTGATCGAGCTGGATATCCCGATGACGCTCGCATTGAATATGATCGACGAAATGCCTTCGCTCGGCAGGCAGGTCGACGTGGCACTCTTATCCGAAGAGCTCGGGATCCCGGTGGTCGCCATCTCGGCGAGCCAGAATGAAGGCGTTTCCGAATATATGCGTGTTTCAATGGAAGCGGCCTCCCGCCATGAGAAACCGCTCAAACCGGATCTCTGCAGCGGTCCTGTACACCGCGCGGTTCACGCGATTGCGGTGATGATCGAGGATCACGCTGAGCGGGCAGGTGTTACCCCGCGTTTCGCCGCCACTAAACTGATCGAGGGAGACCGTCTTTTTACCCCGGAACTCGGACTGAACGAGAATGAACTCGAAGCTGTTGAACACATTGTGGTTGAAATGGAGCGAGAGATCGGAACTGACCGCCTCGCCGCTCTCGCCGACATGCGGTACGGCTTTATCGCGGAAATAGAGTCAAAAGTCCTGCGCTCCAAATACGCGAGTTATGAAGAGGTTCCATCAGCCACACTGACGCTGGACCGCATTCTCCTTCACCGCTGGCTCGGCATCCCTATTTTCCTCGCGGTGATGGGCGCTGTTTCCTGGATATCTTTCGGACCTGCGGGACAATTCCTGAATGATTTTCTGGCGGGACTCATCTCGTCTTTGGGCCGTCTCACAGGGGAAAGCATGGATCACGCCGGATTGAACCCGCTGATAAAGTCGCTTGTCGTCGACGGCATTTTCAGCGGTGTGGGAAGCGTCGTCTCATTTCTGCCGATGATACTCCTCCTGTTCTTTCTTCTCTCCCTTCTGGAAGTCACCGGCTATATGGCGCGCGTCGCCTTTATGCTTGACAGGATGATGCGTCAGATCGGATTATCGGGAGCGAGCATGGTACCGCTCCTGCTCGGGTTTGGCTGCAGCGTACCGGCCGTCATGGCCACGCGGACACTCCCCTCCCGGCGTGACCGTCTTCTTACGGTTCTGCTCGTCCCGTTCATGAGCTGTTCGGCAAAAGTTCCTGTTTACGGCCTGATCGCCGCCGCTGTTTTCCCCCGGCATGTCGCGCTTGTCATGCTCTGCCTTTATGCGCTCGGCATGCTTCTCTCCGTGATCACGGCTTTCTTCCTGCGCCATACTTTTCTGCGCGGCGAAGCCTCTCCCTTTCTGCTCGAACTTCCGCCCTACCGCTTTCCGACCATCCGAACGCTCGCAAGACTGGTCTGGCGCCACGCCAAAGAGTTTCTTGTGAGGGCTTTTACGATCATACTGCTTGTGACACTTGTTATCTGGTTTCTTGAGACGTATGATTTTCAATTCTTTCCCGCCTCTTCCCCTGATGCCAGCATGCTTTCCGTGATCGCGCAGCGTATCGCCACGCTTTTCAGACCGTTGGGGTTTGACAGATGGGAACCTGTCGGCGCGCTTCTTGCCGGATTCTCCGCGAAGGAAACGATTATCAGCACATTGACAGTCGCGATGTCCGGCATGGGGACGACTCTTTCTGAAGCACTCCGGCAGATCATGACGACGCCGGCTGCTCTCTCGTTTCTTGTCTTTGTTTCGCTTTATACGCCCTGTGCCGCCGCGGTCACGGTCATGCGCCGCGAATTGAATATCCGTGGAGGGTTTTTCCTGATTATTCTCTGCCAGACGCTTCTAGCCTGGATAGCCGCCTTTTTCGTCTACCGCCTCTCCCTTCTCTTTGAGCGGTCGGTGCCGCTCTTCATCGTTTCATTAATCGCCACCGCCGCACTTCTCACAATCACAATCATTTCTGTCCGCCGGCATGACAAACGGAAAAGTTCTCTGTGATAGTATGAACTGAATCACTTTTTTAAGGAGATGGTTGGAATGAAGGCCATTCTTTCTGCGTTCAAATCGTTCATAAAAGGTAAGAAAATCGCGGTCATCGGCGCCGGCATCAGCAACCGTCCGCTTATCCGATGGCTCTATCCGCAAAACAGTGATATCACAGTCTTTGATGTGATGGATCGTGACAACAGCCGCCTGATTCCGATCCAAAAAGGTTTTGAGAAAGACGGCATACATCTCAGATGGAAGACAGGTGCTCATTATCTCGACGATCTCACCGGTTATGATCTCATTTTCCGCACGCCGAAGATGCGTACGGATCTTCCTGAACTCGCGCGAGAGCGGCGCCGCGGCGCCATTATCACGTCGGAAATCGCGCTGTTTACGGAGCTCTGTCCGGCCCCGCTGTACGCCGTGACCGGAAGCGACGGCAAAACGACGACGACGACCCTGATCAGTTTATTACTTGAACAATCGGGTTTCCGCGTTTTTACGGGCGGCAATATCGGAACGCCTCTCCTCAGCCAAATCGAGCAGATACAGCCGACAGACCGCGTTGTCCTCGAATTGTCGAGTTTTCAGCTTATGGATTCGCTCCCTCTGATTGATCACGCGGTGATCACCAATATCATACCGAATCACCTTGATTTCCATCTCAGTTTCGATGAATATATCGACGCGAAGAAGAATATTTTCCGCGGCCAGAGCGCGTTGGGGACGCTGACTCTCAACGCCGGTGACGAGACATCTTCTCCTTTTATCGCGGAGGCGAAAGGTGAAACGCGCTATTTCAACACGCCTGCCTATGAAAACTGCGCGACAGCCTGGCGTGAAAACGGCTCACTTTTCATGAGGCATTCACCGGCCGCTGAACCTGTATTAATTGCACACGAAAAGGATGTTCTCCTGCCGGGCTCTTTCAATCTCGAAAACATCCTTGCGGCCGCGCTGACAGTGGCGGATGAAGTTTCCCCCGGTGATATCATGAGAGTCGCGGGAACTTTCAAAGGCGTAGCGCACCGCATGGAACTCGTCCGCGAGTATCACGGCGTGCGCTGGTACAATAGTTCTGTTGACAGTTCCCCTCAGAGGACGATGAAGACACTGGCCGCCTTCAGGGAACACGGTGACCGCCCTGTTCTGATCGCGGGCGGGCAGGATAAAAACAGCGACTACACGGGGCTTGGAGAGGCGATTGTCGGGACGTCGGCGGCTGTCATCCTGACAGGACAGAATGCCTCCCTTATTGAGGACGCCATCCGGTCGGAAGCTTCGGCGGCGGGGGTAGATCCAGCGGATCTGATCCTTCTGCGTGCAGACAGTTACGAAGAGGCGGTACAGGCGGCACAGAATTTAGCGGTTCCCGGCGGCTCGGTTGTTCTCTCTCCCGCCGGAACAAGCTACGACAAATTCTATCATTTTGAGGAACGCGGCGAGTATTTCCGAAAACTTGTCGCCGCTCTGCGATGATTATATGTTGCGGGATTGAAATCTCCGTGTTATAATCCGACATGTTGTCTGAGGCCCCATGGTCAAGTGGTCAAGACGCCGCCCTCTCAAGGCGGAATCAGGAGTTCAACTCTCCTTGGGGTCACCACGCAATTGCGGAAATGGCGGAAGTGGCAGACGCGCTAGATTCAGGTTCTAGTGATCAACACGATCATGCAGGTTCAAGTCCTGTTTTCCGCACCAATTCGAGACGCAGCCGTCGATGCCGATGCCGTGTTGACGGCTGTTTCTTTTGTTTTCGCAGAGCTTATGGCTGAGGTTCGGCGGGTTCTTTGAGAATTAATACTCAATCACACGGTCTTCAATGAGTGTCCAGTTCTCAAAACGGTTGGCATCTCCCTTGATTTCGTAGATCAGGAGCCGGCTCGGGTTTTTGTCCGTCTTCTTCAGCCGGTGGTAGAGATAACGCGCGTTCTCCGCGTTCTGTGGTACCTCAAAATATGTTTTCCCTAACGACGCGTACGGCAGCCCGGCCTGTTCGTAAATAAACGGCCGCAGGTTGTCTGATGATACCGGCGCGCTGTTGAACGCCAGCGGCTCCCCCGCCCGCCCGGCGGGCTTGACAAACAATCCTGTGACAATCGCGCTTTCCAGCGGGCTAATATCGTCGCGGCGGGAGCCGTGGTCGCCTGTGATCACGATGGTGCTGTTTTTGTAGAGGCCTAACCGCTTCAGCTGATCCAGATATTCATACACAATATGAAAGCTCCCTTTTGTCTGGATCGTGGAACCGGACTTCTCCGAGGGAACGGGTTCAGCCCGTTCGTTCATGACATACGGCGCGTGCGGACCCTGCAGGTGTAAATAGATGAACTGCTTCTCCTGCGTTCCGCGCCTGAGTTTCTGCTCTTTC
>JAKPXB010000035.1 GCA_029570375.1 Bacillota bacterium | reverse complement strand
TCTCAAGAAGATCAAAGTGGTCTATGAAGAGCTTCCGGCAGTCTACGATGTGGCGGAAGCGATTAAAGACGGTGCTCCTCAGGTTCAGCCGGGTATTTCGCCCGGAAATAACCTCTGCGAAACCATCGTCAAGATCCGCCTCGGGGATGTCGACGCGGCGTGGGAAGAAGGCGAAGTCTTTGCGGAGCATACCGTCTATCTCCCCCGGGTAAAACAAGCCCAGCTGGAGCCGCACGGCGCCGTCGCCTCATACAACCCGAGCGGTCGGCTGAAAGTCATCAGCACGACACAGACACCGTATCCGACAAAGATGATTCTCGCGCACGTGTTCGGTATACCGTCGAGCAAGATTCAGGTTGTCAACCCGCCGTATGTCGGAGGCGGATTCGGCGTCCGGATCGGTATCAGCGGCAAAGCGGAAGTAATCGCTACCGCCCTTACCCTGCTGGCCAAGAGACCGGTCAAATACATCTACTCGAGGAAAGAGGACTTCATCGCCAGCGATACGCGCCACGGCGGCTTTATCAAGTGCCGGCTCGCCGCGAAGAAAGACGGCACCTTCATCGCGCTTGATACGAAAGCCTATCTGAATACCGGCGCGTACGCCACCTTCGGTGTCGAGCTGCTCGGTGTCACCGGCGCCTGCGGAACGGCAGGAACCTACAGGATTCCCAATCTGCGCTACGATGGCTACCCCATCTACACCAATCAGCAGACCGCCGGCGCTTTCCGCGGATTCGGCACGCCGCAGGGTTCATTTGCCGTGGAGACCTGTGTCGACGATATCGCGAAGCAGATCGGTATGGATCCGCTCGAACTCCGCTACAAAAACATCACGTGCGAGGGCGATAAATGGTGGTTCCCTTATCCCGTTACCTCCACACGCCTCAAAGAGTGCCTCGAGCAGAGCGCCGAGAGCATCGGATGGAGCACAAAGCGCGGTAAGGAACAGAAAGGGAAGATAAGACGCGGGGTCGGCATCGCCTGCGGAACACACGTCAGTAACGCGGCTCCTTTCTGCGTGGACTATGACGCCGCTTACATGCGCATTGAAACGGACGGAACGCTCCACGTGGCGAGCTCCATTCCCGAGATCGGACCCGGTGTCACGACCGGTGTGCTGCAGATCGCGGCGGAAACGGTCGGTGTACCGCTTGAGACCGCCCATCTGGTATTCGGCGATACCGATTCGGGGCCGTTTGATATCGGCAGTCACGCCACGCGGACGCTGTATACGGTCGGACATCTCCTCGAAAAAATGGGGAAAGAACTCAAACAGCAGATTCTCGATTGGGCCGGCAGTTATCTCCAGGTTGACGCGTCGACGCTCGATCTCGTCAATGGAGAGATCGTCGGCAACTGCGAGAGCTCAAGGCTCTGCGTCAAACCGATGCCTCTCGGGACGCTCGCGTATGAAGCCCATCTGAGAGGGAAACAGTTCCTCGTGCACGGCTGTGAAGTTCCTCCCAACTCTCCGCCCTGGCACGCACACGCGGCCGAAGTGGAAGTGGATATGGAGACCGGTATGGTCAAGGTTCTGAAGGTCGCGGCTGCCCACGATATTGGTGTGGCGGTCAACCCCGTTCTCGTCGAAGGACAGATCGAGGGTGCCGTCGCCATGGGCGTCGGGTATGCGACGCGTGAAGAGATGACCTATCAGGAAGGCAAGGGATTCTACAACGACGGCTATCACAAATACATGCTGCCGACGATGGACGAGATGCCTGAACTTGATACCATTATTGTGAAATCAAAAGATCCCGTCGGGCCGTACGGCGCGAAGGGAATCGGCGAGTGCGGCATCGTTCCGACAGCGCCGGCGATTGTATCCGCCGTCGAAGACGCGACCGGCATCCGGTTCTATGAGATTCCGCTGACACCGGGGCGCGTACTGAAGAGAATCAAAGAGGTTTACGGGAATGATATTCCCTGATGCGCCTTTCAGGCGGGGGAATAAGTATTTGAACATGCCGAACGGCGAAAACTGATCAAGTAGACGCTGCAGGATAAAAAATGAATCGGGTGAATTGTGAAGCCGCGGTGCGTTGCGGAATGCTTAAAGCTTCATGATTCACCCGTTCTTTTTATTCGTCATGCGGGATGTGCCGCGAGACCGCCTTTGAAAAAGAAATCCCGCCCGCGCGACAGCTGCGAACCGCTCGATCAGGCGGAGGGGAGGGAAATACCGAAAGCTTCCATGTACGCGAGAAGAATATCAGCCGCCTGGCCGTAGCTTTTTACGCCGCTTTTCACCTGGTTGGCCTTCAAATACGCGTCATTGACTGTCGTCGAGATCGAGGCAACCGGCGTTTCGAACTCTTTCCAATACGCTCTTTCCGCGCCGAGATCGCGCCTGACAGCGGAGGAGAGGTCCGCGTAAGCGGCCGACCAGCGGTCTCTGTCTTCCGCGTATAAGCGGTTGCTCAGCAGTTTCCACGCGCTGATCAATCCGGAATAGCGCCATACGGGATCGGGGTGGCAGAAGCAGCTTATATAGGCGGCGAGTGTCGAGTCGTCTTCCCGTGCGAATCCTCGCGCGTGCGCCAACTCGTGCGCTGCCGTCGCGGGAATCGCAAAAGCAGGCTGATCGATATTGACATTGACCTCCGCAAGGAGAGGCATATACAGGCCGACAATGTGCGTATAAGACCAATAATGCGACAGGATCACGCCTTTGGGCACCGGGCGGATGGGGCTTCTCAACGCGGGAATTTTCTCGCCGGCTTTCTCCCATCCTTCGGAAGATGATTTCCAGAGAAGAGATAGCCTGTCGATGCGGAGGACGCCGTTCTCGTCTTCCGGGAGTCCTTCACGCGCTTCGCAGGCCGCCGCGGCGAGTTGTCTCACCGCCTGCTCGAGCTCGCCGGCCGCTCTCTCTTTGACTGTAATGCCGAGTGTTTCAGCCAGCGGCGAGCGCGCGTAATTGATGCCGTGAAACGCGATAAAAAGAGAGAGCATGAACAGGGCGGCCGTGGAAATGACGAGCACCGCCCTGAGAGCACGCTGCCATCTCCAGGCAGGACGGATGACGAGCCGCGCGATTCCGCGTATAAGCAGAAAGACTGCGGCGAGAGTGCCGAATACAGCGGCGCACTCCGTCAATGAGACAGGAACCAGGCTGGTAAGGCGCGACCAGAAAGACGCAAGCGGTGAAAAGATCTTTTCCGCATAACAGTCGGCGACGGCAGCGTTCTTAAAGGCAGCCGCCCGCAGGATGATAAGGGAGGCCGCGAGAACCAGAGCCACCCCGAACGCGGCGAAGATACCGAGGAATTTCGGTTTTCTCACATCAAAAGATTTCTTTGGGCGTTTTATTATTTGCATAGAATGCGCCTCTACTCTTTGCCCGCGAGCAGGCTGCTTTTGTGCGGACGGAATCATCCATCACGGATCACACCTGAGGCAGTTCACGCGGAGACTGCCTTCGCGCCGAAGGAATCACCGGACACCACGCCTGTACGGAACAGCATAGCACTCCGTCAATTCTAGCACGCGGTCCCGGAAGTTTTCCGCGTCTGAGACGCGTTTTATCTGCTATAGTGACAGAGACAGTGAATCGCAGGGTCACATGTCATACGGACTTTATGATGTATCGGTCCAAACCAGTTTGAGGAGGTTATCCATGACTATTCCAACGCCGCATATTGAAGCGAAGAGCCCCGACGAGATTGCCAATACTGTTTTAATGCCGGGGGATCCGCTCCGCGCGAAATTCATCGCCGAAACGTATCTTGATGACGTGAGACAATTCAATCAGGTCCGCGGTATGCTCGGGTTTACGGGTTTTTACAAAGGCAAGCGTGTCTCTGTGATGGGTTCCGGCATGGGTATCCCGTCGTCCTCCATCTATTTCCACGAACTATTCGCGTTCTACGAGGTGGGAACCATTATCCGGATCGGGACATCCGGCGCGATGCAGCCGTATATTGCGCTGCGGGATCTCGTGATCGCGACGGCGTCAAATACGGATTCAAATATCAACAGCGGTCTTTTCGGTCCGTACACTTTCTGTCCTACCCCGGATTTTGAGCTGCTCATGCAGGCCTACAACCGCGCGAAGGAGATGGGGATCCGCGTTCACGCCGGTACGGTCTGCTGTTCCGATCTCTTCTACAGGGAGCTCGACCCACGTGTGACTGAGCGGCTGCAGCAGTACGGCGCGCTGGCGGCGGAGATGGAATCGGCCGGCCTCTATATGATCGCGCGGAAGCTGGGGAAACGCGCGCTCGCTATGTTCACAGTCAGCGACAGCCTCGTCACGAAAGAGGCGGAGAGCCCGCAGGCGAGGCAGGAGGCGTACCGCCAGATGATGGAACTCGCGCTTGAGATCGCTCCCGCATAACAGCCCGGGAAATATATTTTTAGGTGTGATTTTGTTTTGAGTTGACTCCCCGGCAGGCGGGGAGTCAACGTCTATAGTCAGCGTCTCGCCGCGTTCAGATCGACGGCCTTGTCGATGAAAGACTGAAGGGCCTGGGTTCCCAGATCGCCCTCGTCGCGGCTTCGGACGGACAGCGTTTTTTCTTCCGCTTCGCGGTCGCCTACAATGAGCATGTAGGGGATTTTCTGCAGCTGCGCTTCCCGGATTTTGTACCCGATCTTTTCATCGCGGGAATCGAGTTCCGCGCGGATACCCGCGTGTTTCAGTTCGTTCACAACGTCTTCGGCATAGGGCAGATTCTGCTGCGAAATAGAGAGGACGCGTACCTGTTCCGGCGAGAGCCAGAACGGGAACTTGCCGCTGTAGTGCTCAATCAGAATGGCCATAAAGCGTTCGATCGCGCCCAGGGCGGTGCGGTGTACGACAATCGGGCGGTGTTTCGCCCCGTCGGGGCCTGTGTATTCCAGGTCAAACCGCTGCGGCATCTGAAAATCGAGCTGGATCGTGGCGCACTGCCATCCGCGTCCGATCGCGTCTTCGATGTGAAAGTCGATTTTCGGCCCGTAAAACGCCCCGTCCCCGGCGTTGATCCGGTAATCGGCGCCGATATCTTCAAGAACTTTCTGCAGAATGCTCTCCGCGCGGTTCCAGTCCTCAATATCGCCCATCGAGTTCTCCGGCCTCGTCGAGAGCTCCACGCGGTAACGGAATCCGAACGAGCGGTAGATTTTGTCGATGAGACGGATGATGCCCGTGACTTCTTCTTCGATCTGATCGGGTGTCATGAAAAGGTGCGCGTCATCCTGCGTAAAGGCGCGCACGCGCATCAGCCCGTGCAGCGTCCCTGATTTTTCGTGGCGGTGGACCAGGCCGAGCTCGCCCATCCGCAAAGGAAGATCGCGGTAGGAGCGCGGCTTGTTCTTGTAGATCAGCATCCCGCCGGGGCAGTTCATCGGTTTGACGGCGTATTCCTGCTCATCGATTTCGACAGTGTACATATTGTCTTTGTAGTGGTCCCAGTGACCGGACTCTTTCCAGAGGTGGCAGGAGAGGATCATGGGCGTTGACACAAAGACATAACCGGCTTCGCGGTGGAGCTCTTTCCAGTAGTCGATGAGGAGATCGCGGACGACCATGCCCTTTGGCAGGAAGAAGGGGAATCCGGGGCCGGCGTCTGACATCATGAAGAGTTCGAGTTCCCGGCCGAGCTTGCGGTGGTCGCGCCGTTTGGCTTCCTCAAGGAGCGTCAGATAATCGTCCAGCTGCTGTTTGCTCGGGTAGGATACCCCGTAGATGCGCGTGAGCATCTTATTCTTTTCATCGCCGTGCCAGTACGCGCCGGAAACGCTCAAAAGCTTGAAGGCCTTGATCTGTTTTGTGTAACGGATATGGGGGCCCGCGCAGAGATCGGTAAAGTCGTTCTGAGTGTAGAACGATATCTCTTCGTCTTCCGGCAGCGCCAGGAGCATTTCCAGTTTGTACGGCTCGTCCATTTTTTTGACGAATTCAATCGCTTCATCGCGTGGAAGCGTGAACCGTTCGATTTTGTAGTTCGCTTTCGCGATTTTTTTCATCTCTTCTTCGATCGCCGGCAGGTCTTCAACCGTGAAGCCGCCTTCGCGGTCGAAATCGTAATAGAAACCGTTGTCGATAGCCGGCCCGATGGCCAGTTTAGTCTCCGGGAAGAGCCGTTTCACCGCATGCGCGAGCAAATGAGAACTGCTGTGCCAGAAGGCGTGCATGTCCTGCTCCCGGCCGTCGCCGTTCGTTGTCGTCGTCATCGCGACCTGTTCTTTCTTGTCTTCACTGGGAAGATGCTGTCGTTCTGCTTCGCCTGGCATGTCAGTTCCTCCTTATTGATGTGATAGCAGAGCGTTACGAATCGTTCTGCGCTGTTCCCGACCGCCGGCATGAATCAGGCTTGATGTGCGGTCAAAAACTATAGTAAAGAATAGCCCAGCAGCGGAATTATCGCAACAATACGCCGGCGCCGGTCATCGTCGAAACATTTTCTGACGGATTTATATTTTTTCCTTTTTTTTCCACCTGTCGAAAAGCCGTTTGAGCGGCGCGCGGGCGGCCGACAAGATCCCCCGCCCGATGTCTTTCCAGATCCAGGCGCGCGGGAAATAAGACATTTTCCCCGTGGTGTGCGCGCGGAGAAGCATGGCGATTTCAAGCGGCTGCACACAGGCATTGTGGCGCATCATAAACCGGTCGGTGCCGGGCGCCGCGTGGAAGAAGCGGTACCAGGCGTCATAGGCGTCGCCGAGGCCGAACAGATGGCCCGCTTCGTGCGCGGCGACCTGAGGGAGGCGGCTGATCTTCGTATTTCCGGGGATGGTTATGTACCCCGGGAAGCGCGGACTCCAGTTGAGTCCGATACTCTCGATCTGTCCCGTCCGGAAAAATCCCCAGAAGCGCCGCAGGAAAAAACTGGCGGCATGCGCGGGGAGGATTATGCTCCGGCGGACGTAGATGCGCGCCGGCCGCCTCCGCCCCGTCAGCAAACGCGTGAGAACCCGCAGAGACGGCGGCAGGCGCCCGCCCTGATCACGGGCGGTTGTTACTGTCACCGTCAGCTTCTCGTCGCTCCCTGGAGCGCGCGGGGGGCAGAAACTCCGGAGTGATTGTCTTAAGGCATCCGTAAGATCATATGTGCCTGACCAGTTGCGGCGGATCCCCGATTCGATGATATCCGCGAAGGGCGCGCCGGCGTCACCCGTGGTCCGCATAGCTTTCCTGTTGAATGTAAAAAGACAATCGATTTGAATCCCGCTTTCATCGCAGGTGATGATGATCGGGTTTCTTGCGTTTTTTCGTTTGGAACTCCCTGCCCCGGTCAGGAAGAATGAAGGCTGTACCATGCGTCAAAAGCATCTATTTCGCGGCGGTAGGGGAGCGACGGCTGCGCGCCTGCGCGCGTCACGCTGATCGCCGAGGCCTTCGTCGCGAAATCAATTGCCACCGCCAGCTGCTCGGGGGTGGGTACGAAACGGCCGGTCCGCTGTCCTGATTCCGCAATCATGCGGTCAATCTGGCAGGCGAGAGCGCCGTTGAAGCAGTCGCCGGCAGCTGTCGTGTCGAGTGCGTCGACCGGGTATGCGGGAACATGCCTGATTTCACCGGTTTGGTTGATTGAGAGTGAACCTTCGGAACCGAGGGTGACAATAAGCGATGGCAGTCCGAAGCCGAGAAGTTTCCGGGAGGCTTCAATCCGCTGCGGCCGCGTTCCTGCCGGCAGCCCAGTCAGAATCGACAATTCGCTTTCATTGGGCGTCAGCAGATCGACGCAGCCATAGATCGCCGGAGGGAGTTCGATGGCTGGCGCCGGATTGAGAATGGAACAAACGCCTTCTTCTTTCGCGACCACAAGCGCCCTGAATACCGCTTCCAGCGGAATTTCAAGCTGTAACAGCAGGACATGCGAGCGCGCGATGAGCGGGCGGATCGCGTCGATATCGTCCGCTGTAAAAGTAAAGTTCGCCCCCGAGACAACGGTGATGCGGTTCTGGCCTTTGCCGTCGACGAGAATCGCGGCGATGCCCGTCGGTACACCGTCCATTCTTTGAATATGCGATGTGTCGGAGAGATCTTCCTGCAGGCCCCGGAGAATCGTCTCGCCGAATGAATCGCGGCCGACGCGGCCGACCATCGCCGTCTCCGCGCCGCTCCGCGCGGCGGCGACGGCCTGATTGGCGCCTTTGCCTCCCGGAATCTGCCGGAAGCCCGTTCCCATAACGGTCTCACCGGCTTCCGGGGCTTTGTCGGCCGTGACAACCAGATCCATGTTGATGCTGCCGATCACTGTGATCATTGAGGAAGTCTCCTTTGCGCATAGATGTGTTCAGTATAACATCGATCCGCGCGTTCTCGCGCCTGTGGGGGAATCGGGCTCCTGTACCCACGCGTCAGTGTTTTGATTCGCGCGTTCACGCGCCTGCGTGAAGAATCGATAACCGGCAACAAATAAACGTCGTCCTTGGTTTACGAGCGCAAACAAAATCCCTATAATGGCGTTAATCGGGTTAACGCCGTCGATCGGAAAAAGGCCTTGCGGCCGGATTCCATGGAGAGATCGGTGCGGATGATCTTTACAGATATGACAGAGATTAGGTGACAATGGATATATTCTCTGCGGCGACCCTCCTCGGGGGGCTGGCCCTGTTTCTTTACGGGATGAAGGAAATGGGCGACGGGCTGATGCTGATCTCGGGATCCCGGCTCAAGGGAATGCTCGAGAGGGTAACTTCAAATCCCGTCAAAGCTGTCCTTCTGGGGGCAGGGAT
>JAKPXB010000031.1 GCA_029570375.1 Bacillota bacterium | reverse complement strand
TCAACCGATATGACGAACGATCAGCTAAATCGTTTCCTTCTTGATGTCGCTCTTCTATTTGATGAATTTGGCTGTACATTTCAAAGCCCTCTGCTGAAATGGCTCGATGTACCTTCCGAGCTGCGAGGGAAGACCCTTCTGAAAACAGATGAATCACTGTCTTTTGTTTTCCGGCAGAATATGGAAGAGATTGTCCGGTGGCAGACGGATCCCAACGTATTAAACCTGGTGACCCAGGAGAAAGCCGTCTCCGCGAGGCTCAGACGCCGTGTTGTCCGCGAAAAGCCGGATGAACTGTTTGATTATCTCCTCTATGATTATTTCGCGATTGAACCTGACCGCACCTCGGGCAGCCGCCTCTATTCGGATGGCGAAGCCTTCATTATCATGCAGCTGCGCTATCTGCTTCTCGAGAATAACTGGCTTTTTTTGAACCACCAGCCGATCACGCTGTCGGAATCGGTGCCTGAAGCGCTTTCCGCACGTTTGACGGAGCAGAATTACCGCTATCCGGGTCTTGTTGTTTCCCAGCAGTACACGCGGCGCTACACGGACGACAGCCGTTTCGTCAGTCACGCGCTGGGGTATGTGGGGCAGATTTCCGCCAATGAATACGCGAGACTGAGGTCTCTGGGCTACAGCAATACGGACGTGATCGGCAAATCCGGCGTCGAACAGGCGGCCGACCAGTATTTGAGAGGTGTCAGAGGAACGGCGACTATTCAGTCATGGCAGGGAAAGGAATCTGAATCTCCTGTCACGTTCCCCGGAGAGATTATGTCCATGCCGGTTCCCGGCAACGAAGTCAAAATGACAATCGACCTCAATCTCCAGAAATGCGCGATGGAGGAGCTGGAACGAAAGATATTCGAATACCGTGGGAGTTCACACAAAAATCGAATTATGGAAGCGCCTGGAGGCTGTGTTGTTGTGCTCAACGCAAAAACGGGCGCGGTCCTCGTCAATGCCAACTACCCATACTATGATCCGTCTGATTTTATTAATATGTCGAGAGACCCTGACGCGGCGAAGCGCGTCCGCGAGATGCTGACCGATACCGAATACCGCCCTCTCCTGAACCGCTGTATTGCGGAGACATACACGCCTGGCTCGACTTTTAAAACAGTGTCCGGCATGGCAGCCCTGGAGGCGGGAGTCGTCACCCCGAACAATCAGGTAAGGATATGCCGCGGCCATCAGGAGATCGGAGGATTTGTCTGGTACTGTTACATGCGGTATACGGGGCATGGCGCGCTCGATTTCGCGCGGGGAATGGCGACAAGCTGTAACCTGTATTTCTTTCAGAATGCGGTTGAGACCGGCATCGATACAATCAGTGAGACGGCAAGAAGAATTGGCCTGGGCGAGTATCCCGGACTGGACATCAGCGGCGAAGCCGCCGGCATCCGGCCATCGCGTGAAGTGAAAAGGCAGCTGAATGCGAAGCCGGAGGATAAAACCTGGTTTATCGCCGATACATGCCAGACATCGATCGGCCAGTTCTATAACAGCTATACCATGATGCAGATGGCGCGCGGCGTCACCGGCCTCGCCACAAACTATCTCGTCACACCGCACTTTATCAAAGAAGTGGTATCGCCCGATGGGACGATCCTTGTCCCGGAGAAGATTGAACGCGAACCGATCGGTTTTAAAGAGCAGAGTATGAGCATGCTCCGCACGGCCATGATATCGCTGTCGAAAAATATGAGCACCCGTACAGGGAAGCTGCTGCACGATTTTCCGGTATCGGTAGCCTGTAAGACGGGGACGGCCGAATCGTTCAATGAAAAGATGGAGCCGATTTCTAATTCTGTTTTTGTCTGCTTCGCTCCTGCCGACGATCCTGAGATTGTCATCGCGCATGCAATTTCGGATGGCGCATACGGCGAATACTCCTCAGATATCTCTTACCGTATATTATGCGAATATTTTGGAATTCAGCCCACCCATGAAAGGATGGGTCCCTATGATGATTACAGGGGCAGATAATCCGATAAATCGCTTGTAACGCCCGATAGATTTATATACAATGTACACATGGCTGCGGATACGCGCTGTTTCACTGATGGAGAGGAGACTCTTCACCGTGTTTTGCACATACGGTCTGAAGGTTTGAGATGAAGATTATTTTACTGGCGGATACATCGAGAAATGAACTACTTGTGAATTTTTGCGTTGCCTACCAGCAGATACTGGCTAAACACGAGCTGGTGTCTCCTATCAATACAGCGCGTTTGATTGAAGAAGCGACATCGCTGAAACTCGCCCGTTTCTCAGCCGATGCGTTTAGTGTCTACAGCCAGCTCGCGTCAATCGCGCTGTACAACGAAATCGACGCGCTTATCTGTCTGCGCGATCCCGGCATTCCTGTCCCTGACTCTCAGCACAGGCTTTTCCAGGCGTGTGATACAAATAGTATTCCTTATGCCACAAATACCGCCACGGCGGAAATCCTCATTCTTGCGATAAGCAGAGGTGACCTCGATTGGCGTGAACTGGTCCGCTCATGAAGAAAAAATCATATGAGATAACAAGAGAACTGCGTTATTATCAGGAAGGCTTTCGGAGCTGCAATGTTTATGTGCTCACATGCTTCGATTCTGAAGTTGTCTTTGATCCATCTCTTGGCACAGATTCAATCGACCAGAAATACCCCGTATCTAAACTTATCGCGACACATGCGCATTATGATCATATCGGCAGGGTAAATGAGTGGAAAAGCGAATATCCCGCGGTTCCTTTCCTTATGCACGGGGGCGATATCCCGATGCTCGGCGATGCCGATTTGAACGCGTCGATTCTATTCGGCCGGCCCGGTACTTTTCCGAAGCCGGATCGCGTTCTGAATGAAGGCGATGTCATCGAGCTCGACAGCCGGTATTATCTCGACGTGTTAAATACCCCGGGACATACGATGGGGTCTTCGTGCTTTATTATTAATCGGCGCGAAGATCATACGGACAGACCTGTTGCCGTGATTTCCGGCGATACGCTCTTTGATCGTGGATGGGGCCGTACGGATTTCGCTACAGGCGACGACGCGCTCATGCGCGGTTCACTCAGAAGGCTGTACCGCGTCCTTTCGAAGTTGCCGGAGGGTATGCCGGTGTGCCCTGGCCACAGCTCCATCACGAACGCGTCTGATGCCTGCCGCTTTTTAGCGTTTATGGGGTTCGCAGACTAGCTCCTTCGCTGTTATCAGGTTTTTCTTTTCGGTCTTCTCGTTCAAAGCAGTAAGATTTAATCAGATCGTCTTTTTGTCGCTGTGAAGCACTCAATGGCGGGGAATGCCGTCCACGTTCCCTCTGTTCCCGTTTACTATGAAAATCCTTCAGAAGGATTCCCCGGACAAAAGGGACGGCCGGCCGGCTGCGAATGACCGGCCGCGATGAAGGTCATGGAGGTGACCGGGATGGGTTTTTCAATTGAATCAATCGTCGCGATTCCCTGTTGTCTGACGATTCTGGCTCAGACAGCAGGAATCGCCCTGCCTCTCGGAACGGGGGTGAAACGTACAGCGGAGATCAATGTGTTTGTTTCCTCTCTGGAGAACAGTCAGGGATATACGTGCCGATATGAAGAGATCGGGCGCGGGGAATGCCGGATTCCCGTAGTTTATACCTGCCCCCAGAAGATGATCGAATCACTGTCTCTCGCCCGCGATTTCATCGCTATTATCCGCACATACACGTCAGCCGGATCGAACGGGGATTCCTCGCAATGATCAGCGTCAGGGATGTGAGCAGAACGATGCTCAGCCGGAAGAACCTCGTATGTGCCATACGCTGCGGCGGGTCGCTCAGTCTGGCATTATGCCTTATTCTGCCGGCGGTGCTGTTTCTCTTCTGTGGGGTTCTCCGCGCCGGGCGCCGGGTCAGAAATGATGCCGACCTCGCGAGTGCCGCGAGAAACGCGGCGGACATGGCGCTCGCTTGCTATGACCGCGATCTGTACAAAACATACGGACTTTTCGGTGTGAAAGAGGCCGACGCGAGTCATGCCGTCAGTTCAGTTCTTCATCCGGAAGCTCCCAACAGGCTCAGGCTGGAATTTGCCGGGGAGCTGTTGGGGGGAAGGGAAACCGGTGACGGTATCGCACGTCATATGACACTGCGTGCAGCCGCTTCGATTATCACAGATGCGTTAGATAAGTTAGGCGCTATGCAGAAGTACCGGGAAGAGATTGAACTTGCCAGTCTTTCGGAATTTTTTCCGTCCGCACTGAAACCGGGTTACGAGGCGGTTGATCCTGATCTCGGTTATTTCCAGGAAGATCCTGACTGGAAAGACGAATATGAGCGCCTGATGGACTCGGAAATCCGCCGGGCGTATCAACAGGGGTTAACGTATCTCGCGCCAATTGTCGTGCCGAAGGAGTACGATGCGGGCCACGTGACTCTTCAAATGAACCCATTTGACAACACCGGAATGGAGACATTCGGGAAAACGGTCGACAAAATGCTCTTTGTCGCGCCTGAAAGCGTCTTTGATCGTCTGATTCTGAGTGAGTACACACTGGCGTATTTTTGTAATGATGTCCCTTTTGTTCTGAGAGAAGGCATCCGGCATGACGATCATACGCCAGACGGGCGTCTGATTGCACAGTTTCCTGACACCAGGCGTTATGAGGCGGAGGAGATTGCCACGGGACTGGACGGAAGGACAGCCAAAACGACCATCCTCGCATTCATCGGAGCGGTGCGTTTCGCGCTTCACTTTATCCGAATCATCACGGATGATACGATCCGTTCAAGATACAAGGCTCTCTCCGTCGGTGCAGCCGCCGCTATTTCTGCCGTCTCCCTGGGAGAGGTGAACATTCCGCCTGAGGCGATAGAGTGGATTCTGATGGCAAGTGCCGCCCTTTGCCGGGGCGCGGCGGACGCTGTGGCGTTAAACAAGGGTCATGAAGTCGATTTATGGCCGGCGAAAGTCAGCTGCCGCGTTAAACTCAGATACAGAGATTTTCTGCGCCTTCTGATTATCGCCCAGTCGCCCGAAAAAATAACGCAGAGAATAGCGTGTGCGATCGAGAAAGTCCTCCCGGGCCCTTACTTTACATCGGTCACGTGTCTTATAGCAGGCGACGGCACATTATTCCGCGCGCACGCGGGTTATCTGAGCCGTCTTCCATCTGGGGAGGTGAAACCATGAACGGGAAGAATGATTTGAACAAACGGGTTCCTTTGACACGCAGAGCATCACTGGCACTTGAATCCGTGCTCGTATTTCCACTCGTACTGATGATCATGCTCGCTTTTGTCGCGATGATCAGAGGTGAACAGAATGCCTTAATCCTCTCTCATGCTCTGAACCAGACAGGAAAGGAAATCGCGCTCCTGCTGCCTCTCGCTGACATTGTTGAAAAAGTGGCTGATCCGGAGAAATATATAAAAAAGTGGATTCCAAATAAGACGCTGGCAGGGATCGCCCTCGACGGATTGTCTGATGTCGCGGCGACTGTTCTCGTCTCACCTTTTGTTTTAAACCGTGTTGATACATGGGCGGAAGAAATCTCCAGAGCGCAGCACAGGGAGCCGCCGGCTTGCGCGAAGCGCCTCGCGATCGATATCGACAACGGCAGCCGGTCAGTATGGCTCGTGCTTTCTTTTCAGAAAACAACACCTCTCGGCCACTGGATGGATACCGTCCGCGCTCGTATCCCAATTTGGAACGCCTCGCTCTTTAGGGAACCCGGTGAAACAGAGAATGAGAACAACAGTGATGGAATCTGGGAACTCAGTAATTTCGAGAGAGGTATCGTTTTCAGAAAGAAATTTGGCGGCCATCTGCCGCAGTTTTATCCAGTTATCGCCGCGTGGAACGGTTCGGAAGCTGTTTCGATAAAAAGCATGGATCTGACAGCGCCGTCATATTCAGAACCGATTTTGGCGGAGAGAAGGCTAAACCGCTGTATTTCCGAACTCGCGTCTTTTGAAGGGGCGGGCGGCGAAGGGCCAGCTCCGGGGTCGATCCGCCGGCGGCGGTTGATTCTGATCATTCCCGATAACGACATACCGTGGAAATCTCGGCCGTTGCTGGAAAGCTGGCGGACCTCCGCGGCACAGCAGGGAGTCGTTCTTGACATTCGCACTTGTGGCACCAGTCACGCGCATGAAAATGGCTGAATAAGCGGGGCTGGAAGAAGTTATTATGCGGAGTCGCCGGGCGCCGTTTTCCCGCGCTGTGAGACTAATTGATAGCGGACCGGCGAACTTTATGAGACAATAGCTCTTAGTGATGTTGATTTAGAGTACCGCACTTTATATGTCGAGTCGCTGAATATTGTTGAAGGAGTAAAGAAGAACAGCGTCTGTCTACGGATCATAAGGTGGGGTTTATCCTCTTTTGACTACCGGCAGCCTGTCCAAAGTGAAGTTATATGAAACGACTGATGACGATACTGATCATGATAATCATGGTCTCAAGTTTTTACCTCAGCGCCTGTTCCTCTGGCAGCCCTGCCGTCACAGAAAATATTTCGACAGAGAATACACGGCATATGCCGACGACAATCAATCTGCCGGCGGAATCGTCAGAGAATTCGACAGCAGAATCGGCGGCATCCGAAACGGCAGAATCAGAACCCGCAGAGACAGAACCTGCTCCTGAGCCTGTTCCGCCCGGAGCACATCCGTTGTTCGCCAAGAAGATTCCGATCGCTGTCATGATTAACAATAAACCGGTCGCGCGGCCTCAGTCGGGGCTTGGCCAGGCAAAACTGATTTACCAGATGATGACGGAAGCGAGGACGACTCGTCTTCTGATGTTTACAGATGTGGACTCCGGTGTTCTCGGCCCTGTGAGGAGCGCCCGACCTGCCTATTTGGATCTTGTCACACAGTACAAGGCTCTCTATACATATGCGGGAAACGGCAATGTCATCTCAGATTCTCCTGTGGATGGCCTCATTCGCAGGATTGACGCATTGGGAGCAGCGGGAAGGCTTTTCTACCGTATGTCACACCGGAAGGCCCCACATAACCTTTACATAAAAGCTGAATCAATCTACAATTTCGCCGGAAAACAGGCGCCTGTCAATCTGTCCAATCCTCTCCCCGGTTTTTCAATCAGAAATGGCTTTGAGCTTCCGGAAGGCGGCGTGAAAGCTAAACGAATCAACTACCAGTTCACGCACAGCGAGTCTTTCCGGTACAACGAGAAGACAAAGAAATATGCCAAGTATAACGGAGATACGTGTCTGGTCGATGAGCAGACGAGAAAAGCAGTTGAAGCGGGCAATGTCTTCCTGATTTACATGCCTCACGGTAAGATGCCTAATGGCGTTCACAACAGGATCAATTGGGTCGGGTCAGGCAGAGCTCTTTATTTCACCGGCGGGATGAAATACGAAGTGACATGGAGCAAAGCATCGCACGCGGCGCCGATGTATTTCACTCTTAATGGCGACCGTCTTGTTTTGAACCCTGGCCTCACGTGGGTTGTCGTTCTCGATCAGCAGGCGAACAACACGGTCACTATCAGTTAAGCGTCCACCGGGAATTTGTGTCATTTTTGGCAATGAATCATTGAGAAATGGTGGAAAGGACGATTGAATCGAAGTTACTAAGGAACGAACATGGGACTAATTAATACGCTGTTCGGAACATATTCGGAGCGGGAATTAAAAAAAATCAGATCAAAAACAAACGCCGTATTAGCACTGGAAGACCGATACGCGCGCATGACGGAGGGGGAACTCCGGTCTTCGACTGACCGCTTCCGCCGCCGGATAAAAGAAGGGGCAATTCTGGACGATGTGCTTCCCGATGCCTTTGCTGCGGTCAGAGAAGCCAGCAGACGCGTTCTCGGCATGATGCCCTTTCCTGTCCAGATACAGGGCGGGATCATTCTCCACCAGGGGCGTATCGCTGAGATGCGCACCGGTGAGGGGAAAACGCTCGTCGCGACGATGCCGGCGTACCTCAACGCACTGAACGGGGAAGGTGTCCATATTGTCACCGTCAACGATTACCTGGCACACCGTGACAGCGAATGGATGGGGAAAATATACCGCTACCTTGGCCTGACTGTCGGGCTGATTGTCCACGGTCTGGATAATACGGCCCGCCGTGCCTCCTATGCTGCGGATGTGACGTATGGGACGAATAATGAATTCGGGTTTGATTATCTCCGCGACAATATGGTGCTGTCACTTGAGCAATGCGTGCAGAGACAGCTCAATTTTGCCATCGTGGATGAGGTCGACAGTATTCTCGTTGATGAGGCGAGAACACCTCTGATCATCTCCGGCGCCGGAACGGACTCTTCGGAGATGTACCAGAGGGCGAGCGATTTCGCGAAGAGTCTGACGCCCAAAGTGATTATCCAGAAGGAAGCGATGCGCACGACAGAAGAGTTGGCGGAAGTCGAGTCCGACGCGGACTATATCGTCGATGAAAAGGCGAAGAGTTCCGTGTTGACAGAGCGCGGTGTAAAAAAAGCGGAGCGTTTCTTTGGTATTGAGAATCTATCTGATCAGGAAAACTATGAGATCAACCACCACATCAGCAACGCACTGAAAGCGCGGGGGACGATGCATATCGATCGCGATTATGTCATCAAAGACGGCGAAATTGTCATCGTCGACGATTTCACCGGCCGGCTGATGTTCGGGCGCCGGTACAGCAACGGGCTTCATCAGGCGATTGAGGCGAAAGAAGGCGTTGAAATCAAAGAGGAGAACAAGACACTCGCGACGATCACGTTCCAGAATTATTTCCGCATGTATAACAAGCTGTCCGGAATGACAGGTACGGCGATGACAGAGGAAAGCGAGTTTCGGGAGATATACAATCTCGATGTCGTGACGATTCCGACCAACGTTCCTATGATCCGCCAGGACGATCCTGATGCTGTGTATAAGACGGAAGAAGGCAAGTACAAGGCGATTCTGAACGCTGTCCGAGGGATTCACGCGGCGGGGCAGCCTGTTCTGATCGGTACGGTATCTGTGGAGAAGAGTGAACTGCTCTCCAAATTATTCGCGCGCGCGGGCATTCGTCACAATGTTCTGAACGCGCGGCATCATGAACGCGAGGCGGAGATAGTCGCGCAGGCCGGTCGGTATGGGGCGGTGACCATCGCAACCAATATGGCAGGACGCGGAACGGATATCCTTCTTGGAGGCAATCCTGAATTCCTGGCTCGTCAGGAGATGCGGAAACAGGGATATGAAGAAGAGCTGATAGAACAGTCGACGGCGTACAACGTTACAGATGATGAGGTGATTCTCAAGGGAAGAGCGCTCTTCTCTTCGCTTAAGAAAAGGTTTTCCGAAGAGATAAAAGATGAGAAACGCCGCGTGATTGAAGCGGGAGGTCTCTGCATTATAGGGACGGAGCGCCATGAATCAAGGCGTATTGATAACCAGCTCAGAGGGCGTGCGGGACGACAGGGTGATCCGGGGTTCTCCAAATTCTATCTGTCGCTGGAAGACGACTTAATGCGCTTATTCGGCGGTGACCGGATGGACCGGATTTTTTCTTCGCTCGGCGTCGGGGAGGACATGGAAATTGCCCATCCGCTCCTTTCGAAGACCATTGAGTCTGCGCAGAGGCGAGTGGAGGGTACTAATTTCGCTATCAGGAAGAATGTCCTGGAGTATGACGACGTGATGAATACACAGCGCAACCTGATCTATAAACAGCGCCGCGAGGTCCTGGAAGGACACGATTTGCACCCGTTTTATCAACGTATTGTTGCGGATACGATGGACGCGACTCTCGCGGATTTCCTGTCTTCGTCGGAGAATACGGAGGACTGGGACAGGGAGGCGTTAATGACACGTGTGGTCGACCTGTTCGGACCTCTGCCTTCACTCAGCCATTTCGCGTTGTCGAAAGAGAACAGACAAGGGAGTGAGCTGGCCGCCGATCTGAAGGCTGATGCACTCGCGCGGCTCGAAGCGCGGGAAGCGGAACTGGGGTCGGCAGAGATGCTCAGAGCAGCTGAACGCGTCATTCTCCTGCAGACTGTCGATAATCACTGGATGGACCACATCGATCTGATGGATGATCTTCGGGACAGCATTGGCATGCGCGGCTACGCTCAACACGACCCGGTTGTCGAATATAAGCGCGAAGGTTACGACATGTTTGAAGTGATGAGCGACGAAATCCAGCACGATGCCGTACGCCTGATCATGAGGGCGCGTCTCACCGCGGAAGAACCGGCGCCTCGAAGGCGTGTTCCTGCCCGCATGCTTGAAGGGAGGGGATCAAGCGGATGGTCCCGCGCGTCAACTGAACCGATGTCCCCGGCAGCTGAATCAGAACAGGGGAGAACTGTCGAAGGAAAAGGGGCGAAGCCCGCTGAGCCTGTTAAAAAGAAGCAGCTTCCCGGCCGCAACGAACCGTGCTGGTGCGGGAGCGGAAAAAAATATAAAAACTGTCATCTGAGACAGGATCAACAAGAATCCATTTGAGGAGACCGAAAGCATGCTAGACAGAAGAATGGATGAACGCGCAGTCACGGCGATAAGAGTATTGTCGATTGAAGCGGTGGAAAAGGCAAAATCGGGTCATCCCGGATTACCTCTGGGAGCGGCTCCCATGGCATACGAGCTGTGGGCGAATCACATGAAACACAACCCCGCCAACCCCGAATGGATGAACCGCGACAGGTTTGTCCTGTCAGCGGGTCACGGATCACCCCTCCTCTATTCGTTGTTCCATCTCTTCGGGTATGGGCTTACGACCGATGATCTCGCGTCATTTCGCCAATGGGGAAGCCTGACGCCGGGTCACCCAGAATACGGCCATACAAAGGGTGTCGAGACGACAACCGGGCCTCTCGGACAGGGATTCGCGACAGCGTGTGGCATGGCGATGGCGGAAGCGCATCTCGCCGCGCGTTTCAATACTCCCGAACACAAGATTATCGACCACCGGACGTACGTATTGTGCGGAGACGGCGACCTCATGGAAGGGATAACGAGCGAAGCCGCCTCTCTCGCGGGAACATTAAAGCTCGGGAAGTTGATTGTTCTCTATGACGACAACGAGATCAGAATTGAAGGGTCGACAGATCTCGCTTTTCGGGAGGACGTAGGCGCGCGTTTTGAATCATACGGATGGCATGTTCTTGATGTCCGGGATGGCAATGACCGCGATTCGATCTCACGCGCTCTTGCGGAAGCCAGAACAAGGGAAGACCGGCCATCGATGATAATGGTTCATACAAAAATAGGATACGGGTCTCCCAAAGAGGGATCTTCTGCATGCCACGGGTCCCCGCTCGGCGAGGAAAATGTCGCGCTGACGAAGCGGGCGCTCGGATGGCCGTCTGATCTCGCTCCCTTTGAAGTCCCCGATGAGATTCGGGCGCATATGGCAAGAATCGCCGGGAAACTCGCAGCGGAGGAAGAGTCATGGAACGCACTCTTCCTCGAATGGTCCGAAGCCAACCCGGAACGGGCGGAACTGCTCCGCCGCGGGATGAATCGCCAGGACTTAACGCTCGAGTTGGACGAGCTCACCGCTCTTCTCAGCGAAGATGAGGCGACGCGCGTCTCATCGGGTAAGATCCTGAACCATATAGCAAAAAAGACGCCTTTCCTGTTTGGCGGCAGCGCGGATCTCGCTCCCTCAAACAATACGGTGATCGAAAACGGGCGTTCTTTTTCATGTGAGAACCCGGCCGGGCAGACGATTCACTTCGGTGTCCGCGAATTCGCCATGGCGGCTATGGCGAACGGGATCGCGCTCCACGGAGTGCTTCGTCCCTATGTGGCGACCTTTTTCGTCTTTTCAGATTATATGAAGAGCGCTGTGCGCTTATCAGCCCTCATGAAACTGCCCGTGATTTATATCCTGACTCATGACAGTATCGGCGTCGGTGAAGACGGCCCGACACATCAGCCAATTGAACAGCTTCTGATGTTCCGCTCGATTCCGGGGTTGAAGGTCTTCCGCCCGGCTGGCCGTGAGGAGACGGCCGCCGCGTGGTATATGGCGCTCCAGAACAATGGGCCGTCGGTTCTCGTCCTGTCCCGCCAGAAAGTCTTCTCGTCGGAGACATCCGCCTGTGACGCGCTCCGGGGCGCTTACATTATACGCGACGGAGGGGAGAAGCCTGATGTTCTCCTTATGGCTTCGGGATCTGAGGTTTCGGTCACGCTTTCGGCAGCGGATCAGCTCAAACAGGAAGGCATCAGCGCGAGAGTAGTTTCTTTTCTCTCCATGGAGGTATTCGAGCAGCAGGGTGAAGCTTACAAAGACCTCGTGCTTCCCCCTGCTCTCAGAAAGCGGGTGGCGGTAGAAGCGGGGACCCCTCTATCATGGCATCGGTACACAGGTCTTGATGGGATAATCATCGGAATCGATCACTTCGGCGCGTCCGGACCGAGCGCTGTACTGTTCAAAGAATTCGGGTTTACGCCATCAAACATCGCCGCGCGCGCGAAAGAACTGTTGATAAAGCATGATTAAAGGTAAAATGGGAAATCCTCAATACAAATGAATAGCTGAGAGTCATTGGACTTCATACAGTGCATCAACACGGGATCATAACAGGGCTGTTTATCGTTGTCCGACGCGTCATTTTCGGTTAGAATGTATAAATAATAGAGTAAGTATTTGTTTATAACGATTCTATGAGGAGTGATAAGTATTGCGACTCCAATCACCGGAAAAGAGGAAAACAAATGATTGACCTGGAATTGTTGGAACGAGTAAAAAATGATGCGCTTTATGATCGCGCCTTTCAGTGTATAGCTGGAGGGATGCTAAGTAACTACAAACACAAAGAAGGGGACAAACCGACCTTCATCGCGCGCACCGAGGGTGCGCATTTTTATGACTTCGACGGGAACAAGTACTATGACTTCTGCATTAACTACGGTCCTTCTGTTCTCGGCCGCCACAATGAGAGATTCAGAAAATTTCTGATGGATGAACTTGAGAAGGGATATACGCCTGATTTGAAGGAAATCCAGATTGAAGCAGCCGAGGCGATCAAGAAATGCGTTAAAGGGATTGATCTTATCCGGTTCGCTCTGTGCGGGAGTGAAGCGGATATGATGGCCGTCCGGGTCGCTCGCGGTTACACGGGGAAGAATTACGTCGTCAAATTTGCCGGCCATTACCATGGCGCGTTTGATTTCATTCTCGGCGGCACGTCGACGCCTGAAAACCCCGTAGCGGTGGACGAGGAACGCGAGGGTGATATTTATAACAGCATCACCAACACGATCGGCAGGGGAAAGCACGCGCTCATGGACACGATGATCATCGAGTTCAACGATCTGCCTGCGATGGAAAAGCTGTTTGAAGAGCGCGGTGACGAAATTGCCTGCGTCCTGTTCGAGCCCATTCCCGTCAACATATACGGGTGTGTTCCCGAGCCGGGGTATCTTGAGGGCGTGCGGGAACTGTGTACGAAGCACAACGTTGTCCTCATATTTGACGAAGTAATCACGGGGTTCCGGCTTGCCCTGGGCGGTGCGGAGGAGTATTTCGGTGTTACCCCCGATCTCTGGACGTTCTCCAAAGCGATCGGGGGCGGCTTTCCGGTCGCGATTTTCGGCGGCAAGAAAGAGATCATGGAAGGGATCGTCGAGTGTAAGACGCTGTCGGCGGGGACTTTCCAGGGACATCCGCTCTGTTCAGCAGCTATCGTGGGACTGACGACGATACTGGCGGAGAACGACGGGGCCATCCTGAAAAAGATTAACCGGTTGGGCAATATGCTCGCGGAAGGATTTCTGGAGAGGGCGAAAGCTCACAATATCCCTCTGATTGTCCAGGGATTCCCCGGCGCGATTGTCCCTGTTTTTACGACGAAAGACAAGATCATCAACAACGCGGACGCGCTGGAGAACTGCGATCAGGTTATTTATTTCTATTTTTCCACCCGCATGAATCAGCTCGGAGTTTACAACCTTCAAAGGTATTCCTGCTGCGACGAACACACCGAAGACGATATTCAGTATGCCATCGAAGCGGCAGACAAAGTATTCGAAGAATTAGAGATGTTTATGTAAACCATCGATCTACACGAAAGGAAAGGAAGGATTGACATGGCAAAGTATTCAGTGGAGACGACAAAGATTGAGGAAATCGTCAAGACGCCTGAGTTATCGGAAATTGCGGAGCGGCTTCAGCCGGGTATTCTGAAGACTCCCGGTATCAAACTCGCGATGAAGATGACATTGCCGGAGGCGGCAAAATTTGTTCCGAAAGTTCTGACTCCGGAATTGCTGGGGAAAGTGGATGAGGAGTTCGCAAAGCTCGGCTGACCGCCGGAATCGCAGAGCAGGGACCGCCCGGGCGGTCCCTGCTTTATGAGTATCATCTGTTTTGTTTCTGAGTCCATTATTTAATAAAAGGACGAGAGAGGATCATGTCCATGAAAACATGCATCAAAGGCTGTTACTTAGTTAACGGCACGGGATCACCCGGCCGGAGAGCCGATATCCTCATAGATGATGATCGAATTGCCGCGATCGGTGATCTTTCATCGGCTGACGCAAAAATCATTGACGCATCCGGCCTGGTTGTCAGCCCGGGCTTCATCGATTCACACACGCATTACGATTTTATTCTCGGAAACAGGGAAGATGTGACCTGTCTAACCCCGCTCTTGTATCAGGGAATTACGACGGTGATTTGCGGCAATTGCGGTATTTCGCCTGCTCCGGCCATTCCTCCCGGTTACCGCGAACAAAAGCGTTTTTTCGGCGAAACGTTTTCCCGACGGAAATGGCCGCCTGAAAAGGAGTGCCGGACACTGGGCTGTTTTCTGCGCATGGTGGAGGAGAATCATCCCATCGTGAATACCGCGACCTATGTCGGCTTCTCTACCATCCGCTCATCCGTTATGGGATTCAGGAGCGGGAAAGCAGACAGAGAAGAACGGGAGCAGATGCGGGCGCTCGTCCGACAATCGATGGAAGACGGAGCGCTTGGCGTTTCGTTTGGCCTTGAATACGTCTGCAGCGCTTTTGCCGATACGGAAGAGATGATTTATGTCTGCTCTGACCTCAGGGAGTACGGAGGCCGGATCAGCGCGCATATCCGCAGTCTCGGTATCGGCATGGCGGAGGCGACAAGGGAAATTATAGCCGTGGCCGAGGCAGCCGGCGTCCCGCTGCAGATTTCGCATTACGCGCCATTTTGTAACGAGGCGTTGCCTGAATTCTTTGAAGGTGTCGGCGAAATCGATATGGCCATTGAGCGCGGTGTCCCGATAGGCATCGATCTGGTCGCGCTTCTGTTCTCCATGACAACATCCAACGAGTTCCTCCCGTACTGGCTTTTCGACGGAGGTGTCGATAAGGCGGCGGAACGGCTGAAAGACCCGGCGATTCGAAGGGAGGTTGTCGAATACCTGACTACCGCTGTCGAGTCCGGTTTTGAAACATGGAAAACGCGCCTGCCTGTATATAATCAGATTGTTGTCCTCGGAGGAACAGCGGATCAATTCGCGCATCAGCTCCGGCTGTTCAACTTCAAACAGCCCCAAAACCTCACGTATCATGGTCAGACGCTTGCCGCGATCGCCAGTGCCCGCGGACAGGAGAAAGAGCCTTACGAAGTATTCCTCGATCTCACGCTTGAGGAGGATTTTAACCTCTACATGTGTGTCTCCCTGAGCTATGAGGGCATTGAGGAGAATACGTTCGAGGACAATGACGCGCTGTTGAAATCGGCGCTACCCGTTTTTCAGCTCCCGTATTTGTCGTGCGGCAGTGACGTCATCGGCGGAGACAGAAATGAAAATCCAGGCCTGTACTCCCATTTCCCTCGCTTCATCGGCACGATAGGGCGCGACTGGGAAGCGTTTCCGCTCGAAGAAGCTGTATACAAGTGTACAGGGCTTCCCGCCGAACAGTTCGGGCTGAAGGAGCGCGGACTTATTAAAGAAGGATTCTACGCAGACCTGGTAATTTTCGACAAAGACAGGATCAGGGATCGTGCGACGACCGCGAACTGTACAGAAAAGCCGGAAGGTATTCACATGGTCATCCTCAATGGACAAAAGGTCGTCGAGGACAACGAATATCTCGGTCAGCAGCGTTATGGGCGTGTACTGCGGAATAACTCATAACTACCGCTGTAAGAATACAAAGGGGACGGTTCTGCTTCCTCTGAAACAGAGAACCGTCCCCTTCACCGGATGGAGCCGAAGGTGGGAATTGAACCCACGACCTATTCATTACGAGTGAATTGCTCTACCCCTGAGCCACTTCGGCGATCGTTAGCCATTCTACAAGGGAATAAGCAGAGATGTCAAGCGCAAAACAGCTCCCCGTCGAAGAGGAGCTGTTTAGAAGATGTCAGATTCTATATCGATTCGATTGATTAGTCGAGATGGGGGATCTCATCAGGTGAAAAACCGCGCTGTCCATAATGGACATCGAGCATCATGATGCCGCTCGGCGCATCACCGGCTCTGCCCCAGAGAACGACGTTCTCTTCACCATTCGCCTCTTCTTCAACCTGTTCAAGAATGTACCAGTCAAGGAACAGTCTGGCGGCGCGGTCGCCTTCCTCCTCAGCCATTTTGGCCAGATCGTCAATCCATTTGGTAACCTGTCTCTCATGCTCAAGAGCTTCTTCGAAAGCGTTCAGAGGACTCGTCCATTCCTTTTTCGGGGCCTCGATCGGCATGAGATCAACTTTGTCGCCGCGAAGCATCAAGTATTTGACAAGCCCTTGCGCGTGGACGAGCTCTTCCTGGTACTGGACATACATCCATTTCGCCGCGCCGGGCAAATCCTGCTCATTCAGCCAGGCACTCATCGCGAGATAGAGAAAAGCGGAATAATATTCACGATTAATCTGTTCATTAAAGGCTTTCGCCAGTTTTGTACCCATGTTCATTGTCATATCTCCTATCATTACGGTTCTGTCGGTCAACTAGCAATAAGGCGTCCTACGGCGCTTATTACCTAATGTCTGCTCTGATTATAAGGACATATACAGTACGATACTGTGTCCCGTGTTACTTTGTCAGCCTGAGTCTGCAGCCGCTTCGGGAAGATGACAGGACAGTGGCGGTTCTCAGTGGAAAGAGAATAAAACGTAGATGTGTTTTCGTGATAAAGTATGAAAGAAGAGATGGTTTTTCGACACGGAGGTAAGGTTCGTGCATCTTTCAGAAATCCGCCTGTTAAGAGGTGATCGCGGCGGCGATAGCCGGCGATTTCGTATGGAAACCGGTCAGGGAGTGACGTTTATTTACGGGAATCGCGATCCGTCCGGTGATTCTCCTTTTACCGCGCTTCACGAAAGACTTGTTTCCGCGATGCCTGAGGAACGCGTGAAAGAAAGAGAGGATCAGTCGAGTGCCGCTTCTAAATCTGATGTCCCGCCGCACGGAGGAAGCGCGCGCGGGGACGGTCAGGCGGACGACCGGAACGCGGTCGCGCCCATGAAGCCCGGAGACGCGCGCGAGCGCGACCAGGAGGCGGATGTTTACAGCGGAAGGTTAACAGATCTTTGGCAGTTCGTTCTGAGAGACGGGGACCGGACGTATCATCTGGCGACTGACATGCATAACACGGGTCAGACGGATTTTTTCAGTCTGATGATCGCAGGTCACGAGAGTGCTTGGCTCGGCCATCAGATTGATTATCAAATTCTGTCGGACCGACACGCGCAGGACGCTGCTAAGCGGGAAAGCTTTCAGCGGCTCCGTGAGCGTGTGAACCGCGCGAGGCTGGATCTCTCTGATGGCGAATCTGCAGAAGGGAAGCTTGTCAGAGCAAAAGCCGAATTCAAAGCCTGTAAGGCGGAACTAAGTGTACTAAATCAGGACGCTTTGTCGATTCCCCAACTCACCGCCATTCTCGAAGCTGACGAAAGACAAGTGGCCGCTCTCAAGTCTGAGGAGGCCGATCTCGCCCGCGAACAACGCCTGATGGTGCTCTTGGAGCGAAAATCGGAATACGAGTCGCTTCTCGATTTGAGACGTCAGTTAAAAGAGATAGAAGAGAGAGAAGGCCGATACGGTTCCAGAATTACCGATCTTGGGCACGATATTACAGTTCATGAGCTGACAGACCTGGCTCAGTGGCGGAATAACGCGGCCGAGCTCAACAGAAATATCACAAAACTGGAAAACGTATCGGAAGAGCAGAAAAAGAGAAAAAACAATCTGGAGCAGAACAGGATTCTGCTTGCACATCGTATGCGCAAGAACAGGGAGTTGAAAGACGCGCTGACGGAAGAGTATGAATACTGGGCGTCCAAATCAGATGAGGAGCGGCGGTCATTGTCTGAATTCGGGGCTGCGGGAGAAGAGAACGCTCGAATCCGTTCATTTCCAACGGCCGTCCACCTGATTCTGTTAGCGTCTTTTCTACTGCTGGCTATCGGTTTGATTACCATATCCGTTGTAAAGGCCGTCGGCATCTTACTGATAGCCCTGGCGGCACTCGGCGTTCTCTCGAGTTTTTATCTTCATTTTACAGGCGGCCGGCGTCCGCGTGTTCTGGAAAGGAGAAAAGGCGCGCCGTCATCTGCCGATGATGCTGATGTGCGTTCTCAGATCAATGATTTCGATTCTCAGATGATGGCTGATCAGAAGGAATGGGATCGCCTGTCTGATGCCATTGCGGAATTGGAGCGCGAGATGGCGCAGCTTTCAATACAGATTGAATCTTCCAAGCGCCATCTTAAGAACCTTCAGGGTGATCTTCTCGGAACAATCAGAAAATACGCGGGGCCGACAGAGATTCACGAAATCGACGATATTATTGAGACTCTCTCAAAGCAGCGTGAGTCAAGCGCCAGCCACAACGAAGCGGTAGCCGATCTCCTTCGGAGAATTGCCGATCTCAAGCATGGGCGCAGCGATGAGGATATGGTGCGGGAGTATGAAAGTGTCTGTGAACAGTTGTACGGAGGGCGCGGCTTCAACGTGATCGATGATGTCCGTGGAAATGGCGAACATGCTGCCACCCACCAGCTCCGCTTCGATCCTGGAAGAGCGAAACAGATATCCGGTGAGCGCGTAGAGATTTCGCGGGTCATAGACGAAAAAACGGCGGAAATGAAAAATACCAAAGCGAAGCTGGCACGTTCGAAAGAGGCATCCATCGCCGCGGAGAGCATGCTCAGGAAATGTGAAATGCTCGCCGGTTCGATCAAAGAGATGGAAAATGATCTGAGCAGGCACATGGTATCAATCGCTTGGCTTGACCAGGTGCTGGCTCTGTGGGATGAGATTGATGTCATGCGCTGGATGGAAGCGGCTGTCATCATCGTGAACAGAATATCGGGAAGAAGAGCCGGCGGCGAATCACTGCCTGTGCTTCCGGCGGAAGCCGTTAAGCATTCGATTCGTTCACCGGAGCTGTCGGTAAAAAGCTTTACTCCCTACGCACCTCCCGCGGCGATCGATGACTCCGTATTCAGGCAGACTCCAGCGGAACAGAACTATTTGGCGCTGCGCCTGGCGTTAGCTTGTCAGCATCTTTCCCGCATTCCTGAACGCGGGCCGCTCTTTCTTATGGATCCGGTGATCCCACTTGAGCGTTCTCAGATAGAGGAACTAGTTAACGCCCTTGAAGAGTGGACATTAGAGACCGGTCGGCAGATCATATTTTTTACAACTGAACACGCCGTCCACGAAGTTGTCAAAGACAGACAGATGGTTGTGTATAGAGTCGAATAAGTTGCATAATAGCGTATGGAATGATTTCTTTGGAAGCGGCAGAAACGGCAAATGCGCCATAAAGGGAGGGAAAAAATGAAAGAAGGATTCAGAATTGTAACGGAAGAACTGGATGCGCTCAAGGCGTCGGGCGTGTACAGCGAGGAACGAGTACTGACGGTTCCTCAGGGGAGCTGTATTGACACAACAGATAAAAAAGGCGTAATTAATATGTGCGCCAATAACTACCTTGGACTCGCCAATAATGAAGAGCTCCGCGAGGCCGCCAAGTCAAGTTATGATCGATGGGGTTATGGGCTTTCCTCCGTGCGTTTTATCTGTGGCACTCAGAAACAGCACAAGGACCTCGAGCGGGAACTGGCGGCATTTTTCGGTTTTGAGGACGCGATTCTGTACTCGTCTTGTTTTGACGCCAACGGCGGCCTGTTTGAGTCTTTCTTAGGCCCTGACGACGCCATTATCAGTGACCAGTTGAATCACGCGAGTATCATCGACGGGGTCCGCCTCACGAAATCAAAACGTTACCTTTATAAGAACAATGATATGAATGAGCTCGAGATGCGTCTCAGAGAAGCAGACGAGGCCGGCGCCCGCATCAAACTGATCGCGACAGACGGCGTTTTCTCAATGGACGGTATCATTGCAAATCTGAAAGGGATCTGTGATTTAGCTGATCAATACGATGCTCTTGTGATGGTTGACGATTCACACGCTTCCGGTTTTGTCGGTAAAACGGGCAGGGGAACGCCTGAGCACTGCGGTGTGATGGGGCGCGTCGATATTATGACCAGCACGCTTGGCAAAGCGATGGGGGGCGCTTCGGGCGGTTTTACACTTTCCAGAAAACCGCTGATTGACTGGCTGCGCCAGAAGAGCCGGCCCTATCTCTTTTCCAACACGCTGGCGCCCGCGATCGCCTCCACGTCACTTAAAGTCCTTGAACTACTCCAGCGCGATACGGCATTGCTCGACCGTGTAAATGAAAATACAAGGTACTTCAGGGAGGGAGTCGAGCGCGTAGGCCTCGATGTGATCCCGGGCACACATCCCATTGTTCCTGTCATGATATACGACGCGGTCAAAGCGATTAAAGTCGCCGAATACCTTCTGGAACTCGGCGTCTATGTCGTCGCGTTTAAGTTCCCCGTCGTTCCTAAGAATCTGGCGCGTATCCGCACGCAGATATCCGCCGGCCACACAAAGGAAGAACTTGACTTCGCGCTTGAATGCTTCGCAAAAGCAAAAGAAAAATTTGACCTTTGACAAAGCATAAATCTGCTCTTATAATGACCGAGAGTTCGCACCATTAGCTCAGCTGGCAGAGCAACTGACTCTTAATCAGTGGGTCCGGGGTTCGAATCCCCGATGGTGTACCATGAAGAAGCCCTGTGACTTGATTGGCACAGGGTTTCTTGCTCTTTCAATCCGGGATCCGTGGGGAAGCAGCCGTTTCTTTCATCATCCGGTGTCCCGGACGCACGTGTTATGATTGATGGGATGAAAGTGTGAAAGAACGGAGGGAGGATCAAATGAGGTCACCGACACTTGTGATTTTGGCTGCTGGCATGGGATCAAGGTACGGAGGGCTTAAACAGCTCGATCCGGTTGGTCCGGATGGCGAGATTATCATGGAGTATTCCGTTTATGATGCCATCCGAGCCGGTTTTGACGAAGTCATCTTTGTCATCCGAAAAGATTTTGAAGAGGCGTTCGACGCGTTGATCGGCGCTAAATTGGGAGGCCGTGTCCGGTACCGCTACGCCTTCCAGAACATTGACGATATCCCCGAAGGATTTACTGTCCCGGAGGACAGGGTGAAGCCCTGGGGAACCGGCCACGCGCTACTCGCCGCGTCCGGGTTGATCGAGGGGCCATTTGCCGTGATTAACGCGGATGACTACTACGGTACGAGCGCTTACAGAAAGCTCTATCAGTTCCTCGCTGACGCGGAAGACGGTGTCAGTGACAATCGTTACGGCATCTGCCTGTGGCCGCTGCACGAGACATTGTCCGATTACGGGTCAGTCTCAAGAGGTGTATCCGAGGTATCTGCCACAAATGAACTTATCAGTTTGAAAGAGCTGAAGAAGATTTACCGCGATGGCGATCAGGCGCGCTATACGCTCGACGACGGCGCGACATTCTTCCCGCTGCCTCGCGATACGCTGGTGTCAATGAATTTCTTCGGCTTTCCCCGTGTGTTTTTGGATAGGCTGAAAGAGGGCTTCCCGCGTTTTCTCAAAGATGGCCTTGGGAATAATCCTGAGAAATGCGAGTATCTGCTCCCTGAAATCGTCGCCGATCATATGAGGGAAAATCATGTCAGCGTTTATACAATCCCTGTCGATGACCGCTGGTTTGGCGTGACGAACAAAGAGGACAAGCCGCTTGTGGTGGAAGCGCTCCGCGGTCTCGTGGCACAGGGCGTATACCCCGCGCCGCTTTGGGGCGGTCGGGAATGAATGGGAACCATGTCAAAAGGAAAAGGAATCTGAGGGAATACAAGCATGGAGATATTGTCTGACATCGCTAAGGTGATCGCGGCGCACTGCGCAGAAGATAAAACAATGGTCGAAATGAGCCTGACCTCGCCGCCCCGGCCGGAGATGGGAGATGTCGCTTTCCCTTGTTTCCGCCTCGCCAGGGTGATGAGAAAGCCGCCCCGGGAGATTGCCGACAGCCTGAAAACCTGTTTGGAATCCGATGTGAGCAGGGAAGCGGCCGATCTTCTTGAGAAATTAGACCGCGTGGAAACAGCGGGGGGATATCTCAATTTTTTTATAAAGCGCGATTATCTCGCCCGCTCAATCATGCGTGAATCGATGGCGGGCGGCGAGCGCCCGGGCGCAAGCAGCGAAGGCGAAGGGAAGACGGTGATTGTCGAGTATTCTTCACCGAACATTGCCAAACCATTCCATGTAGGACACGGATTCTCAACATTCCTGGGCGAAGCGATTGCCAATCTCTTTGAGTACGGTGGATACAAGGTAGAGCGTTTCAATCACCTCGGCGACTACGGAACGCAGTTCGGAAAACTGATCGTCGCCTGGAAGCGCTGGGGAGATGAGGCTGCACTGGAAGCGTCTCCCATCGGGGAACTGACACGCATCTACGTGAAGTTCCACGAGATGGCCGAAAAGGACCCATCGCTTGATGATGAAGCGCGGGAAGCGTTCGGGAGGCTTGAGCACGGGAGTGAGGAAGAAGTCACGCTCTGGCAGCAATTCCGAGACGTCAGCCTGAAAGAATTTAATCGTGTTTATGACCGCGTCGGTATCCGTTTTGACAATACGAATGGTGAAAGTTACTATTCGCCCATGATTCCGGATGTTGTCCGGCAATTGCGGGAGATGAATCTCCTGGAGGAGAGCGAAGGTGCGCAAGTCGTCAGTTTGGATGAATTCAAATTAAACCCCTGCCTCATTCTGAAGCGCGACGGTTCGACGATATACGCGTCGAGAGATATCGCCTCTATCCTTTACCGCGACCGGACGTATCATTTCGACAAAAATATTTATGTTGTCGGTATCCCTCAGAAAAATCATTTTAACCAGGTTTTTGCCGTCCTGAAAAAAATGGGATTTCCCAAAGCGGACGGCAACATCCACGTGGCCTTCGGCACAGTGCGGTTCACGGACGGGGCATTCTCGACGAGAACAGGAAACGTGATTATTCTCGAAGACCTGCTCAATACCAGTGTTGCGAAAACGCGTGCGATCATTGAGGCAAACAACCCCGCGATGGGGCGCGCGGAAATAGATGAAATAGCCGAGAATGTCGGTGTCGGGGCGGTTCGCTACACATTTTTGAGAAATGGACGCGAGAGAGACATCGTTTTCTCGTGGGAGGAAGTCCTCGATTTCGAGGGTGAGTCAGCCCCCTATCTTCTCTACACGGTCACACGCTGTGCGAGTCTGGAAAGAAAGGCATCATCTGAGCTCGCTGAACGCTCGCGCCGCATCAGTGATGAAGAGTTAGGTATGCTCGTGTCTGATGATGAACAGAATGTCCTGAAGGAGATCGCGCGCTTTCCGGAGTCAGTGGCGGCTGCCAGAGAGGCTTATGAACCTTCTGTCATGATGCGGCAGATCATGGCGATCGCGCGCTCATTTAACACTTTTTACCATAACGCTCAGATTTTGCGCGCGGACAATGAATCGCTCGGAGCCGCCAGGCTTTGTCTGGCGCAGGCAGTAGGCCGTACTATAGCGGCAGGATTGAGAATCGCGGGTATCAAGCCGGTAGATAAAATGTAAAGGAGGCGTACTTCATGCAGGAGAGTATACCGGCCTGGGTTCGCGAGAAGCCTCTACCGGTGATGCCTGATCGGGAGGAAACATCGAGTACAGTGAAATCGTTACGCCGCGACCTGCGTTACGCCGCGACGGATGATGATCTGCGCGGTGTTCTGCGCGATATTGATCATTACCTCCAGTGTCTCGAAGAAGGCGAAACGGATCTCAGGATCCGGTCGTTCTATCTCCCCGGAGATCACACCATCAGGGAGGCGCTGTTCGAATTCGGCAACGCCAAACTCGGGGTGTACGCGGAACTTGCCGACTTGTTGGAGACAGTTGCCCGATCTTCCAAAAGCAGAAAACTTGAGCCGTTCGTCGATAAAACGTATCTCTATGATGCCGACAGACTCGCCTCCACATACGCAAAGAATCTTCTCGCCCATCTCCTCGTGGAGAGAGAGCTGATCCGAAAACAGATGAAACGCCTGCAGGACGCGTCATTGTCAACAACTCAGTGGGGTTCGATTAAAGGGGAAGTCAGACTTCTGTTTCAGTCTTCTTCTCGCGATAAGCGCGCGAGGGCGTACAACTCTTTCATCAGCCAGCTGAGTAAGAGCCGGGAAGAAATGGTGGGGCATTTCCTTGAACTGCATATGCTAAGGCGCATGATCAGCGAGAAAGCCGGCTACAAAAATTTCTATGAATATGAAACGCGCCGCGTGGGGCAGACGGATTCATTTCGTTCGCAGGTGCGCGCATTCCGCCTCTTTGTACAAGAGCATGTGTCACCGGTGATGATCCATCTATTCCGGCTGCAGTGGGAGCGGCTGGGGCTGGAAGAACCGGAACCCTGGGATCTCATGTACCCGGCGGAATTTGGTTTGCCGAAGTTAAGAAAACAGGCATTTCCACTGGATAAAGCGAGTATGGATGCGTGCCAACTTGTTTGTGAGGCGGAAGTTCCCGTTCTGAAGGATATGCTCGGGCGCCAGGCGCTTTATCTCGGGGTGCTGCCGACCCCAGAAGATATTTCTTCGCCGGTGATGTCCTCGCATCCATGGGGAACGCGTCTGTTCAGCGCTTACAGCCGCCAAAAAGAGCAGTCGTTTCTGATGATGGAGTCTGTTCCCCAGGAACTTCTGGCCGGAACACTTTTCTATGAAATCGGCACCCTTCTTTTTGAACAGTCAAATGCGACGAAAGGGCTCTATACGCTGCCAAGTTTTAACAGAATGCTGGCGAAGAAAATCGCCGGTCATTCTCTCGTATTTTTGTCGCAGAAAGCCTGGAATACTTTTTACGGGCCGATGACGATGTATGCGAGAGAATATCTGCTCTCTGAAATCCTGTTGCAGCTGCCGCGCGCGTGCGCGCTGGATGAGATGGAAGAATTTCTCGCAAAAGCTCGTATTTCCGATATGAACGTATTTCAGCACGCCTGGCGCGAGATCGCTGGGCGCTATCATCTTCCCGGGATGCCCGGGTGCGGCCCCGGCTTGCTGTCGCCCGGCGACGTGTGGATGTATGCGCCTGATTTGTGGTCAGCCCCGCTGTCGGGCATAGCGGACGCGATTGCCCTGGTCACGGTTCTGGGTACGCTTCCTCTCGGGAAGCATCATCAGCATTTGGAGAACTGTCTGCTTAGACTGCTTAATAACGCGGATGGATGTGAGCCGGTTGATCGGGCAAAAGACGCGGGTTACCCTTCTCCATTCGAAGAAGAAACAATCCGGAAATCAGTGTTCACTCTCGCTGATTTTCTGGCGCTTTAGGCGGGAAAGGCTGTCCGGCGCACTTCCGGGGCGAAGGTGCAGGGCGATCGACGTATAAATAAAATTTGTTTGCAGCCTGTTGAACGCGGGCACTGAGAGGGAAGTCATCGTGAAAACATTGATCCTCGCGTCACATAATCTGGGAAAGCTGGAGGAATTCCGCGCGATAGCAGGGGACTACCCCGTTCGATTTCTGGGGCTGGTGGATATAGGGTTTGATCAGGATATTGATGAAACGGGTTCATCTTTCGACGAGAATGCGCTGATAAAAGCGATGGCTGTCCACAGAAAAGCGTCGGAAATAGTTGTCGCCGATGATACAGGACTTTGTGTCGACGCGCTGAACGGAGCGCCCGGCCTCTACTCGGCGCGTTACGCCGGAGAGGGAAAAAGCGGCGTGGATAGAATGGAAAGACTTCTGAAAGAGCTGGACAGCGCTGAATCACCCGATCGGTCCGCCGCTTTCCATTGTTCTTTGGCAGTTGTATACCCCGACGGTCGGCAGGAACTCTATCACGGTTTGTGCCGTGGAAGTATCACCAGGACTCCAAGAGGCGATAATGGCTTTGGATACGACCCCGTTTTTGTGCCCGATGGTGAGCGGCGCACATTCGCAGAAATGAGCGGCGAAGAAAAACATGCTATAAGCCATCGCGGATTGGCTGTGAGGGCTTTCCTCGATGCATTTATTGATGAAGAGGGCGGGCCGCCGGGTTCTGATCAATGAAATAAACAGGAGCGGGCAATGAGCAGACAAAAGAAGATACCTGAAGAGTTGTACCTGGTTCGTGCGGATGTACTTCCCGACGTATTCCTTAAAGTTATGGAAGCGAAGAGGCTTCTCGACTACAAACTGGTGCCTTCCGTGAACGAAGCTGTCAGGAGAGTCGGTTTGAGCCGAAGCGCTTACTATAAATACAGAAAGGCGATCCGTTCGACCTCATCTGGGGTAGAGGGGAGCATGATCACAATCATCATTGTGATTGAAAACCTGTCGCATTCGCTGACGCGCTGTCTCGAGGTATTGCTTGAGTCGGACGTGTCATTGATGTCGCTTCACCAGAGTATTCCCATCCGCGGACTGGCGCATGTGCTTGTGACCTTCCGCTCAGATGACATGAATATGCCGCTCGACCGGCTGATCAGTCTGATCGCGCAGACGCGGGGGGTTCTAAGTGTCCAGATACTGACACCCCAGCCGTAAGAGATAGCGGTCACGGCATCATTTATGATACGCTTACTGTCAGTGTTGATGATGAGGTTTATGACAGCGTGCTGATTATTCTGGAAGCACTGAAAATTGAGAAAATCCCCCGCGCATGGAGAGTGCGTGTTTGGTTTCTGACGCTCTTTGCCGTGGCGGCTCTGACCTATCTGACTTCGCCCAAAAACGGGGGAATTGTTCTGTTTCAGGAACAGTTGCAGCAGTTTCTGCTGAAGCGCGATGTATTTCCCGTACCGCCGCCCGTTATATTTGATTCACTGCTGCGCGAGGCATTCCTTACAGCGGTGGGGATGTTCTTTTTGTTACTCTATGCCGTCAACCTGATCTACGCGCCGCTTTCCGAGGTGAACGCGGATAAGGTTTTTGGGCAGGAAGCGCTTCAGGCTCCGCTCTATTCGCTCGACCAGGGGAGGACCGCGTCAGGTGTCGCTCTGCGCCACTACCCCGCCTTTTTACTTCTGGCTCTCGCGAGCGTATCGCCGTACCTAGTTTCCATTCCACTGTTGAGTGTCCCGTTTTACGTTTATGCGTCGATGTTTTCGATGACAATCTTTATAGTCATCTTTGACCATAAGAAGATTCCGGAGGCTATGGAAGCGAGCTTCACTATGACAAAAGGAGTGAAGTTTTTTATCTTTATTTCTTTTATGTTCCTGAGAGCGTTGACTTCGATAACCGGGGATCTGCTGCAGATAATATTTGCGAAGAGCGAATGGACATCGAGTCTGATCCGGGCTTTTTTCTTTGCGATCAGGACGCTCGCTTCCGGCCGCCTGGCGGCGATGTTATACCGCGCGCTTTCGATCGAGGGCTTCAACCTGAGCGATCATTCACTATAGACAGGATAAATAATCATGATCTTAGAAGAGATAAGAACAACTGTAGAACAAAACCGGATGTTACTTGAGCCGCTAAGTCAGTCATTGCGGCTTGATCAGGATGCCGATGAGCGGGAAAGGCTCACGAAGGAGACAGCGGATGCTGTTTTCTGGTCTGACCCGAAACGCGCTTCCATTGTACAGAAACGCATTACATACCTCACAAAAAAAAGCAAGCGGTTCGCCGCGCTTTCTTCCCAGATTGAAGATCTGGCTGTTCTCCTTGAACTGGCAGAGGAAGAGAATGACCACAACACCCTTCACGAGGTCGAAGAAGGACTGAAGGAGTGGTCGAAGGAATATGAAAGTCTTCGTCTGCAGACACTGCTGACAGGCGAACATGACGCGATGAACGCGCTGTTGTCACTTCACGCGGGAGCGGGCGGGACAGAAGCACAGGACTGGGCGAGCATGCTGCTCCGTATGTATACGCGATGGGCGGAAGAACATGAATTCGAGGTCACCATACTCGACTACCTCGATGGTGACGAAGCGGGGATCAAGTCAGTGGCGCTGCGTATAGCGGGCGATAACGCGTACGGATACCTGAGAAGCGAGCACGGCATACACCGCTTGGTACGAATCTCTCCCTTCGATTCATCCGGGCGGAGGCATACGTCTTTCGCGTCGTGTGAAGTACTGCCTGAGCTGGATGAAACCATTGAAATCAATATCGTGCCGGATGATTTGAAAATCGACACCTTCCGCGCGTCTGGAGCGGGAGGCCAGCATGTCAACAAGACGAGCTCCGCCGTCAGGATTACTCATCTTCCCACCGGGATCGTTGTCACGTGCCAGAATGAGCGTTCTCAGCTCCAGAACAAAGAGACAGCCATGGCGATGCTTAAATCCCGTCTTTATCATCTTGCCCAGCAACAGCAGCTCGACCGCATCGAGGACATCAAGGGAGTCGTGACAGAGATCGCGTGGGGGAGCCAGATACGCTCGTATGTGTTCTGTCCCTACACGATGGTCAAGGACCACCGGACAGACTGCGAGACAGGTGACGTGGACGGCGTGATGGACGGAGATATCGATGACTTTATCAACGCCTGGCTGATTCAGGACGCCCAGCAGCGCGAGTCACAGCGGGAAATCGCGATTAGGCAGAACAGCGAAAAGAGCGGCGGGCAATGATGGAAACGCCAGCGAAACGTATTGCGCTTTACGGCGGTACTTTTGACCCTTTTCACAACGCGCACAGAGAGGTCGTAAGGAGCGCGCTGTCCCAGCTTCCTGTCGACTGCGTTTTTGTCATGCCTCTGGGACAGGCACCTCACAAAAACAGGCGCATCAGCCCTGCCGCTTTCCGCTTCGAGATGGCTCGTCTCGGTGTGGAGGGAATAGAGGGGGCTATTGTTTCGGACGATGAAATCAGCACGCCCGGTGTCGATTACACATACGAGACGGTGCTGCGGCTGAAGGAACAATTCGATCCGGAGATAATATATATACTCGCGGGATCGGATGTTTTATCCAGTATCGATTCATGGTTCCGCGTCAGGGATCTTCTCCGTGAAGCGACTCTGGCGGTCGTCAGACGGGGAAGCGATCACTCCGGCGACATGCAGGCAAAAGCGAAAGAACTCCAAAAAAGATGTGGGGCGCGTGTCGTATTCTTTGATATGCCCCCGCTGACGCTCGCATCGAGCGACCTGAGAGCGCGCATTGAGAAGGGCCAGGCTTTGAACGGACAATGTCCTGCGCAGGTTGAGTCACTCATTCAACGCCACCACCTGTATACTTTTTCATCTGTTTACTCGTCGATTTCCGCTGAAAAGTGGTCACACCTGATTGAGATGGAGGGTCTGAGCTGGCCGTATCTTTCACAGGAGCGCCGCGTTCATTCTGCTTCTGTCGCCCAATACGCCGGCTATCTTGCTTCATTAACGGGGGTGGATATCGCGAGAGCAATGGAATGCGGGCTTCTGCATGATCTGGCGAAACAGCTTCCCCTGAGAGAACAGAGAGAACTGGCCGGCGCCTTTTTAAAAGACGACGTGATGCTTGCCGCTTTTTCCGAAGAACTGCTGCACGGACCGGCCGCGGCAGAGATCATTTCGACCTTTGATGATAGCAGGGATGAGGAATTTCTGAACGCGATCGCGTTTCATTCGACAGCCCGTCCCGGCATGTCGTCTCTTGAACAGATTCTTTTTCTGTCTGATAAGATTGCGTATGACAGGACTTTTTGCCGGTTGGAACCGATACGCGCACTGGCGGAAGGCGGGGAATTGAGGGCGGCCATGGCATGCTGTCTCCGAGAGGTTTTTAACGCGCTGGTGAGAGAAGGCATTGCATTGAATCCCATAAGCCTTGCCGCTTACCGGGAATACGCGGGAGATTCAAGCTTGTATTAGCGGGAGAAGGGCCGGGTCATGGCGTTTATCATGGTATAGTTGGTACTGACAGCGTTAATGTGCGCGTCATGCCGATGATGAATAAAGCGTGGCGGGATATCCCTGTCACAAGGGAATATCGGCAGCGATGGATATACCGAATGAGAAAAGAGAAAACAGGGAGGTTCGATTGAAAGAAAACGATGCATTGAAAAAGGACCAGCCGGCGGATGAACAATCTGCTGAGGAACACGCCGAAAGAATGAAACTTGACGAGGCAGATCAGCTGACAGCCATTGTTGTCAACGCGTTGGAAGAGAAAAAAGCGATCAATGTCGACGTGATGAAAGTGACGGCGAAAACGACGCTTGCCGATATATTTGTCGTGGCGACGGGGACGTCGAGCACGCATATCAAAACCTTGGCGGATTACGTTGAAGAAAAACTGAAAGAAGTCCACGATCTTCGGCCGAATCACACGGAGGGTCTGGAATCGCGCAACTGGGTTCTTCTCGATTACGGTGATATTGTCGTGCATTTGATGCTCGAGGAAGACCGCCAATTTTACAATCTTGAGAGTTTGTGGAGAGTTGACACACACCGTTGACCGGTGCAGTTCACAATAAACAAAAGGGACGGTTCTTGTGTGTCATTGGCATATAAGAACCGTCCCTCCTGCTTCTCATCTTTTCTGCCAATGCGGACGGCAAGGGCAGACCAGAGCAGAAGAGTCTGTCCGACCCCTGCAGGCGTACTGTTAGTATAGCTCTGGGAAGGAGGACAGAGGGATGAACCGCCGCGATCTCGGAAACCGGTCTGCCACGAGGAGGGGAAGGACAGTCGGAACACCTGTTTTCTTAATATCTTCTATTATCATTCTGTCGGCCGTTGTCCTTGTTATTACAGCCCGTAGACCTTCGGGGCAGGGTTTTATTCTCACAACAGGGAATTCCGGGGAGATCGCAACGACAGATAGCATACCCCATACAACAACCACCCTCAAACTAATTCCTGTTCATATCGATGGCGCGATTGACAAACCGGGAGTCTATTTTGTGCCTGAAGAGACACTCCTGTTTGAACTTGTCCGGACCGCCGGCGGCTTTACCCGTGATGCCGAGCAGTCCGGCTTCAATCTCGCCATGCTTCTGACAGCCCACATGAAAATATATGTCCCCAGCAAAGGGGAGGCGTTAAACCAGAATCCTGTCCAGCGGCAGGAAGATACGCGGACTGCCGATAAAATAATTGATCTAAACCGAGCGACGCGTGAAGATCTTGAATCACTGCCCGGCGTAGGGCCGGCGACAGCAGAGGCTATTGTCTCTTTTCGCGACGCAAACGGACCGTTCAAATCAGTCGAAGATCTGATGCGGATACCCGGGATCAAGGAAGGGAAATTCGCGCGGTTGAAAGACCGCCTCGTAATCACGTCTCCTTAGAATGATGGCAATAGGCGGAATGGCTTCGCGTTGAACTCCAGCTGCATACTGAAAAAAACTGACAAAGCATGTGGTGACGAAGCAAAAATGAAGAGTATTTGACATTTTTCAACTTTCAAAGTAGAATCTCAAAGGTAATCGGGGTGTGGCTCAGGTGGTAGAGCGCTTGGTTCGGGACCAAGAGGCCGCAAGTTCAAGTCTTGTCACTCCGACCATTAACAGAGGCGCGATCCGCGCCTCTTTTTCTCGCCCGTAGATAATCGGGAATCAGCCTTTCGAATGGACTTGCACGCAATTCTCCTGTTTTCTTTTTTCAGAGGGGGCGCCGATCTGTGCTAAACTGAAGTGAATCAATCTGCGTATTGGAGGGTTCAATGAGTTACTGTGATGAAGTCTTCCGCGCGAACTGCCGCGATATTCTGGACAATGGGTATAGTGATGAAGGCTCTGAGGTCCGCCCTCGCTGGGATGACGACGGATCGCCCGCCCACACATTGAAGCGTTTCGGCATCATCAACCGCTACAATCTGGCGGAGGAGTTCCCGATTACTACGCTGAGAAGAATGTATTACAAGAACGCGATTGATGAGATCCTGTGGATCTGGCAGAAAAAATCCAACCGCGTCTGCGAACTCTCTTCCCGCATCTGGGATCAATGGTGCCTTGAAGATGGAACTATCGGCAAAGCCTATGGTTACCAGCTGGCGCAGAAATATCAGTTTCCGGAAGGGGAGTTCGATCAGGTTGACCGGGTGTTGTACGAGTTGAAACACCACCCATCGTCAAGGCGGATGATCACGAATCTGTACAATTTCTCTGATCTCCATGAAATGGCGCTCTATCCGTGCGCGTACAGCATGACTTTTAATGTGACCGGAAACAAGCTGAACGGAATTCTGAATCAGCGGTCGAATGATATGCTTGTAGCCAACAACTGGAATGTCGTCCAGTACTCAATACTTCTGATCATGTTTGCGCAGGTGTCCGGCCTTGAAGCGGGCGAGTTCGTGCATGTCATCGCCGACGCTCATATTTACGACCGTCACATACCGATCGTCAGGGAGCTGATTGAGCGCCCCGCATACAGTGCGCCGAAACTCATGGTCGATCCGGACGTGAAAGATTTCTATGACTTCAAGGTATCCAGTTTCGTGTTTGAGGGATATGAATACGGCGATACAATTAAAGGAATTCCGGTTGCTACATGATAACGACCGCGCCGGGCAGAAAGATATAAAAGAACGGCAGGTGAGCGCTGAATGATCGCTATCGTAGCTTGTGACGCGGATTGGGGTATTGGATGCGGCGGACATCTCCAGCATCGAATCAGTTCAGATCTTCGGCGTTTCAGAGCGCTTACAAGGGGGAAAGTCGTTATTTACGGGCGCCAGACGCTCGATACTTTCCCCGGGAAAAAACCTCTCCCGGATCGTATCAATCTTGTATTGAGAACGCGAAAAGAGACGGGGGAACCGGGATGCGAGTATATCAGCAGCCTGGACGGACTTCTGCAGCGCCTCCGCGCTTTGAAACAGGAAGGGTACCACGATAGCGATTTCATCGTGATCGGCGGGGGCATGGTATACAGGCAATTGCTTCCTTACTGTGACAGAGTACTCGTCACGAGGTTCGATGATTCCTATGACGCGGACTGCTGGTTTCCGGATCTGGATTCCTTGCCGGAATGGAATCTCGTCTCCTGCGGTCAATGGCTGGAAGAGAATGGCGTGCGCTTCCGTTACATGACTTACGAGCGGCAGGGGATCGCCTAGCGACGCTCGATGCCGGCAGAAGCTTACGCGAAGAAGATGAAAGCAGGTTTTCCATGAGCGCCCAGAAGAGCGTAGGCCCTATCCAACTTACAGTGTGTCACCTCCGGGATGCGGCCCGTTACCGTTTGCTGGCTGATGGCGCGCCGCCGGCACGGCCGATTAAAGCATGGCGGTCTGTGCTCGCGGAGCTTGCCCGGACTCAAACAGATGTTTACATCATCGGGAGAGGCGGCGAGGATATCGGATATCTCCACGTGCTCTACCCATTCAGATCTGAATGTTGGGGAATGGCCTGCCTTTCAACCGTCGCGCGGGAAGGCGACGCGATCGCGCGTGAAGTTTCACGGCAGCTATTTGAAAAACAGGACAATCTTTACAGAGTTGACATGTATATCTGCGAAAGTCCGCTGTCTTCATCACAATCAGAGGATCTGTCCACAGCACATCAGGGGCGCGAGCATGGATTGTTTTCATTGACGGATCAGGTAATGCGTCTGACCTTCTACTCTCCGGAAGTCAGCCGCAGACAGGTCATGTTCATGAGCTGGCCATACGGATACCTGGCATTTATGACTAACCCGGAAAGAGATAAGATTGAAACAATCCAATTTGTGAGAGGAAAGGCGGAGCACCTGGTTGAGCCGGTGAGAAAGGCAGCCGCCTTGCTGGGGCTTATCGGTTCAGACGGTTTAATCGTTGAGGGGCGCGTGATTGTTCCCGGGGCCGGCGAACCGGCTATCCTGTCAAAAACACGTGAGGAAATAACCCGCTATCTCAATGCAGAGCGCGATCCGGTGATCGACTATGTGCCACCTTATGGAACGCCGTTTCAGAAGCGTGTCTGGGAGGAGACGGCAAGAATTCCATTTGGATCCGTCAAAACCTACGCGGAGATCGCGCGCCTTATTGAGCCGGATCAGCGGAAAGCGGGGAGATTAGCGCGCGCCGTCGGACAGGCGCTTAGCGCTAATCCTCTGCCGATCCTGATTCCCTGCCATCGTGTAATAGGTTCGAACCGCGATCTGACCGGATTCGCCGGCGGCATTGATGTGAAGGAATATCTTCTACAGATGGAGATGTGGAAGCTATTGTCCTCCAGCTAAAAACTGTTAACGGCTCAAGTCAATACCTGATTTTTTCTCCCTCAGCATGCGCTCGATCAGATCGGCGATGTGGGCTCCCGCTTCGACCGGATTCGTTCCGCCTTTGTAGATATTTGATACAACTGTGCGCGCGGCTTCATTGATGCCGACAAAGCCGCCGTAAGTCATATAGGCGGACAGCGATTCACTTGTCGCGAGACCGGGGCGCTCTCCGAGCAATATCACCGTGACTTTGGATTTAACAAGTTCGGTGATCGCGTCCATGCAGCCGACGCGCCCGTACTTAACAAAGATCGGCGTGCCGAGCTTGATGCGTTTGAGCTCCAGCCCCTGTACGATCGCCGGGAACACATCCGCGATATTGTGCGATACCGCTGTGCTTGAAAGTCCGTCCGACACAATCAGCTGTACATCCGCTTCAGGAATACATTTGTCTTTGATCAGCCTTGATGTCTCTTCGTCGAACTGACGTCCGAGATCAGGTCTGGTCAGATAGTCATTCTTTGAGGCGCAGCGCGTCGTCACCTTGAGAAGCCTGAGTTTATCGATCAGTTCCTCCGGGACATCCTCAAACACGGCATCCATCGCCTTCGCGTGGTCTGCGCGAAGTCTGAGATAGGTCTCTGTTCTGTACCGCGGTCCTGCGCGCCATGTCCCGACGCGCGCCGTGGATGTCCGTTTGATCTCCAGATAGGCTTCGCCGTTTGCCGGTTCGGGTGTAGCGAGAATCTGGCTGAAGTCAACGGCGGACAGATCCGGGACTTCACCGTCATCACACGCGGCATTTAAGTTGTTCCTGAACACGGCTGCGGAGGCGTGACCATTCCCTGCCTGGCGGCTGCTCATGACTTCCGATAAGACATCGGCTATTATTCTTTTCAGTTTATCGTTTTCCATCGCTAATCTCCTGATAATTCTCCTGACACGCCTGTCCGGATGATTTTCATTTACACAACGGTTAGCGTGTCGTTCACGACTGTGTGTTCCCGCATCTTCCGGAAAAATGTCAGACAAGGAATATGGAACCGTCGCCGGCCCGGTCAGTCAAAATACCTTTTTCATCCATCAATCCCATCCTGATCATCCACCGGTGGAATTCAGGCGCCGGGAGGCGGCCTGTAAGCTCGCGCAGAGTGGCGTCATCATGGTAGCTCGTATCCTGATAGGAGAGCATAATATCGTCGCTGCCCGGGACGCCCATGAAGTAGTTTGCTCCCGCCAGACTGAGCAGCATCGTGCCCATTTCCTGATCGTCCTGATCAATGGAAGAGTGAGATGTGTAGCAGGGAGCCATGCCCATCGGCAAACCCATCAGTTTCCCCATGAAATGGTCCTCCAGGTTGGAACGTATCATTTCTTTGCCGTCATAGATTGTCTCAGGGCCGATGAAACCGGTGACATTGTTGACCATGAACGGGCGGAAATAACGGCCGAAACCATAGGTGCGGCCTTCAAGAGTCATCTCGTCGACTCCGCAATCCGCTCCGATTGAGACCTCGGACCCCTGACCTGTTTCAAAATAGAGCAGGTTAGGTCCCGTGCCCAGCGAGTGTTCGCGCGCGAGAGCATACGCCTCGTTAAGCAGGTCCCGGCTTACGCCGAAGTTGTCATTCGCGGGAGCGGTCCCCGCGATGGACTGGAAGAGCATTGAGAGAGGAGCTCCCTTGCACATCGATTCCATCTGCGTCGTGATATGGGACAGAACAACAATCTGTGTCGGGATATCGTGCTTACACATGAAATCAAATACAGCGTCCGCGATGCGCCTCGTGCTTTCGACGTTATCTTCGACAGGATTCACGCCAAGACAGGCGTCGCCGCATCCGTAACTGACGCCTTCCATAATGCCTGCCAGAATGGTCTGCGGATTGTCGGTCGGGCTGTTCGGCTGACAGCGATACGAAAGGGTTCCAGGCTGGCCTATTTCTGTACAGCATCGTGTTACGCAGTAGATCTTCCGCGCGCCGTAGACAAGATCCATCGCCGACATTATTTTGGCGACAGCGGCGGCTACCTCGCCTGTCAACCCGGGACTGAGCCTTCTTAAATCGTCTGTACTTGTTTTGTGGCTTAGGATATATTCGCGCAGTTCGCGGATCGTCCAGCCTTTTATTTCTTCGTATTTTTTCTTGTTCATGCCGTCGATGTTGACTCGTGTTACCTCATCCTCTTCGTACGGTATGACGGGGTTTTCAGTGATGTCTCCGATAGTCAGTTCGGAAAGAACGATTTTGGCGGCGACGCGTTCGCTGACTGTTTCCGCCGCAATTCCCTGCAGCCTGTCTCCTGCTTTAGGTTCGTTGGCTTTTGCAAGTAATGTTTTCAGATCTTTGAATGCATAAGATTCGCCATTCAGGCGTGTTTTCAATCTCATATCCAATCCTCCCGGTTTTGTCATATGCAAACATAAATTAATTGATGCGTCAGCTTTGCCTGACACACTATTGCTGCCTATACTCCTGTGCACAGGTTCATTTCATAAATAAACGAAAAGACTCTTATGTGCCTTACGCCGGTCTTGTTGCGCCCGCCCGGCCGGGAACAGCGCCTCAGAGAAGCATCCAAGCTTTGAAGCGAAAGAGCGGACGTATCGGATATTTCTTTCACGCGGAATCGCGCTTCAGAATATTTCCGGATATGTAAAATTCGTTGAGTTGAGTTGACGGCACGATCTGTGCCGCGGCCTGGAAGTTCTATATTAAACTGATGCGCGTGCTTATGTGACACGCGCAATCCAAAACGATCTGAAAAGCGACAGGTCATCATTTCAGGCTTCACGTAAAACGTAAAACCTGTGCTCACTAACCCATTCAGCCCCGCCTGATAAATACAATGAATAAAATCCATGACTTACCTCTCCAAAAGGTGGGTTCTATAGATGGTTGGTTATTAAATTTTACTCATTTTATCGTTATAAGAATGCGCCTGTCAACCGCCCTGTCGACAGGCCGAACTGATCCTTGACATTGCTCCTGACGCTTGGTAGAATCAGTGAGATGTTCTGGGAAGCTTACGGTGGAATTAGCTCAGTTGGTTAGAGTGCCAGGTTGTGGCCCTGGAGGTCATGGGTTCGACTCCCATATTCCACCCCATGTTCTTCTGTAGTACATTGGGGTGTAGCCAAGTGGTAAGGCACGGGACTTTGACTCCCGCATTCGTAGGTTCAAATCCTGCCATCCCAGCCAATATGATCCGCTAGCTCAGCCGGTAGAGCACCTGACTTTTAATCAGGGGGTCTGGGGTTCGAACCCCCAGCGGATCACCAGCGGAGCCCCGGCGCGTATATGTACCGGGGTTTTGTTATATGATAAGACAACTACATGCGAACCGCGGAGGTTTCTGATGGCTTCAAAAGAAAGTTTGACGGCAGGCGGCCGGGATTCAATGACGGACAGCGCGGATGGAGATCGGTTGATGGGGTTCCCTCTGAAAGGCAGCCGCGTTGCTCTTGTTCCCCTCGAAGAATCTGATGTCAAAGCTGTTGCCCCCTTCTTTTCTGACACGGAAGCGATTTATTACTATCTCCCGGATAAACTGCTGCCGCGCAATCGGGAACAGCTCCTCATACTGATGGAAGACTGGAATGACGGAGTGAGAAATTTCGTATTTGCCTGCCGCTCTGAAGGTCAGACGGTGGGACTTGTCTCTCTTTCCGATCTCGATTTTGTCTCAGGAAACGGAGAAGTCGGGGTGATGATTGCAGATCATCAGGCGCGCGGGCAAGGTCTTGCGAAAGAAGCTGTGGAGCTGCTGTTGGATTACGCGTTCGGCGAACTCCGTCTGCACCGCGTGTACGTCCGAATCGCGCCGGAAAATGAGGCGTCGCTCAAACTCTTCCGTGGTTTCGGATTTGTTCAGGAAGGACGTATGCGTGAAGTGATGAGAAGAAGGGATAAATATCTCGATCTGTTGTTCTTTGGCCTTTTGGAAAATGAGTACAGAGATGCAAGGAAACGCGGTCGATAAGCATGCTAGAATAGTTTTACGATCATTTAACCATGGCGTTGATTATCAAATAGAAGAGGCGTACGCAGCGAACTATGATACGCTCAACACTTACAGCACATTTGGCAGAAACAGACCGGCAGGAATTTACACTGCAGATTAATGACCGCGATATCGGTTTATTGGCGGCTCAGCACCAGCGTCACTATGTTATGTCCGGGAACCGCCGTGTTCAGCTGATCGCCGGACTGCACACGCGGCGCGAGGACACCTCCTCCGTGTCCGCGACGCGCGCCCTGCTGCGTTTGTGGCTGATGACATTCCGCGATCTGCAGATCAATGGTCTTGCGCGTTTCCCCCAGTGTGCCGATACACACGAGCTCGACGCGGATTTTCTTCTCCTGATGGATTCGGGACGTGTATTTGTCTGGTGCCGGAGGGATCAGGGAGTGTATCTCCTTCGCGGGAAACACCTCTACCGGCAGCAGCCCACTTATCCACCCGCTCACAATTCACTTCGCCTGTGCTGCCGACACCTCGATTTTTACGCTTTCAGGCCGCGGGAAGGCGATGACATGCTTGTGATCGATCCCGCTTTTATCGACCTTTTTGATTACGTAGATCTTGAAACCATGCTGACGGATACACATCAGATGAATATCGCGATGACAGAGCTTGCGAGGCTTGCGGCGCATTACGGGCATCAGACGGATACGACATGGTTTTCAGCCCAGATTCAAAAACTGGAGCCCGAACCGGAATTGCTGAGCGCTGACGCGAGGGAAATAGTCTCCGGCAGGCGTTCAGGGGATGACAGAGCGAGACACTGGCTCAGCAGAATCAGATGGTCGAAGGTAGTGCCTCTTATGGACGGAAACGTCCTCGTTCTGCCTCCGGATCTCGATGCGCGATTAAAACACCTGAATACAAAAACTACTCCCCCGGCGCATCAGCCAAAACCTCCGCATTTTACTACGAGACTGGATCACGGGAACGGCGAACCGTCATCGCGCGTCAATCTGGACGAACCGGATGAAAAGACCCGCCAGCGGCGTTCAAAGAAATCGCTGACCGGGGCGTATGAAGGAAAGAAGACATGGCTCGACCGTGTCAAAGAGTGGAATACTGACAATTTGCGCGACAGACTCTCCGGCTTCAACCGCCGTCTAATGACGCTTGTTCCGGCTTCGCGCGGATTGTCTCTTCTCGCGTATGCCGCCATTTGGCTGGTAGTTCTTGTTCTGCTCGTCGCTGTCTTTCTTGCGATCCGCGGCGGACGGGACAGCAACGGATCTCAAAGTGATGTCAAACCGAAAGTGTCCGCTCCGCTCAATTCAGATCAGGTGAGAACGGATTTTGAAATCGATGTCGAAGTGCGTGCGAGCAGTCTCCGCGTCGTAGCCGCGCCAGACAGTGAGGAACTTGTCGCGACAGTGCAGAGAGGAGAACATGTCACTCAGCTTGCCAATCCTTCCAACGGGTGGGTTCTGATCAGGATTGCGGACGGGAGGATGGGGTATGTACCGGAATCTCTGCTCCTTTCGCAGGATAGTTCCGGTTCTTGAACCGGACAGGTCGAACCGGGCAGCTAAAAATGGCGTTTTACAAATCGTCAAGGCTGTTGTATCATAACTTAGGTTTCCGGAATTCTTGCGGGTGTAGTTTAGTGGTAGAACATCAGCCTTCCAAGCTGATCGTGAGAGTTCGATTCTCTTCACCCGCTCCATGCAATCCGGAAACTCTCTTTATGGGCATATAGCTCAGTTGGATAGAGCAACAGCCTTCTAAGCTGTGGGTCGCAGGTTCGAGTCCTGCTATGCTCGCCACAAAGCATTCTGTTACCGCCAACAGGATGCTTTTTTCTATACGCTGGGGGCATGGGAGCATCCTTGACGAGCATCCGGATACATGTAAAAATCGTGTCTGAAGGGAAGTGTTTATGAGCCAAATATACGATAATACGAGTATTTCACAGCTTAAAGGAGCTGACCGCGTTCGGCTTCGTCCCAGTGTTATTTTCGGTTCAGACGACCTGCGCGGAGCGCAGCAGTCTTTCTTTGAAATCCTCTCCAACTCCATCGACGAAGCCCGTGAAGGGCACGGAAGCGTGATCACCGTTACGCGCTTCAAGGATCACTCAATCGAGGTTGTCGACCGGGGGAGGGGCATACCGCTCGACTTTAACCCGATTGAGAACCGCTACAACTGGGAACTGGTTTATTGTGAACTCTACGCGGGCGGAAAGTACAAAACTAATCTCGGCGAGAATTACGAGTACAGTCTCGGGTTGAACGGTCTCGGCGCGTGCGCGACCCAATACGCTTCCAGATGGTTTGATGTCCGCGTTACGCGCGACGGATACCTGTACGAACTTCATTTTGAGAAGGGCGTCAATATTGGCGGCCTCACGAAAATACCCTCTGCTTCCAAAAAATCGGGAACGGTTCAGAGGTGGATGCCCGATGACGAGGTTTTCACCGACATCGTCATTCCCGCTGAGTACTTCCTCACAACACTGAAGCAGCAGGCTGTTGTGAACAAAGGCGTTACCTTTGAATTTATTGACGAGATGGACGGCTCAAAAGCGCAGTTTTATTACCCTGAGGGTATTCTCGGCATGATCAAAGAGCTGAACACTGACGGCCTCACGCAGCCAGTGCTTTTCAGCGGGGACGGTATCGGCCGCGACAGGCAGGATCGCGATGATTACACGGTCAAGTGCGATGTCGCCTTTGCTTTTAATAATCACCACACGGAAATCATTTATTATCACAACTCTTCCTGGCTGGAGTACGGCGGCTCTCCTGACCGCGCGGTCCGGTCGGCCTTTGTCTCCGCGTTCGACTCCTTTCTCAAAGATGAAGGTAAATACCGCGCGAATGAGGGGAAGGTAACATTCGGCGACATTGAAGAGAGCCTTCTCCTGATGACGAGTTCTTTCTCCACAGTGACGAGCTATGAAAACCAGACAAAGCGCTCGATCAATAACCGCTTTATTCAACGGTTTATGACGGACATGATCCGAGAGAAACTCACCGTATGGTTCCTTGAACACCGTGAAGACGCCCTTAAAGCGGCGGACCAGGTGTTATTGAACCGCCGGAGCCGTGAGAAGGCTGAGAAAACGCGTCTCACCGTTAAACGCGATCTGATGCAGCAGATAGATGTCTCGAACCGCGTCCGCCTGTTTGTCGACTGCCGCTCGCAGGATGTCAGCGAACGGGAGCTGTACATCGTAGAAGGAAACTCCGCGCTCGGCTCTGTCAAGATGGCGAGGAACGCCGATTTTCAGGCTGTTATCCCTGTCAGGGGAAAAATTTTGAATTGCCTCAAGGCTGACTACAACGCGATATTCAAGAATGACATCATCATGGATTTGATAAAAATTCTGGGGTGCGGTGTCGAGATGCCGAAGAAGTTCAGCAAGGCCGCCGCCCCTTTTGATATCAGCAGGCTCCGCTGGAATAAGGTGATCATCTGCACAGACGGCGATGTGGACGGATTTCAGATTCGGACGCTGATCCTCGCCATGTTCTATAAACTGACCCCTGAGCTGATCAGGCAGAACAAAGTATTCATCGCGGAGTCGCCATTATATGAGATCGGGCACCGGTCGAAGAGACTGGAGAGTACGTATTTCGCGTATTCCGATCAGGAGAAGAACAGCATAATCGAAAAGCTCGGCGAAGGTACTGTTCACGTTCAGCGTTCCAAGGGGCTCGGTGAAAATGAACCCGAGATGATGTGGAACACGACGATGAACCCGGAGACGAGACGGCTGATTGCCGTTATGCCGGAATCAGAAGAGCGGATGAGCAGGACATTCGATCTCCTGCTCGGCGACGATATCCCCGGCCGGCGCGCGTATATCGAAGAATCCGGACATCTCTACATGGATATGCTGGATGTCGGCTAAGAGCGCCTCGGTGAAGCCGATTTAAAGAAAGAATGAATAATCCCGCGGATAGCTTATGCCGCGCGGGTGAAAAGGTGAAGGAGCTGACGAGTCGATGGCAAAAAAGAAATCTGAAGATAAAGATCTTAAGGAAGGCGCGCCCGCTGTCGAACAACCAATCTCTCAAACGCTTTATGATAATTTCATGCCGTACGCGATGAGCGTCATCGTGTCGCGCGCGATACCTGAAATTGACGGGTTTAAGCCCGCTCACCGCAAACTTCTTTATACGATGTATCTGATGAATCTCATGTCGGGACCGAGGGCGAAGTCGGCGGATGTCGTGGGGCAGACGATGAAATTGAATCCTCACGGCGACCAGGCGATCTACGAGACGATGGTCCGGCTGACGCGCGGGAATAAATCGCTCCTTCACCCGTGGATCGATTCCAAAGGAAATTTCGGCGATGTGACATCGCGCGATATGCAGTACGCCGCGTCGCGCTATACAGAGGTCAGGCTTGAACCATCCTGTGAGACCTTATTTGATGGTCTCGCAAAAGAGGCCGTCGATTTTGTCGACAACTACTCCGGCACCATGAAAGAACCGGTTCTCCTGCCGGCCAAGTTCCCGACAATCCTCGTCAACAACAATCAGGGGATCGCTGTCGGTATGGCGAGCAATATCTGCTCATTTAACCTGAAAGAAATCTGCGAGACAACCATTGCGCTGATAAGAAATCCGGAAGCCGACCTTCTGGAAACACTTCCGGCTCCTGATTTTTCCACAGGGGCGTATCTGATCTACGATATCGATGACATGCGGGAGATCTATGAAACGGGGCGCGGCACGTTTCAGCTGCGTGCAGCGGCCGATATCAACCGGAAAGACGGAATGATTGAAATCCGCGAGATACCTTATACGACCACAATCGAAGCGGTGATCGATGAGATCGCGGACGGCATCAAGAAAAACAAGCTGCGGGATGTGATCAATGTCCGCGACGAGACAGATCTGAACGGCCTCTGTATCAGTATCGAATACAAGCCGTCGGCGGACCCCGACATAATTCTGCATCAGCTGTTTACACACACGACTCTCCAGAACGCTTTTTCCTGTAATTTCAATATTCTCATCGGCAATCAACCCAGGCTCCTCGGCATCCGCGCGATCCTGAACGAGTGGATTGAATGGCGGAGCGAGTGCATCCGGCGCGAGGCACGTTTCGATATAGGGAAGAAACAGGAACGACTGCATCTTCTTCGCGGACTTGAGAGGATACTCCTCGACATTGACAAAGCGATCGCCGTGATACGCCTCACGGAGACGGAAAAGGAAGTGGTTCCCCGTCTGATGGAGGTTTTCGAGCTCGATGAAGTGCAGGCGGATTATGTCGCTGAAATCAAGCTCCGGCATTTGAATCGCGAGTATATTCTGAACCGTATCAAGGATATTGAAAAAATAGAGAAGGACATCGGCGAACTTGAACGCCTTGTCAGGGGCAGGGGACGCGTGCGTGAAAAAATTGTCCATCAGCTCAGGGAGATCATGGCGAAATACGGGCGCGAGCGGAAAACACGGCTGATCGCCCCTGACGAAATTGAAATTCCGGAAGAAGAAGATCTCATTCCTGATTACAACACGCGCCTCTTTCTCTCGGAACAGGGTTATGTTAAAAAAATCGCTCTGACTTCCCTTCGCGGCAATTTTGAGATTCGTGTCAAAGACGACGACAGGATTATTCAGGAGATCGATTCGACCAACCACGCGGAAATCCTTTTCTTTACGGATAAGGCGAGGGTATACAAACTGATGGCGTGGGAACTTGAAGATTTCCGACCGTCACAGCTCGGTGCGTTCACGCCGAATCTCCTTGAACTTGAAGAGGGTGAGCGCGTGGTCTACATTCACTCCGCGATGGAACCGTTCAAGGGCGAATTTCTTTTTGTCTTCGAGAACGGGAAAGGTGTCCGCGTCGATGCCAGTCACTACGAAACGAAGCAGCGCCGCCGAAAACTTCTCAACGCGTTCGATGATTCTTCGCCCATTGTCGGGATCCGTTATATCCCCGAGGGAACGAACCCTTCATTTGCCGTTCGCTCAAAGAAGAATAAACTTCTCTATTTTGAATCGGATCTCATTGTGAAGAAAGCGACACGGTCGGCGCAGGGAGCGGCCATCCTCAGGACCAGAAACAAGAATGACCGGCTAGTCGCGCTGTACGCCGAAGCGGAACTTTCATTTATCCGTGACATCGACTACTACAGAATTGCGACGCTCCCGACTGCCGGACGCTACATCAGGGAAGACTCGCTGGAGGACAGGCAGCTTACGCTGGCCGAATCCATCTCATGAGCACCGCGTTTGTCGAACCGATCAAGAATAACTATCTGAAGCGGCGCACTTTATGGTGGGCGGCAGCGGTGGTGCTCGCAGCTGTCGTCATTGTTCTGATTGCGCACAGTTTATCGCGCCCGTCACTCCCTTTCACGATTTCAGACTACGAGTCTGCCGTGAAGAAAAACGATCATGACGGTATCTTCGAAATCTACAATAGGACGCGTCTGAAGAGATCTGAACTCGACGCGAAGCTCCCGGCGGACAAGGTTAAAAAACTCCTTGAAGAAGCGGACTCTCTCATTGACCGAATTGAAAATGATGTCAAAAAGCGTTCAGAACAGATGCTTGACCGCGTCTTCAGAGGTGACGACTTTACAGAAGAGGAAATAGCTGTCCTTGAACTCGACGCGGCAATCTCCGGAAACGATATGACGCGCTTCATCGAAGAGAAAACCAACCTGTATCTTTTCGGTAAAATCGATGAAAACATTTACCTGCGTTTCATGGGTCAACTGGCCCGTGTCCCGATATTTTCACGCGAGTACAACCAGCTGCTCGGGAAGACAGAGATCCTGCAGAGGATCCGCGAGGAACTCACAGAAGCGAATGAAGCGGCCGCACGAGGTGCGCATGACAGCGAGGCCGCGAGCATTCAAAGACTGCTGACGGATCGACAGCTCACGGGGATTGATCATGTGACTCTCTATCTGGAGGAAAGGATGGCGAAGGCGCGGCGTTCGTATTACGATGAGCTCATTCCGGCTATTGTGAAAGACCTCGATCACAACAGAACATACGATGCATCATTGAAAATAAAAAAACTGACCCCCTGGTTTCCCGACGATAAACAACTGCGATGTTATCAGGACATATGCGATCGGAAAAATCCCGCTGTTGTTCTGAACTGGGTTTACGCTGTCGAACATATCGCGGTGAAACCGCTTATCGCCGATCCGGTCAGAGCTTTTGACGGCGACCGTTTCGCATCGTCTGCGGACAGCGATCTGCTTCTTACGGCGGAATTTGAGAACATTCTTGAACAATTGTATGAACGAGGCTATGTGCTTGTCGACGGACGTTCTTTCGCGACAGAAGACGGAAAAGCCAGAGCGATTCCCTATCCGGAGGGTAAAAAGCCGATCTGTCTCGTGCTCGACGATTTCTTTTCGTCGAACGCGAGGATAGAAAGCGGTATCGCTGCCAGGCTGGATCTCGATGCGGACGGCCGCGTTGTCGGCGTCGTCCGCGACCGCGACGGAACAGAGCGTGCGGACAGGTACTTTTCGGCTATCGGCATCGTCGAAAACTTTATTGACAGACACCCTGATTTTTCTTTTAACGGAGCGACAGGGACCATCGCCGTGATCGGCAGGAACGGTCTCTTTGGCTATCCTTTGACAGATGAACAGCATCAGCATTGGTCGAATGAGGCAGAGGCATACGGTTTCGATAGAACTAAGCGAGATGAAATCGATCTGGAAGAGAATGCCTTGAAGGTTAAGGCGATTATCTCGGCGCTTACTTCGCACAACTGGATCATCGCGAGCGGATCTTACGGGAGGCTGGCGATGGACCATGCGGCTGTTCAATCGATCGCTGACGACATCAAAATGACGGAACAGTTTATTGAGCCCTATACAGGCAAGCTGAGTATATTGCATTATCCCTACGGACTTCACGCGCAATTTGATAAGGCGAAGACCGCACTCCTGGCGGAAAGCGGGTTTTCCATCCTCAGCGGATACGGGACATCCGCGTACAGCAATCAGGGGCATGGGTTCGTTTATGTATCCAAGACACTCTTATCGGGGCGTGCGCTCCGGCAGCCGCGCGAACACGGAATCGACCGGTTTTTCAAGGCGGGAGAAGTCATCGACCGGAGTGTCAGGCCTTAGCTGATGGAACGGCGGGGTTAGTATTATTCGAAAAATTCTCTGTACAGAGCCCTAACAGCCTTCTTTTTGTCGCCGGAGTGAATCAGAAACAGCATGCTGATCTCAGAAAAGCGGGGAACGGACATGTCGACAATGATTTGTTCCTTTTCGAGCGCGGCCATGGCGCGCGCCAACACGGCTCCGGTATCGGATAATCCCTCTCCCGCGAGTAGAAGTGCCGTCAGTTCCCGGTTGACGAGGATCCCGGCCATACCGAATATATCGCGAAGCTGTTGGCGCAGATCACTCTCGATAACCTGTGTGAACGCCGGGTCACGAATGATAAAGCAGAGGGCATCGTTTCCGGAGTGAGCAACGCGAGCGCGAATGCCGAGGTCCGCCAGTATGGAGAAAACAAGACTCCGGTCGTCTTGCTCCCCGCCGGTCGGCAACCCCTGAATCCTGACGGAAGAGTAATGGTCGGCGGCGGCAATTCCGGTGATCTCCCGGTGAATGTCAGTTCTTTCCGCGACGAGACGAGTTCCCTCAGAAGAGGGATTGTTTGTGTTCCGGATATGGACGGGAATACCGCGCTGAATAACCGGTTCGAGCGCGTCGGGGTGAAAGATTGAAAAGCCGTGTGAGGAGAGGACACGCATTTCACGGAAACTCATTTCGGCAAGCGGTACCGCGTCGCGGACGAGTTCAGGATCGGCGGCGAATACGCTGTCGCGGTCGGTCCAGTTCTCATAGAGATCCGCGTTGACAGCAGCCGCTAAGACGGCACCCGTGATATCCGATCCTCCTCTGGAGAAGGTGATAATTTCACCTTCGCGCGATACACCGAAAAAACCGGGGAAGACGACGATACCGTCCGTGTGCGCGAGAGAAGCGAGACGATCGTATGTTTCCGGCAGGATGCATGTCGTTCCATCCGCGCGTGCCAATAGAAGACCGGCTTCCCGGGGATCGACAAAACGAGCGTTACAGCCTTCTTTCTGAAGGAAGGCAGCCACCATCCGCGCGGCCGATATTTCTCCCATCGCGAGCAGGGCATCGCGCGTCCGGGCGCGTTTGGAGGCAAGTTCTCCGGCAAGCAGGTTAATTTCAGAGATGAGAGCCGCCGCGAGCGAAGACGGAAGGCAAAGATCGCGCGCTGTCTCCCGCAGGCGTGTAGAAATGACACGCAGTTCTTCCGCACCTCCGCGTCCCGCGAAGATTTCCTCTGCGGCGAAGATCAGCACATCAGTGAATTTTGTGTCACCCTGTATCCCCCGGCGTTTCCCAGGCGCTGAGACAACCATGATTTTGCGTTCGCTGTTTTCGAGCAGAATGGCGCACGCTTTCCTGATCTGCGCCGCGTCGGAGAGGGATGACCCGCCAAACTTACAGACAATCATAGCCTTTCTCTCCCAGTATTTTCCACTCTGAACAGCCGCCGATAAGACGAAGCAGCGTTTCGATCGGCCTTTTGACGCGAACAGTGATGAGCTCTTTTGATGAGCGCTTATCCGTCAGAATAACGGGAATCCCGGCGCGCCGTGCTGACCAGACATCCGTCAGCAGCTGATCACCGATCATCAGGGCATTATCGGGAGAGCAGCCGAGTTCTCTCAAATGGCGGCAGATCGGTTCGATGCCCGGTTTCCCCGCATCCGGTATAAAGGAAGAAACACCCAGTGAGCGGGCGTACGCGCGGGCTCGCCCTGCCCGGGCATTTGACACGATGACGGGGACAAGTCCCGCTTTTTCAATGCGGGTTACAATTCCGCGCGCAAAGGTGTCCCCCGTTCTGGAACCGTGAACCGCGAGCGTATTGTCGATATCCAGGAGGACAACGCGGAATCCCCGATCGGCGATTTCCCTGAAATCGATCACATCTGGAGAGGGAACCCTCATGTCCGGGAAAAAACGAGTCCGCACCCAATGCGAAGGAGAGTGTGTTCTCTCCTTATGATCGATAAGTCTGTCAGTATGTTGGTTCATTCCCGGTTACCCTTATTCCTGTTTTGTTCCGCCTATATTTTAATCGCGCCGCACAAAACGCTTTATCGGGAAGAGGAGGTGCGGAACCCGGCGCTTCCTGAATGCATGACAGCATAACCATACTCTATCACGTGATCGTAAATATGCCACGTGATCTTTTCTGTTACATAAAAGTGTGAATCACTTACCGCCTTATACAGTTGATCATATAGCTTATTTCCCTTAGAATAGCGATAGTATTGAGCAAAATGCTTCAGATCGTTGGAGGTTTATATGATTAGTGCGGGAGATTTTCGCAATGGTACAACTTTTGTCATGGACGGCCAGCCTTGCCAGGTGGTAGAGTTTCAGCACGTCAAACCGGGGAAAGGCTCCGCGTTTGTCCGTGTAAAATATAAGAATCTGCAGACCGGAAGCGTCGTGCAATCGAGCTTCAACCCGTCGGACAAATACCCGCCGGCTACCCTGAGCAACCGTGATATGTCGTATATTTACGCCGATGGCGATCTGTACTATTTCATGGACCAGGAGACCTACGACCAGATACCGATCGGGAAGGACAGACTTGAGCAGTCCCTGCCTTTCCTGAAAGAAGGTATGATCGTACGCGTCCAATCCTGGGAGAACATCATCTTAAATGTTGAGCTTCCCAATGTCGTAGAGCTTGAGATTATCGATTGTGAGCCAGCCGTGCGCGGGGATACAGCGCAGAGCGCGACAAAGAACGCTACGCTTGAGACCGGCGCGGTTATCCGTGTCCCCCTCTTCATCAGTCAGAACGAGGTGGTGAGGATTGATACGCGTACAGGAGATTACCTGGAGCGCGCGTAATGATCGAGAATGAAGGCCGCCAGTTCTCTATTAAAGGCGAACGGACGATGTCCCAGGGTTTCATCGCGCAGTACGCGGCGGAAGCGGCACTTCATACGCAGGGCGTGAGCGGGCTGAACAAGGGCGCGGTGACGACGCTTAAAGAAGCGATCGGTCTGGAGCAGGAAGGGAAGGGCGTTCGCGTCGCTTTTCGAGGAGAAGCTTCTGATGATGTGATGATCACCGTGTACCTGGAGGTATTCTTCGGTTATGTGATGCCTGAAGTAGCGTGGTCCGTTCAGGAGCGCGTCAAGAGAGATGTCGAGCGGTACACAGGACTGAATGTAGACGCTGTCAATGTGCATGTCATGCGCGTGGTCGACAGTGACGAGACGGGCGCCGGGGAGCAGACTAAACCGATCAATTTGGAGGACTATATATGAACCGCTGGGCGCGCTTTGTTCTGATCGTATTCTCATTCCTGCTGGCAGTGATTTTCCTTGTTGCTATTTTATCGATGGCCAGCAAGGAGATGTTATCCGGCATTGTCTCGATGATGGTCAATATCGCGCAGAGACAGTCGAGCAGAACCGTCGCTTTTATCGTCAGTTTAGCCGGTTTTATTGTCGCATCGGTGTCGCTGATTATTGCGGTGATGGCAGGAAGACTGCGAAAGACGCGCATACGCTCTAACGAAATCGGCCATATTGAGATCGGAGTCGAAGCCATCGAAAATATCGCGTTGAACGCCGCGAAAATATCTCAGTCCGGTGTCAAAACGGCGAAAGCCCGCGTTTCGGCGGGTAAAGGCGGATCGCTTTCCGTCAAGCTTATCGTTCAGGCGTTTCCTGACGTTGAGATACCGATGATGATGGCGCGCGTCCAGGAACGCGTGAAGAAAGACATCGAAAAGTATACGGGTATTGAAGTGGGAGATGTCCAGGTCCGCGTCAGCAAGGTCGAGGCGATTTCGCCCCGTGTGGAGCGCTGATTATTCATGAAGCAGGATCAGCAGCGGCAACAGGGGCGCGATGAGCGTTCTGGCATATCACCGGGACTGACCGGACTGCTGATCGGTTTTGTCGTCGCGCTGCTGTGGGTCTTGTTCGGTTTTCTGAAGTTATTATTTATCATCGCCTTTTCGGGCGCAGGTTATTATGTCGGGATACACTACTTTCGTGATCGTGAGACCATCAAGAGACTCATTGACAAAATATTTCCACCCGGCATGTTCCGCTAACAGGGGAGGAGTGTTATGAGTCGGCACAGCGCGCGTGAAAAGTCCGTCATGTTCCTCTATCAGATGGAAGTCCGTGAACAGAGAGATGCCAGTCTGAGAGAAGTCTTTTATTCGCAATACCCCTTCAAGGAGGAAGCGGACAAAACGTATTTCGATTTTCTTATAGACGGTGTGACGGCAAACCGCCGCGAGCTTGATAACATTATCGATAAATATCTCCGCGGATGGACATTGGAAAGATTGTCCCTGATAGATCTGGCGATTCTGCGGGTCGCGGTTCTCGAACTTCTGTTCGATTCAAGGGTTCCCGTTGAGATCGCGATTTCTGAAGCTGTCATCCTGGCAGATGAATACGGTGACGACCGTTCGCGTCCGTTCATCAATGCGGTACTCGGCAATATCGAAAAAAATGAATCTCCGCGCGTTCCGCGGGTCGATCTTTCCTCTGACAGGGCCGACGGCGGCACGCTTCCCGATTGTGTGAAGCACGGTGAGGACGCGTAATGAATGAGGTGCTTTCTGTCGGGGATTTAAACAGAGCGGTCAATGAAACGCTCACGAGAGATCCTCTGCTGTCAAGAGTGCGCGTGCGGGGGGAGATTTCCGGGCTGAAGAAATATCCCTCAGGACATGTCTATTTCACGCTGAAAGATTTCGAAGCGGCTGTATCCTGTGTGCTTTTCAAGGGAGCTGCCGTGAATATCCGCATCGCGCTGTCGGACGGGATGCGCGTGGTCCTCTTCGCCAGACCGTCGCTGTATGACAAAACCGGGCGTTTCCAGCTCATCGTCAGTGGGGTTCAGGAGGAGGGAATCGGTGATCTCTATACGCGTTTCCTTCTTCTCAGGGAAAAGCTCGAAAACGAAGGGCTTTTCGATGTCAAAAGGAAAAAGCCTATTCCTTTTATTCCTGAGCGCATCGTCGCCGTGACTTCGAGTGCCGGCGCTGTGATACGTGACATCATTCATGTGGTCCGCCGACGTTTCCCCGGTATGCGGCTTCT
>JAKPXB010000017.1 GCA_029570375.1 Bacillota bacterium | reverse complement strand
AAAAGTAACAGCTCCGTACCCTTTCGCCAGAACGGTATTCAGGACGACAAGCCCGATGATCACAAGCGCGAGAACAGGCACCAGCATGCGGTAATCGACCGCGCTGAAAAAATAATCCGCGCGCGACTGATGCCCGCTGCCGGCATTTCTTTTCATTCCGCTCTCTGTCCAGTCCAACCCGTGCCGCTCCTTCTTATTACCCCCGACCCCTTCCGCGGGCAGCGGTTCCCGTTGTCCGGCGGTTGAGGATGGGCGGCATGTATCCCGGCTGTCTCACTCAGACCTGTTTATCTGCCGTCTCTTCCGGCATCAGCTCTTTGATCTCAGCGATCCCCTCCGGAACCCCGGAAATCCCCGCTACGATACGGTCGCGTTTCCTGCCGCGCAGGTATATCGCGATGAGAAACGCGCTGGAAAAGAGCACCATCGCGGCTGACAGCACCTGAGAGACGCGGAGATCGCAGGAAAATAATTTAAACTTCAGTGAATCGGTCCGGATTCCTTCGACAAAGAAGCGAACGAATCCGTACAGAAGAAAGTACGTGTGAACTGTCACCCAGGGGCGGCTGGATCGTCTGCGAACGAAGATAAGAACCACAAAAATTATAATGTTCGCGATAAACTCGTAGAGAAAAGTCGGGTGTACAGGCAGATCCGGGTTGAGGCCGGGCAGAGGATTCGTGAGATCGCGGTTCAGGGCGGCGAGTCCCTGCCTTGTCCCCTCGCTGATCATCCCCCAGGGCAGCGACGTATTGGAACCGAAAGCTTCCTGATTGAAGAAGTTCCCCCATCGCCCGATCGCCTGCCCGAGGGGAACATAGACGGCAAAAAAATCAAGCAGACGGTGTAATTTGATCCGCTTTAACTTCGCGGTGATCATAATGGCTAGAATCCCGCCGATCACACCGCCGTAAAAAGCAAGCCCTCCCTGTCTGAAATCGGCGATCGATCTCCAGTTCCCTTTGAACTGATCCCATTCAAATACGACGTAATACAGTCGCGATCCGACAAGGATCAGCGGAATCATCCAGAGGAACGTATCGAGTATATCGTCGCCTGTTAGTTGATAACGCTTCGCGTGCCGCATCGCGAGCACGATACACAGCACCATGGCGAGTGCAAAAATCAGCCCGTACCAAAATACCGTAAACTGCCTGCCAAAGAGACTAAACTGAAACGCAATCCTGTTAATAGACAGATCGTGAATCCCCAGTCTGGGAAATGAAACATGGTAATTCATCAAAACAAGCATAATCGACCTCCCGGGAATGTCGTTATTCTATCATACACAAAGTATCTGTCGGCCTGCACGACAGCGCCGGCCGACACCGGCTGTCAAGTTGTTTCATGGGTCAGATGCCAAATCCGGACGGCATCGATATCCGCGTGGACACACGCTGCGAGATCGCGCACCGAGGGGAAGACAGACTCATCGCGGATAAACGCGTAAAATTCAATGATGATATCCCGTCCGTAGAGATCACCTATATAATCATAGAGATACGTCTCAATCAGCATTTCACTCCCCGTCGCCCGAACGGAAGGCGCCACACCGACATTACTGATTGACGGATACACTTTCCCGTTTATAATCGTCCGCGTCACATAGACACCGCGTCTCAAAAGCGAAGAGGTTGACGGGAATTCAATGTTCGCGGTCGGAAAACCGATTCTGGAACCGAGGTGGCTGCCGCTCACGACGACTCCCGAAAGGCGGTAGGGTCGTTCCATCATCCCGGCGGCATCTTCTACGCAGCCTTCCAGCAAAGCCTCGCGGATTCTCGAGCTCGTCACCTTCGCGCCTTCCCAGTAGAGATCGGGAACAATAAGTGATTCCAGATCGCGTGACCGCGAAAACTCGCGCAGGTAACGCGCGTCCCCGCGTCTCCCCGCTCCAAAGCGGCCGTCTTCGCCGATCGCCAGCAGTTTGACAGATAATTTGTTCATCAGTACGTCGCTAAGAAAAGCATCGGCGCTGAGCCGGCAGAAGTCCGGTGTCAGCGGGATCAGGAAAACATCCCGCATACCGAGTGATTCGAGAACTTCCAGTTTTTCGTCATCGGTCATCAGGAAATCGTGGTTAATCTTTTTATCGTTAAAACCAAAACCGGTGTCATAGGAAAAAGTAAAAACACACGGGCGCAGATGGCGTTCAGCACAGGCTTCTTTCATCCGTGCGATCAGATGGCGATGCCCTCTGTGGACGCCGTCAAAAACACCGAGCGCTACGCCGCGCGGAGCGGCGGGGATTCCCTCCAGCTCTCTGTACACATTGAAAATATCTGATTCTTTCTCGCTCATTGCCTTACCGTCTACTCATCACTTAACTGCGTCCTCAGGCGCGGTGAATACACGTTTTACGCAGTAATACCCTTCCTCAGCGCGGCCGACGGCGATAAGCCGGCTGCCTGAAAAGAAAGCGAACATGCCCGGTTCGGCTCCGGCGTTTCGTTCAGCCAAACTATCGGCGGGCGGAGCGGAACGGCCTTCCACGACAGGCACTTTTCTCCCGTGGACAAGATCGGAGGCGCCTTTATCATCAAAAAAGACGCGGGGCCAGCCGCCAAAGACAGAGGAGAGAGGAAGGACAATGCCTTTTTCCGTTATCCGGCGCAGGAAATGCGCGGTATCACGACCTAGTGAACGGAAGATGCCGAACAGATCATCGACCGTTACGCTCTGATCGACTGAGAGATGACCGGCAGCGAGGCGGCGCAGACTTCTGGCGTGAGCGTAACATCCGATCGCACGCCCGAAATCCTCAGCGAGCACTCTCACGTATGTCCCCGAGCTGACGAGAAACTCGACCATGACAACGGGGAAACCCGTCGCCTCGTCTGTGAAAAGGCCCCGATAAACCGCGTCGTAAACGGTGATATCGCGCTTTGGACACGCGACTTCACATCCCTCCCTGGCGTAGCGGTAGAGCCGCTTCCCGTTCACTTTTACCGCTGAATAAACAGGCACCTGCTGTTCGCGTTCCCCGACAAGCGACTTTGCGGCGGCCGAGAGTTCGCGAACGACAGCATCATCGGGAAGAACCGCGAACCGCCTCCAGTCCGCCTCCGGCGTCCGCAGGGCTTCCTCCCCCGTGCAGTCCATGGTATCTGTTGACATCCCGAGGGATATCCCGCAAAGATAGCGCTTGTTCCAGTGGAGCATGTAATGCGAAGCCGCGGTCGCGCGGCCGAAGCAGACCGGCAACACACCGGACGCGAACGGATCGAGCGTCCCCGTGTGCCCTACTCTCCTCTCGCCAAGCAGCCGGCGCGCGCGAGAGACAACAGCTGCCGATGTCATCCCCACCTCTTTGTCCACGATGAGAATTCCGCCGGATGACGGTATCATGAGGTCTTTTCTCCAAGGCATGCGCGGAGGGTGGTCTTTGCCTCCCGTACGATCATGTCGACCGCTTGTTCCAGAGGAGTATTCCGAAGCGTCATACCGGCTGCGCGCAGGTGCCCGCCGCCTCCGAACCGCCTTGCGAAAGCCGCGGCGTCAAAACAGCCGTTTGACCGGATATTGATCCGGACACCCTGCCTGTCATCTGTCTCAACAAAGAGAAAAACCACTTCATTTCCCTCCGCCGCTCTTATGTCAGAGGCAAAGTATGCGAGATCATCATCGGTGACGCCTCTCCTGTTGAGCGCGTCCCTCGTCACGTGGGCAGTTAAAATGCGGCCATCCTCGACCGGTACAATACTTGCCAGGATATCGCCTTTGATCTGGAGGCGCCCGACAGAGGTACGCTCATATAAATGATAATGCAGCCTGGAAAGATCTACGGAAAAACGCTCCAAAAGGGAGGCCGCCTGCCGCAGACAGGCAGGTGTCGTATTACTGTAAGCGTAGCGCCCCGTATCGGTAATCATACCGGCGAGCAACAGCGTGGCAATGCGGCTGTCAAACAGCTGTCTCGCCACAAGCGTCTCGAGATCCTGGATGATGTCGTAGACGAGTTCACACGTGGAAGACGCTGTGGGCACGATGAGGTCCAGCTCCCCGGGTTCATCAGAAAACACGTGGTGATCCACTGAGCCTCTGAGCCGCGAGAGTGAAAAACAGGCAGCGCGGGCGCCAAGACGGTCTGCCTCATGACAATCAACCGCCAGGGCGAAATCAAAAGGCGCGCATGAGGCATCGGGTTCGTATATCTTTACGATATCGAGAAGAGGCAGATGTGACATAGAAGCTGGCGGCGCTTCGTCCACCA
>JAKPXB010000034.1 GCA_029570375.1 Bacillota bacterium | reverse complement strand
TCGACGCCCGCAAAGTTCTTCCGCATGTGCCGTATGACCGATTTCCCGCGCATTCGCTCTGTGTGGAACTCTACCGCGAAGCGGGCATCCGCGGCTGCGATGTCGGATCGTTTATCCTGGATCCCGATCCTTTGACCGGCGAACAGCCTGAGGCGGCGATGGAATTTGCCAGATTCTGTATACCAAAGCGTACATATACACAGGCACATCTCGATTTTGTCGCAGCTTCCCTGCAAAAGGTGATGCGGCGCGCGGACAGTGTGAAGGGATTTCACGTGGTCCGACAGGAAAAAGTTCTGCGCCATTTCACGGCGCAGCTGGAGCCATACGAGTGATTCGCGCATTCTTGCGCTATAATAGCGAAAGCAACTTCTCAAAGGGGGAACCGGAACCATATGAAATATACGACAGATAAGATCAGGAATATCACCGTGATGGGTCACGGCGGCGTCGGCAAAACTGCTTTTGTCGAGGCCGCGCTCTACAATGCCGGGGTCATTGACCGCATGGGCCGCTCGAATGACGGAAATACGGTCACAGACTTTGACGCGGAAGAGATGCGCCGGGGGCTGTCGATCAGTACATCCGTCGCATGGTGCGAATGGAAGAATCATAAGATCAATTTTATTGATACACCGGGTGATTTCGATTTTCTGGGCGAACAGATCCTCGGCATGTTTGCCGGCGATACGGCTTTGATTGTCATGTCCGCCAAAGACGGTCTGTCGGTCGGCGCGGAAAAAGCGGTCCGCAATGCCGGAACCGAGGGTGTCCCGGTCGCGTTCTTTATCAACCGCATGGATGAACCGAACGCCAACTTTGAGAAGACAGTGCAGGAATTGCGCGACGCGTACGGCGCGCGCGTTCTCCCGCTCTCGCTGCCGGTTATGCAGGGGGAGAAGATGACAGGGCTCGTCGATGTTCTCAGCGGAAAAGCCTACACGTTCGCCGGGAAGCGCGGCGAACTGAAAGCGATGGATCTGCCGGCAGATATGGCGGATCAGATTGAAGAATATACCGAGACGATCAAAGAGCAGATGGCGGAAAACGACGAACAGCTGATGGAGAAATATTTCGAAGGCGAAGCGTTTACGCCGGAGGAAGAAGCCTTTGGCATGCGCAAAGCGATCGCCTCAGGATCGATCATGCCCGTATTTGTCGGATCCGCCCAGGAGAATGCCGGTGTTTCCTTCGCACTCGATTTGATTACCCGGTTCTTTCCTACGCCGGCGGATGGCCATCCGGTGAGCGCGATCCGGAAAGACGGGGAGACGGTTCAGCTCCATTCGGAAACGGAGGGACCTCTCGCGGCTTTTGTTTTCAAAACGTTCGTCGACCCGTTCGTAGGGCGGATTTCGCTGTTCCGCGTCTTCTCCGGTACCTTCACGGATGAGGGAACCGTATACAACGCGAACCAGGAGAAGGAGGAGCGCCTGATCGGCCTCAACTACCAAAATGGCAACAAGCAGATGGCAACAGAGGAAATAGTCGCCGGCGATATCGGATCCATTGCGAAGCTGTCCGATACGGTGACGCTCAATACGCTGTCTGAAAAAACGAACCCGCTGAAGGTTGTCGCCCCGGCGATGCCGGTACCCTGTCTGACTCTCGCGATCTCGCCCGTCAACAAAGGGGAGGAAGAGAAAATCATGCAGGGGCTCGTCCGCATGAAAGATGAGGACATCACATTTGAAATCGTGAATGATCCGGAGACAAAACAATTCCGGCTCTCCGGACTGGGCGAGGTACAGCTCGACGTGATCAGCTCCCGGCTGAAATCCAAGTTCGGCGTCGAGGCAAAGCTGAGTGAACCGCGTATCGCGTACCGGGAGACAATCCGCAAGCAGGTGAAGGTACAAGGCCGTCATAAGAAGCAGACGGGCGGCCACGGCCAGTTCGGCGACGTGTGGGTCGTCTTTGAGCCGGGCTCAGGCAGCGTGGAAGGACTGGAATTCGCGGAGGAAATCTTTGGCGGTTCCGTTCCCAAGAACTATTTCCCGGCCGTTGAGAAGGGGCTGCAGGAGGCGATTGAAGAAGGCGTGCTCGCGGGGTATCCTGTTGTCAATCTGAAAGCGACTCTGGTCGACGGGTCGTATCACCCTGTCGACTCGAACGAACTCTCCTTTAAACTCGCGGCCAGGCTTGCTTACCGCGCCGGGCTGCCTCAGGCGGATCCTGTCCTTCTGGAGCCGATCGATAAACTGATGGTGCACATCCCGGATGACTTCCTCGGCGATATTATGGGCGACCTCAATAAGCGCCGCGGCCGCATTATGGGCATCCACCCCGATACGATTCCCGGCTTCCAGATCGTGGAGGCGGAAGCGCCGCGCGCTGAAATCGCGAAATACGCGACAGACCTGAAGTCCATGACGCAGGGGCGCGGCTGGTTCACGATCGAATTTGTCCGCTATGAGCAGGTTCCCCAGAATATCGCGGAACGCATCATCGCCGCCGCGAAGAGCGAGGAATAATTGAACAGGAGGAATCCCGCGCGCCCCGATACCGGCGCGCGGGGATTCCGGATCGCGAAAGGTCAGCCGTCAAAGGACTGACTTTTCTCATTTATGAAAGAAAGCCACGCGCCGATTGACGTAACATCCGGGTCAGCCGATCATCAGCACATGGTCCGATGCATACCGCGGGAAGCGGACAGGGAGAATCCGGGAGTCGAACATGCAGATTATCATGATGGCTATCTCATTACCTGAACCTGTGGTCAGACAATCGTTTCTGGCCGCCCTGACGCCGTGGGGAGCGGCGTCCGTTTCGCTCTTTTTTCTCCTTCTGGCCGGTCTGATCACCGCTTATATCAAGGCGGTGCGCGTGATCGATACGGAGCAGATCAGAGAGCGCGCGGAGAATGGCAGCTCGGCTGCCCGATCTCTTTTACGCCGTCTGGATTCGCGTGACAAACTGAACCGCGAGCTGATGACCGCTTTCATTCTGGCGGCGGCTGCCTACTTTATCTGGGGCGCGGTGCGCTCCGTCCCCGCGCTTGTCACCCTTTTCACCGATTCGCCGGCGGGGCAGGGCTGGGTATACGCCGCCGTGACGGCAGTTCACATCCTGCTGTTCCTGATGGCGGGCAAGAGCATTCCGGAGCGCGCGGCGGGGAAAGCGGGCGGCCTCTTCGCGCGGAAAAGCTGGTATCTGCTGGCGCCGCTGCTTCTTATCGTCAGACCCGTCGAGCGGTTCGTCTATTTTACGGCAACGGCTGTTCTCCGTCTGTTTCGTATCAGGGAAGTGGAAGACGCGGCGGCTGCGCCGACTGAGGAAGAATTCCTTCAGATGCTGGAAGATGGCCGCGACAGGGGCGCTATCGTCGACGACAATATTGAATTGTTCGCGAACCTTTTTGACTTTGACGACAAAACCGCGGCCGATGTCATGACGCACCGCACGGAAATTGAAGCGCTCCCCGTTGAGGCGGATTACGAGACGACTTTATCGTTTGTGCAAAATACGAAATATACCAGGTTTCCTGTTTTTAGAGGGTCGGTGGACAACATCATCGGCGTCCTCCATGTCAAAGATCTCCTCTTTATCGACCACGACGATTTTTCGCTCGGGGACATCATGCGCCAGGCGTGGTTTACGCCCGAATCGCGCATTATCAGCGACTTATTCCACGATATGCAGCAAAGACATATCCAAATGGCGATCGTGATCGATGAGTACGGAGGCACGGCGGGTCTTCTCACCATCGAGGATCTCGTCGAGCAGATCGTTGGGAATATCGAGGATGAATACGACGAAGTGGAGCAGGAGATCATCGAGATCGGCCCCCATTCATGGCTCGTCGCCGGATCATACCCGCTGGACAAACTGTCGCGCGTGACCGGGGTCACCTTTGCCGATGACGATTACGATTCGGTCGCGGGGTTTGTCATCGAACTGCTGGACAGAATCCCTGAGGAGCAGGAGCGCCCCTCTGTGCGCTACGGCGGACTCGTCTTTCACGTGCTGGCTATCTCCGATAACCGGATTGTCCGTGTCCGCGTGACGCGGGAGCTCCCTGTGGAGCAGGCGTCGCCCGGGGAAGCGGAATGAGCCGCGTGTGCAGCCAGGCAGGAGGGGAGACGGAAGGGAAACCGGCTGTTCGCGCCGTCCTCTTTGATCTCGACGGCACGCTGTTTAACACGATCCCGCTGATCCTTGCCTCGCATCGGCATACGTTCGGGAAAATACTCGGCTGGACGCCTCAGGATGAGGATATCCTGGCAACGATCGGCGAACCGCTTGTGACGACATTTGAGCGGTACGGAGGTGCGAAGAGCCGTCAGATGCTCCGTGAGTACATTGACTGGAGCGTTCCGCGGACGCTTTCGCACGTCGGACTGTTTCTCGGCGTTGTCCCTATGCTCGAAGCCCTGAGGGAGAGAGGGTTCAAAACGGGCATTGTCACTTCGAGGCGCGGGGAGGGGATGTCGGTATGTCTGGACGCGTTCGACATGACGCGCCTTTTCGATGTCCTTGTGAGCGTGGACGATACGCTGGAGCACAAACCGAAACCTGCGCCGCTGTTCTGCGCGATGGGACGCCTCGGGATCCGGAATCCCCGCCACATTCTCTACGTCGGCGACGCGATTCACGATCTCGAGTGCGCGAAGAACGCGGGCGCCCTCTTCGCGGCGGTGAGCTGGACAGTGATGGACAAAGAAGTCATCAGGAAGGGCGGCCCCGATTTTTGGATTGACGACGCGCTCGATCTGCCGCACCTCATTCGGCTTGTTTACGACAGCTAGGGTTTATGCTAAACTTTGTTGCGCATAAGTTGGAAGTTGTTCTTTTGGTACGCACCTCTTTCTATGAAAAAGGTGCGGCTTAATGTCTGACTATATGGATGGAGACCGTGCGCGGCCTATCGCCCTCGTCCCATCTCGTTTGTGAGGAAAGGAATCTATGGTAAAGAAAGAATCCACAGAATGGAAACAAGACACAGCCAGAGCGGAGAGAAAAGAGCGGCTGGCACAGATGAAAGGCAGCGACGGACAGAAGAGAAAGATTCAGTCGCGCAGCATCTGGAAAAAAGTGACACTGATCACCACCGCGGTGGTGCTTGTTCTCGCGCTCTCGGTCTGGCTTATCGCCAGCACCGGCCTTCTGACGCGGTATTCAAAAGCGTTGACCGTCAACGGCAGAAAGGTGACAGCAGCCGAGGCGAATATCCACTTCGGAAACTATACCGCTTCCCAGCAGTGGGGTCTCGCTTTTACCGAAAAGTTCCAGGCTACGCTTGATCAGCAATCGCAGGTCAATCCCGCGAATAAATTGCGGGACGACCTTGTGAACAGCGTTATCCCCAGTATCGTTTATTCGACTGCCATACTCACGGACCTGGAGAAGAATGATTTTAAACTGACGGAAGAACAGCAGAAAATCATCGATACGACACTCGAGAGTCTGGAAACACAGCTGACCCAGATGGCTTTGCAGCAGGGGACGACTCTTGCCGGTTTTCTTAAGATGTATTTCGGCCCCGGCGTCAACATGAAGCTGATTAAAAATGATTTCGTCAACTCGATGAAGATCTCCTATTACAACGATTTTCTGGCGGAAAAAGCCGATGTGTCGGGCGAGAAAATCAAGGCATACTATGAAGAGAACAAGGACGATCTCGATTTATATACCTATAACTACTATGAGTTTAAACTCTCTCTGAAGGACGACGCGACAGCGGCAGAGAAAAAAGCCGCTCTGGAGAAGCTGAAGGCGGACGCTTCGGCGACGCTGGAAGATCTGGGACACAGCTCATTCGTCGAAGCCGTTAAAAAGCATGTGTCGGAAGAAGAGGCGGAGAAGCTGACAAAAGATCCCGGTTCCGTCGATAAAAAAGAAGCTGCCGGCAGCGGCCTTACGGGAGAAACAGGCAAGTTCCTGAAAGATTCGGAGCGCAGGAACGGCGACGCGAAAGTGATCGAGGGGTCCGATAAGATGACGCTTATCCGCTTCCAAAGCCGCGACCGCAATGAGAGCCGCCCCTTCTATTCCGTTCGCCATATCCTGATCGCCAATGAGAAAGATGCGGAAACGCCGAAGACAGACGAGGTGCTGAAAGCAGAAGCGGAAAAAGTTCTCGCGGAGTATAACGCGGGTGAAAAAACGGAGAAGTCCTTCGGCGAACTCGCGGCCAAATACAGCAAGGATCCCGGGAGCGCTGAAAAAGGCGGCCTCTATGCCGATATGGATCAGGCTTTCCAACAGCGCCTCGCCCCTGAATTCCGCGCGTGGTTCCAGGATACGCCGCGCAAACCGGGAGATACAGGGATTATTAAGACATCTTTTGGCTACCATATCATGTATTTTGTCGAACATTCCGAAGAGAAAGCGGAAGACAGAGCCATCAAGGACACACTAAAGAAACAGTTTGTGAAAGAGTGGAGCGATAAAGTATACAAGGAGGCGACTGTCGAACGCCATCCGTTCGGCATGAAATTCGTCGGCAAACTACACTTTTTTGACGCCTTGCTAGGGAAGGCTCCCGTAAAGACGGAGGATATTCCGGATGTGACCAACCCGACAAAGTGACAACGGCCGGCGCGCCGCCATTTCTGCCGGAGCGCCGTCACCGTTATCAGACTTCGCCTTGACAGGGACGGTTTTTCGTCTTCAGGACCACGGTCTCAAAGATGAAAAACCGCCCTTTTTATATAAACCATACCGAATGTATTCTTCCTCAGAGGTTAGCGGGGGCTTTTGCCGCTCCGTTTTGCTTCTTGACGCAGTCCATTGTTGGAAGAACAGGGGCATGAAAGACATCTCCGCCAATCTTACGCTGAGACAATGGGGCCATTTCGATTATGGCGATTCTGTCTGAAAGTGATTCAGACACTAAGTCCGGCGGTATTTTTAAGTCAGTGCCGGGAACGATTCTTCAAAGTCCTTTTGGCGCATCTGATAAGATCGCATGAGCGCGTCTTCAAAAGGGAGGGGGCCATCAAAACCGATCTGGGCGAACAGCCATTTTGTGAAAGGCGGGTTGAGAAGCAGGAAGGGGCCGAGCAGGTTCGTCGCGAAAAAGAGCTTGTCGCGGATGCCTTCGAACGGCGTGCCGGGAATCATGCCGGAACCGTGTGCCGTCCGGATAAAGGGGAATGCCCGCAGATCGCCTTTGTGTGTCGTGAACTGCGACCGGAAACCTGTGATATCCATCTTCTGGAATTCTCCCCGGAAGACTTCATTGAGGCGGTCGTAGCGCCTGCAGAAGGTGTCGAACGGATAGAGTCCGAGCCCTTCGATCGTTTCCCCTTCCTCGTACGCGATGGTGCGGCCGGTGAGATCGAGCGCGTTGCCGGCGAAAAAGAAAGCCGTGCCGCGATCGATGGCCTCTCTGAACAGAGCCCTCTGTCCGCGCCACACTTCGAGAACGCGAGCCTGCGACCGTTCCGTCATCGGCCCCATATAGACGAGATCGATACCGCCATCGGGGAACGCGGGTTTCTCCGGGAAAGGCGTCATGAGGACGTGCTCTTCACCGAAGGTCCGCAGGAGCAGATTCTGCGAGCCGTGCTCGCCCAGGAGATTGGCGAGTTCTCCGTACAAGATTTCAATTCTCATACCGTCGGCTCCTCTCCCGCCGCCAGGCGGCTGCAGATGTTTTTTACGACCTCCCGGGATACCGGTTCTGAATACAATTCGTACAGAATCGCGATCGTTTCAGGTCCGTCTTCGATGATCAGCGCGTCGGCCGCGTCTCTTTTATCGCGCCGCGTTACAATCTTTGTTTCGTCGACGCCGGCAAATAGGAGCGCGACGCGGATGTCCTCGCACCGACGCCCCGCGACGACGATCCGTTTGACCGCGGGGTCGCGGAGAATGGCCAGATCGGCGTCGAAAGTCCATGCCGCATTGTCTTCGGGGGTGACTGTTCCGGTGCTCGTATCGACGAGGAGAATAAACTGTTTTGTCCCGGGGATTGTATCGACCGCTTCCAATACGCGGCTGACAGCGATGGGATTTTTCCCTTTCGCGAGCATGCGGTAAATGCGTTTCTCTCCCGTCTGAATGATCTCTTTACGTGATCGGCCGATCCGGAGACCCGCGAGTGCGCGTGCGATCTCTTCACGCGTTTTTCCAAGTGTCCTGAACAGCGTGATCGCCGCGAGCTCATTGTACAAGTCGAGGATGTTCTCGCCGCGGAAAGGGTAGAGCTCCTCGGAGTCCCCGGTTTTCACGGCAAGTGTTTCCGCCTCCATCAGCCTGTCAGAAGAGATCGGTTCGAACGATCCCGCATCGTCTGACGCCGTGCCATCCGCCCCGGCCTGTCCGTACATGGCCGTTATCTCGTAATCAGGCGTCATCGAGTGCCATCCGCACGTACGGCAGTATGAACGCCCGATGTGGTGGTAGCGAATAAAAGTATCGGTTAGCCGGTTTCCGCATCGCGGGCAGAGGACAACATCGCGGATCAGGCTCCGGGTGAATTCCCGCTCCCCCGGCTGGTGCGCAATGCCAAAGGACGTGTGGGGGCGACCGGCCGCGAGATTCTGCGAGAGGAGATCATCCGCGTTGACGATCAGATGCGTGGTGGGGGGGATACTCTCATCCAGTATCCGGTAGATAAACTCGCCGTGGGCATTTCTCAGGTAAGACTCGCGGAAGAGGTTCGTGACGACGAGAAAGTCCGGGTGAAGCGATTGAAAGACAACGCGCGTCAGCCGTTCATCGATCTCGAGAATGGCGAGGGGGAGTTTCTTCCTGCCGGTCAGCGTCGCCGCGTCCAGAAGCGCAGTGATGATTCCCTCTTCAATATTGCTTCCGTACGCGTTGTGAGCAAAACGAAGACCAAAAGAGCGCGCGATATCCGCCACCATATTCGCCACCGTGGTTTTTCCGTTGGTACCTGTCACGGCGATGATCCGGTCGGGTTTTTCCAGGCGCGCGAGGAAATCAGGGCATAGTTTCATCGCGAGCTGGCCGGGGAAGTGCGTTCCCTTCCGCCGTAAAAGCTTCATGACAACCCTTGTCGCCCGAACAAAGAGTATGGACGCGATGAAACGAGGTGTGCGTCGAAGTGCCACAAAAAACTCTCTTCCAAAAGAAAAAAGGCTGTTGACTCGCAAGTCAAAGCGTGTTAGAATCATCTGATGTGTCGCCCGGCCGCATTTGGATTTCCCGTCTCAATAAAAGGGGGTTCCGTGGCCGTTTGACATGGATATTATATCACGTGAGACTGCATCGTCAATGCCGGTTTGCCGATGCTTCCACTGGACACCGGTTCGATTTGTGAGGTGAACGCCGATGGTAAAGCCCGTTCAGTACGGACGTGTGCAGAGAATGTCATACTCTAAGATTGACGAGATCCTCGATATCCCAGATTTACTGGAAATTCAGAAAAGCAGTTATCAGTGGTTCCTTGACGAAGGCCTTATGGAAGTCCTTAGGGAATCATCGCCTATTACTGACTTTTCGGGTGATATCGAGCTTTCCTTTATCGACCGCGAGTTTGACATCGAGAATCCAACCTATTCCATTGAAGAATGTAAAGAGAGAGACGCCAACTACGCCGCGAAGCTGAATATGAAAGTCCGCCTGTATGACCGCAAAACGGGTGTGATGCGGGAATCCAACGTCTATGTAGGGGAGTTCCCGATCATGACGGACACGGGAAGCTTCATCATCAATGGGGCGGAACGCGTCATCATCAGTCAGCTCGTCCGTTCCCCCGGCGCCTACTTCGATATCCTGCGGGATAAGAATGATGTGGAGCTTTACACGGCGCAGGTGATCCCGAACAGAGGCGCCTGGATCGAGTTTGAGTCGGACGCGAAACGGCTTCTGTGGGTTCGCGTAGACCGCCAGAGGAAATTCCATTTAACCATCCTTCTCCGCGCGCTTGGCATTGGCACGGATGAGGAGATTATTGATGTGCTGGGTGAAGAAGAATCGCTTCTTCTGACTATGCAGCGCGATGGCTGTAAAACGAGCGATGAGGGACTCCAGGAGATGTTCCGGAAGCTTCGCTCCGGTGAAGTCTATACGCGTGAAGGAGCGCAGGCCCTTCTGCACAACAACTTTTTCAACCCCAACCGCTACGATCTCGCGAAAGTCGGCGTCTACAAACTCAACAAGAAGCTCGCGCTCGCGCACCGCCTCGCCGGGCACGTCGCCGCTGAAGACATTATCGCCGAGGACGGAGAAGTTCTCGCGCTCGCGGATGAGGTAATTTCGGCGGAAGCGGCGGAGGCGATCCAGCAGGCCGGCATTAACAGCGTCGACGTCTACCCGATCCACAGGAGGGGCGATACGGTGACGCAGTTTGATCACCGTCTGCGCATTGTCGGCAATAAAAGAGTAAATGCGCGCGCTTTCCTCGCCCGCTCTATCCAGCCTGACGTGCTTGAGGCTATCGATTTCCAGGAGCTCGGAATCACGGAACAGGTTTTCACACCTGTGCTCCGCGAGATTGTCGAAGAAGTTCTCGCGTCTTCCGAATCCGAACAGGAAGAAAAACTCCGCGGCCTTCTCGTCTCAAGGAAAAGCGATCTGATTCCGCGCCATTTGACACTTTACGATATTCTCTCGGTCGTGAGTTACTACATCGGCCTCGAATACGGCGTAGGAGAGCGGGATGATATCGACCACCTCGGCAACCGCCGTATCCGTTCGGTGGGAGAGCTCCTGCAGAACCAGATGCGCATCGGGTTTTCGCGCATGGACCGCGTCGTGCGGGAACGTATGCAGACGATCCCGGACATCGCGTCAACCACGCCGAAAGATATCGTCAATACGCGCCCGATCTCCGCGGCGATCAAAGAGTTTTTCGGATCGAGCCAGCTATCCCAGTTTATGGACCAGCCCAACCCGCTGGCGGAAATGACGCATAAACGCCGCCTCTCGGCGCTCGGACCGGGCGGCCTCTCGCGCGAGCGCGCGAACTTCGAGGTCCGCGACGTCCACTCGTCGCATTACGGCCGCATGTGCCCGATCGAGACCCCTGAGGGACCGAACATCGGCCTCATCAACTCGCTCGCGACTTACGCGCGCGTCAACCGCTATGGTTTTATTGAAACGCCCTACCGCATTTACGACAAAGTCAAAGGTGTCGTGACCGGCGAAGTCCGCTACTTTACGGCGGATGAAGAAGATCGGTACAACATCGCGCAGGCGAACGAACCGCTCGACGACGAAGGGCATTTCATCAACAAAAAGATCTCCTGCCGGTACCGCGACGAGTTCTTTGAGCTCGAGCCCGACAAGGTTGACCTGATGGATGTCTCGCCGAAGCAGCTGGTCTCCATCGCGACGTCGCTCATCCCTTTCCTCGGAAACGACGATGCGAACCGCGCCCTGATGGGATCGAATATGCAGCGCCAGGCCGTTCCGCTGATCCAGACGGAAGCGCCTGTCATCGGCACCGGAATGGAATACCGCGCCGCGAAGGACTCCGGCGTCTGCATCGTCGCCAAACACGGAGGCGTGGTGGAACGGGTCGCCGGCGATCTGATCGCGGTCCGCGGCGATGACGACAAACTGGATACGTATACGCTCAGAAAATACGACCGTTCCAATCAGGGGACATGTATCAACCAGCGGCCGCTTGTTAAAATCGGCGATGTCGTTCAGAAGGGCGACATCATCGCGGATGGTCCCTCCACGGACAACGGCGAACTCGCGTTAGGGCGCAATGTCCTGATCGGGTTCATGATGTGGGAAGGGTTCAACTACGAGGACGCGATTCTTCTGAATGAACGCCTCGCGAGAGACGATGTCTATACCTCGATCCATATCGCGGAGTACGAGTGTGAAGCGCGTGATACGAAGCTTGGGCCGGAAGAGATCACACGCGAGATACCGAACGTGGCCGATGACGCGCTGAAGGATCTCGACGAAGAGGGCGTCGTCCGCATCGGCGCGGAAGTCCACGCGGGCGATATCCTGGTCGGCAAAGTCACGCCAAAAGGCGAAACGGAACTGACGCCGGAGGAGCGCCTGTACCGCGCCATCTTCGGTGAGAAAGTGCGCGAGGTCCGCGATACATCGGTTCGTGTGCCTCACGGCGAATCGGGCGTTGTCGTCGATATCAAGATCTTCACGCGTGAGAGCGACGAGCAGTTAAAGCACGGCGTGACGAAACTTGTCCGCGTCTATGTCGCCCAGAAGCGCAAGATTTCGGTCGGCGATAAAATGGCCGGACGCCACGGCAACAAGGGCGTTGTCTCCAAAATCCTTCCGGAAGAGGACATGCCTTTCCTCCCGGACGGCACGCCGCTCGACATTGTGCTCAATCCGCTCGGCGTTCCCTCGCGTATGAACGTCGGGCAGCTTCTGGAAGTTCACCTCGGCGCGGCAGCGAGTAAACTCGGCTGGAAGGTGGCGACGCCCGTCTTTGACGGCGCAGACGAACAAGATGTCGTTGACGCTTTCGTTGAAGCGGGGATGGAGACGGACGGCAAGACGGTTTTGTACGACGGCCGGACGGGGGAACCCTTCGAGAACCGCGTCACCGTCGGTGTGATGTACTACCTGAAACTGCTCCACCTCGTGGACGACAAGATTCACGCGCGCTCCATCGGACCTTACTCGCTCGTCACGCAGCAGCCGCTCGGGGGCAAAGCCCAGTTCGGCGGGCAGCGCTTCGGTGAGATGGAAGTCTGGGCGCTGGAGGCGTACGGCGCAGCCTATACGCTTCAGGAAATCCTGACAGTCAAATCAGACGATATCTGGGGCAGGACGAAGACATACGAAGCGATCGTGAAGGGAGAGAATATCCCCGAGCCCGGTATCCCTGAGGCTTTTAAAGTTCTGATCAAGGAACTTCAGTCGCTCTGTCTTGACGTTCATATTCTCTCAGAGCTGAATGAAGAGCTCCCCATCCCCGAAGGCGACGCTGACAAGGACGATGAGGAAACGGTAACCGGTCGTACGCTGGCTGAGATCTCGGGTGAGGAAACCACTGCGGACAGCCGGGAAGATTTTGACAGCAGGGGGTTCACCGACGGCGTTCTCGATGAAGAGGGCGGTGTCGTCGTCGAACCCGTTGAAAGTGATACGGAATGGAATGAAGAGAACGATACTGAGGATGAAGCATAAGGTGAGGAGGCCGCTCTATGTCTGAAATGGGAAATTTTGAAGCTATTGGCATCGGCCTCGCTTCTCCTGACAAAATACTCGCCTGGTCGAAAGGCGAGGTCAAGAAGCCCGAGACGATCAACTATCGGACGCTCAAACCGGAAACCGACGGCTTGTTCTGTGAGAAAATTTTCGGTCCTTCCCGCGACTGGGAATGTTTCTGCGGGAAGTACAAAACGAAACGCTACCGCGGGATCATCTGTGATAAGTGCGGAGTCGAAGTCACGCTCGCCAAAGTGCGCCGTGAGCGCATGGGGCACATCCGCCTCGCGGCTCCCGTGACACATATCTGGTACTACCGCGGGATTCCGAGCCGCATGGGTCTGATCCTCGATATGTCGCCTCGCAATCTCGAGAAAATTATCTACTTTGCCGCTTACATCGTGATTGATCCGGGCAATACATCGTTTACAAAGATGCAGATTATCAATGAGCGCGATTACCGCGAAGCGGTTCACCTCTACGGGCGGAATGCCTTTGTCGCGAAAATGGGCGCGGAAGCGATCCGTGATCTGCTCGCTGAAATCGATGTCGACGAACTCGCCGAGAATCTCCGCGAGGAACTCGAAGGGGCGCGCGGACAGCGCAAGGCGCGGATCATCAAGCGCCTGGAAGTCGTCGAGGCGTTCAGGAACTCCGGCCACCATCCGAGCTGGATGGTCCTCGACGTGATTCCGGTTCTTCCTCCCGAACTCCGCCCGATGGTTGAACTCGACGGCGGCCGCTTCGCGACATCGGACCTGAATGACCTCTACCGGCGCGTCATCAACCGCAATAACCGCCTGAACAAGCTCCTGCAGCTCGGGGCGCCGAATATCATTATCCGCAATGAGAAACGCATGCTTCAGGAAGCGGTCGACGCCCTGATTGATAATGGGCGCCGCGGGCGCCCCGTCACCGGAGCCGGCAACCGCCCGCTGAAGTCGCTCTCCGACCTGCTTAAGGGCAAGCAGGGGCGCTTCCGCCAGAACCTGCTAGGCAAACGTGTCGACTATTCCGGCCGTTCCGTTATCGTGGTCGGCCCTGAACTGAAACTGCACCAGTGCGGTCTCCCGAAAGAGATGGCGCTTGAACTGTTCAAGCCGTTTGTCATGCGTGAAATTATGCGCCACGGCTATGCGCAGAACATCAAATCCGCCCGCCGCCAGGTTGAACGCGGCGGCGATCTCGTCTGGGATATGCTCGATGAGGTCATCAAGGACCACCCTGTCCTTCTGAACCGCGCGCCAACACTGCATAGGCTTGGTATCCAGGCGTTCGAGCCGATCCTCGTCGAGGGCCGGGCAATCCACCTGCATCCTCTCGTCTGTACAGCTTTCAACGCGGACTTTGACGGCGATCAGATGCCGGTTCACGTTCCGCTATCCGCGGAAGCGCAGGCAGAAGCGCGCTTCCTGATGCTGTCATCCAACAACCTCCTGAAACCTCAGGACGGAAAACCGGTGACCGTGCCGACACAGGATATGGTTCTCGGCTGCTACTACCTGACGCTCGTGAAGCCGAATCCGAACGTCCCTGAAGACGCGCCGCTGAGATCGTTCTCTAATATCGAAGAAGCGGAGATGGCGTATGGAGAGGGGCAGATCACGCTCGGCCAGCCCATCCGCGTTCTCCGCGAAGTGGAGCGCGAGGGCAGGCGTTACCGCGCGATCGTGGAATCGACGCTGGGCCGTCTGCTGTTCAACAGCATCATTCCGCAGAATCTCGGCTATGTCGAGCGCGGCGATGATGACGCGAGCCAGGTGGCGCTCGAATGCGAATTTGTTGTCGGGAAAAAAGAGCTGGCGAAGATCATCGAACGCTGTATCCATATCTGCGGCATCACGGAAACGGCCGCGGTTCTCGACAAAATTAAAAAGCTCGGCTTCCACTATTCGACCGTCGGCGGTATTTCCATCGGTATTTTCGACATGATTGTGCCTGAGGTGAAGGAGAACCTGATCCGCGTCGCCGAAGAGCGCGTCGAGTACATTAATAAGCAATATCAGATCGGGCTGCTGAACGAAAGCGGGCGGTACAACGCCGTCGTCGGCATCTGGCGCAAGACAACGGATGACATCACGGAAGCGCTGAAGGAAAAACTCGGTATCTACAACCCGATCTATATGATGTCTCAGTCGGGCGCGAGAGGAAATATCGACCAGATCAAACAGTTGGCCGGTATGCGCGGCAATATGACCGATACGTCGGGGCGCACGATCGAGATCCCGATCAAGTCGAACCTCCGCGAGGGGATGAACGTTCTCGAATTCTTCATCTCGTCGCACGGCGCGCGCAAAGCCCTTTCGGATACGGCGCTGAAGACAGCTGACTCCGGATATCTGACGAGACGTCTTGTCGACATTTCGCAGGATGTGATCATCCGCAAAGAAGACTGCGGAACGGAAGATTATATTGAAGTATCCGCTGTCGTCGTCGGCGGCAAGGTCAAGCGTGTCGTCGAGAAACTCGCGAACCGGATTGAAGGGCGGTTTGCCGCCAAGCCGATTCTCCACCCGGTCACGGGAGAAATCCTCGTCGACAGGAATGAGATGATCAGCAACGCGATGGCGTCGAAGATCGAAGAACTCAATATCACGAAAGTAGCCATCCGGAGCAACCTTACCTGCCAGTGCGACAAAGGTGTCTGCGCGAAATGCTATGGGCGGAACCTCGCGACAGGCGGGCTGACCGTTGTCGGTGAAGCGGTCGGCATCATGGCCGCGCAATCGATCGGCGAGCCCGGCACGCAGCTCACCATGCGCACGTTCCACACGGGCGGTATCGCGTCGAGCGACGACATCACACAGGGTCTCCCGCGTGTCGAGGAGTTGTTCGAGGCGAGAAAGCCGAAAGGACAGGCGGTCATCTCGGAACTCAGCGGAACCATACAGGTGGTCGAGACGGAGAAACGCCGGCGCGAAGTGATCGTCACCGCAGAGGACGGCCTGACGAAGACGTACTCCATCCCGATTTCAACGCCGCTGATCGTCGACACGGGCGATGTTGTGGAAGAGGGCGATCTCCTCACCGACGGGTCTGTCAACCCGCATGACATCATGAAGATCAAAGGGGCGCGGGGCGTCCAGAAATACATCATCTCCGAGGTCCTCAAGGTCTACAAGAACAACGGCGTTGAGATCAACGATAAACACATTGAAATCATTGTGAGGCAGATGCTGCGCAAGTACAAGATTGAGGATCCGGGTGACACGCATCTGCTGACCGGCAGCGTCGTGGACATGTCAGAACTCCGGAGCGCCAATCAGGCGGCAGAAGAGCTGAATCTGCAGCCCGCGGAAGGTACGCAGATCCTTCTCGGTATTACCAAAGCGTCGCTCGCGACGGAATCGTTCCTCTCGGCCGCTTCGTTCCAGGAGACGACTCGTGTCCTGACGGACGCCGCGGTCAAGGGTAAAATCGACCCTCTCGAAGGGCTGAAAGAAAATGTAATCATCGGCAAGCTGATTCCCGCCGGCACCGGGTTGAAGCGCTACCGCGAGATCAGCGCCGTCCCCGTCGTGCCTGCGAATATGCCGCTTCTCAACGCGACTGTCAGCGACAAAATTGTCCGCACCGAATACGAACAATCCGCGCTCGACAGCGGTTTCGTTCAGGAAACCAAAGAGGATTTTGAAGCGTATATGAAGTCTCGCGGGCTAAAACCCGATGATTACCGCGAAGCATGGTCTTTTGATCTGGAACCGGGCGTGGATGAAAGCGACGAAGAAGAAGCCTCCAACCCGCTGCTTGAGTTGTTTGATTTCTCTGAGACCGCGCCGGAAATGAAGGAAATATCCGAATCAGAGTAATTCCACCGGTTGCATGTTCAAAACTTTTTGGGACGGTTCTTATGTTCTCGTTACTGCAGAACCGTCCCTTCCTTTTGTCCGAAAAAGTTCCCGTCCCTTCCCGTTTTACGGCGGCCGGCTGCGCGGCTGTAACGCGCGAAACGGCCGAATGGAGCCGGGAAAACTGTCCGCTTGACAATCCGTTCTCTCCGAAGTATATTATAGTCAAAGAAAGTCAAAGACTAAAAACGTATGTGCTTTTGACGTTTTTTATACGCAAGGCTGAACGCGGAAAAGGAAGGGAACGAGAACCGGCGGACGCTTTTGCCAGGCGCGGGTTTAAAAGTCCGTACCGCGGCAGGAGCAATTAAGAAGGGAAACGGAGCGGTATGGGCAGTCTGACAGATTTGATTGAGCAGGCGATTCTGGACCTGATAGAGGAGCACGACGGCTATTGTGAAATAGCGCGCAATGCCCTGGCGGCGGAGATGAATGTCGCTCCCTCACAGATTACCTACGTGATCTCGACGCGCTTCGGCCATAAACAGGGGTACATCGTGGAGAGCAGACGCGGGGGGGCCGGTTATATCAGGATCATGCGCGTTCCCTTCTCGGGTCGCGCGGAATACGCGATGCATTTGATGCGTTCATCGGCTGATTATCTGACGCAGCACGATGTCAATATTCTGATCGACAGCCTGGAGCACGAAGGTCTTGTGACTTCCGAGATGGCAAGTCTGATGAAGTCCTCGCTTTCTGACCGGAGTCTCGCGCTTATCGCGGGGCGCGACCGCCAGGAGACGCGCTCTTTGATTTTTAAGAATATGCTTTTGTACATCGCCTCACTAGGTGGGGGGGAGGAATAACGCGATGCTGTGCCAACATTGTCAACAACGGGATGCGACGATCCATCTGACAAAGGTCGTCAACGGTGTAAAGGAGGAGCGATACCTTTGCGGTATCTGCGCTGCTTCGCTCAGGAATGAGGAGATGGCGGCTGAGTCGCTTTGGGGCGGGATGTTTGATTCGTTTCTGCCCGGTCCGTCTCTGTTCGGCTATCCCTATGCGGCGGCGGACCAACGCCGCGCGTCTTCGGGGCTGGTGTGTCCGCAATGCGGAGAGACGGAGCGTGAGCTCCGCGAGACGGGGCTGCTCGGGTGTGCGCAATGCTACGAGACATTCAGGGAACTTCTCTTTCCCGTTTTCCGCCGTGCGCAGGGGCACACACAGCACGTGCCGGCGACTGAAAGAAAGTCAAACATAATGCCCGGAGAGGCGGCCGGCTGCCGCGATGGGGAAAACAGCGCCCGGTTGAACGGGGCAGATAGCGGGACGGAGCCGCTCTCTGAACTGGATCGGATCAGGAGAGAGCTGCGCGCCGCCGTGGAAAAAGAAGACTACGAATGTGCCGCGCGCCTTCGCGATGCGATTCGTGCCCTCGAAGCGGAGGAGAAAACACAATGACCTGGTATTTGGATGAGGGACCGGAGAGTGATGTCGTCATCTCGACGCGTGTGAGACTCGCGAGGAATATTGAGAACGAGCCTTTCCCATGGCGTATGTCGCTGAAGGAGATGGACGCTGTGAAAGAGCGCGTGGCTTCGGCGTTCCGGAAAGTCTGTGAGATGAGCGGAGAGAAACCGTTAATTGTTGACCTCGGGACGCTGGGAGATATTGAGTCGCGCGCGCTCGCGGAGAAAAGGATTATCAGCAGAGACATGCTGAAGAATCCGCAGGGGAAATCGCTGCTGCTTTGCCAGGGTGAATCTGCCGGAATCCTTGTCAATGAGGAGGATCATCTCCGCCTCTACGCAGTCGGCGCCGGACTCTGTCTGCGGGAGACAGCCGAACGGGCGATGGCTTTCGCCGGGAAGATGGAAAGCCGTCTCCCCTTCGCCTACAGTGATTGTATGGGTTACCTGACGACTTGTCCGACGAATACGGGAACAGGCATGCGGGCATCCGCCATGCTCCATGTGCCCGGGCTGATCCGCGCCGGCGTGATCGAACGGCTCACGGAAAAACTGACAAGAGCGGGATATGTTCTGCGCGGGGCAGAAGGAGAGGGAAGCGGCGCGTTTGGCGATATTATCCAGCTATCCAATCAAGTGACGCTGGGGATATCGGAGGAGCGGATCCTGTCAGACCTCGGGCAGCTCGTCCGCGAGGTGGCGGACGAAGAGAGGCGCTCCCGCCGGAGACTGCTCGAGAAGGGCCGCCTGCTTATTGAGGATGAAATTGGCCGGGCGAAAGGACAGCTGATGGGCGCGCGCCTTATGTCCACGGAAGAAGCGATGCGGCTTCTGTCGCTGGTGCGGCTCGGCAGGGAGCTGGAGATCCCCGGGATGCCTGATTATCCGACGATCCAGCGGCTGTTTGTCGGTATCGGCGCCGGCGTGATCCAGCAGACGGCGGGAAGACCGCTTGATCCGGGAAGGCGGGACGAAGAACGCGCGACACTCATCCGGGAAGCCCTTCATTCCTCCGAATGAAAGTATCCGGGTCCTGCCGGAGGCATCTGATGATTCTGACGATACTCCATGTGCAGGACAGGAAGGGTATCAGGGCATGACGGAGTTAACTATAAAACATATATGAAGCTATAAAGACAACAGAGATGACTGAACAACGAGAACAGACAGGGGGAATTATATATGATGATTCGTTTTTCAAGACGGTCCGGTGAAACCTTAGGGAACGCGTGGATCGCCTCTCAATCATTTGACACAGGCTACATCGGAACGGAGCATCTGCTCGCCGGCATACTCGCGGAGCGCGACGGTCTCGCGTGCGAGTTCCTTTCCAGAGCGGGCGTCGACGAAGATCTGGTGATGCAGCATTTGATCGCATTCAATCACAGGCAGCCGGCTGATGTCTCCGCTCAGGAAGCGGAACATATTGACGGCAATCAGCTGATCGGCATGATGACTCCGCGGACGCGCCAGGTGATCAATCTCGCGGCGCGCGAGGCGCAGTCGCTCTCGCAGAGCGGTGTCATCGAACCGGAACATTTGCTGTTGGGCATCCTGAAGGAAGGCGATAGTGTCGCGGTGCGCATTCTCAGCGAAGCCGGACTTACGCCGCGCGAATCTCACGCGATGCTTTCACAGGCGGTGCAGGCCGAGCAGTCAGGCTACAGCGGCTCAGACCTCTTCGGAGACAGGCCGGCCGCTTCTTCCGGGCGCCCGGGAAATGCCCCGAAAGCCGGTTCCAAGACGCCGAATCTTGACAAATTCAGCCGGGATCTCACCGAGATGGCGAGAGAGGGGCGCTTCGATCCGATCATCGGCCGCGATGACGAGATCCGGCGGGTCGAACAGATTCTCTGCCGCCGGACAAAGAATAACCCGGTGCTGATCGGCGAACCCGGTGTCGGGAAGACAGCGATTGCAGAGGGAATCGCCCAGCGCATGGTTTCCAATGATATGCCGGAGCTCCTGCGCGGCAAAAGGCTCGTTTCACTCGATCTCAGCGGCATGCTGGCCGGATCGAAATACAGGGGCGAATTTGAGGAACGCCTCAAAAAGGGAATCGATGAGGCGGTCGAAGCCGGGAACATCGTGCTCTTTATCGATGAGCTCCACACCATTATCGGGGCGGGGGCATCCGAAGGCGCCATGGACGCGTCGAATATCCTGAAACCGCTGCTCGCCAGAGGCGAGGTACAGGTGATCGGGGCGACCACCATCGATGAATACAGGAAACATATCGAGAAAGACGCCGCGCTTGAGCGCCGTTTCCAGCCTGTGATGGTCAATGAGCCGAGCGAATCGGACACAGTCGACATCCTCTTCGGGCTTCGCCCGCATTACGAAGAACATCACCATGTCCACATCACAGACGAGTCCATTGAAGCGGCGGTCAAACTGTCGACGCGTTACATTACCGACCGGTTCCTGCCGGACAAGGCCATTGACCTGATCGATGAAGCCGCCTCAAGACTCCGCATCAACCAGTCGAAAGATTCCGACGAATGGCGGGGACTTAAAGAACAGCTCGATCAGGTAATTGCCGATAAAGAGAAAGCCGTGAGCGATGAAGCTTTTGAAAAAGCCGCCGATCTGAAAGCGCGCGAGGATGAACTCCGTAAGGAGATTCAGGCGCACAGGGCGGAAGGTCAGTCTGCTGACCGCGATGAATGGCCGGCGCTCACGAGTGATATGATCGCCGATATTGTGTCAAGCTGGACGAGCATCCCGGTCAGAACATTGACAGAAGATGACAGCGAAAAACTGCGCCGTCTTGAAGATGATCTCCGCAAGCGCGTTCTCGGACAGGATGAGGCGGTGACCTCCGTCGCCAAAGCCATAAGGCGCGGACGTCTCGGGCTGAAGGATCCGCAGCGTCCGACAGGGTCGTTCATTTTCCTCGGAACAACCGGCGTCGGCAAAACAGAGCTGGCGAAAGCGCTTGCGGAGGCGATGTTCGGCAATGAGAACGCGCTGATCCGCGTCGACATGTCGGAATACATGGAAAAATTTGATGTGTCAAAACTGATCGGCTCGCCTCCCGGATACGTAGGCTACGACGAAGGCGGCCAGCTGACCGAGAAAGTCAGGAGACAGCCTTATTCCGTTGTGCTTTTCGATGAAATCGAAAAGGCGCATCCGGATGTGTTGAATTCGCTGCTGCAGATCCTCGAAGACGGACGCCTGACAGATGGCCAGGGGAGAACCGTGAACTTCACGAACACGATCATCATCATGACATCGAATATCGGCGCCCGGCTTCTTGTCAGCCCGGAGGGGCGGCGGATCGGATTCGCGTTCGATCAGGAAGCGCGTGAAGAAGAAGTGGTCAGGGATGAGGAGATCTATGGCGGCAAATCTTTCGATGAAGCCAAAGACCTCGTCATGAAGGAATTGCACCGCACATTCTCACCGGAGTTTATTAACCGAGTGGACGAGATTATTTTCTTCAGGATGCTCGACCGCGGGACGATGCGCCGTATCGTCGACATCATGGTCAACCGGTTGTCCGCGCGCATCGCCGATATCGGCCTGATGACCATCGTGACGGACGCGGCCAAAGACTGGCTGGCGGATAAAGGATACGAGCCGCAGTATGGCGCCCGCCCTCTGCGCCGGCTCATCCAGACCGAGGTGGAAGACCGCTTCTCCGAGGCCCTGCTCGACCAGATCGTGGCGGAGGGCGATACGGCGGAAGTCGACGTCGACACAGGAGGGACGCACCTCCTGATCAGGAAAAAGGAACCGGCGCAAGGATCGCCGGTTGCCGACGGGGAAGACGCAGCGGGAGAAAAAGCTGATGACAGCGGGCATGTGAACAACAGCGGCGAATAGTATCAGGGCGCGGGCGGGCGCGGTCACCGCAAACCTGCCGCGGTGTATCCGTTTAGGATAAATGAGACAAGCTGTCAGAATTCAAAGCCGTCTGCGCCGGCGTATCGTGTCCATCGTGAGGATACGCCGGCGCAGTTTATCACAGGTTGTCAGAAGTAGCGGGCGCCTACAGTGCGCGGTCGTCAACCCCGTTGAGGTACTCTTTCAGCGCGGGAACGACGGACGCGATCGTTCCTTCTGTGAAAGGGTTCCGAAGATTGGCGAGTTCGAGCAGCTCGAGGAAAGGCCTGCTTCCTCCCGCCCGACAGAGGCGCAGATAATCGTTCCAGGCTTCTTCGTGATTTTTTCTGTTTTTCACCCAGAACTGCATGGCACAGACTTGTGCCAGCGTGTAATCGATGTAATAGAACGGCGCGCCGAAAATGTGGTGCTGCCGCATCCAGTAGCCGCCGCGCTCCAGATAATCGAAGCCGTCGTAATCGCGGTGCGGCAGGTATTTTTTCTCGAGTTCGCGCCATTTGAGTTTCCGCTCCGCCGGCGTCGCTTCGGGATTCTCGTACACCCAGTGCTGGAATTCGTCGACCGTGACGCCGTAGGGAATAAAGGTGAGGGAACCCGCGAGGTGCGCGAACTTGAATTTTTCCGTCTGGTGCTCAAAGAACAGCTCCATCCACGGCCACGTGAAAAACTCCATGCTCATCGAGTGGATTTCACAGGCTTCAAGCGTGGGAAAGCCGTACGCCATCAGCCGCATATGGCGGCTCTCATACCCCTGGAACGCGTGCCCCGCTTCATGTGTCATGACTTCGACATCTCCCTGTGTGCCGTTGAAGTTGGCGAAGATGAAGGGCGCTTTGTAATCGACGAAACTGGTGCAGTAGCCGCCGCCGGCTTTTCCTTTCTTTGACAGAACATCAAACAGCTCGTTCCCGCGCATAAATCGGAAGAATTCGTCTGTCTCGGGGGAGAGCTCTCGGTACATGGTGCCGGCGCGCTCCAGAATCCAATCCGCGTCCCCCTGCGGCACGGCGTTTCCTGTCGTATAGTTGAGTGGCTCATCGTACCAGAAGAGGTGGTCCAGGCCCAATCTCCGCCGCTGGCGATCGATCAGCCCGGCGCAGAGCGGAACCAGCACCCGAAAAACCTGATCGCGGTATTTCCGGACATCATCGGCTGTGTAATCTGTCCGCCCGAGCATGTCATAGCCGAGCTGCACAAAGTTCTCATACCCGAGCTTTCGCGCGATGGCTGTCCTGATCTGAACCATGCGGTCGTATATCCCGTCCATTTCCTCTTCATGTGCTTCAAAAAAGCCGAAAAAGGCTTCCCCTGCGCGTCTTCGCCGCTCGCGGCAGGTATCCTGCATGAAAGGAGCGAGCTGGGCAAGCGTGTAGACTCCGCCTTCAAATTCAATCTGGGCGGAAGCGATGAGTTTCGTGTGTTCGGTCTCGAGCTTGTTAAGCCGGACCAGATCATCCATGATCTCCGGCCTGAATGTTTTCAGCTTCAGTTCCGTGAGGGCGAAAATCTGTTTTCCGAACACTTCTTCGAGCTCTGCGCGGAATGGCGAATGGATCATTTGGGCGCCGAACGTCACCGACAGCTCTTCAAAGGAGGGGGTGACCTCGTCAAAAAAACCTACTTCTTTTTCGTAGAATTCATCTCTTGTGTCGATCGTGTTCCGCACGCTGGCGAGTGATCTCTGTGTGTCAAATGCCCGGCTGAGCCTGTCAAAGGCATCGATTAATCGGATTTGCGCGTCGGCCGTCTCTGCCCGGTCAAATTCCTTGATTACCTGACGCATCTCTTCTGTGAGGCGGGTCATGTCCGGGCGCGTATATACCATTTCGGAGAATCTGGTCATCTCTGTGCTCCTCATTTCATTCACTTTTCAGGTCGGAAGACCGTATTGTACCCTTATTCTACACGTTGTATCCGGTGTGGACGATGATTCGTCGGCAGCGGGATAAAAAACAGGTACAGGTGGCGGCGAGTAAGGAATGTGACAAATCCCGTGCACGTACTTCCGGACGCGGCGGAAGGGGAAGGTTCCGCGATTCTCCGGGGATGGCTTGCGGCAGGACCGCCTCCTGCGGTCTCCCGCGTGATACAATATGGTCTGACCTGACATCGGTTGAAATGGGGTCCTGGCACGGATCACCCTGACAGATAGAACGGATAGAACGGAGCCCGCCATGCCGGAAGAACAAAAGCAAAGAGAAAATGTCAAAAGCCGCGAAGTCGTTCCGCGTGATCACCAGCGCGCTGAGGGCGGCCGACAGCTGAGCGACAAGGATAAAAGGCCGAAAGGCGCGCCTGCCGGGGGAAATCAGCAACAGCCGGGAAGATCGCAGAAAAGAAGAAGGAATCAGCGATCCACTAAGGCGGCAGCCGCCCGGGGGGAGCGGAGCGAACGGCAGGGGCCGCCGCAGCCGAAGCGAAAAACACCGAAAAAGCCAAGGACACCCGGTACGCCGCAGAAAGAACCCGCGCTGAAGGAAAAGGATGACGGCCGCGGTAGAAAAACGCTGAGGGATATCGACAGGCCGAAGCGTATCGTACAGGATGATTTCCGCAATAAACAGGCGGATGAAACGGAACCAGCTGAAAAGCCCGTGTCCGCCAGCCACACGGAAGGCCGGGACAATGACCTGCGCGCCGTCGCCAGGCCGCGGCGTCCGCACAAGAAGCGGCTAAGGGAAGATGAAATGATCTCGGCGGAAACAGTGGACGATATCAGGCGCGACTTCAAGCGCATAGAAAAAGATATCCAGATCGATATCGACAGCATCCGGAATCTGAAACTCGATTTGTAGGCGATGATCTGAAATATGGCTGACATGGAGCGGCAGTGATAAGGCGGGAAAATAACTTACCGGATACCCCTCTCTGGAACGCGCTTTGCCGGCAGGCAGACCGCGTTTCGTTTCATATGCCCGCACACCGTCAGGGGCGCGTTTTTTCAGATGAAATGATCCGGACGCTGGCTCGCTGCGATACGACAGAGCTGGAACGGACAGGTGATCTCGCCGAACCGGAGGGACATGTCCGTCAGGCGTATGAACTCGCCGCCAGGTTCTTTGGGGCGGGAGAGACGTGGTTTATTACGACCGGGACGACAACAGCTATACGTATCATGCTGGCCTGCGCGTTACGCGAAGGCGATGAAGTGGTGATGCCGCGCGCTGTTCACATGGCGGCGGTTCACGCCGCCGCGCTGCTCGGGCTCCGCCCACGCTTTGTCCGCCCGAACAGCGGGAAACCCTTCCGGGACGGTCAGCCGGATGCGGAATCCTTTATCGCCGCGATGCGGGCGCACCCTCAGGCGAAAGCGTGCTATGTGACGCGCCCTGATTACTACGGGAACACGGTTGATCTTCGGGATATTGCGGAAGAGGCGCACCGGCTTGGCATGGTTTTGCTGGTCGATGAGGCGCACGGGGCGCATTTTGTCGCCGCACCGGAGATGCTGCCGCCGACAGCGCTTTCTCAGGGAGCGGACATCGCCGCTCAGAGCGCGCACAAGACGTTGCCCGCGCTCACGCCCGCCTCACTTCTCCACCTCTCCGGGGAGAGCATCGCCTGCGGCCGGATTTCGCCCCGGCGCTGTGCGTCTCTGGTGCGCGTTTTTCAGACATCGAGCCCCTCTTTTCTCATAGCGGCGAGTACTGACATCGCGCGCGCGATGCTTGAACGGGACGGGCGCGCCTGTGTCGAGCGCCTCGTACACCTCAACAGGCAGCTGTCCGATAGCCTGCCCGCATATTATCGCCGTATCTGTCCGCCGGGAACGGATCTGGCGAGGCTTGTGATCGATTACGCGGGGACGGGTTTAACCCGGGCGGAATTCGCGGGAAAGCTTGATCAGTCCGGCATAGACGCGGAACTGGTGGACAGCCGGCGCGCTGTCTTTATTCCGTCAATCGATCAGCCCGAAGAGGATTATGCAATTCTCAGCGAGGCGCTTTGCTCGATTCGCCCGGAAAAGAATACAGTACAGATGGATCGGCATGTGCGTGCCATCGAAGAACTTGAATCGATGCGCGACAGCCTCCTGTCGGCAGAGGCGGATTTCCTTATGTCTCCGAGGCAGGCTTTGTTTGGCAGCCGGCCGGATGCGCCCTTACATCCCCTTTCAGTCCCGGATGCCAATAGACTGGCGGCGGAACCCGCGGCGCATATCATCGCGCCTTATCCACCGGGGATGCCGATTGTCTGGCCGGGTGAACCGGTGACGGAACAGCACAGGCGCTATCTCAGGATGCTGACAGCGGCAGACACAGGGGTTCGCGTCCGCGAATGACCGGGAACTCTGCCGGCGCCGCAACACATCGGCAATTCGTGCGCGGGTATTGGCTTTCGGGAGCGGCAGGCGGAGTCTGAATTCTTCGATGCCATCGTCTGGTGTGATCTATGATAAAATTAAAATGTGCGAGAAACATTAGATGATCGCTTTTTAAGGAGTATCAACAGATTGCGGACGGGGAAATTTATAACATTTGAAGGTATTGACGGGTCGGGGAAGACGACCCAGATCAGGTACCTGGCCGATTATCTGGAATCGCTCGGATATGAAGTCCTGCTTCTGAGGGAACCGGGCGGCACGAGAATCAGCGAAGAGATCCGCCGCATTCTGCTCGACCTGAAAAACGAAGGAATGACGGCGGAGACCGAATTATTTCTCTTTGAGGCAGCCCGTTCTCAGTTAGTGCGGGAGATCATCGTACCGGCGCTGGAGCGCGGCGTCTGGGTGATTTCGGATCGCTTTCACGATTCGACGACCGCTTACCAGGGGTATGGCCGCGGGCTCCCTCTCGATATGGTGAGAGAACTCAATAACCGGGCGATCGGCGATGTCATGCCCGATATGACTATTCTGATCGAACTGCGGGCGGATGCCCGTAAAAAAAGGCTGGGCAGACGCCATGACGAAGGAATGAGGGATCGCCTCGATGTTGAATCAGAGGTGTTCAAACAGCGCGTATGTGACGGATTTTCGGCGATTGCGGAAGAAGAACCCGCTCGCGTCTTCCGTATTGAATCACAGGATGACAAAGAAGACACAGCAAAGCTCATTCGGGAGCAAGTGAGGAGAATACTATTATGAAATTGATCTTCGCGATTGTCAGTGACGAGGATTCGCCGCGGCTGATGGCAGAAGTCAACCGCGCGGGATACCGGGTCACAAAGCTGCACTCAACAGGCGGGTTCCTTAGGTCCGGTAATACGACACTGATGGCGGTTGTAGAAGACTCCGCGCAGGAGGAGGTTCTCACTATCATCCGCAAGAATTCCAAAAGCCGGAAAGCGGCCATTAACGCCAATATTCCCCCGTCAACGATGGGAGCCGCTTATGTACCGTACCCTGTTGAGGTGAATATTGGAGGAGCCACCGTATTTGTGGTTCCTGTGGAGCATTTTGAAAAAATCTGAGTTATCGGCGCCATCGGCTCTGCCGGAACAAGCCGCGGATGGCGGCAGCGGGAGACAGATCCTGTCGCTTCGTTCGATTGCGGGCGCGGAGGATCTCATTGATCCGCTCAGACAGTCGATCACGGGAAATCCCGCACCCGTGCTGCTCGTCGGGGAAGAAGGGAGCGGAAAGCACTACGCCGCCAGACGGCTGGCCGCCGCACTCCTCTGTGACGAACCTGACGAGAGAGACGGCGCATGCGGACAGTGCGCCTCTTGTCGTCTGTTGGCCGGAGGAGCGCATTATGATCTTATCGAAATTGAACCGACCGCGGATAAGAAAACAATTGCCGTCGCGGCTGTCCGCGAACAGGTGACCGGAACCCTCTCCCTGTTTCCTCAGCTCAGCCGGAGGCGCGTCTATATCATATCGGCCGTCAAAGCGGCGACTCTGAATGAGCAGGGCCAGAACGCGCTCCTCAAGCCATTGGAAGAACATCCCGATTTTGTCCGTTTTATTATTCTGACGGAAGATGCCGAAAGACTGCTGCCTACCATCCGGTCGCGCTCGAGAGTGATTCATATGGGGCGCCGGTCTGATGAGAATATCCGGGAAATCCTTGAGCAGAGCGGCGAGACGGACCGGCAGGCGATGGATCTCGCGATCCGTTATGCGGACGGGCTTCCGGGACAGGCGCTCGCCATCGTCGGGGACATGGCGTTCCGGGAGCTTCGCGCGCGGGTTTTCGATTATTTCGTCCGATTGCCCCGCGAATCCAGAACCTTCGCGTTCACGGAGGGGATGAAGCTGCTGCAGGACAACAGTTCCGCGTCGTCGGGAACGAAACTGCAAAAACATGAGAGGATGCGGATCACCGAAGTTCTCCGGCTGCTGGAATCGTTCCTGCGGGATCTCCTTTTATTGAAACAGTCGATCCCGCGCGGCAGGCTTGTAAACACCGATTTCGCGGAACAGCTTGAGTCGATGCTCGCAGCTTATCCGCTTGCCGATCCTCTGCACGCGGCTCTTCTGGTACAGCAGACAAGCCGTGCCCTGTCCGCTAACGCCATTTTTGAGCATACAGTCGCGAGACTGATGGGGGGACTGCGCCATTATCTCAGCGGGCAGCCTGTTTCTCCCCACATCTATCTCCACGAGAACGCCGGTATACGGTAACCATACGCTGAAAGACCAGGGCTCTCCTGCTTTGCTGCTTGTAATGAAACAGACAAAAAGAGGGTGGATGTATTAGAATTGAATTTAATTAAGAAAATGAAGGAAGATTCCGCTTTGAAAAATAAAGGATATTACGAAGAACAAGAGAACAATTGGGAGATCGAGAACGCCTCTGAAGGGGAGGCGGCCGATTTCGGGGACAACGCGGACGCGCCGCGGGAGGTCGACTTCGACACGGGCTTTGCCATTTGCGCGATGAAAGGCAATGAACCTTTCCGCTGCGGCTGCGCGGAGACCTGCGAGCCGGGGACGGCCTGCGATGAGATACCCGGGGAGGATGACGGCTCTCTGGTCACCATTGTGGGCGTCAGACTCCGAGGCAGAGGGAAGACATATCATTTTTCACCTGCCGGTCTGACGCTCGTGAATGGCAACTATGTGATCGTCGAAACATCGCAGGGCATGGAGATGGGGATTGTTTCGGATAATCCTCAGGATGTGCCGAAGTCAAATCTCAAATCGCCCCTCAAAGATGTCCTCAGGCTCGCGTCGAAGGAAGATCTGCAACACTTCGAGGACAATAAAATCCTGGAAGCGGAGGCAGCCGAGATCGCGCGCGAACGCATCGCGAATTACGAGCTGGAGATGTCGCTCGTCGATGTCGAGTACCGGTTTGACAACAGAAAAATCACTTTTTATTTTACAGCGGATGGACGGGTGGACTTTCGGGAGCTCGTCCGCGATCTGGCGTCTGTCTTCAGAACGCGCATAGAACTCCGCCAGATCGGCGTTAGGGATGAAGCGTGTATGATCGGCGGACTCGCCGTCTGCGGGAGAGAGCTCTGCTGCAGCACATTCTTAAAAGAATTCAAGCCCGTCTCGATCCGCATGGCGAAAGATCAGAACCTGTCGATGAATCCGTCGAAGATTTCGGGGGCCTGCGGACGGCTTTTATGCTGCCTCAATTATGAGCATGAAGCCTATGTCGATGCCAGGAAACGCATACCAAGGAAAAATGCGCGCGTTATGACGCCTGAGGGGCCGGGGATCGTTGAAGACATCAATCTCTTAAAAGAAGAGGTCAATGTGCGGCTCGATCGCGAGACAGATTCCGCGGTTGCAGCCTTCCCTGCCAGTCAGCTGGAGGTGATCCGGTCTCATGACGGAGACGAGATAAAAAAACAAAAGCGGAAGTAATCGAAATTTTTGACACGCCGGCTCTGTTGCATTCATGAGAGAGATACCGTATATTTAATCACGTGTTCAATTATGGCTTTTTGCCGATCAGGAGGTCACAAGATGAAAAAAATTTTACTGATAATCATGGCAGTTCTTCTCATAGCGGGACTTGCCGCCTGCGGTCCGTCCAAAGAGGAGAAAGCGCTTCTTGGCAAGTACATTCTGACTGATCATATGTACAGGGACGCGAGCAGAGGGGAGCTTCAGGAGGCGTATATAGAACTCAAAGCCGGAGGCAAAGGCTCATCAAACCGCGATAACCTTGATCTCGATATCGAATGGACGCTTGAGGGCGAGAAGCTCACGTTGAAAGAGAAATTCCTCGGCATTGAGCTCGATTTTGAAGGCTCATTGAAAGACGGTGTCCTTATGTTGGAAGATCCCGGTTTCTCTGTCCGCGTTTACACCAAGGAAGGACAGGATCCTGTCAAAGCCCCGGATGATTATTTCAAGAAATAATTCGCCCGCGCGCGGCATCCCACACCACACAAACAGGGCTGTGTCCGGCAGAGAGATCGACCGGACACAGTTTTTTTATGCCTGGCGTGCCGCAGGCCGGCGCTGGCGCTGAAAGTATCGCCGGGAACCTGAAAAAGGATGAGCAGCGGGATAATTTTTTAATCAAAGGGATTGACTAATAATACACAGGCCGTTATACTCTAGTTGTAAGTCGTATTACTACTCCTGAGAGAGGTTCGCGTATGGAGTATTATAAAGTACTGACTGATCTTGGGTTCGCAAAAAATGAGGCGATCGTCTACCTCGCCATGCTGTCTAACGGCAAGGCTCTCAATGGATATGAGATCGCGAAGTACTCGGGTGTCACCCGCACAATGATCTACGATATCCTCAACCGCCTGCAGGCTAAACACGCTGTCCGCGTCATTGAAGCCGACCCGCTTTACTATCTTCCGGTCGACTACAAGGCGCTCGTTGACAATATGCGGAAACAGAGTGAGGAGAGGCTCGACAAACTGGAAGCGGCACTGGAAAAGATTTCGGTCTCCAATGTCCGGCAAAAACACTTTGTGTACAATATCAACGGCACGGAAGAGTTTTTCAGAATACTGAAGAATAAAATAACCGGCGCTTCCGATGAGATTTATCTCTCCGCCTGGCGTGAGGAGGCGGAGCTGATTGGAGATGAGCTGCAAAAAGCGTCTGATCGGGGCGTGAAGGTTTACCTTTTTTCATTCAACAAACTGCCTTTCAGTTTTGGAACACAGTTTGTGTATGGTTTTGACTGGTCCAATGAGGACTATTTCCCGCGGCGGCGCATCACCGCGATCATTGACCGCCGGACGATGGTGATGGGCGAGGGCGGGCGCACTTCTGAGGAAATTAATATTGTCACGGATAATGCCATGCTGATCGAGATGGCTATCAACCAGATCCTACTCGATATCTGGCATTTATATGCGTGCAGGAAAGACGGTTTTCTCCGCGAGGGGATGAACAGCGACGATTACCGGGAGAGTATCAGAGAGATGCAGAGCCGTTACGGCCTGCCGGAGGACCTGCCGAGGACGCTCGAAGAGTGGAGCTGACGCAGCTGTTCACAACTCACAGGAAAGGCGGATAAACGCACTTTCAGTATCAGTTTATAACGCGACCAACGGGGACATGGATTTACGTCTGGAAAGGGTCAGCGCTATGGAAATACGCCCGATCGAGTACTATAAGCCGACAGTCGCGAGCACGGTGGCGAGACAGCGCGATACGTGGGAAGCCGCACGGAGGCGCGAAGGAGGGCATGTCACGTTCCGCGCGCTTTTGCCTTCGGATGTCAGCATGTATGACGAGATCGATCTGACATCTTTTAATTTTGAAGATGATATCGATGCATACTGTGACTTGTGGGCTGAGCTTCTCTTCCGCTCGATGAACGCGCGGATCGGCGTGGAAGATAATTACATCCCATACCTGTCGCCTATGCTGGGTATCGGAGATTATTCCGCCTTTGTCGCCGGAGACATTGTGTTTCAGAGGGACACGAGCTGGTCTGCTCCTCAGTTAGCGAATGTCGGAGATTATGTTAATCTTCCCCCTCTGGGCACCAGTGTGTGGTATGGAAAACTGCTCGCCATCTGTGAGAATCTGATCAGAATGTGCGCCAGAGGCGGATTTCCGTTCCTGCGGGGATTCTTCTCGCCGTGCGACCTCGCGGCGAGTCTGCGGGGCGATCAGATCTACTACGATTTTTATGACGATCCCGACGGTCTGCGCGGTCTGCTCGATTATTGCGCCGACGCCATCATCTATCTCGCAAAAGATATTTATGCGCTTTGTGATCAATACCTCTCCGGTACTGCGTTCGGGCGGTTGTACACGAGCGGCGTGATCAATATGAGTGAAGATATCTCCTGTATGATCAGCGGCCGTCTGTACCGCGAATTCTGCGCGCCGGCGACACAGAAGGTGATCAACGCTTTCGGATCGGGACACATGCACAGCCACAGCCGCGCGATGTATCTTGTCCGCGAGATATGCGCTCTCGACCATGTGACGCATCTGTGGCTTGCGACCGACCCCAACCAGCCGCGCCCCATCGAACATCTCGGGGAACTGGTAAGAGACGCGCGCGGGACCTGTCTCGCCATTGACTGCGAAAGCTTCGGTGAGATTGAACAGAACAGGGAGCTTCTCAAGCGCGGTAATTTCTCCATCTGTCTGCCCGTGAAAGACCGGCATGAGGCGATGGAACTCAATGAAAGGTTTGAGGCATTGTTTTATTCCGATGGTTAACAGGAGCTGAATATGAGGCGTCGCCTGTCATTTCTGATCTGCCTAATGATGACCGTATGTATCTGGGCATGCGGCGTCACTCCTGCGCGGCCTTCACAGATCCTTGCCAAAGAGCCGCCGTCGCTCAAAGTGTGGTTTTCTCAGAATGACAGCGAGAATAAGGTGCTCGAGCAGATTGCCTCGCGTTTTACCTCCGAAACAGGCATACCCGTCGAAGTTGTTCCGCGCGTCAATGTCTTCAACGCGAAAAATGACCTCGTGAATAACGCCGAGACGGATGCGCGTCCCGATATCGTCTTTATGCAGGCGCCAGACATCGGCGAGCTGGTGGTTTCCGGTTACCTGTTGCCTCTTGATATAGGCGATGAGACCAGAAGCCGTTACGCCGACGCCGCGTTTGAAGCGTTCCGCTATGGCGGGGAAATTTACGGTGCCGGCTATTCGATCGAATTGTACGGGCTTATTTACAATAAGAATCTTATTTCTGAGGACCATCTCCCTGAAACCTGGAGTGAATTCTTCGACAGAGCGGAACAGCTCACGTTAAAAAACGCGGACGGTACCATCGCGCAGTACGGCGCGCTGCTCGACTGCAAGGATGTGTGGTTCAACTACCCCATTATCAGGAATTTCGGCGGCTACTATTACGGCGTGGACCGCAACGGCGGCTATAACCCTTTCGATATCGGATACAACAACGAGGGGATGATTCAGTACTGCGAATTTCTGAAGGAGAAAATGCGCACAGGTATCATCCTGCGCGGCCAGAACCAGTCACAGAGCGAGATTTCAGCGGAGTTTATGGAAGGCCGCGTCGCCATGATTATATACGGGCTCTGGACCGCTTCTTATTGGCAGAATGCGGGCATTGAGTACGGCATTGTCGGGCTTCCCCGACGTGATGACGGGACGATGAGCAAACCGCTCGCGACAGTCAACGGATTTGTCATCAATCGGTTCACCTTTCACCGCGAGGAAGCACTCCGGTTTTTGGCTTATATCCTGCGGGACGATCACCAGCAGATGCTGATCGAAGCGGCCAACCATCATGAGAGAAAGACAGGACTCCGCACACCTGTCAATCTCTCCGTGATCAACAGCGCCTATGTGCAGTCCGACGAGATTCTCAGAGGGATAAGCGAAATCGGATTTGATTGCGAGCCTTTCCCTAATATCCCGGAAGGGACGATCTGGTACAACTACACCTCTCCCGCGCTCAAGTCGATCTTTTTCGACGGTGTGGATACGAAGACGAAACTGGATGAGCTCAGCGAAAGCATCCGCTCTGACGTTCAGAAAATGAATATTGTTCCGGAGCCCGTCAGCCTGCCGTGGTACGCGTGGCTGATCCTGGGGGCGACCGTTGTCACGGCGGCGTGGATTTATATCCTCTCCAGAAGGAAACGCCGCCCGGTTCTCTACCGCTTGCATTATCATCGGGGTGAGACGATGCTTGCCTGGGGACTGCTCATGCCGTTGCTTATCCTGCTGGGCATGTTCTATCTTTTTCCGATTCTCCACAACATCTATCTGTCTATGACAGATTTCAGCGGTGTCAATCTTAAGAACTACAGCTTTGTCGGATTCTACAATTATCAGCAAATTTTCACGGACGGGCTCAAAGGATTTGCAGCTCTTCTGGCGTGGACAGTGCTGTTCGCGACGCTGGTCGTGACGATCAGTTTCATATTCGGCACTTTCATCGCGGTGCTGCTCGATAAAATCGACGCGCGCCTGGCAAAAATATACCGCATCATTTATATTCTCCCCTGGGTTGTGCCGTCAGTCATCATCCTCCTGATGTGGTCGGGAATGCTGTCGGATAACGGGAGCATATCAAAGCTCCTCGGAATTGCCGATCCGCTCGGTCAGCCATGGAAAGCCCGGTTCTGGACCATTCTCGTGATGATCTGGTTCAGTTTTCCGTATTACATGATTGTCGCCTACAGTTTTCTCAAGGCGATTCCCAAGGATTATTATGAAGCGTCGTCTGTCGATGGCGCGGGGCCGGTACGTCAGTTTTTCAGTATTACGCTTCCCCTTGTATTCAGAGCCGTTCTCCCGACGCTGATTATGGGATTCATCATGCAGTTCAACCAGTTCGGCGTCTATATTCTGACCGGCGGCGGGCCGTTCTCCGGCAGACTCGGTGAGCCGGGGGCTACCGACCTCCTGATCACGCATGTGTTCAATCTCGCTTTCAACAGTAAGAGGTATGCGCTCGCGGCCGCCTACTCGGTCGTCATCTTTATCTTTGTTTCCGTGTTTTCTGTCGCGGCGATGCGCGTGGGGAAAGCATCGCCGGACAGGCTCGGTTGAAGAATGAACCGGCTCCGGTATATTGAAAGGACTTCTGATGGAAAAGACGGCACAAAAAAAGAAGAAAAAAGCGGTGTCCCTGATCACGCACCTGTTTCTGATATGCCTGGCCGTGGTGGTGCTGCTGCCGTTTGTCTACATCGTCCTCATCTCTTTCGGGAGAGGCGTGACCAGTGTCAGCACGGTGATTCCGTCATCGTTCACAACACGGAATTACAGCCAGCTTTTCACCGAAACGAAATACCTGAGCTGGATGGGCAATTCCGTCCTGGTGGCGGCCGGGACGATGACAGTGGCCGTCATCATCGTATTTACGTCGTCTTACGTTCTCTCGAGAATGCGGTTTTGCGGGAGGCACAAACTGTTTTCCGGTATTCTTCTCCTTCAGGTCTTCCCGCTGGTGCTGTCGATGGTCAGTCTGTTCAAGATTTTTGTGGCGATCGGATTTTTGAATAAACTTTCGAGCCTGATTATCGTCAACAGCGTATTCTCTTCCGCCGGGCTGATCCTGGTCGCGAAAGGTTATTTCGACGCGATTCCGCATTCACTTGATGAAGCCGCGAAAGTAGACGGCGCCAGCCGCATGACGATTCTGCTGCGTGTGATCTTCCCGCTGGCGCTGCCGATCCTCTCTTTCATTGCTATTCAGAGTTTTGTTATCTCGTATAACGAGTACGCCGTCGCGAGCGCGATCATGAGCGAAGGAGTCGACACCCTGCCGCTCGCCGTCGGCCTGCAGAGCATGCTGCACGGCCAGTTCGGACAGAACTGGTCTCTTTACTGCGCGGGAGCCGTACTGGGTTCAATCCCGATGATCGTGCTATTTTACTCGCTGCAGAAATATTTTATCGGCGACCTGCTCGCCGGAGGCGTAAAGGAATGAAGCGGATATGAATGAGCACGCGATTTATCACATCAGCTCGGGCAGTTACTGTTACCCGGTTGGCGGCACAACGCTCCGCGTCAGGCTGCGCTTGGCGAGGGACGAAGCGTTGGAGATCCGGCTGCATTATCAGAACATATATGATCACAAATCGCCCTTTTTCTCTGTCGCAATGGGCAGGCTTTTTTCAGACAGGCTGTTTGATTACTTCGAAGCGGAAATAAGTCTGGAATGGAAGCGTTTCAAGTATTTCTTTGAAATCGCTGCCGGCGGAGACAGGCATTTCTTCGGCTCTGAAGGATTGACGGACGCCGTGAAGGAAAAAGAATGTTTCTTTTACCCGTATATTAACGGCGATGATGTGGCGATGATGCCGGAATGGGCGCGCGGAGAAATAATTTATCAGATCTGGGTTGACCGTTTTTGGAACGGAGATCAGTCGAATGATCCCGAGGGCGCCCAATCGCCGGACGTGCTGCCTGATCGCGACACGTATTACGGTGGCGATTTTGACGGTGTCATGCGGAAGCTTCCTTACATCAGAGATCTCGGCGCCGGGATTATCTATCTCAATCCCGTTTTTGACTCGCCGAGTTATCACAAATACGATATCCGGGACTATGCAAAGATCGACGCCGCATACGGCAGCAAGGAAAAGCTCCGCCAACTCGTCGATAAGGCGCACGGCATGGGGATCCGGGTTATTCTCGACGGCGTTTTCAACCACTGCAGCAGCGAGAACGCGCTGTTCGCCGATGTCGTGAACAGGGGAGAGGAATCCCCGTACCGCAGCTGGTTTTGTATCGATTCGTTTCCTGTTACCGCCGGACAGTATGATTCGTTCGGCGGACTCGTGCCGTCCATGCCGCGATTCAACACGAGTGATCCGGGGTTAATTGAATACCTGACGGATATCGCCGACTACTGGACCGGTTATCTGGGGATTGACGGGTGGCGGCTGGATGTGGCGGATGAGGTGAGTCATCGCCTGTGGCGCGAGTTCAGAAGGCGTCTTTGCGGAAAGTATCCCGATATTCTGCTCCTCGGGGAGATCTGGAACCAGGCGGCGCCGTGGCTTGACGGGTCCGGGATGCATACCGCGACGAATTACCGATACAGGAAGTACGCGCTCGCATTTTCTTCGGGAGCTATCAATTCGCGGACCTTCTGGGAAAAGTACAACGCGGATAACAGCTTGTATCGAACAACTCTTTACGATTACCGCGTCAACCTTATGGGAAGCCATGATACGGCGAGACTTCTCCATGTGGCCGGCGATAAACGCCGCGCGCTGTTGTTGCAGGTGCTGACGCTGACACTTAAAGGCATGCCGCTCATCTATTACGGCGATGAAATTCCGATGGAGGGAGGGGAAGACCCGGATAACCGCCGGGCGATGCGCTGGGAGAGAATAAACAGCGAGTTCCATGACAGGATCAGACAGATCGGTGTGCTCCGCCGGGATGGCAACGCGCTGCGGAAGGGCACGCAGGAGATCAGAGAAACAGAGCCAAGAGTTCTCGCCTTTATAAGGACGTATGGAGAAGAGCGTGTCGCCGCCGCTCTGAACTTCGGAAGTGAACCGTCACAGGTAGAGTTCGACGGCGCGACATGGACTCTCCGGCCGCTCGACTACCGCGTCGAGCCTCTTTAGTCATAAGCGGCGCTTTTGCGCCGCCTGTAAAGAATAAAGAATAAGAGAATTTAAGAAAGGAAAGGATTATGAAGAAAGCACTATCTGTTCTGATGGTGATCGCCCTGTGCGCTGCCTTATTCGTTTTGCCGGCATGCGGTGATCAAACAACTTCTCCCTCTGTCTCGGATTCAGGCGTTCCCGATCCAGACATTTCCATGTCTGAGAAAGAAGAGGCCTGGTATGTAGGTTCTAATCTCAACGGCTATGCGGTTCCGGGAACAGATGAGAATTACAGGCTGATGAGAGTCCCCGACAGTGAGACCCTGTGGTATATCAAGGTCAATTTCGCCGCAGATTTGCGCGACAAGACGTACGACGGCCACTGGTACAAAATTACTGATGGTACCTGGGATCAGACAGGCAGTTACGGCACTGAGTCGTACGAAATGCAGCCGCCTCCGGTCAAGTATGACCAGGACGGGGCTGCCGTGGGGATGGGGTCTATCTGGATCGCCGACGATAACGAGTACACGATCGTATTCGACGCCGCGCAAAAGAAAATCTACGACAGCTCCATGCATTTCTCCATCAACCCAACGGTGTACGGGACGCTGAGCGCGGTTACCGGAGGGACTGACTGGGGTACGACGGAAAAAGACGCGATCGTGATGCATGACAGCAACGGAGACGGAAAATACACGGCGCTGGTAAATATGAGCGCCTACACCGGAACAGACGAGGGGTATACCGTCGCGGTGGCCGTCTCTATGCAATATTTTATCGGAGAAAAAGGCGAACTGTACGGCTGGGGAGCGGGCGAGCAATACCTCTTCGACGGAACGCCGGGCGGCATGGGCAAGACAAGTTTTCTTCTCCCGAAAGAGGAGGGCGATTACCTGTTCACTTATGACGGAAAAAGCCACGTTACGACATTTGCGCTGACAGCGGAGAACGACGAGGCGGATCTGGAAGCGCCCGTTCTCTACGGCGATTTTAACAATTGGGCAATTGAAGGAAAGGACGCGCACCCGTTCACCGAAAAGGAAGACGGCACATGGTCGGCTGAAATTACTTTGCCGAAGGGGGCGGTGACTGTCGCGCTCTGTCTCACCAAAAAGAATTATGGCCAATACGGATGGGGAGCCGGCGAACAGTATCTCCTCGATGGAAAAGCGGGAGGCATGGGCGCTCTCACGACGATCGAAAGTGCTGAAGAAACCGCGTATGTGTTTACGTATCATCCCGACACGCACATCACGGATTTTGAGAAGAAACAATAACCGGCTGCGAAAGAGGAAAGAGGGCGGTGGCTCAAAGAGGCGCTTCCTGAGGGACACCGCCGCGTAATAGAAATATGTTCAGAAAAGAGACACGTGTTCCCGATTTCGGAAATCTTGCCGCCGTGCTCGAGAGAAAACCGACAGAACGGCCTGTCCTGTTTGACTTTATTATCGGCCGGCAGAAGGAGTCGATGCTGCTCGAAGGAAAGGTCAGTTACGCGACGGAACTGGACGCCGTGATAACAAATATAAAGGCGTTCGATTCGGCGGGCTTTGATCACGCTTCAATAGTCGTCCGCGGGCTCGAATTTGCGCGCCGGGGGCATTACCAAACGGATGCCGCCACGAAGTCCCTGAACGAGGGTACGATGATTACGGACCGCGCCAGTTTTGACCGCTATGTATGGCCTGAACCCGCTTCGTGCGATTTCAGCATCATCCGCCGTGCGGGGGAATACATGAACAAGAACGTCAAGGCCATTCCTTTCAGCGTAGACGGTATACTCGAAAACACGATCGGAATTCTCGGGTTTGAGAATATGTGCTATATGCTCTATGACTGTCCGGATGTCGTATCGGATGTGTTCGAAGAGGTCGGGAGGAGGATCACGGATTATTTCCTCCAATGTCTTGAATACGATGAAGTCGGCGCCGTTCTCTGCAATGATGACTGGGGTTTTAACAGCCAGACCATGTTTCCCCCGGCTGTCCTCCGCCGGTATGTGTTTCCGTGGTACAGGGAAGTGGCAGAGGCGGCGCACGCCAAAGGCAAATACGCGATTCTGCATTCCTGCGGATTTTACGGCGGTATTATCGACGACATTATTGACTCCATCGGCTTCGACGGAAGGCATAGTTATGAGGACAAGATCACGCCTGTCGAGGAGGCTTACGAGACGGTAGGCAGCCGCATCGCTGTTCTGGGAGGGATTGACGTGGATTTTCTCGCGCGGAGAAGCCCGGAAGAAATTTACAGCCGCTGCCGAGCGATGCTGCGCCGGACGCGAAGCCGGGGAGGCTATGCGCTCGGCAGCGGCAACAGCGTTCCCGATTACATACCGGACGAGAACTACAAGGCGCTTCTCCGCGCGGCGCATGAGGATTACGAGGAATAAAAGATGAGCTTCAATACGAAACAGTGGTTAGACAGTCTGATTGGGGATAAGCCCGCGGGAGCTCTGCCGATTTTATCATTTCCGTGCGTTCAGCTGTTGGGGATCAGCGTGAGAGAACTTATCTTCTCTGATACTTATCAGGTCAGGGGTATGAAAGCGGTTGCCGACCGGACTCCGTCGCTGGCGTCGGTCAGCCTGATGGATCTGTCGGTTGAGGCAGAGGCGTTCGGAAGCGATGTGCGTTTTTTTGATCATGAGATTCCCTGTGTTACCGGCAGGATTGTTACAACGGAAGAAGAGGCGGACGCTCTCAGGATTCCCGAACCGGGCGCCGGCCGTACGGAGATCTACCTCCGCGCCGCCCGGAAGGCGTTGCAGGTGATCCGCGACCGCCCCGTGCTGGCCGGGATCATCGGCCCATTCTCGCTCGCGGGACGGCTCGTAGACGTGACGGAGGCAATGATCCTCTGCTATGAAAATCCGGAGCTGATCAAGAAGGTGCTTGATAAAGCGGCGTCTTTCCTTATTGCTTATGCGCGCGCATACAAGCGTGAAGGAGTCCACGGCGTGATCATGGCAGAACCTCTCGCGGGTCTTCTCTCTCCCGCTTTGGCGCATGAATTTTCTGAGCCTTACGTCAGGAGAATCGTCGACGCCGTGCAGGATGATGGTTTCGTGGTTGTCTACCACAATTGCGGCGGTTCGACCGTCAGAATGCCAGACTCCATCCTCGCCACCGGGTGCGGCGCGTATCATTTCGGGAACGCGGTTTCCATGAGGGAGATCCTGAAGTATTTCCCGCGTGACACAGTTGTTATGGGCAATGTTGACCCCGCGGCACAGTTCGTGGGGGGCACGCCCGAGGGTATTCGCGCCGAGACCCGCCGGATCATGGAAGAATGCCATGATTACAGGAACTTTGTTATTTCATCCGGGTGCGATATTCCTCCGCATGCCAAATGGGAGAACATTGACGCCTTCTTTGAGGCGGTTGCCGGGTTTTCTTCCGGAGGCGCGGCGGGAGCGCCTGAATAACGGAAGGGAGAAAGGGTGGGGTTGCACATGTATTTGAATGAAATCGCGCAGGGCGTCGAAGAGGGACAGGCGAAACGCGTCGCCTCGTTGGTCAGTCAAGCGGTCGAAGAGAAGACGGATGTCAAAGTTATCCTTGATTCGCTGCTTGACGGCATGAGCAAAGTGGGGAAGAAGTTCAAGAACAACGAGATTTTTGTTCCTGAGGTCCTGATCTCAGCCCGCGCCCTTAACTACGGTCTCGATATTATCAGGCCGATTCTTACAGATACCGGAGTCAAGCCGATAGGGAAAGCGGTCATCGGAACCGTTCAGGGCGATCTGCACGATATAGGGAAAAATCTTGTCAAAATGATGCTCGTCGGAGCGGGTTTCGAAGTCATTGATATTGGGGTCGACGCGGAAGCGGGCGCCTTTGTCGATAAAGCGTGCGAAGCGGACGCGGATTTTATCTGCATGAGCGCTCTTCTCACATCGACTATGGCGCATATGAAATCCGTGATCGACCTGCTCTGTGAAAGGGGACTGCGCGATCGCTTTATCGTCATGATCGGCGGCGCGCCCGTTACCGCCCGATACGCCGAGGAAATAGGCGCGGATCACTATACCGCTGATGCCGCCACCGCCGCCGAACTCGCCCGTGAGGTTCTCGGAAAGAAATCATGAACAGAGAGAGGGTCCATGTGAATCCTGAAGACCTGTCGCGCTTCACGAAAATGAGCGCGGCCGTCTTCAGCGAGCTGAGAGCTGATGTGATGCGGTGGTGCCGCTGGGTGAATGAGCACGCTGAAGCCACCGTGAGCTACAGGCGGGTCAGCGCGCGGGCCGAATCTGAGCATGACCCGCCGCGCAACCCGGTGCTCGCGCGCTATCTCAACGATAACCGCGCGTACTTGTTCGTTGTCGCGGCGGTGGAGAGAGTTCAGGAAGCGCCCATCAAAGATGAGACAGACGCGTGGATCGTCGATGCGCTTGAGAACGCGGCGCTGCGGAAAACACAGCAGGCGTTTCTTGACGCTTACAGTGCCGCTGAAGACTGCTCCCTGAGGCTTTGCCTGGAGCCCGGCGCGAACTGTCCGCTCGATCTGTCGGAACCGATCATACAAGTAACGGAGAGCGCAGTCAGCCTTTCGGCGCATTTATACATGCACCCGGTGAAGTCGACGGCGCTTATCTATGAGATAGGGGCGCCTGGTTCCCGCGCCGAGCCTTACAGCTGTGACGCGTGCCATGCCCCTCAGTGCCCCTACCGGCAGGATGACAGGGTGCGGCTGCGAATCGCCGGACGGACGGGAACGGATGTCCTCGAACTTCACCGTGGTACGCTGCTTTCTGACGCCCTCCGCCGATACGATCCCAATATCGAGTTCCCGTGCGGCGGCAACAGTCGCTGCGGTAAGTGCGCGGTCCGGGTGACGGGGAATGCGCAGCCGGCGTCTATCCGCGACACAGAATTATTGGGAGAGAAGACGCGGGAAGGCTGGCGGCTCGCCTGCTCGTACCGGCTTTCCGAGGACACGGAGATCAGCTATCGGCAGCCGTTCCGCGCGAGTATCCTGCGTGATTTTACGATTGGTCCGCTCGAACCCGACCGGTTATCCGGGGAAGGCCGGTATTTTGCGGCAGCGGATATCGGAACGACAACGGTCTGTGTCTACCTCGTCGATAAACATGGTCCGCGCGTCGTCAGTTCGCGAGTCTTCATGAATCCGCAGCGCCGTTTCGGCGCGGATGTGGTCACCCGCATCTCGTACTGTGACAGGGAGAAGGATGGTTTGCGGACACTGCACACCCTTATCGCCGAGAGCGTAAGAGAAGCTCTCGATTCACTGGTTTCCGACGCGGGGATTGCGGCACGCGATCTCGCCGTCCTCGGTATCGTGGGCAATACGGTGATGCAGATGATCGCGGCGGATGAACCGGTTTCATCCATCGGGCAGGCTCCCTACCGCCCTGCCTATACGCATGAACGGGTATTTCCGGCGGGGAGTCTGGGCATGCCCTGCGATGTGTACATAATGCCGGTCATCTCCGGGTATATCGGCGGGGATATCGTGGCGGGAATCCTGAGCTGTGAAAGGAGCGGCGGCTATTCCGTGCTGATGGATCTCGGTACAAACGGCGAAATTGCCCTCTTTAACGACAGAGAAATCTGCACCGCGTCCTCAGCGGCCGGCCCGGCATTTGAGGGTGTCTCGACCGAATGCGGGATGCCGGCCATCGAAGGGGCGGTTACCAGAGTAGAGCGGGACGGGGACGGATTCCATCTCACCTTTATCGGCTCAGAGGCTCGCGGACTCTGCGGGAGCGGGCTCATCAGCCTTGCCGCCCTGCTTCGGCGGGAAGGAGCCATCGATGAGACAGGCCGTATGATTCCTGAAAAAATATTTATCAATGACAGGATTTTCCTGTCGCAGCGGGATGTCCGCCAGTTGCAGCTGGCGAAAGGTGCGGTCTCAGCCGGACTGCGCGCGCTGCTGCATTCGAAGGAGGTTGAGTTCTCTCAGATCGGGCGTGTCTATCTCGCGGGAGGATTCGGCAACGGCCTGCGGCAGGACGATTTGTTTTCCATCGGTATGCTGGACGCTGCGCTCAGAGACAAGCTGATCATGATCGGCAACTCGTCCGCTAAAGGCTGTATCATGACGGTACTCAACGAGGCGAAACACCGCGAAGCGCTTGACATATCCGATACGGCTGAAACGCTGGATCTGGCGGCCGATCCTTATTTTGCCGCCGCTTTTGTGGAGGAGATGACATTTTGAAACAATTCGTAGAACAGAATATGTACGGCTATCGGATCCATGCTCCCCAGCTCGGCGAGGTTAAAACTGTACGCGTCTGGACGCCGGATCACTACCGTCCGGAACAGCCTTCTGCGGCGCTTTTTATGCATGACGCACAGAATCTCTTCGATCTGCCGGACGCGTTTCCTGCCGGGTGGGAGGCAGATAGAGCGATGCCGTTTTCCGGTGTGTGGCAGGCGGATAGGGCGGCAGATGATTACGCGGAAAAACATGCGTGTCAGCTGATTGTCGTCGGCGTTGATCAGAGCCTGAACAGATTCAACGAATACTGCCCGCCGATGGCCGTGAATCAGTGTTATTCCGCAGGACTGAACAGCCGCTGGTCCGATTACATTGATTCGCCGCGTGGAGACAGATATGCGGGTTTTTTTACTGATACGCTCGTACCCTTTGTACTGTCGGAATTTCCCGGTGTCGCCGAATCGGGGAAGCTGTTGATCGGCGGGAGTTCGATGGGCGGGCTGATCTCTCTCTGCATCCTTTCGCGGAGCCCGGGTCTGTTCATGGGGACAGTCTGTTTCTCTCCCGCCCTCGCGGCGCTTGACGTGGATGCCCGGCGGGAGCTGCTGGATATGGTGCGGGTGTGTCCTGCTTTCACGCGTTTTTACTTTTATGTGGGTGGGTTCGGATTTGAATCTGAGTTTGTCGCGCCTGCCGCCGATTTTGTGCGCGGGCTGGCACTTTCAGGTCAATACGAGATGATTTTTCATCAGGTGCCAACGAAAGACCACAGTGAACATTCGTGGGCGGAGGAGCTGCCTTCCGCTCTCGAGTTTCTGCTGAAATAATAATGCCGGCAGAGCGCTGCAAAAGTCGGCATTTCGCCGAAATGGTCACACGCTGCCGCGGAAGCCGCGCGGGTTATATCAGGTTTTCCCCTGTTTCCTTATCGAACAGATGACAGGAGTCGCCGGAGAACGATAAACGGCATACAGATCCCGCGGAGGGGATCGAAGCGCCGCTGACGGATGGATCGTCGGTCGGCCGGACGACAACCAGTTCTTTGTCGTTTACTTTCACATGGAGATGGACGCTGCTCCCCATCATTTCACTGAAAATGAGCGTACCCGACAGGACACCTTCCTGTTTACCCTCTTCCGCGATCACAATATACTCCGGCCGGACGCCGGCCATAACCGCGGATTCCCCGCATCCCGCCCGGGAAAGCGCCCGCTGCTTCTCTTCCGAAAGACAGATGGACGCGCCTTCAACCCGGAGCTTATATCTTTCACCTTCTTTCGCCAGGCCGCCATCGAAGAAATTCATCGGCGGAGTCCCGATGAATCCGGCCACGAATAGGTTGCGCGGGTGGAAAAATACCTCGCCCGGTGTCCCCGTCTGCTGAATCACCCCGTCTTTTATAATGACAATCCGGTCGCCCAGCGTCATGGCTTCTATCTGGTCGTGCGTTACGTACACAAAGGTTGTGTCAATCCGCTGCCTGAGTTTGATAATCTCCGCCCGCATCTGCGTCCTCAATTTGGCGTCGAGGTTTGACAACGGTTCATCCATCAGGAATACTTTCGGTTTGCGCACAATGGCGCGCCCGATCGCGACCCGCTGTTTCTGGCCGCCGGAGAGGGCCTTCGGTTTCCGCTCCAGGTATTCCGTGATATCCAGGATATCCGCTGCCTGAAGCACCGTTGAGGCGACTTCTTTCTTCTTCATCTTTCGCAGTTTCAGGGAGAATGCCATATTCTCATAGACGGTCATATGAGGGTAAAGGGCGTAGTTCTGAAACACCATCGCGATATCGCGGTTTTTAGGGGCGACGTGGTTGACCAGGCAATCGCCGATGTAGATTTCGCCTTCCGTGATATCCTCCAGACCCGCGATCATCCGAAGCACCGTCGATTTTCCACACCCCGAAGGTCCCACCAGCACCACGAACTCTTTGTCATGAATCTCTAAATTGAAATCGCTGACAGCTACAACGTCTTGACCGTAGACTTTACTGACTCCTTTTAGCGTAACCGTTGACATGCGATCACCATCCTTTTGCCAGGCCTGCGCAGGCGTTATCCGCGATTGTCCACACTGTATTCTTTTTCTCTTATTTTAACCGATACCAGCCCGTCTTTGCCTTCTTTTCCGTGTATTTTCACTTTTTTTCGCGGAACTGGTGTTATCACCGGCTGTTATGCGCTGAATGCCAGGTTAAACCGGACGCCCGCGCTTCTCACTGTCCGGTTTACCTTGGCATTCAGCAGCATTTCCCCGTGTTTACAATGCAGGTTCGGAATGGTAGATGAATGACAATACATGTGGTATGATTATTCTGTTGATCAGGAAACCCGCAAGTGAATGTTCAAGGATTCAACAATTAAAAGGAGGGTCTATCTATGCCGCATGTTATTAGTGACGAGTGCATCATGTGTGGTTCATGCGCAGCCGAGTGCCCGGTAGAGGCGATTTCTCAGGGAGATACACAGTATTGTATCGATCCGGAGGTTTGTATCGACTGTGGGACATGTGCTTCCGTTTGCCCAGCTGGCGCGATCTCGCAAGCATAAATTTACAGTAACGTTTCAAAACGAACTGCGAGGCTGCCTTTAGCGGGCAGCCTTTTTTCTTAAGGAGAGACTATGCAGCCATTTATTTTTCGCAATCCGACAAAGGTCATATTCGGAAAAAACGCGGCAGACCGTCTTCCGCAGGAGCTTGCCGCTTTTGGGGAGCGCGTCCTTCTCGTTTACGGCGGCGGGAGTATTAAGCGCACCGGCTTGTACGATCGCCTGGTCCGGCACCTCACCCAATCAGGAAAAAAGGTTTTTGAGGTTCCGGGTGTTATGCCGAACCCCCGCACGGAGAAAGTTTATGAGGGAATTGCCATCTGCCGGTCAGAAAAGATTGATCTGGTTCTCGCTGTCGGCGGCGGCAGTGTGATTGACTGTTCGAAAATGATTGCCGCGGGCGCCCTGCTGGATGGCGACTTCTGGGAGGAGCTGTTCCTCAACGGAAAATCGCTGGAAAGATCGCTGCCTCTGGGTGTCATTCTGACCATGCCGGCGACAGCCAGCGAAATGAACGGGACAGCAGTCATCAGCCATTGGGAGGGCAATCGGAAGCTGGGGTATGCCGATCCGCTGCTCCATCCGTATTTTTCCATTCTCGACCCCGTTCTTACCATGACCATGCCGCGCGAACAGGTCGTCTTCGGCGCGGTCGATATGATGTCCCATGTTTTTGAGCAGTACTTCTCGCCGCCGGATGACAACAACTTAACGGATGAGCTGGCGGAAGGGCTTCTGCGCAATATCCGTCTGAATCTCGACGCGTCGCTCGCGGATCTGCGCGACTATCAGGCGCGTTCCAACCTGATGTGGGATGGAACAATGGCGCTGAACGGGCTCCTCCGACTGGGGAAAAAAGGCGACTGGCAGGCGCACAAGATAGAGCACGCGCTGTCCGCCTGGTATGACATTCCGCACGGCGCAGGACTCTCTATCGTTCACCCGAATCTGCTGTTCTATATCCGCCGCGAAGCAGAGGCGAAGCTCGCGCGGTATGCGGAAAAAGTCTGGGGGATCTGCCCGCAGGACAGAACACAGGAAGAAATGGCCTTTGCGGGGTTGAAGGCGATGCGCGCTTACTTCGATTCCATCGGCGCGCCCGCGACACTCGGTGAAGTGGGAATACCGGAGGAGGCGGTCAGGGATATCGCGTACTCTGTCTCATCAGCGGAAGACGCAGGTTACCGGGCGCTTGACCGGCGGGATGTGTACGAAATACTGAAACAATCGCTGACGCGTCGGGAAGGATTGCCCCGATGAGTGACAGGCGCGGGCGGGGAGGCGATAGGGCGGCCGCCGCGGGAGGACAGGAACAGCCCGGTACGCTGTTCCTTGTGGCCACGCCGCTCGGCAATACGGGGGATATGAGCCCCCGCGCCATAGATGTGCTGCAAAAAGTCACTTATATCGCCGCGGAAGACACGCGGACGGCGGCAAGGCTTTTGTCGGAACTCGGTATCGGGAACCATCTCGTCAGTTATTACGAGCAGAACCAGCACCTCAGGCACGACATGTTTCTGCGCGATTTGAAGGCCGGCCGATCCATCGCCGTGATCTCAGAAGCGGGTATGCCCTGCATCTCCGATCCGGGCGAGGGTATTGTCCGGGCGGCTGAACGGGAAGGACTCCCTGTGTCTGTTATTCCGGGGCCGTCAGCGCTCCTTTCGGCGGTTGCCGCATCGGGATTCGATACGGGTCGATTTGTCTACGAAGGATTTATCCCTGTCAAAGGAAAAGACCGGAGAGAAAGGATCGACGCCATCGCGTCAGAGAAGCGGACGGTTGTTTTCTACGAAGCGCCTCACCGGATCAGGCGCACACTCGGCGATCTGCTGAAAGCGGGGCTGGGTGAAAGGCGGCTCGTGATCGCGCGGGAACTGACAAAGAAATACGAAGAATTTGTCCGGCTCTCCGTTTCCGGCGCCGCCGCGTATTACGAGACGGTAACCCCGCGCGGCGAATTCACAGCCGTCCTTGAAGGGGCGGCCGAGTATGAGGCACGGACAGGCGTCGGAAGCGATGCAGGCCTGTCCGAAGAAGAATTGGCGGCCATGCTGATCAAGTGTCTAGACGATGGGATGAGTACGCGTGAGGCGGCGGCCGCTGTCGCCGCGAAGACCGGTATCCCCAGAAATAAACTCTATGAGGCCGCTTTGACAGTGAAAAATATGAGACAATAATTCAAGTACGCGCGGGAACCCTGGCCGGCCACCCACCCGTCCGGAGCGGGACGGCGGGGCTCACCCGCGTAACAAGGGCGCGGGCGGCCTTACAGGGCGGCTGCGCGAAGAGGGAGAGAAATATGCCTAAAGAAAAGTATTACATCACAACACCGATCTACTACCCGAGCGGCCAGCTCCATATCGGCCACTCCTATTCCACCGTCGCTGTGGACGCGATGGCCCGCTACAAGCGAATGCGCGGTTTTGATGTATTCTTTCTGACCGGCACCGACGAGCATGGACAGAAAATTCAGAAGACAGCGGAAAAAGCCGGCAAGACGCCCAAACAATACCTGGATGAGATGGCGGTCGGCATCAAGAAACTCTGGGAGCTTCTCGACATAAGATATGACGGCTTTATCCGGACGACCGACGAACACCACGAAAAGGCGGTCCAGGCGATTTATCAGCAGCTCTACGAACAGGGAGATATCTACAAGGGCAGCTACGAAGGCCTCTACTGCACGCCCTGTGAAGCGTTCTGGACCGAAAGTCAGGCGGTGGACGGACACTGCCCGGACTGCGGCGCAAAGCTGGAAAAGACGGAAGAGTCGAGTTATTTTTTCCGGTTGTCGAAGTATCAGGATAAGCTGCTGAAACTGTTTGAGGATAATCCGGAGTTTCTTCTCCCGCGATCCCGGGCGAATGAGATGATCAGCAATTTCATCAAGCCGGGACTCGAGGATGTCGCCGTGACCCGGACATCGTTCGACTGGGGTATCCGCGTTCCGTTCGACCCGGAACACGTCGCCTACGTGTGGATTGACGCGCTGTCGAATTATATTACCGCCCTCGGGTATCCGGATGACCTGACGAATTACAATCACTACTGGCCGGCGGATGTCCATGTGATCGGAAAAGAAATCGTCCGCTTCCACTCGCTGATCTGGCCGGCGCTCCTCATGGCGCTCCGCCTGCCGCTGCCAAAACAGATTTTCGGCCACGGGTGGCTGCTCTTTGACGGCGATAAGATGTCGAAGTCAAAGGGGAATGTCGTCGACCCGGTGGTCCTCGTGGAGAAATACGGTGTTGATCCGATTCGCTATTTCCTTCTCCGCGATGTTCCGTTCGGGGCAGACGGCAGCTTTTCGAACCGCGCGCTGATCGAACGCATCAACAGCGACCTCGCGAACGACCTCGGCAACCTCTTGAGCCGGACAGTCGCGATGATTGTCAAGACTTTCCCGGAAGGACTGCCGGGCGAATTTCTCGAAGCGCCTGTCGATGTAGAACTCGACGATTTCGCCGATGAGACATTGCGTCAGGTGGAAGCTTTCATGGATCACCTGGAATTCAATCACGCGCTCGAATCGATCTGGGCGCTGATCGGGCACTGCAACAAATACATTGATGTAACGATGCCGTGGATTCTCGCGAAAGATGAGAAAGACCACCCGCGGCTCGCGTCTGTCCTGTATACGCTCGCCGACAATCTCCGCCGTATTGCCGTGATGATTTCGCCTTTCATGACAAGAACACCGGCGCTCATGCGCGAACAGCTCGGGATAGCCGACGGTGACGGCGAGGCAGCTGACAGTATGACATCCTGGGAATCGGCGCGCACGCGCGACCTGTACAGGCGAAACCCGGAGGTCAGAAAGGGCAAACCGATGTTCCCCCGTATCGATATCGAAAAGGAACTCGCATCCATCGAAGCGCTTCAATGAACGCTTCCGATGCATTATGTACTGCTCTCAAATGATCTGGTTCGATACGCACGCGCACATCCAGGACGAGGACTTCCGCGAAGATTTCCCAGAAGTCCTTTCGCGCGCGGCGTCAGCCGGGGTGACACGCGTCGTGATGGCCGCCTCGAACGAGGAGGATTCCCGTGCCGCCTGCCGTCTGGCGGTTCACCACCCGATGCTGTACGCCGCGGTCGGCGTACACCCGCATGACGCGAAAACATGGGGTGCGGGGACAGCCGCGCGCCTCTCCGATCTTGTGCAGACGGCAAACAGAGATGCCCTGCATGCCGGGCGCGACCGGTGCGTCGTCGCCTGCGGTGAAATCGGCCTCGATTTTCATTATGATTTCTCTCCGCGCGAGGCGCAGCGGGATGTCTTCCGAAAGCAACTGGAACTTGCTCATGCGCTCGATCTTCCCGTGATTATCCACATGCGGGAGGCGACGGAACTCTCGCTTTCGATCCTGCGCGAAGCGCACGCGGACGGCCTCTTTGCCCGCGAGCATCCGGCGGGCGTCATTCACTGCTACTCAGGGAGCGCCGAGACCGTACCGGCGCTGCTGGCACTCGGATTCATGATCGGCTTTGACGGCCCGATTACCTTCAGGAAAGCGCGGAAACCCATCGAAGCGCTCCGGGTTGTGCCCGCTGACCGGCTTGTCCTCGAGACAGACGCGCCCTATCTCACACCGCACCCGCACCGCGGCAAGCGCAACGAGCCGTCTTACATTCCCCTTATCGGTGAGAAAGCGGCGGAGATTCTCGGCGAGAGCGCAGAGATTATTGCTGCGCGCACGACGGCGAACGCCCTGCGGCTCTTTCGGATCGGATTATCACGCGAATTGCAGAACGGGAATGCTTTGAATGAGTCGAAAACTGTTTGATTGTCTCGAGGCCATCAATGAGGTTTTTTCGACGGTAAAATACCAGCGCTGTACGATCGGGCGATTGAACCGTGAGATAAGGAGAACCCGTGAGGGTTCGTGTAACGTATTTGTAGGTGTAGAAAAAAAGAGATTCCATCCAAATCTGCTAAAGTAAAAAAATAGTAAAGCTTTAGCGGCAAACGAAGGAGGAATCTCATGAACATCATACAGGAAAAGGTGGAGAAATTCATCCAGGAATTTTTCGGATTAGACATGCTTGAGCTAGAACTGGAGCAATGGCTGGAGAAGGGGCGAAAAGGCTTCGCAGAATTTCAGCTTGCGTGTGCCCGGTTGGAACTTGAAATGCTGGACGAGACGCTGTTTGAGACGCCATCGATCCGTCCGGGGTGGCATGTCGTCCGTAAGGCTCATCGTACGCTGGTGACGCACTATGGGACGCTAGAGTTCACGCGACGGTATTACCATCACGCCCAGACGGGTTCTCGAGCCCATCTGGTGGATGAGTTGACAGACATCATACGTTACGGGCGCGTGGAGGCGGGGCTCGCCGCGGATCTTTGCCGATGGTCGAGCGAATGCTCTTACCGGCGGAGTGCCGAGATCGCTTGCGCGGAGGCGGTGAGCCGTCAGACTGTGATGCAGACATTGCGAAAGCTTCAGATACCGGAGGTCGCGACGGACAACGTCAGGGTTGATGTTCCTGAGATTCACATTCAGGCGGATGAGTAAGGCAGAAGAGCGCCGGCTATGTGTCGGAGTGGATTTGCACAAAACACAGTTTACAGTCAGTGCGCTGACGGAAGAAGGAGAATTCGTTCTCCAGGAAACGTATCGATCATCACCAATAGGAGTAAACAATATGAAAACCTTTTATTGTAAAGTGTTAATCTGTCTGGTTCTTGCTGCCTCTATGATGTTGGTAGGTTGTCAGTCCGCGAAGCCCGAAGAGCAAGGGATCGTTTACCAGTCGCCCAATGTTAAGGTATCCCTCACGAAAGAGACGGGGTTCCATTTTGTCGATGCAGAACTAATGCCGCTTACCGAGGAACGTGTGTTCGACCGTCATACCGTCATCTTGAAAGGAGTGGTGTCGAACGTAAAACAGGTGGACGTTGAGTATGAATTTATGGAGCAGCATGTTGTCGATCCCGTTACGCTCTTTGATCTCGAGGTATCGAATGTGTTGTCGTGTCGATCCGACCGTTACCCTGGGACGAAGAAGGTGTCTGTCGGGATTCCGTTTTATATGAGGTATTTCTGGGCAGGCGCGCCGATCGTTAAGGAAGGTGCCTCGTATCTCCTGTTCTGTCTGGTGGCGAGTGATATGGAGGATGATCTGCTGGAATTGTCGGAGTATGTCGATCTCTGGTGCATGGATCCGTCTCGTCTTTTGATTGAAGAGATGGATGGCTACTACCTGCTCACCTCAGACTTTCCGGCAAAAACTCAGGAATTTTACAGTTTGAAACAGATGACCGACGAGTATCCCGTGTTGGAGCATGATCTGTCGCAGCTAAGCGTAGATCGCTTTGATCCGATGAAATCCGCCGCTAGATCGAGGCTGGAAGAACTTTTCACTATTTATTCCGTGTCCAATGCGCAGGTCGGACAGGATACGCTTATTTCCGCTCTGCTGTTGCTGCGAAGCCGGACAGACAGTGAATATCAGATCCGATGCATGCTCGACAGCAGTTACCTCGCAAGGAGCGACGCATTCGAGGAATACGTCAGAGCGGTTATTGATTCGCGCTGCAGTCAGTCGAATTCG
>JAKPXB010000014.1 GCA_029570375.1 Bacillota bacterium | reverse complement strand
CGAAATGATGAAAGACGAAAAGCATAGGAACCCAAGCGTCAACCAGAAACTTGTGGATGAGGTGTGCAATTTCTTGAAAGTTTCCGGCTGGTCGTTCGGCTGGTGTCTCGTAATGGAGAACGAGAATGAATTCTGGCAAGCGGACGCTCACCGGGGGGAGATTCACCTTGTCGCGCGGGACAGAAATTTGGGCGTGGCGCTTACAAAGCTGAGAGCATCTATTCTGGGAATGAATTAATGAGGCGGATGTATTTTTCTAAAATAATAAAGGGGGCGAGGAATTTAAGCGGTGACGATATTGCGGCGAGATGAAAAGCTGTTCCATTGTCCATCCCGCACCAGCGCTCCGACACGGCGCACATCTTCCAAACGGCTATCAGGGTAAATATAAATCCACGCCGATACAATTTTACGTTTCGACAGAATAGTGACCTTTTTTGAGACGCGATCATAATGACTTGTACCGCTCGGTCTGTATCCTTCCAGAAAATCCATCCGTTTCAGAGTCTCCCGGATGTCCGGGAATGTTATGACCTCGCCGAAGACCTGTCCGTCAGGAGCGTCGAACATCGCGGGGAAGCCGTAAGGAAGATGGTACAGCCGCCCGGTCGTGACGGCAGGCTCGATGGTAAGGGCGTCGCCGCAGAAGCGTTCGTGATTTCCCATGCCCCGCTTTAAGGTTCCATAGACGAAAATATGTCGTATCCCCATGATGAATAGCTCCTCATATTTCCTTTGAAATATAGATCGCATTGCCGGAAGTCCATCAGGTCAGCGACGTTGAACACCGACATCGTGAAAAGCTCGACATCCAGCCGAACGATGCTCCGGCTCATACCGATGACCCGCGTGAGCGGCCACTCCTCGGAAGAGTAGAACACCGCCCGGAATCCTTTGTGATACCACAGGGTCAGCGGCTTGTTGCCTTTTATAACCAGAACCATATCAGAAGCCGATGTGCGCGTGAAAACGGCGGACATGCCGCCACGGACGTCCCTGATGCAAACCTCGAAGTCCTCGATGCATTCCTTCTTGTCCGCAAGCCGGAAGATGAACTCGCTGTCGGTCTCGGCAGTTCGGCGTAGCCGGTATCTTTTGAACAGCCGGTCGGCATTCACGATGGTCCCGTTGTGAGTTCCGATGACCGCGCCGGCGCGGATCGGCTGGTTGTTCAAACTGTTTGCTTCCGTCCCGCGGGTCTTCCATCGGGTGTGTCCGAGAATGCAGGTCGTCGCATTATCGAGCCGCCCGATGACTTCAGCATATTTCTCTTCCATGACCAGCTTCGCCGCGGGGCCCGGACGCTTGAAGAGTGAATACGCGCCGTCGCGCCGAATCATCGCGAGTCCGGCGGCGTCCTTTCCGCGCGCCTGATTCAGCAAAAGAAGCTCGGTGAAAATGCGTCCGATTTCCTCAAGCTCCGCGAGCCGTCGCCGCTTTGTCTGAAATATCACGCCCGTCAGTCCGCACATCGTTCCATCTCCATCATAGATTTATCCTGTCGCATTCGGACCCTTCCCACACGCGTGCGTGTCCGAGC
>JAKPXB010000010.1 GCA_029570375.1 Bacillota bacterium | reverse complement strand
GAGCCTCTTTTGCGATCTCCTCTGTTTCAGCCGCGACAGCCGCCACTTCGTCTCCGATGTAACGAACGGTATCGGAGAAAACCTGCTGATCGAGAACAGGTTCCTGGCCCGGGTTCGTGGTTACCATCGTGGCAGACGTATTGAACAGCGTCCTGGATGTGTTGTCTTTTGTCGCGATCGCCACGACACCGTCCATTTTCGCTGCTTCAGACACATCGACTGAAACGACTTTTGCGTGGGCGTATGGGCTTCTCAGGACAGCGGCGTGCAGCATATGGGGCAGATGAATATCGGTCGTGTACAAGCCACGCCCTGTTGCTTTATCGTAGCCGTCAAATCGCGGGATATTCTTTCCGACATACTTAGTCATGACTTTCCTCCCTTAGGCGTTCTGCTGCTTTCATGACAGAATCCTCAATTTTTTTGTACCCCGTACACCGGCAGATGTGTCCGCTCAGATCTTCGCGGACTTCTTCTCTTGTCGGCGATGGATTCTTATCTAACAGAGCTTTCGTCCCCATGATCAGACCGGGAGTACAGAAACCGCACTGAATCGCTCCACCCTTGATGAACTCTTCCTGAATGGGATTGAGTTTGCCATCCTCATCGAGCCCCTCGATAGTCAGGATTTCGGCATTCATTGCTTTCATGACGGGCAGGATACAGGACAAAACGGCGGTTCCGTTCATGATGATCGTGCAAGCGCCGCACTCACCCTGTTTGCACCCGATCTTCGTCCCTGTCAACAAGAGCTCATCTCTCAGAAAATCGACAAGCCTCATCGATGGATCGACATCTCTCTCAATATGTTGACCGTTTACTGTTGTGATTAAATGTTGTTTCATCTTCGTTTCCTATCCTTCCAAAGCATTCAACTGAATGGCAATATCCAATAGTGCACGTTCAACCATCACAGGGAGCGTCAATTCTCTGTACTCCTTACTGCCGCGGAGCGGGTTGCTTCTCGGTTTCGCGTCGGCTAATGCCAGCTCACCGGCATGGGAGAACGTTTCCGGAGTGACCGGCTGACCCGCGAGCCATTCTTCAGCTTGTACAGCCCGCACCGGACCCTTGCCGACAGGCGCCATCCGCAGGCGGACCCAGTCGAAATGTCCGCCGCTGATAGAACCCATCGCCGCGACGTTTAACATCGGCAGGCTCAGGGATTTACGAAGCTCTAATCTTTGGAACGAAGCAGCTTCGTGCTCATTTGGGATGCGAATCCGAATTTTCGTTAATAGCGTTTTACAGCTGTCAACTTCGCTTACGCCGAATCCGGCGTACATGCCGTCAACACCACAGATTCTCGTGCCTCCCTCATCGACCAGGACGAACTGAGGGTCGAGAACGGAAAGAGACATTCCCGCATCGGCTGCCGGCTGCGCCGTGATCACATTCCCGGCGAGCGTGGCGACATTCTGGATCAGCCTCGAACCTACCGTCCGGCATCCCTTTGCCAGTGAGGGGAAATACTGCTTAACGAGGGGGTGGCTGTGTATTTCGGTCAATGTGGCCGCCGATCCGATTTCCAGGAAACCGTCTACCAGTTCGATTTTTTTCAATTCCGGAATGCGCATGATATCGACAAGGGTACCGGCTGATTTTTTGCCGGTATCGATATCGAGTACCAGATCCGTTCCTCCTGCGACGATGCAAGCCAGACCGTTGGCTTTCTTCAACACTTCGATGACTTCCGCCGTCGATTCTGCAATGACATAGTTCATCAACAATAGCCTCCTTATCTTGGGCATATAATGGTTGAACCCGTTATCTATCTGCGATTACCGCAGTTCCCAACCTTCTTAGCTGATAATTAAGCGAATATACAATTCACCTAATCAGAGCGGGTGAGTTAACAATAAAACGATTTGTATTTATTTATTAGTCGCACTCACCAACATTATTACTATTCATACTCATATATTGTATCATAATGCACAGATAAATGACGAGATCGCCTCTATATCAGAAGTTATGTCTGTTTGAGATAGTTATCATTATACAAAGTTATTGTCGTCTATAACAATAATTATACGTGCTTGATGTGATGTTTTTTATTCAATTTATGCCTTTGTATCTCTTTATGGTTTCATTGACAGTCGGAGAATTATCGGTAGAATATGTCTCATGGAGAATTAACAATATGGTATTTTCGTCGCTCTTTTTTCTATATATGTTTCTTCCGCTCTGCCTGCTGGCGGTGTGGCTGACAAAAAAAACAAGCATACAGAACAGTATTTTACTGGGATTTTCCCTGTTCTTTTACGCGTGGGGAGAGCCGATCTATATCCTGCTGCTCATCGTCACCTCGTTCGTCATCTGGCTGTCGGGTCTCTTTATGAGCAGTGCGGCTACGGAAAAACAGAGAAAGATCTCGCTCATCGCCGCCGTCGCGATCGCGCTGGCGAGCCTCGCGTTTTTCAAATATGCCGGGTTCTTTGTTGAATTGATTAACTATCTCCCCCTCATCCAATTCAAAGTCCCGCAGATATCACTCCCGATTGGCATCTCTTTTTATACATTTCAGGCGCTGACATATATTATCGATTTATATCGCGGGGAGATCGCGAAACAGCGGTCATTTTTCCGGTTTTTGCTCTATGTCTCACTTTTCCCGCAGCTTATCGCCGGACCGATTGTCCGCTACGCCGATATTGAGTCACAGCTCACCCGCCGGCAGATGACGCTCGACGGCATGGTATCGGGGATCAGCCGATTCCTCGCCGGTTTAGCGAAAAAGGTTCTTATCGCCAATTACGCGAGCGAAATTGTCGAAGTATGTTTTGAATCCGATCATTTCGGACAGATCAGCACAGCGACAGCTATTCTCGGCATCCTCGCGTTTACCATCCAGATCTATTTCGATTTTTCAGGGTATTCGGATATGGCGATCGGCCTCGGCCGCATGTTCGGATTCCACTTCCTTGAGAACTTTAATTACCCGTATATTTCTTCGACCATTACGGAATTCTGGCGACGCTGGCACATCTCACTCAGCACGTTCTTCCGCGATTATCTCTACATCCCGCTCGGTGGTAACCGCAGCCACCGCCTGAGAAACACCTTCGTCGTCTGGTTTCTCACAGGTCTTTGGCATGGCGCCAGTTTGAATTTCATCTTCTGGGGTCTCTACTATTTCGCCCTCCTGCTATTTGAGAGAAGATTTATTCTCCCGGCCGGTTCACGGATCCCCAGGGTATTGGGGCATCTTTTAACCATGCTGGCCGTCATCTTCGGATGGAGTCTCTTTTACTTCACGGAACCTGCGGGATTTTTCACTTTTCTCGGAAGACTCTTTGCCCCAGGCCTCGCGGGTTTTGCCGATATGGAAGCGAAAATACTCTGGAAACAGCACCTTATTTTCCTCATCATTGCGCTCATCGCCGCCACGCCGATCCTTCCCTGGGTCAAAAAGGTGTTTAAACGGCCGCTTCGCATGATTGAACAGTCGCCCGCCGGAACGGTTCTGCAGCCCCTCGGCGTCGCGGTACTCCTCTTTCTCTGCACCGCTTCGCTGGCCGCGTCCAGCTATAACCCGTTCCTCTATTTTCGCTTTTAGCGGCGATGGAACACTTTAACAGGTTAGTTATATGAATAGAAAAAGACTAAGAACGAATCAAACGGCGACGATCATCGTCTTCATTGTCATACTGCTGTCGACCGGCCTTCTGCATTTCGTGTTCCCGGAACAGGATGTCTCGGTGGATGAAGGCCGCAAACTGCGCCACTTTCCGTCTCTCAACGTTGAGAACGCAAGGAACGGCAAGCAGGCTGCACTGATCGAAGGCTGGTTCAGTGATCAGTTCCCGTTCCGCTCGTCGCTCATAAAAGCCGGCCGGAGCTGGCGAAAGACCGCGTTTCCGAATCTGAACAAAGACGGACTCCAGATTATTCCGATCAATCACGATCTGACCGGCGAAGATGAGCCGGACACTCCGGAAGAAACTGACCCCGGCGTCGAGCCGGTTGAACCGCCGGATGTCGACCCATCGAACACGGAACAGCCGCAGCCTTCCGGTTCAGGGATCCCGCCTCAGACAACTGCGCCGTCCGATGCCCCGAAACCTCCGCCGATTGACGATGGTGAAGTGAAGACCACGAAAGTCGGAATTGTCATCATGAAGGACCGCGCCATGGAGCGCTATTACGGCAACGAATCGAAGCTGAAAGCTTACGCGGAACGGCTCAACCGGCTCGCGGACGGTTTGCCCGGCGGCACCCAGCTCTATAGTCTCGTCGTACCGACAGCTATCGAATTATTCGCGCCTGAGGCTTACCATTCCGGCTATTCCTCGCAGAAAGACTGTATCGGGATCATCCGCGGCGCGCTGGCTTCCAATGTCAGAAGCGTGAATGCGTACGACAATCTGATCCTGAACCGCGATCAATACATTTATTACAGGACAGACCATCACTGGACGGGGCTCGGCGCTTACTACGCCTACCGCGCTTTCTGTGAAAGCGCCGGCTGGTCCCCTGTGCCGCTCGCGAATATGGAGCATTACACACTGGAAGGAACATACCTCGGTTCTCTGTATCGCGCCACCAAGGAAGCGGTATTGAAGAACAACCCCGATACGACGGAAGGCTGGAGACCTGTCGTCGACAGTTACAAGGCGACCGCCTGGGACAAAGCGGAAATGACATCGTCGTACCAGATCCGTCTGAACGACGAGAGGATAAAGGGCAGCAACAGCTATCTCCACTATTCAGGAGGAGACCGTGCGCTGCTGAAAATTGAGACGAGCCACTCGAGCGGACGAAAAATACTGATTGTAAAGGACTCTTTCGGAAATGCTTTTGTCCCCTATCTCGCCAACCATTACGATGAGATTTATGTCGTCGACCCCCGTTATTATGTCCGCAGTCTGAAGAATCTCGTGAGCGAAAACGGCATCACGGATGTCCTCATACTCAATTACATGTTCGGCACATCCAATGCGACATGGCTGAAGGGATTCGATCAGATCGCGAAGTGAAGGGATTCTGTCCGCGATTAAAAAGATCAGTTGATCAGAGGATACGCTTTAGAATCAGCGATTAGCATACGGAAACGAGGGACGGTTCTTTATCTTTGAAGACGAAAACCGTCCCTCTTTTTATTTATATTCTCGCCACTCCGGTCCTCACAGCCGCGTCAAAGACCGCTTTCGCGACTGTCCCGCGGAGCCGCGGATCCATGGGGTCAGGGAGAATGCGCTCTTCCGAGAGTTCCTCTTCAGCTATCATCCCCGCAAGCGCGGACGCCGCCGCGATTTTCATTTCACTATTGATGTCTGACGCCCGCGCGTCGAATGTGCCTCTGAAAATGGCGGGGAAAGCCAGCACGTTGTTGATCTGATTCGGAAAGTCGGAACGGCCTGTCGCGACAATCGAGGCGCCGGCCGCGATGGCCTCGTCCGGATAAATCTCCGGGTTGGGATTGGCGCACGCGAACACAATGGGCCCTTCCGCCATCGAGCGCACCATATCGCCCGTAACAATGCCCGGACCTGATAATCCGATAAAGACATCAGCGCCGGTGAGAGCGTCGGCGAGCGATCCCCGGCAGCCGCGCCTGTTCGTCTTCGCCGCAATCGCTTCCTTCGCGCTGTTCATGCCTTCCGGACGCCCGGGGTAGAGCGCACCCGAACGGTCGCACACCACGATGTCCTGCGCCCCAGAAGCCATGAGCAGCTCAGCGACCGCGATGGTCGCCGCGCCAGCGCCGCTGAACACAATGCGGACGTCCGAGACAGAGCGTTTACTTAGCTTGAGCGCATTCAAAAGCCCCGCCAGAACGACGATGGCTGTCCCGTGCTGGTCGTCATGGAAAATAGGGATATCACAGATTTCTTTCAGGCGCTTCTCGATCTCAAAACAACGAGGGGCCGCGATATCCTCAAGATTGATCCCTCCGAAACTGCCGGACAGGAGGTAAACGGTCCTGACAATTTCATCGACATCTTTCGTCTTCAGACAGAGAGGGAACGCGTCGACATCGCCAAAGGACTTGAAGAGAACGCATTTCCCTTCCATGACCGGCATCGCCGCTTCCGGCCCGATATCGCCCAGCCCCAGAACGGCTGTCCCGTCTGTCACCACAAGGCACAGATTCCAGCGCCTTGTGTAGTCGTACGATTTCATAACATCGCGCGAAATCTCCAGACACGGCGCCGCGACTCCGGGCGTATAGGCAACGGAGAGATCGTCCTTTGTTCTCACCGGCGCGCGCGGTGTCACCTCGATCTTACCTTTCCATCCGAGGTGAGCGTCTATGGCTCTGCTTTCAAAATCATGATTCGGCATTCAAAACTCCTTTTGCGTACTCAGACGACATGAAATATGAACTGACCGGCTGGCTGCCGGATTGATCGCTGACGGCGAACACTCTTATATTAACGCATATTATCCGTTGATCAACTTAAAAAAACAGATCATTCCCGCCGCTTTGCTTCGAGTCTGCCCGCACAACCGTGCCGTGGAAGGGTTTCTGCCGGCGTTTCCTAAATGCATAAATATGATTTAACATAACGAAAAAGCACGAATTTTCAAATACCTTTTCAGTAATAGTTGCATAATCACGTAATCTGATCAATAATAAGAAGGTCAGTTAACAGTCTGGCAGATATTGAATCATGGATTGCCTTCATGTAGCCTGTTTGTCTTGTGCCGGTGCGCGTCAGCGCTTAGATCGGCATGTGGTTTTTCAGGCTATTTGAATTGTCCGCAACGCAGAAGCGAATCAATATGAAAAAGGAGAGTAGCATGGCACAGACGAGTCACTGTATGACGATCGCGGATGATGACCCACGTTATGAGGAGCTGCGATCGTTCATCAACAGTCATGAGAACAAAAACGGAATCGCAATGACAGCGCTGCAGGAAGCGCAGAACTTATTCGGCTATTTGCCGCTGGAAGTTCACAAATTCATTTCAAAGGAAACAGGTGTTCCTATCGCCGAACTCTACGGAGTTACCACTTTCTACAGCCAATTCAACACGGAACCCAGGGGCAAACATCAGATTCAGATCTGCATGGGGACAGCCTGCTACGTTAAAGGCGCGCAGAAAGTCCTTGACAAGGTCTCCGAAACACTTGGCGTAGGAGTCGGTATGACGACACCGGATCAGCTCTTCACAGTCAACGCGGCGCGCTGCCTCGGATGCTGTGGACTCTCGCCCGTCATGATGATTGATGATGAAGTGTACGCTAATCTGGCTGATGTCAGCGAAATTCCAGCCATACTCGACCGGTACCGCGAGAAAGCACAGTAAGGGAGGCGAGACTATGACAATGCAACAGGCGTGTGAACAACCAACACTTGGACTCAAACCCATTACTTCCGTTGATGATCTCAATAAAATGCGGGACGAATGGAAAGCGAAGCTTGAGAAACCAGCGGAGATACGCGTCGTCGTCGGTATGGCGACCTGCGGTATCTCGGCGGGCGCCGTTCAGGTATTTGAAGCATTCAAGAGTGAACTGAAAGAACACGGACTCGATCACATCCTCTTAGAGAAGGTAGGATGTATCGGCATGTGTGTATACGAACCGATCGTCGATGTCTTCGAGACCGGCAAAGAAAAAGTATCTTACATCCACGTAAACCCGGAAAAAGTGAAGCAAATCGTCGAGCAGCATCTCATGGGCGGAAAAGTCTGCGAAGAGCTGACGCTGCTCCAGCTCGACAAAAAAGACGACAGGGGCGAAATCTGTAAGCGTTTCGAAGATCTCCCCTTCTATCGCAAACAAAAGCGCATTGTGCTGCACAACTGCGGTTACATCAATCCGGAAGATATCCGCGAATACATCGGAGTGGAAGGCTATCAGGCGCTGGCCAAAGTCCTCACAACGATGACGCCGGAAGAGACAATCGAGCTCATCAGCGCGTCAAAACTCCGCGGACGCGGCGGCGCCGGATTCCCGACAGGGATGAAGTGGAAATTCGCCGCGCGGGAGACGGCCGATCAAAAATACGTCATCTGCAACGCGGACGAAGGTGACCCCGGCGCGTTCATGGACCGCTCCGTATTGGAAGGCGATCCGCACGCCGTGCTCGAAGCGCTGGCCATCGCCGGCTACGCGATCGGCGCCTCACAGGGATGGATTTACGTCCGCGCTGAGTATCCGACAGCTGTCAAGCGCCTGAAGCTCGCGATCAGCGAAGCCAAAGCGCTCGGACTCCTGGGCGAGAAAATCTTCGGAACCGATTTCAACTTCGATATTCATATCAGGCTCGGCGCCGGCGCCTTTGTCTGCGGCGAAGAGACTGCCCTGATCGCCTCCATCGAGGGGAAGCGCGGCATGCCGAGAAACAAACCGCCGTTCCCCGCGACAAAAGGTCTCTGGGGCAAACCGTCCATCATTAACAACGTGGAAACACTGGCGAATATCCCTACCATCATCCGCAACGGCGCGGAATGGTTCCGCACCATCGGCACCGAGGGGAGCCCCGGGACAAAAGTTTTCGCGCTCGGCGGCAAGATCACCAATACCGGCCTCGTAGAAGTGCCGATGGGAACAACGCTCCGCGAAGTCATTGAGGACATCGGCGGCGGCTGTCCCGGCGGGAAGAAATTCAAAGCGGTCCAGACGGGCGGTCCGTCCGGCGGGTGTCTTACCTATGAAGCGCTCGACGTACCGATCGACTTTGACCAGCTCGTCGCACTCGGTTCCATGATGGGTTCCGGCGGCATGATTGTCATGGACGAGGACAACTGCATGGTCGACATCGCGCGGTTCTTCCTTGACTTTACGGTCGATGAATCGTGCGGACAGTGCGTCCCCTGCCGCGAAGGCACGAAGCGGATGCTTGAGACGCTCGACAAAATTACGAGCGGTGGCGCCAAGGAGAAAGATCTGCAGGATCTCTACGATCTCGCCCAGAATATCAAGCTGACGTCCCTTTGCGCGCTCGGCCAGACGGCCCCGAACCCTGTCCTCTCCACAATGGAACATTTCATGGACGAGTACCGCGCCCACGTGATCGACAAGACATGTCCGTCAAAAGTCTGTAAAGACCTGCTCGGCTATTACATTACAGAACAGTGCAGGGGCTGCACAAAGTGCAGCCGCGTATGCCCCGCCAAGGCGATCACAGGCAAAGTGAAAGAACAGCACTACATCGACCAGAGCCTCTGCATTCACTGCGGCGCCTGCTTCTCGACCTGTCCTTTCCACGCGATCGAACGGCGCTAAGGAGTAAGGAGTTAAACGATGTCTGAAGAAACAAAAAAAGTAACCATCACTATAAACAATCGTGAGCTCAAGGCAGATCCGGATGAAACAGTCCTGCAGGTTGCGCACCGGTCCGGGATCAATATCCCCCACCTCTGCTATCTGAAAGATATCAATGAGATCGCCGCCTGCCGCCTCTGCGTCGCTGAGGTGGAAGTCAACGGAAGGCCGATGCGCGGCCTTACCGCTACGTGCGTTCTCAAGGTCCAGGACGGCATGAAAGTGAAGACAAACACAAAAGCTGTCCGCAAAGCCGTCAGGTACAACCTCGAACTGATCCTCGCCAATCACGATATGAACTGCCCGACGTGTGTCCGCAACGGCACGTGTGAACTGCAGAAACTCGCCGATGAGCGCGGCATCGAAGGCGTCCGCTTCGACGGCGAGAAACGCCCGAAGACAATTGACGAGCTGTCTCCTTCCATCGTGAGAGATTCCAGCAAGTGCATCCTCTGCGGACGCTGCGTCAGCACGTGTGAGAAAGTCCAGGGGCTCGGTGTACTGGCGTTCACCAACCGCGGTTTCAACACAGAAGTAGGGCCGGCTTTCAATTACAGCATGCGCGATGTCAACTGCATCTACTGCGGCCAGTGCATCGAGGCGTGCCCTGTCGCCGCTCTGCACGAGCACCGTTACATTGAGGATATCTGGGACGCCATTGACGATCCGGAGAAAGTCGTCATCGTCCAGACAGCTCCCGCCGTCCGCGCGTCGCTCGGCGAGGAATTCGGCTATCCCATCGGCACGCCTGTCACCGGCAAAATGACAGCGGCGCTCCACGAAATGGGATTCGATTATGTCTTTGACACAAACTTCGCCGCCGACCTCACCATCAGCGAAGAGGCGAACGAGCTTCTGCACCGCGTCACAACAGGCGGCGTCCTGCCGATGATCACATCGTGCTCGCCCGGCTGGGTCCGCTACTGCGAAATGTATCACCCCGACTTCCTCCCCAACCTCTCGACGTGCAAATCGCCGCAGAACATGATGGGAGCGATCATCAAGTCATACTTTGCCAAAGTCAAAGGAATCGACCCGAAGAAAATCGTCGTCGTCTCCGTTATGCCCTGCACCTCGAAGAAGACCGAGGCGAGCCGTGAAGAACTCGAAGTCGACGGACTCCGCGATGTCGATTACTCGCTCACGACACGCGAGCTGGGCGATATGATCAAGCAGGCGGGACTCGACTTTGACCAGCTCGAAGACGCGGTTCCCGATAGTGTCCTCGGCGACTACACCGGCGCTGCCGTCATCTTCGGAACGACAGGCGGTGTTATGGAAGCCGCGCTCAGAACAGCCGCAGATGTCCTGACCGGGGAAGACCTCCCTTCGTTCGAGTACAAAGCAGTACGCGGCATGGAGGGTATCAAACAGGCCTCCGTCACGGTTCCGATCGGAGGCGTTCCGACAGAGGTGAAGGTAGTCGTCTGCTCGACCGTCAAGAATGCGGGCGCCGTCCTCAACGCGGTCCGCGACGGCAAGCTCTCCTGTCACTTTATTGAAGTCATGGCGTGTCCGGGCGGCTGTATCCACGGCGGCGGACAGTCCTATGTCTCCTCCACGGAGCGTATGACCGTCGATCCGCGCCCCGCGCGCGCGAACGCCCTGTACAGCGAGGACGAGCGCCAGGTGCTCCGCAAATCTCACCAGAATCCCGAACTCATCGAACTGATCGACAAGTTCCTGGGAGCGCCGAACAGCGAAGTCGCGCACAAGTATCTGCATACGCATTACCACAAACGCCCCTTCTACGTTCAAAAAGCAGTAGGAGAATGTGAGGAGTAAAGCTGACCGCGCAAAAAGCAGCTGATAAGTAAAAAGGCGATGCGCCGTGATCGGTGCATCGCCCTTCTTTTTGCGCGAAGACAAGCGCAGTTCTCAGGTCTGTCATTTTCCGCCGGGGTTCTCTGAAAAGGCGGTTCTTTCGTCCGCGCTAAGCGCAGGCGAGAGAGCCGCACCCTCTTAAACTTTATCCGGTTTTCGACGCGCGCCTATACAGCAGGAGAACCCCGATCAACAGGATTCCAACGAGTCCTTCGACTCCTGTCAGAACGAAGAACAGGTCGGCATTCTTCCCCGCGATCAAGACGTCGAGTATAAGCAGGAGGGAAACGGCCAGAATGGCGATTATCCATCGCCCGGCTTTTGACGTGATAAAACGCCGGCTGAATCGCATCTCGTCGGGGATGAATCGTGATTTTGCTGTCTGAGTTTCCACTTTTTTCCCGGCCGAACCGGAACCGGCCCTTTTTTTACGTTTAGCCATTTCTTTTGCCATCGGTCTCCTGCCTCATGATCTCTCTCATGATACTATGAAACGTGACACACGGGAAGGAACGGGACGGATATCACATGGATGGCATTACGATAGGCGCGTTAGCAGAGGAACTCGATGAGCGGTTGAGAGGGGCGCTCATTGACCGCATGGCGATGAGTGACCGCAACACGCTCATTCTTCACCTCTACTCTCAGACGGAAGGGCGCCTGGCTCTCATACTCGGCGCCAATCCTTCGAGGCCTGTCTTCGAACTGACAGCCGGCAGCGCCCCTCCCGCGCTCAACCCCCCTCCGTCATTCGTGATGTTTATGCGAAAGCACTTCCGGCGGGCGAAACTCGCACACATCTGTTCACCGGAAGGTGAGCGCGTCGTCCGATTCCTTTTTCACACGATCGATGAACTCGGCGACGAACAGGATCTTCAGCTTATTTTCGAATGTATGCCCCGGACAGCCAATCTGATTGTTGTCAATGAGCGCGGCGTTATCCTGAATCCGCTCCGCCATATCGACCACAGCGTCAACCGGGCGAGGGAAATTCTGCCCGCTCATCCCTATTCTCCGCCTCCGGAACAGCCGCGTCCCTCTGCGGGGACATGCCTCACGAAAACAGCTGACGGCCTGTTCGCGCATGTTAAGCCCGGTTCAAGCGTTTCGCAGGCCGCTTATGGCGCGGCCGCCGGTTTCTCCCCCATTCTGGGAGATGAAGCCGCCTACAGGGCGGGGATTGATCCGCATGTCCCTTTCCTGTCTCTCGACGCAGACGGGAAACAGAAGCTCGCGGACGCGGTAAAATCCATCTGCCGCCAAGTGGCGGAAGGCATTCGGGCGCCGGGCGTCTACGCCGTGGAATGCCCGACATCACGCGAGTTCCGGTGGGTGGCGGCGCACGCCATTCCCCTGACACATCTGCCGTACAAAAAGCCATACGCGAGAGTCTCCGACGCGCTGACAGATTACTGCCGGTCAGCATCCGAAGGTGACGCGTTCCAAAGGCTTCGCGCGTCGCTATCACGGCGAATCGGCGAGCGCATGAAAAAAACAGCCAGAAAACGCGAACTGCACGAATCGGAGCTCGCCAGAGGGAAAACGTCGGCGGCTGACAAACTGAAAGGCGAACTTCTTCTCGCGTATATTTACGCGGTTCCCAGAGGCGCGTCCGAAGTTCATCTTGAGAATTACCGTGAACAGGGGTCGACCGTCCTATGCGAACTGGATCCCCGTCTTTCGCCCGCGGAGAACGCCGCGCGCTATTTCCGCCGTGCGAAACGGAACGAACGGCGTTTCGACGCCGCGTCCAGGCTGATCGAACAGGATCATGATGAACTCGCATGGCTCGCGTCGCTCGCCACCGCGGTCGACCGCGCGGAATCACGCGATGACCTCCTCGCCGTCGAGCACGAATTCAATGTGAGGACAGACCGCTCTCCCGGTGAAAATCAGGATCAATGCGCCCGGGACGGCGGGAAAGCTCCCGGCAAACCGGCATCTAAAGAGCGCCGGCGCGCGAAGGCATACGAGAAAGAGGGGAAGAAAGCGCAGAGGCGCGGCAGGCGGGAGGCGCCTCCCCTGCCTCCGAGGGAATACAAATCCTCCGATGGGTTTACGATTTTCTCAGGAAGAAATAATTTCCAGAATGAGTCCCTGCTGCGAAAAGCGGGGAAGGATGACTGGTGGTTCCATGTCAGGCAGCAGCCGGGCTCTCACGTCATCATCGCCTCCGCGGGAAAAGAAGTACCGGAAAGAACCATCGCCGAGGCGGCCGGGATCGCGGCCTGGTATTCAGGGGCAGGGAGGCTGGGAGGCCCTGCCGAAGTGGATTACTGCCATGTCCGCGATGTGAAAAAGCCCCCGGGATCCAGTCCGGGGCGCGTCACCTACAGCCAGTACAAAACAATCTATGCGGCTCCTCTCGACCCGTCCTCCCTGCGGCCGGATGCGAGCGGATCATAAGAGAAACAGACTGATCCGCGGCTCCCGGACAGGCTCAGCCGCGCAGCAGATCCCCACCACAGCCCAGGCACGCTGCCAAAGCGAGCTGTTCGTGCTCGCGCGAGACTGTCTCGAAGTAATCGGAATGCTCGAGCGACACGACACATCCGCAGTACTTCTGACGGTACAGTCCGAGCTCGCGGGCCATCTCCTGCCCTTTTCTGAATCCATCCCGCCAATCAAAAGGAACGAAAGAGACATCGTTCGCGTCCGCGGCCGCTTTCCCGGCGGCGAGCAGCAGTTCACGGTTCTGATAGGGGCTGACAAGCAATGTCGTGCTGACCGCGTCATAACCATTCGCCGCGGCTTCGCGGGCTGTCCGTTCAAGGCGTGTTTCATAGCAGAAACGACAGCGCTGATCGCCGTCATCCTCGCGGTCGCGCCAGGCGGATGAATTGTTGTCCGGTTCGACAATCATTCGGAGGTTGTAATGCCCGGCGACGCGTTCCGCGTTTTCAAAGCGGCGTTTCCATTCCATCTCCGGGTGAATATTGGGGTTATAGAAAAACAGCGTCACATCGGCGCCGCTGTCGAGGAGCGAGCGAAGCGGCCACATCGCGCAGGGACCGCAGCAAATGTGAAGCAGTATTTTATGAAAAGACAGTTCCCGGCTCAAGCCGCATCATCTCCCTTCCTTCCGATACTTTTACTTAAGAATATCCTGCAGCGTCATCTGACCGTTCGTGTTCATCCGCGTGTCCCTTTCCGCGTACGGAATGCCGAGGTGTTCAAATCCCCCACGCGTCAGGATCCGTCCGCGCGGCGTTTTCGCGAGAAAGCCGATCTGCATCAGATACGGTTCGTAAATATCCTCAATCGTGACAGAGTCCTCACCCGTTGACGCGGCAAGCGTATCGAGTCCCACGGGGCCGCCGTCGTACATCTCAGCCATCACGCGCATGATGAGGCGGTCATTGCCGTCCAGACCGATCCCGTCGATCTCCAGAGCCGACAACCCCATCTCGCAAATATCGCGGTCGATGATATTGTCACCGTGTATCTGGGCGTAATCGCGCATCCGCCGCAGCAGGCGGATCGCCACACGCGGCGTTCCCCGGCAGCGCATCGAGAGCTCACGGAGGCCGTCGCCATCGATACCCACGCCTAACAGGGCAGCGTAGCGGTTCAGAATCTGCGCAATCTCATCCGGCGCGTAGAGGTCGAGCCGCTGAATAATCCCGAAACGGTCGCGAAGCGGCGATGTCAGAAGTCCGGCGCGTGTCGTCGCCCCGATCAGCGTGAAGCGCGGCAGATCGAGCCTGATGGAACGCGCGGACGGGCCTTTCCCGATCATAATGTCGAGCGCGTAGTCCTCCATCGCGGGGTACAGCACTTCTTCCACTGTCCTGTTGAGGCGGTGTATCTCGTCGATAAAGAGCACATCGCGCTCGCCGAGGTTGGTGAGGATCGCCGCGAGGTCCCCCTGCCGCTCAATCGCGGGACCGGAAGTGATACGCATTTCAACACCGAGTTCATTCGCGATAATAGCCGCCAGTGTTGTTTTTCCAAGCCCCGGCGGGCCATAAAGGAGAATGTGATCGAGAGACTCGCCTCTCGCCTTCGCCGCTTCAATGGCGATGCTGAGATTGGCTTTTACTTTCTCCTGCCCGAAGTACTCTCCCCACCGTGTCGGCCGGAGATGCGGCTCTTCGGAGTCTTCACGCAAAGCTTTCCGCGAGAGGACGCGTTCCTCATCGAAGCGGTCATCCCTTTCGTCGTGCTCCATGCGGCTTTCAAACTCGTACATACTCTCTCCTGCTGTTCTCATCATCGATCACAAGCGTTTCGCGATCGCTTTTTACAATGGTATCAGAAAAAAAGAGGCGCTGTCCGTGTCATAGGTGCCTCCTCCTGGCAAAAAATTTTCACATGGGAGCGAAATCCCCGCCTCCGGCTCAGAAAATGGCCAGCTGCCCGAGCGCTCTCCTCAACAGGCTTTCGACAGAATCACCGGCACCGGGATTCGCGCGTTTGATGGCGTCCCTGGCTTCGGGCGAACTATAGCCCAGCACCATTAAAGCGGCCAGCACTTCTTCCGCGCAGCTGCCCCCGGCATCCTGAACGGGCGCCGATATGGCGCCGTCCCCTCCCGAGACAGCGACGCCCGCCTTTTTCAGCTTGTCGGTCAGTTCCAGCACCATGCGGGCGGCGCCTTTCTTTCCGATGCCCTTGATCCGGGTCAGCTGCGCGGTGTCGTTTTGCAGAATGGCGAGCGCGAAAGCGTCAGGCGTCAGCGTGTCGACAACCTGAAGCGCGAGGCGCGGTCCGACGCCGCTCACTGTCTGCACAAGTTCAAAGAGGTTTTTCTCCTCTTCCGTCGCGAATCCGAAGAGGCCAAGCTCGTTCTCACGGACGTGGAGAAATGTGAACAGTTTCGCCGCCTCGCCGGCGGGAGGGAGCGAAGCAGCCGTCCGCGGGGCGACATCGAGCCGGAACCCGATTCCCCCCTGCTCAATGATCACAAATTCTTCGCTTTTCCTGACAATGCGGCCTTGTATACTGGCAATCATAAGCGTCTCCTCACGCGTTTATGGTCCCGTCGGACATGACACCGATAAACTCTGTGCTGCCGCCCGCTTCCGCTACTTCTGATAACCGCCGACGGCGAGCGCGCTGTCTCTGTTCCCCGAGTGCGCGTGACAGATCGCCACGGCGAGCGCGTCGGCCGCGTCGTCGGGCTCCGGTTTCTCAGACAGATTCAACAGGATGCGGACCATCTCCTGGACCTGCTGTTTTTCCGCCCGGCCGTAACCGGTTACGGCGAGCTTCACCTGGATCGGCGTGTACTCATAGACGGGAAGGCCCGATGACGCCGCGGTGACCACAGCCACGCCGCGGGCCTGTGCCGCCCCGATGGCTGTTGTCGTGTTGCGGCTGAAGAACAATTCCTCAATCGCGACACAGTCCGGCCGGTAACGATCCAGGAGATCAGAGAGCGCCTGTTGAATCGCCAGCAGGCGTTCGGGAAACGGCGCGCCCGCACCCGTCCGCACCACACCGTAATCGAGGACGCGGAAATGGCTTTTATTGTATTGGAGCACGCCAAATCCGGTTATGGCGTAGCCGGGGTCGATTCCAAGAATAACCAATGCGGGCCTCCCGACTTGTCACGCTGATCGGGTCTGGACGGCGGCAGCTTCTCAGCTCTCCATAAACTTGTGAAGCGCGCCGATATTCTCCTTCCAGTCGATGTCGTACATTTCCATGCCGCGGATAACAACTTTTGCCTTATACGTCTCCAACGGCAGCATCATCTGGTCAATCTCATAATGGCGGTAAGTGATAAAGTCGAAGATCAGGCTCATGAAATCGATATCAGAGATATTCGTCGTTACAAAGGGCATCAGCGATTCCGCAGTCGCCGACATCTTCTTTGTGCTGCACGAGCCTATTTTCTTAAACAGCGCTATGATCACATTTCTCTGGCGCTCCATGCGCTTGAAATCGGAATCAAGCTTTCGGATTCTGGCGTAATGGAGCGCTGTTTCCCCGTCTAGGAGCTGCTCCCCCGCCGTGAGCGATTTGCCGCCCAACAGCTTATTCAGGTACTTCGCCTCCGCGGCAGTCAGATTAATCGGCACACCGCCGACCTTGTCGATGACACCCTTAAAGCCGCTGAAGTCCGTCGCGATGTACTGCGATACATCCACCCGGAAATTCCTCTGGACGGTCTTCAGAAGCAGCCGCGGGCCTCCCCACGTGTGGGCGGCGTTCAACATATACTGCGAGGTCCAGTTCTTCGCGTACTGGGGATCGGGATCCTGCGGGATACTGACATAGATGGCGCGCATCAGTGAGGTCACATGGATTTTCTTCGTCTTCGTGTTGACCGTCACAAGCATCATCGCGTCCGACCGGCCATGGGTATCGGGATTGCGCGTATCCGATCCGATAATCAAAAAGTTCTTTAAATGCCCTTCCTGCCTGACCGGGATATTCATCCCTTTAGACATATTGGGCGGCACGTCAAGATTTTCAAGCCCCGTCTCGATGGGGATTGAGCCTGTTTTGTGAAAGGTCCGAAGACCGATCACAAAATACAGGTATCCGAACACAAATACGGCGGACGCCAGTATCATGCCCGCGAGCAGTCCCGCGATAACGACAGCGATGTTTCTTTTCTTCGGGTAAGTGTTCATCTCGTAATTATAGCGCAGTCACCCAAAAAACGGCAGGATCACTGCCGTCCGGATGAAAAGTATGAAAGAACGAAGCTAGGCGCCAAGCTGTTTGACGCGCGCTATGCGCGCTTTGCGCCTGGCGGCTGTATTCCTTGAAATAATGCCCTGGACGCTCGCGCGGTCGAGTGCCGCCTGCGCGTCGCGTTCGAATGCCTCAGCCTCCGCGAGCCCCTGCTCTTTCGCGGTGATCGCTCGCTTGACAAGCGTTCTGATCTCACTCTTTCTACGCTTGTTCGCGACAGCCTTGCTCTCGTCTGAACGCACTCTCTTTATGGATGATCTGATATTTGGCACGTGTTACTCCCTCCTGTGCTTCAACATGAACAAGCCGTATTTTAACACGCCCTACTGTTTGGCGCAACCTATAAACGGGCGCACATGGTAATACAAGCAAATAATCAGTGTCCCCCATGGAGATACTGAAAAACACCAGATGATTTATGAAAGTGCGCAGGACCCTTGACACTACCACAACTTGCTGTAATCTAAAGCCTCCAGTACCCGGTCCAGCAATCTCACCGAATTGTCCACGGGAATAAACTTTTGTTTCAATGGGTAGGCACAGTTGAATGTAGTTCAAGTTATTGTTATATTCTGACTGAAAATTTACTTTTTTCACAAAACAGGTTTACAGGATTTACGGGCACTTCGGTACCCGCTTTTCTGTTTGATTTCATTATCCTCAACTCTCAAAAGAGGGTGACTCTTTTGATACACCCCCAACTGAAAAAAGCTGACAACACAATCACGACAAAATATTATTTACAAAAGTCAGGAGAAACGTGTGTCCCGTTAATAACTTTCGCTCCCTTAATATCGCTACCCGTGGGCTCAGAGGGCGCACCAGCAAACCGACCCAACCCAAACATAAGCTTATATCTGCAACTATTACTGAATAGGTCACACAGGCCGATTACATGGCCGAATTCATGAGCGACGGCAACATCATCTGCACCAAATCTTCGATGCAACTCCATTTCCCAAGATAAAAAATGACCCGAGGAATCCATACCCTTTTTCCTCAACCTTGCAAATGCATTACTTTGAAGGTCATAGTATGTTGATACAACACCACCAGCATTTGCTCTTTCTATGATAGTTGCTGCGTTTGTATCTGTCCATTTTTTAGCACCATTTAATCAATTATATTACCTCATCTTCTCTCAAAAACTATCACAACATGTATTTGTTATCTATCGCATCTGCCCCAGAATATCATCTACACGATAGACACCCGGAATAACATAGTCATCATTTTCCCGAAGCCATGAGGCAAGATCGGGCATGGTCCGATCAAGAGTCTCTAGCATAGTTTCCTTTTTAGGACCGTCCTGTGTATACAGATCGTTATAGTTGTCAAGCGCGATATTTGCTTCGGCACCCATGTTCGGAATGAAATAGTAAAAATCAAGGGCGTAACGCACGTTGTTGTCATCTTTGACGACGGGGAGAGCCGATGGCCAACCGGCAGGCATCCAATATGATTTTTCGTATGGTTGACTGTCGTAAGGGACAGCTTCTTTCAGGAATAAAAGCATTTCCTCACCATGTCGATAAATTGGGGAATGCTCATAAGTATAGGCCGAACTGCCTTCCTGAAGCATGACGATGCGCTCTGACGGTTTTCCCTTGAAAGTTTCCAGAACGATGACATCGTGGAACGTCTGATGCACACCATTCTCGTCTCCGGCGATTTCGCTTAACCAGCTCTGCACTCTTCCAAAAATCACAAGATCCGATTCTTCCCACAACGATTGGAAAGAGTAGCTTATTGCGAAACACCCCTCCAATGTTCCTTGCTTTCCTTCACGAACAAGTGGAAGCAGAAATGTCTCGCGAGGCTCTCTAGCTGTACCATGACACGAGGATAAACATACAACCAATAAGACCACAACGAGTATGGCAGTTACGATCCTAGTTACGGATTTTGAACGGAACATTTTCATTTCACTCTTTTCCAGACAAGGGACTCTTCCCTTTTTAATTATTATATCAATTGTATTTAAAAACGGTACTTTGACAGTTAAGAAGCGTCTCCAAATCAGCAAAACGAAGAATGCCGCGTCGCTTTATATCGTCGAATCGACCTACGATGGAAGAACCGGGAAACGGTCGAATAAGGTCGTCAAAAAGCTGGGGACGCTGGCCGAGCTTTCCAAAACCGAAAGCAGCGACGTTTGAAGACGCGAATAAACTTCTTGAGGCGCCGGGTTTTGAGCCTCACGACATCTACCGGGCGCTGGAGGTTCTTGCAAAAGAGAACAATCGCATTCAGAGTGGACTTTACCAGAACTCAAAGAAACTCTTGAAGAGGAATGAGCGGATTCTTTACTACGACTGCACCATTTTCTTTTTTGAGATGGAGAAAGAAAAAGGGCTGAAGCAATACGGTCTGAGCAAGGAACACCGTCCGAATCCGATTGTCCAGCTGGGGTTATTCATGGCGTCACAGGCGAACCGTGTTTTAACACGCCCTACTGTTTGGCGCAACCTATAAACGGGCGCGCATGGTAATATATTTCTGATCATAACAATATACCGCCCGGACGGGCGGATGATACAAATAGGAGAGTTCAATGAGTCAGACAAAATCGAGTGATAAATCGAAATCGCCCAGAATGAAAAAAGAGACCGCCGAGCCGAAGCCACCGCGGGAGCAGAAAAAAAACGGCGCTGCAGCCGGAAGGGACACACTGCGTGTCATCCCGCTCGGAGGGATGCGGGAAATAGGAAAGAACATGACAGTCTTCGAATACGGAGACGACTTATTCGCGATCGACTGCGGCATGGCCTTCCCCGACAATCGGATGCCGGGCATAGACGTCATCATTCCGGACTTCACCTATCTGAGGGACCGCCGCGATCAATTCCGCGGCGTGCTGATTACGCACGGCCATGAGGATCATATCGGCGCTCTCCCCTGGCTGATCAAAGAATTCGACGTGCCCGTCTACGCGACGCCCATGTCCATGAAACTGATCGAGACGAAGCTTGAGAATTTCCGTCCGAAAATCACCTCCGACAAACTCCAGGTAGTCCGGGCGGGCGAAAAGCTCACACTCGGCTCTTTTGAGATCGATTTTATCCATGTCAACCACTCGATTGCCGACGCTGTCTCGCTCGCCGTCACATCGCCTGTCGGGACCGTGTTCTACACAGGCGATTTCAAGATCGACTACACGCCGACAACCGTCAAGCCCATCGATCTCGGGAAGATCGCCGAACTGGGGAATCGCGGAATCCTCGCCCTGATCTCCGAGAGTACCAACGCGGAGCGGGAAGGCCACTCGCTTTCGGAACGGGAAGTCGGCCGCGCCTTCGCCGATATTTTCACGCAGGCGAAGGGGCGCATTATTGTCGCGACATTCTCCTCAAATGTATTCCGTCTCCAGCAGGTCATTTCCATGGCGGAAACACACAACAGGAAAGTCCTGATCCTCGGGCGCAGCATGCAGAACGTCTTCGCGGCGGCCAGCAGCCTTGGTTATCTGACTTTCGACCCGTCGACCATTATCGATGTCCAGAGCGTTGACAGCTACCCTCCCGAGGAGCTCGTCATCCTCGCGACGGGAAGTCAGGGGGAACCGATGTCGGCGCTGACGCGGCTCGCCTTCTCGGAACACCGCAGCGCCGAGATTATCCCGGGAGACACGGTCATCCTGTCATCGAGCATGATCCCAGGCAACGAAGAGGCGATATACCGCGTCATTAACGAGCTGTTCATGAAAGGCGCGCAGGTGATCTACGATACACTCTCCGAAGTCCACGCCTCCGGGCACGCATACCGCGATGAGATGCGGCAGATCATCACGCTGACGAAGCCGGCATTCTTCATCCCTTCGCACGGTGAATACCGCATGCTCTACCAGCACGCCGAACTCGCGAACGATATGGGCATACCCGCCGACAACATCGCTATTCTCGCGAACGGCGACATCCTTGAATTCACGCCGAACAGCATGAACTTTGTCGGATATACCGAGGGCGCGGGCATCCTGATCGACGGCTCCGGTATGGGAGACGTCGACGAATACGTCCTCCGCGACCGGCTGCGATTAGCGGACGACGGCGTTGTCTCCGTGATGATAGCGATTGATGAGCAGGCAAACCGCCTGTTCCGCGATCCTGTCGTCCTGACGCGCGGCTTTATCTACGAAAGCGAAACAAACCACATTATCGACCTCTGCCAGCAGACGATCAGAAAAACAGCAGAGGAGCTGTGGAACAAGAAGAAGCCGCTCGCGCAGAGCATGACATCCGACAACGTGCGGGACCAGATCCAGAAGACACTGTACGATTACTCGCGGCGCCGCCCCGTCATCATGGTCTCTGTGATTCCCGTCTAACGGCTGCGCCGTCTGCTTGGCCAGGTTCTGAAAGGGCGCGTTCCGGCTGACCGGGCGCGCTCTTCGCATACGCTAGTTGTGGCCGCGCGCCACGCTGACGACGCCGTCAATCGCCTTGATCCGTCCGACAAGGCGGTCGTACTGCTCCTGGTTCTCAATCTCTACGGTAAGCAGCAGGTTGGCGCTGATATCCCGCGCGGAAGAGATCTGCGCAGATTGAACAGAGACCTGCTCGTCGGCGATCGCGGATGAAATCTCCGCGAGAAGATTGGACCGGTCGCGTGCGATGATCCGCAGATTGACGGGATAGATGCGGATCGATTTTTCCGCTTCTGTCGTCCACAGGACATCGATCAGGCGCGAAGCGCGCTCCGCGTCCTCCGGCGTGCGGTCGAATGATTCGACAATATGCCGGATGTTCGGACAATCGACCCGGTGCACGGCGACCCCCATCCCCCTTGTCACATAGCCGATGATCTCATCGCCGGGGACGGGGTTGCAGCACTTCGACATTTTCAGAAGCGCGTTCTCCAGCCCCTTTACTTTGACCGGGATATCCTGCGTTTCCTTTTTCTTCTTTTTCGGGGCGGGTTTCTTGCCGGCTTTGTCGAGGATGAGCGCTTCGCTGACGAGAATATTCGTCGGATTGTGAATCACCTGCCCTGTTTTCGACACGCGGTAGCCGAGGCGGACGCGCTCTTCCTCAGGAAGCGACGCGATATAGGCGTCGCGCAGCCGGGGGACGATGCGGCCCGCCGGAATGCCGCCGTACCCGACGCCGGCGAGGAGATCGTCGAGGGAATGGAGCGAATAGCGCTTCAGCAGGGGGGCGAAGAAATCTTTCTTCAGGAGGTCCTGCATGTGGAAGCCCGTTTTCTGGACTTCCCGCTCGAGCAGTTCACGTCCCCTCGCGATGTTCTCGTCACGGCGCTCGCGCTTGAACCACGAGGAAATCTTGCTGCGCGCCGTACTGCTCTTGACGAGAGCGAGCCAGTCGCGCGAGGGACCGCGGACTTTGTCGGATGTCAGTATCTCGACAATATCGCCGTTCATCAGCTGGTATGTCTGCGGCACCATGCGGCCGTTGACCTTGGCGCCGTACATGGAGTTTCCGATGTCGCTGTGGATATGGTACGCGAAATCGATCGGAACAGCCCCCGCCGGAAGGCCGATCACCTCTCCTTTCGGCGTGAAGACGAACACCTCATCCGCCGTCAGTCCTTCTCGCAGCGCTTCCATATAGTCGCCGGCGTCGCTCATATCGCTCTGCCATTCGAGCAGCTGGCGGAGCCAGGACAACCGGACCTCGAAGTTATCCTGCTTCCTGTCCGTCGCCCCCTCTTTATACCGCCAGTGCGCGGCAATGCCGTATTCCGCCGTGCGGTGCATCTCTTCGGTCCGGATCTGAACTTCAAAGGGAACGCCGCGGCTTCCGAAAACAGTCGTATGCAGCGATTGATAGCCGTTCGTCTTGGGGACAGCAATATAGTCTTTGAATCTCCCGGGAATAGGCTTGTAGAGCTCGTGGACAAGCCCCAACACGGCATAGCAGTCGCTGACCGTCGGTACTATAATCCGCGTCGCAAACAAGTCGTAGATTTCATCGAGCTGCTTGACTTGTTTCTTCATCTTGCGGTAAATACTGTAAAAATGTTTCGGACGCCCTTCAATCTCCGCGCGGATCCCCATCGCGGCGACTTTCATCGTCAGATCCATAACGATCTCGTTGAGATAGCTCTCGCGGTCGGACCGGCGCTGCGACAGCATGCCGACGAGTTCATAATAGGCGTCGGGGTCCAGATAGCGCAGGCTGAGGTCTTCCAGCTCCCACTTGATCCTGTGAATACCGAGCCTCGCCGCGAGCGGCGCGTAGATGTCAAGCGTCTCCCGCGCGGACGCGACTTGTTTCTCCGGTTCCTTGTACTGCATCGTGCGCATATTGTGCAGCCGGTCCGCGAGTTTTATCAGGACGACGCGGATGTCCTTGGCCATCGCGAGAAACATTTTGCGGAAATTCTGCGCCTGCAGCTCTTCCCGCGAAGAATAGGAGATACGGGACAGTTTTGTCACGCCATCGACAAGCGCGGCCACCTCCGCTCCCATCGCTTCCTTAATATCTTCGAGCGTGGTGTCCGTATCTTCCACCGTATCGTGGAGAAGAGCGGCCGCCAGCGTGTGTTCGTCAACCAGTCCGAGCTCGAGTAATATCCGCATGGCTGCCACAGGGTGGATAATATAGGGATCTCCTGTGATTCTGAACTGCACCTCGTGGGCTTCTTTCGCGAGCGCGTACGCCTTAGTCAAAAAAGACGCGTCTTGCTGATGCGCCGATTTTTTCCATAACTCGATAAGATGAAGCATTTCGTCATCTGTACGGCAGATCGTTTCATACTGCTCTTCTGTGTAGACAACTTCTGTCTTCATGGCATCAGGACTCCCAGTGCTTCGAGTTTCCCCCAGAGGGGCGCTTTTGTCAGTTTCAGTTTCTCGTCACGCGTCTCAAGCGGGCGGAAAATATAACCGCTCTCCTCGTCTTCCGCGAGCTCGCCGAGCCCGACCTCCGCGAAGAGAGCGAGAGCGAGCAAAACACCGAGCGCGCTTACAGTCACATTATAGCGGTGTGTGAGGAGCCACGCCAACCTGGACGGCGAGAAAGCGAAAGCATGGCGCTCTTGGCCCGCGAGAGCGGAGATGAGATGCCACAGCGCAATAAAGACGCGCGGGCTGACCGCTGCCACGCCCTGTCCGGAGAGGCGTTCCGAAAGGTTCTCATCCGGCATTCCGCGCAGCACTTCCGGCAGCGCACGCCACGCGTCACGATCGGAGGCTTCCTGTCCGGAGGGTCTCACATCCTTTGCCCGGAGCTGAATGAAACGCCGGTCGCGCCAGATGTTGAACTCGGGCGCCGCCAGAAGATCGATCTCATCGCCCACCGAGTAAAAAACTTCATCCTCTCCGCGGTGAAACAGAATCGCGTCGAACAGGCGCTTTTTCTCCCCCCGCGCCCGCACTCTCAGCCGCAGATGGCGCCCGTCGCCCACGCGGACAATCCCTTCAATTTTCAGGCGGGGGATCAGAAAAAGCGGTCGCTCAAAACCGTACCCCATCGGCTCGAGCGCGTCGAAACACTCGATGACGCTCTCATCAATGGCGTTCCCCTCGAGAGTCGTATCCGCCCGCAATGGCACCTGCCGCATTTTCTTCGGTATCGATTCGATATAGGAGATCATCGCCTCGCGGAATCGATCGAAATTTTCATCCCTCAGGGAAATCCCCGCTGCCCCCGCGTGCCCGCCGTAAGTTTCGAGAAACATGGCTGCCTGCGTAAGACCTTCGATTAAGTTGATCCTGCCAAAAGTCCGGGCTGACCCTGACAGGATTCCCCCGTCTTCAGCAAGTGTGATAGACGGAACGCGCAGTCTCTCGGCCAGCCTCGCGCTGACGATCCCCAATACGCCGGCATGCCAGCCGGTTCCCCGCGCGATCGCGACTGTCAGGGGCGAATCGCCCTGTCCGTTCATGACATCGGCCAATGCTTCGGTGAAAACATCCTGTTCGGCCTGCTTGCGTTCATTGTTCAGCTCGTTGAGCTTGTCGGCCAGGATCACCACCCGCCGGGGGTCCTCTTCGAGCAGCAAGTCAAGAGCGAGCCGCACATCTCCCATGCGCCCTGCCGCGTTCAGCCTCGGCGCGACAGCGAAGGCAATCTCATGCGCTGTCACCGCGGACTTACGGCTGTCTGCGTCAGCTGCAACTCGGTGAAGCGCTTTCAGCCCGGCGGGGGCATGTTCCTCGAACAACGCGATTCCAGCGCGGACAATGGCGCGGTTCACCCCGGTAAGCGGCATCACATCGGCGATCGTGCCCACAGAAGCGATCACCGTAAGCGTATCCCGGACAGGGGACAATTCTCCCATACAGCGGTCCATGGCGACCGTCAGAAGATAGGCGACGCCCGCGCCGCTTAACGCTTTATAGGGGTACGTCTCATCCGGAATAGAAGGGTTGATCATCGGGACTGACCCTCTGACAAAATCTTCGGACGGGAGGTGGTGATCGGTCACAACCACCTCCACGCCCCGAGAAACCAGCCAGTTTACGGCTTCCGGCGAAGACGTCCCGGTGTCGACTGTAATCACAAGATCGGGGCGGTGAAGCAGGATCTCCTGCGCGAGATCGGGGGATAATCCGTACCCGTCGTCAAAGCGGTCGGGGATCAGCAGTTCCGGGCTGACTCCTCTCGCCTTGAACCAGCGCCCGAGAAGCGCCGATGACGTGAGCCCGTCGGCATCGTAATCGCCAAAAATCAATACCGACGGATTCTCCCGCTCCATCACAGCGCGGATGATCCGGCAGGCTCTGTCCATATCGAGAAAGAGGAAAGGATCGGGTATATCCTTTAAAGAGCAGTTGAGGAAAGCTTCCTGCTGTTCAGGTGTTTCGAGATTTCGGGCGCGCAGAACACGCGACAAAACAGATGTCTCCCCCGCCACCGCCCTGTCGTCACAGGCGACTGTCCATTCGGCGGGCGACAGCCATTCAAGCGCGTGGTGTCTGGCATTGTCTCTCATTGCCCCATCCCCTGTTTCCGCGTGTTCTTTACACTCAAACTATCACAGATTCTTCAACTCAAAAGAGGCCCGTTGAAAACAACGGACCTCTTTTCGTGTCGTCCATGAAATATCAGCGTTTGCGCTTTCTGGCGGCTTCAGCTTTTTTCTTGCGTCGAACACTCGGCTTTTCGTAGTGCTCACGCTTGCGTACTTCAGCGAGCACGCCTGAACGCGCGGTGGAACGCTTAAAACGTCTCAGCGCACTGTCCAGGGATTCATTATCTTTTACGCGAATCTCCGTCAACCTTATCCCTCCCCTCGCAGTGAACTCTGAGTAACCCTGTCGGATTCACAGTACCCAAGTAGTATACAATGAAATCCCGCGGACCGTCAAACAGCCGGGCGATTTTGGTGAACTTTTGGTGATCTTTGTGAACCTTCGAAAACCCTCCGTGAAAATCGGGAGAATCGTGTGCTGCCGGCCGTCCGCTTCTCAGCCGGACGCGGGACGGCAGCCGGCGCCATCTGAATTCCCCGGAACGCGTCTGTTTTTGATGGTAGAATGGTAGTACGCGTTTTCCATGAACGGAGGCACCATCGATCCCCTATGCGTCACATCGGCGGCCATAACAAATCTCAGCATTCTATTAGCCGGAGAACGCCCCGCGCGCGGCGCGCTGTCCGCACTGTCATCCTGGCGCTCGCTGTCTTCCTGGCAGTTTCATTCTTCCCGGCCGGACATCCGGCCGTCAGCGCCGCGGAGAAGAAGCCGTCCACGTATGTTGAGAACGCGACGGCGCACGTATCGGTTAATAAGGATGGGACCGTCGACATAACCGAGACCATCCGGTTCCACTTTGGAAAACCGTATAAATCCCTCACGTTTAATCTGCTCTTCCCGCTCGACGGGGAGTCACAGCTTCAGTCTTTCGAAATCGCGCAGGATCCGGATCACGAAAAAGAAGTGAAATATATCGAGGTTCCGCTGCTGAATAATAAATACCCTCAGCCTTTTTCTTACACGACGGAACGATTGAAAGATAAGCTGCGCCTTCACCTCAGCATGACCTCCTTTACCGACGATTACATCTTCAGGCTCAGCTACCAGTGGACGCGGGGTGTTGTGGAAAAGGATGGCCGCGCGCTTATCTCAGGCCCTCTCTGCGTTGTGCCGAATAACATGAGAGTAGAAACTCTTCTCTGGATGTTCACTTTCCCCGAAGATTGCCTCATTGACACCGCGGAAATCGTACCGGTCGCGTATCACATGCTCACGGAAAACAAAACATCATCCAACTCCGTGTCCTTTATCGACAACCAGCATTTCGTGAAAACGAGCGGCACGGCGATTGCGATCAGCATGCCGAAGCGCTGTTTCCCTTTTATCCTTCCGGCTTCCGACACCACGCCTCTCGCGCGCCTATTATCCGGCGCGCAATCCCTGTCAGCCCGTCTCTCGAAACTCGAATCACTCCGGGAGTCGATCACGCATATTGTCACGATCCTCAGCGCCGTTGGCCTGATTATCGTTCTGTCTCTCCAGTTTTTTTCACTGACAGGGAAACGCCGCGTCCGAAGCGACTTCGCGCTCTGGCCTCTGTTATCGCGTCCGGCGGAGACGGTGTCACTCGCGAGCCTCCGGCTGAATGAACCTGATCTCCTGCTCGCCACGCTTCTGAGTCTTGTGACGCGCCGCGAAATTTCGTGGACAGATGAAGTTTTCATTTGGAATCACCCGAACCGCAACGACTTTTCTCAGTTCACCACTTATGAGACGCTTCTCCTGCAATGGCTTTTCATCGCGCAGCCGGAGTATGACAACGTACTGTCTCCGGAGAGACTGCGGATCGCCGCGCGCGGAGATGATTTCCGGCAGCTGGCACAGCGTTTCAGGAAGCATGTCGACACAGCGTTCGCGAATAGCGGGCTCTCCGAGCCCTTGTGGACGAAAGTCATCAGGCTCGCGTGCTTCTGCTTCTCTATTCTCTTTTTCGCGCTTTCGATCTTTTTTTACATCTATACGAACTCTCCTCTGACATTTATCATGCTTATAAACACCGCACTGTTTGCCTTAAGCGGGCTGTCCTTCCGTTTCCTGACAGCAGAGGGAAGGCGGCACGCTCACGAAATACGCCGGTTTGCGCGTGCGCTCAAGTCCCCCGGACTTCTGACCCAGTCTACCGGAGACAAGATGACAGAGATTGAAACATTGATCGGCGCGCTCCCCGCAGCTATCGCGCTCGGCAGGACTTCCGAATATCTGTCCGGTGTGAAAAAAATGGATTCTCCTTATTTCGACCGCGCCGCCTACGCGCTGCTCCACGTCTACCGCGGATTAAAGATGCCCGCCGCTGTTAAGACGGACATCGATCCGAATGATCCCTATGAGCGCATTCTCCTCCGGCGCGCCCTCGACGAGATGGAGCGGATTCTGGCCGCCTGGCGTGAATTGTTTAATTCCTGTTTTCTCTGAGCACAACCGCGGACGCGGCGCAGAAGCAGGCGATCCCTTCCCCCCGTCCGAAAGCGGTAAGGTCTTCGCCTGACGTAGCCGTGATGGCGACATGACGGACGGAAAGCCCGGTCATCCGCGCGATGTTCTCCCGCATTGGGTCGATCAGCGCGGCCAGGCGCGGCCTTTTCGCTTCGATCGAAAAAGAGAGATGGGTCAGGAGGATATCCCCGAGTTCTTCCAGTGCCCGCGCGACATAGGCGCCGCTGTCCGTGATGCCGCGCCGCGCCATTTCATCCGCGGACGCTCCGAGTACTCTCACACCGGAGAGCCCGGACAGCGCGTTTGTCAGCGCGTGGAGAACGACATCCGCGTCGCTGTTGCCATCGAGTGCCGGGAAGCCTTCGATCGCCAGGCCGCCGAGCCGAAGCACGCGCCCGGAAGAAGCGGCCGCCTCCTCTGTCATAAACCGGTGGCTGTCCTGCCCGATGGCTGTTATGGAAAACATGTCGCTCCTCCCCCCTGCCGTCTGCATGTTAACACCGCGCCTATCCGCCGCTCTTCGGGACACACGCTCTGATCACATGATAACCTTTCCCGCGATTGATCGTTTCCACAATATCAAAAGACCCGGCCAGTTCTTTAGCCGCTGACGCGGCTCCCTGCCTGACACGGATTACAATATAGAACCGGCCGCCGTCGTTCAGATGTTCGCGCGCTTCCCGAAAGAGGCGGTATACCGTCTCTTTCCCCGCGCGAATGGGAGGATTCAGAATAATCAGGTCATAGCGCGCGCCCTTGCCGGCAGAGCCTTCGACAGGCTCTCCTTCGCAGGCGCCGTCCACAGGCACGCCGTCGCATTCAAGAAATGACGCGTTCCTGACGCCGTTCAGCGAGGCGTTGCGCCGCGCGAGCGACACAGCGCGCTCGTTGATATCGCTGCCCAGGACACGGAAAGACGGGCGCAGTCCGGCGAGGGCAATCGCCATCACGCCGATGCCTGTCCCGAGGTCAAGCACCTGAATCGGCGCGTCCGCTTCACAGGACAGGACGGTTGAAACGAGAAGATGCGTGCCGTCATCCACTTGTCTTCTGGAAAAAACGCCGCTGTCTGACGTGAAGCGGAACAATGTCCCCTCCCACGCCGCCTCGAACGCCCGGTACGCGTGTTCGCTATTCTGTTTCTGATCGAAGTAATGCGTCATTTCCCACAAGATAGATGCGTTTAGCCCACGGCGTGCGCTCGAGTGACATGATAAGAGGCAGACCGAGCCCCCACACGACGACAGCCTGCGAGAGAAAAATAGAGCCGATAGTCCCCAGGATAAACCAGATGCCCGGCGCACCTTCACTGAGCAGGTACGGGAGATAGGTCCCCACGACCAGCGCGTTTAAGACAACAGGCGGCAGGAGCGGGATGAACCGCATCGCGAACAAGCGCCGCTTCCCCCTTGCCATTTTCCCGCTTCCCTTCCCGTCTTCCTCCCGCTTCGGGAGCGGCGCCGCGTATCCGCGCGGCGGCACGGCTCCGCCGATCAGGGCGGTCTCTGCGGAGGGCGGCGGGTTTCCTTCTTGAAGCATCCGCGCCAGCGCCTGTCGAAGAGGCTTGGCCATGATCCAGGTCAGAGAGGCCGCACAGAGCGTGGTCGCGCTCCCGCAGATGATATCGACGAGTCCGAGCGGTGAAGGATTCAGAATATTCGAGACGAGACACCCCGCGAATACACCGGGGATGGCGGATGGGAAAAGAGCGGGAAGCGCTGTCAGCACCTCCGCCAGCCGGAGCTGAACGACCTGAAAGCTCATCCACGGGGTGGTGAGCGTCAGGGCGATATAGAGCGCCATAATCAGGGCGCTCTGCGCCAGCGATGCGAACGCCTGATAAGAGCGGGTTTTCCCTTTATGGAAAACCCGCCCGCGTTTTTCGCCTGCTGACTGACGCCGGTTCACTGTCCCCCTGAAGCCGCCACAGAGTCAGGACACACGGACAGCGAGTGTCATCGCGTGGCCGTTGATATCCCAGTCCTGCGCCTCCAGACCTTCCGGCAATTCGGAAAGGTCGTCGAAGAAAATCACCTGTTCCGCCAGAACTTCTTCCATGATGTCGTCGACGCGGCGATCGATCATGGCGGCGAGCTCATTGCGCCTGACGTAGAGGAGAATCCGGTCCGTCACCTGAAAATCGCTGGAACGGCGCATCGTCTGTACTTTGCTGACCATCTCGCGCATCAGGCCTTCTTCGATCAGCTCCTCCGATAACTCCGTGCGAAGCGCCACCGTGACACCGCCGGCGCTCTCGACGGCATAACCCGCGGCCGGCACCTCCTCAATCAGGAGATCATCCGCCGTCAGCTTGTACACGGTTCCTCCGACCTCCAGGTCGAGCACCCCGTCTTCCCGGAGGCGGTCCATCGAAGCGCGGCCCGGAAGCGCCTCGATGAGCATACGTCCCTTCGGCAGGTTCGCGCCCATCATCCTACCGAGCGTCCGGAGCTGCGGTTTAAACTTATAGTCTACGAGACTCCTGTTATCCTCCGCCCAGACCATCTTTTTAATATTGAGCTCATCGAGTACAAGCGCCGTCAATTCATCCGACAGCGGCTCGCTTCCCACGACGACCATAGCGGATAGCGGCTGTCTGATCTTGAGCTGGGCGGCGTTTCTGGCGGCCCGCCCCAGCGAGACGATTTCAAGTACGCGCGCCATATCCTTCTCGAGACCGACGTCAATCCTTGCAGGGTCAGCCGCGGGGAAATCGCAGAGGTGCACGCTCTCCGGCATTCCTTCGAGGTGTCCGGCCACGAGATTGCGGTAAACGCTCTCGGCCATGAACGGAGTAAAAGGCGCCGTCAGATGAGCCATCGTTACGAGGACATCGTGCAGCACGATGTATGCGGTGATCTTATCGGCGTCGAGATCCGGTCCCCAGTACCGCTCGCGCGAACGGCGCACATACCAGTTCGACAGATCGTCGGTGAACGCTTCCAGCGCTCTCGCCGCCGTCGTGATGTCATACGCTTCAAGCTTCGCGTCCACCTCGCGGATCAGCGAATGGAGGCGGCTCTCAATCCACCTGTCAATCACCGTTTTGTGATCGTCGACAGGGAAATCCCTGTAATCGTGTCTTTCAAACCCGTCAATATTGGCATAGAGAACGAAGAAAGCATACGTATTCCAGAATGTCCCCATGAAGCGGCGCTTCATCTCGTTGACCGCTTCCGCCGAGAAGCGGACGGACAGCCATGGCTGGCTTCCGGCGTAGAACATCCAGCGGACGGCGTCGGCGCCTTCGTGAGAGAGAATTTCGCGCGGCTCGACAATATTGCCGAGGTGCTTCGACATTTTGATGCCGTCTTTATCGAGGACATGGCCGAGCACGATGCAGTTTTTGAACGCTTCGGAGTCAAACAGGCACGTGCTGATCGCATGCAGATTGTAGAACCACCCGCGCGTCTGGTCGATCGCTTCCGAGATAAAATCCGCCGGCATGCGCTCGCTGAAGAGATCGGCGTTCTCAAAGGGGTAATGGTATTGCGCGAAAGGCATCGACCCCGAATCATACCAGCAGTCGATGACCTCCGGCACGCGCGTCATCAATCCGCCGCAAGCCGGACAGCGAAGATGTACCTGATCGATCATGGGTTTATGGAGTTCAATATCCTCTGGACAATCGGGCGACATTTCTTTCAGTTCGGCGATTGAACCGATCATATGCTGATGATGGCACGCGCCGCATTCCCAGACGGGCAGCGGCGTCCCCCAGTAGCGTTCGCGCGAGAGGCACCAGTCGACGACGCTCTCGAGGAAATTTCCGAACCGCCCCGGCCCGATATGCGATGGAATCCAGTGGATTTTCTCGTTATTGGCCAGGAGTTTGTCGCGCAGCTTTGTCATCTCAATGAACCAGGCGTGCCGGGCGTAATAGATGAGCGGGGTATCGCAGCGCCAGCAGAACGGGTAGGTATGCTCTGTTTCCACTTCAGACAGAAGCAGCCCTTCGCGCTTCAGAATACCGACGAGCGGCTCATCCGCGTCTTTG
>JAKPXB010000001.1 GCA_029570375.1 Bacillota bacterium | reverse complement strand
CCCCGGATGAGCCGGATCTAAAAGACGGCCAGGTGAGCGTCACGATCGGGGGTGTGACTTACGTAGTGGACGAAGCGGCCGGCGCCGTGATGGAGAAGATCGCGGAACTTATGAAGGCGGATAAGCCGGACGGAAACGCGGTGGCGGAGCTCTACCGTGCATACGAGGCGCTGACGGACGCGCAGAAAGCACAGGTGAAGGCCGCGAACTACGCGGATCTGGAAGCGCTGATGAACAAGGTGGGCGCGGCGAACCAGGCGGATGTGAAGACGGGTGTACGGGCAGAGAACCTGCCTTGGTACATCTGGCTGGTCGTGGAAGCAAAAGAGCCATCATCGGACATTTACGCGGCGCTAGAGGGACAGCTCGGCGGGAACAAGCTGCTGGTTCTGTGGGACATCTCCCTGATGAATCTGCTGACTGGGGAGAAATACGAGCCCACCGAGACCGTTCGGGTACGGGTGCCCGCGCCCGATCCGACAGGGTATGACGGCATGGTGATGGCGCACTATACGAAAGACGGCAGACTGGAGTATATTGAGGCGGAGGCGTCGGACGGCGAACTGGTCTTCGACGCGATCAGCTTCTCGCTTTATGGCGTCGTCGGCTATGTCGGTCAGTCTCCGCTGGTGCTGACGGATGATACCAAACCTGCCGAAGAGCCCGTGGCGGAGACGCCGTGGCTGTGGATCGTCATCGCGGTGCTGGGCGTGACGGGAGTCGCGGCGCTCGCGTTCGTGATCATCCGGAAACAGAAGAAAGCCGTTCTCGAAGAAAAGACGGAATAATACGAAATACCAAAAGGCATGACATAATTGACGGAGCGGGCGGTGATCGAATCACCGCCTGCTCTGTCGGTACAGAGAGAGACAGGCGCGGCCCGACTCTCTCCAAGTGAAGTCCTGGAAGTAACGGTACAATTCTGATTCACAGAACTTAGCGTAAACAATGTAGTACGCTTACTTTTGCAATTAGGATAGACTCCCTATTTTTTAATTTTTGTTTGACACGCCCGGCCGCTTCGTGATACTATACTTCTGCTTGTCAGACGCGGGAGTCTTTTTTTTTGCGCGGACAAGCGGCGTTTTAGGAAATCAGCGGAGGAAACCACCATGGCAAAAGCAGGTGCACGTGAGAGAATTACGCTTGCATGTTCTGAATGCAAACAGCGCAATTACGACACAAAAAAGAATAAGATGCATACGCCTGAGAAGCTTGAACGGAGCAAGTTCTGCAAGTTCTGCAACAAGCATACGATTCACCGCGAAACGAAATAATCGCGAGCTCACGGGAGTGATTCTATGGCGAACAATAAAGTAAAAACGGCGAGTGACCGGGATAAAAAAACGGCGAAACGCGATTCAGCGAAAAAGGGCGGTAAGCCGTCCATTTTCGCGCGTCTGAAAAAATGGTTCGTCAATATCATTTCAGAATTAAAGCGCGTGATGTGGCCGGACAGAAAAAAGCTGAAGCAGAGCACATTGACAGTCCTGCTGATCATTGCGATCGCGACTGTTCTTATTCTCGTTTTTGATTCGCTGATCAGCTTTATTCTGCGCACATCCGGGTTCTATACCGCGAAACAGACGCCTTCGGGAACGACAGCGGGCACGACCGTGTCGGATACGATAACCCCGGGGGAGACGACAGACCCTTCCGGAACGACGGATGAATCATCTTCACCAACCCCGACAACCACAGGGCAGAGCGCCGGAGCGTAACAGCATGAGTGAGACTTCTGAGAACAAAAACCAGGAAGCGCTCTGGTACGTTATTCACACGTACTCCGGATATGAGAATCGCGTGAAAGCGACGCTTGAGATGATCATCGAGAACCGCGGACTTCAGGAGATGATTCAGGAAGTTCTCGTCCCCACGGAGACTGTTCTTGAGATCAAAGAGGGCAAGCGCCGCACCGTCGAACGCAAAATTTATCCCGGTTATGTTCTCGTTAAGATGATTCTGACAGATGAAATCTGGTACATTGTGCGCAACACGCGCGGGGTAACCGGTTTCGTCGGCCCGTCCAGCACAAACCCCGTGCCCCTGACGGAAGATGAGCTCGGTATGATGGGTCTCGATTCGGATTGGGAGCCCGTCATGGATTACGAAGTCGGCGACGATGTCCGGGTGATCAATGGACCTCTGGAAGGCTTCGACGGAAAAGTTGAGGAAATCAACCTCGACAAAAAGAAAGTGACCGTGCTCGTCTCGATGTTCGGCCGCGAAACACCGGTTGAACTTGAATTGACTCAGGTCATGCGCCAACAGTAACGAAGGGGCAGGATGCTCCTCCGGACGGCCTTCGCGTGATTATCCGGTCGGAGGCGTGGCTGATCGGGCGCATCCCTACCGATGCGCGGTGGAAATCATAGCAGATGATTCGGCAGATACGCTCTGCCTTGATCATAATAAATAATCCTTTATGAGGATCAGAAAAATGGGAGGTGGCTGAATGGCTAAACAAATTACCGCATATGTGAAACTTCAGATTCCTGCGGGACAAGCGACGCCTGCGCCGCCGGTCGGACCTGCTCTTGGCCAGCATGGGGTCAATATTGCCCAGTTTGTCAGAGAATTTAATGAACGTACGCAAAAAGACATCGGTCTCGTAATCCCCGTAGTTATTACGGTTTATCAGGACAGATCGTACACATTCATTACAAAGACTCCGCCGGCGCCGGTACTGCTGAAGAAAGCATGCGGGCTGGATAAGGCATCGGGAGAACCGAACAAGAACAAAGTGGCAACCGTGCCCTGGTCTGAATGCTTGCGTATCGCAGAGATTAAACTGGAAGATATGAATGCGTCAGACGTTGAATCCGCCGCCAGAATGGTAGCGGGGACTGCCCGGAGCATGGGCATTACCGTCGATTACAAAAAGTAAGAGGGGAGGACCTGTTATGAAACGCGGTAAACGTTATATTGAAGCGTCCAAGCTGGTTGATCCCCAGACGACGTACGAACCGGATGAAGCGCTCGATCTCGTGATTAAGAGCGCGACAGCAAAATTTGATGAAACCGTTGAAATCCACCTGCGCATGGGTGTTGACTCACGTAAAGCTGATCAGCAGATCCGCGGAACGGTGGTGCTCCCCCACGGCACAGGCAAGGACGCGAGAGTCCTCGTATTTGCCAAAGGTCCTGCGGCTGATCAGGCGAAAGAGGCGGGTGCGGACTATGTCGGTGCGGAAGATCTCGCCGATAAAATCCAGAAGGAAGGCTGGCTTGAGTTCGATGTCGCGATCGCCTCACCGGATATGATGGGTATTGTCGGCCGCCTCGGCCGGGTGCTCGGACCCCGCGGTCTGATGCCGAACCCGAAATCCGGTACGGTGACGCCCGATGTGGCGCACGCCGTCAGCGAAGCGAAAGCGGGCCGGATTGAGTACAGACTCGAGAAGCAGAACATTATCCACTGCGTCATTGGTAAAGCATCCTTTGGCGTGGAGAAGCTTCGCGACAACTTTGACGCTCTGCTCGACGCCATTATGAGAGCGAAGCCTGCCGCTGCGAAAGGCCAATACATCCGCCGCTGTACAGTGGCGAGCACGATGGGCCCCGGTGTCCGCACGAACCCGAAGCTCTCGAAGTAAGACGCGCCCATCGTCTGAATGGGCACAGAACAGAATAATACCTACAACGCCGAAGAAAGCAGGAATCCCGTGGGGATGTAAACAGCAAAGGCTGTCCCGCCGAGGTGGATGGACGAACTTACAGCGCGCCCCTCTGCCATTCGCGGAGGGGTGTTAAATTTTAGAAGGAGGTAAGTGTCGCATGCCCAGTGAAAAAGTACTGGAGAAGAAAAAGAACCAGGTTCTGTCGCTCGTCGGTGAGCTGAAACAAGCGCAATCGATCGTGTTTGCCGACTACAAAGGTCTGACAGTCAAACAGGATACGGAAATGCGGGCCGCTTTCCGGAGCAAAGGCCTGACATACCGTGTCGTGAAGAACTCGCTCTCAGAGCGCGCCTTTGAACAGCTTGGTATTAAAGGGCTTGAGGAAACGCTCAAAGGCCCGACAGCGCTGGCGTACAGTATGGATGATGTCGTCGTCGCTCCCCGCATGGTGCGTGAGTTCTCTGAGAAATTCAAGAAGCTCACCATTAAAGGCGGCGTGATCGGCGGTGAAGTCCACGATGTCGACTATGTGATGGCTCTGTCGCGCGTTGAATCACGTGAGAAGCTATACGGCCAGCTGCTCTTTATGATGCTGTACCCGTTGACAGCTTTCGCCCAGGTAGCGAAACAGATCGCGGACAAAGGCGCCGAAGCAGGTGTTGAGAACGTCTCCGAGCTGCTGAACGCTGAACCGGCTCCTGTGAATGAAGAGCCGCAAGGCGAAGCGTAACAGGAATCTGCAGAAGAAGCAAAGACGGAATAAGTCACACAAGCAATGAAAACAGGGGCGTCAGACGCCTCCGCGGAAGCAGCAACAGCATCCGCAGAACAAAAAGCCGAATGAAAACCTGCCGGATAACATGAAGAAAAGCAGGGATGTGAAAAAACCGGGTGTTCGCGCAGAAGCGGCCCCTCTCTACACCAGGAGGTAGACTGAATATGGATAAAGATAAGATTGCCGGAATCCTCAGCGAGGTCAAAAGCCTGACGATTCTCGAACTGAACGAACTCGTTAAGATGATGGAAGAAGAATTTGGCGTGTCCGCCGCGGCTATGGCCGTTGCCGCGCCCGCCGCGGGTGGCGCCGCTGCCGCTGCCGAGGAAGAAGAACAGACAGAATTTGATGTCATCCTCAAAAACGCCGGGCAGGCGAAAATCGCTGTCATCAAAGTCGTCCGTGAGCTCACGGGTCTCGGTCTTAAAGAAGCGAAAGCGCTCGTCGATGAAGCGCCCAAGCCGATCAAAGAGAAGATCAGCCGTGAAGACGCTGAAGACGCGGCCAACAAGCTTAAGGAAGCCGGAGCCGAAGTCGAAATCGAATAATGGTATTAAGCCAATAAGAATCAAAACGGATAGAAGAGCTGTTCCGGACAATAAATGGAAAGGAACAGCTCTTTTCTCATTCAAATCACAACTTTGTATGGAATCTCTTTTGTGCAGGGGACAGTGTTCCCGGTATTCCTGTCCCTTCGTTCTCTCACTTCATATACGAGTTCAAATTCGTGCGCGAGCCTGTTGACGCGTTTCAGCAGTTGTTTTCGCGCGACAATACCGAGGAATACGCCATTTCTCTCCGTAACACAGAGATAATTGACGTTGACCAGGACACGAAGCATATCTTCAAAAGGAGAATCATTGAAAACGATGGGAACATCTACCGTCATGACATCTTTAACCTTCCGCACAGACAGAAGGTCCCAGTTATAGTCTTCGTTTTCCAGCAGTCCGTTGATGATAGAAGGGATCGTGATAACACCCGCCACGCGCGATGATTCATCTAACACGGGGACGGATGTGAAACCGACACTTGACAGCAGCAATAACGAATGGAGAAGCGTATTTTCAGTTCTGACCGTGGCGCAGTGAGCCGCGTCGATCATGAGAGGATCCTCTCCTTGCAGCAGAAAAGCTCCGATATGTTTTCCTATCATCTCCAATCCTCCGCTTCATTTATGATAAAGAAGTGCCGTGTGCCCTCGCTGATGTCTGAAGAGAGATGCCTTGTTCATCGCGAAAAAGGCGCACAATAAAAATTCCTTCGCTCAGGAAATAACTGCTCGAAGAAATCCGTCATAGGCCCCTCCTTTGTTTTCAATCACATTGTACAGTAGTTGTTCTACAAATTGGCAAACAAATTATGAACAATGAGATCGCGAATGTTACAAATTGAACATGCAATAATACACAGTGATGATAAACTATTTATATGGAAAGTCACATGAGAACACTCGACAAGGCGAACAGTTGTCTTGATGCCGGCGAGTTCTCCGGAGCACGTGAACTGTTTTCCGGGATTGCTTGTAATTCTTCAGCCGCTCCTGCCGTGAGATCGCAGGCCTGCGTCGGTTATGTCCGCTCATTGATCGGTCTAGGGGAATACGATGAGGCCTCCGGAGTCATCGAAAAAGTACTGGCCGGTCAAGAGCGCCGTGTTCATTCTGATTGTTTCCCTTCTATTCTGCACGAGAGGGCACGGCTTGCGGCACTCATGGGAGACAGACATCAGGCGGTCAGCTATTTCCGCGAAGAACTGCTTCGCCTCTCATCTTCGATGCCGCATTATTTTGAAAGACTCGCAGAGAACTATATTCAACAGGGGATGGTTTTCCTTGAGCTCGGCGACAGAAAGGAATGTGACATTTACTGGCGGCTTGCCAGGGACTACGCTGATACAGGGAAATCAGACAAGGCTTTTGCGGGTGTGCTCACGCTGAAGGGGGTATGCCTGACAGAAGACGGGGCATTTGAAGAGGCGTTTGACGTGCTGTGCCGGGCACGCGACTTATATGCCTCGCTGGGCTTTTCCCACGCTTCCGCTTCTGTGGAGGCGCGAATAGCCAATACGCGCCGGCGGACAGGAGATCGCACGCATGGTTGATTACAAAGAACTGAATGACCGGGATGCAGGCGACGCCGGAGAAAACCCGTCGAATCAGTCCGGCGATGAAGCGCGGAATTTGAAACGGGTGCCCGGCGAACCGGCTTGCGGAGACGTTGAGCCGGCATGTGACGGGGAATGCCGCCCGGATGAATGTGTCAGCTGCGGCGGCTGCGGAAAGCCGAAGGGGAAAGCCGGCAGCTTCTGGTTTATTATCGCGCTGGTTATCGTTCTGGCTGCCGCTTTTTATATACGGTTTAAATTCGGAAGTGTCGGCTGAATGGCTCCTTAGCAGCTGGTCAGCTGCCATCGAAGAGTGAAAGAAAGAGAGGCGGGATCCATTGGCGTCTCATATGAATAACAGAAAAATATTGGATGGACCGATCGTGCCGGTCCTCTTTTCTGTTGCCGTTCCATTGATGATCTCGAATTTCATTACCGCTGTTTATAACCTGGCGGATGGTCTTTGGGTGGCCCAGCTGTCATTGATTGAGTTCTCCGCGACAAGCTTCGTCTGGCCTCCGCATTACCTGTTTGTCTCGCTCGGTATCGGCGTTTCGATCGCCGGGACTGCGATCATATCGCAGCTTCTTGGAGCCGGCGATTTCAGGCGTGCAGAGTCGTACGCGACGCATCTTTTTTTCTTCTGCCTTTTTCTCGGAGGGATATTTTCCATTGTAGGCTATTTTCTCGCGCCCTCTATCGTTCAATGGATGGGTGCGTCCGGAGCGCTTCGGGCGAAGGCATCAGTTTATTTGTCGATTATGATGACGGGGTTTGCTTTCGAACTGGTGTTCCTGTCATTCAACGCCATCCTGGGAGCCCAGGGGAAGACCCGCGTGACGACTGTGATAAGCGCGTCTTCCGCCATTTTGAATATTGTGCTCGATCCCTTTATGATTTTTAACCGCATTCCCGTGCTGAATCTTCCCGGATTGGGGCTTGGTATTGCCGGAGCCGCCTGGGCGACTGTTATTTCTCAGGCGTTCCGCGTTGTCCTGGGTGCAGGGGCGATACGTTCGCATGTAAACGATGTGCGGCTTCGTTTCAGAAAAACGAAATTGACGCTTGCGCAGTTTGCCCATCTCGCCCGCACAGGTTTCCCGACAGCACTCGGACAGGGGAGCGCCGCGCTCGGCTTTACGCTGCTCAATACGGTTATCGTTGCCTACGGCGATGCCGCGATTGCCGCCTATGCCGCCGTCAACCGTGTCAGCAGCTTCGTCATGATGCCCGCTATGGGGGTCGGCGGCGCGATGACAGCGATCGTCGGGCAGAACATAGGCGCAGGAAACCGGGAGAGAGTGAGGGAGTTCTCTCGCGCCGCTTTCCGGAATGTCACGTATCTGACTGTTGTCGGGGCGATCGTCATGTGGCTTCTCCGCTATCCCACACTCTCCCTGTTTATCCGTGAAACAGGCGATCAGGCCTCTCTCGTATGGAAGCTTGCCCTGGAATATGTAGTCTACTGTACACTAATGACACCGGCTATGGGCTATTTCAGCGCTTTTTCCGGGATATTCAGCGGCGCCGGATATCATCGGTACGCCGCATTCCTGTCCATCCTGAGATTGTGGGGATTCCGGCTGCCTGTCATCTATTATTTCCGCGAGTTTACACAGTTGGGAACGACGGGTATCTGGGTGGCGATGCTCGTCTCCAATATTTTGATTGTCATGGTCGGCTGCCGCCTCTATTGGAAGGGGAAGTGGTTTACAAATCCCATAATCCGCCATTAAAGCATGCGGACAGTGCCATCAGGTATATAATAAATCTGAGGTGAACCGTATGATCGTTTCTGCTGATATGTGCTCTTATTTTCAGGTTCGAGAGTTCTTGCCGGCGCTGAGTTCGGCCATTCCCGGCGGCGTTCTGACCGCGCTCACAGTCCTCGGTGCTCTGCTTCTGGTCTTTCTCTGGTTTGAAGCTTTTCTCGGCTGGGTACTGTACCAATACGCGACCAAGCCTGCCGGCGGAGATCAGCGGTTATCTCTGAATTCCCAGAATATCCCGGAAGAAGCGGCCCTGTATCTGGAAAAGCTGGAGAAAATAGGCGATGAAGTGCTTTCCGGCGCCCACGAAACACTCGAGATCACGCGCGGCAATATAAAACTGCATGGCATATTCATTCCCGCGAAAACCGCCTCTCCTGTCCGCGAAGAGATGAGCGGCGGATGCGCGATTCTTGTGCACGGCTGGCGCAATACAAGCCATACGCGAATTGTCGACGCGCAGTCGTACTTAAATGAGGGGATTTCCGTCTTCCTGCCGTACCTTCGCGCTCACCTGCCGAGTGAAGGCAAGCGGATTGATGTAGGGTGTAAACACTATGATGATCTCTTCGCGTGGATAGAGAAAATAAATGAACATTTTGGGGAAAACGCGCCCAGGTGGTACGTCCTTGATGGTTTGTCCATGGGCGCGTCTACTGTTCTGATGGCGGGCGGCGATAAGCGGATCCCCGGTCAGGTTATCGCGATTCTTGCTGATTGTGGTTATACATCGCTGGATGAACAGGGGAAGTGGATGACGCGTTCAATCAACCCTTTGCTCCGTATTCCCGGATTGTTTTTCGCGCGAGTGTTTTTTCTAATAAAACAAGGTTACAAACTGCATGATCCGACACCGCTCTCTAACATAGCGAGAACAAGTTTACCTGTCTTTATTATTCACGGTGGCGCCGATTTATTCGTGCCGACATGGATGTCCCGGAAATTGATGGATGCCTGTGAATCGGAACTGCGGGAATACTGGGTGGTTGAAGGGGCTCAGCACGCGCTGTCCGCTTTTTCCGCGGGAGCCGAGTACATGAGACGCAAACTCGCGTTTATTGAGAAGGCGCTCGCCGGCTATCCGCAGATAAGCGGGCAGTCAGAAGGTTCCCGCCGCGATCCGGCCGCCGGTACAGATTGACAAAGGTGAGCGGGAACCGAGATTTTTTTGAAATATCCCGCCGGGTTAGTGCGCGGCGTCTTCTGGGCGGTGGCGCGCGAGGTAATGGAGAAGCTCACGCTCATCCTGCCTTTCAAGGTCATGTTCGCCCGCGCGGGTTTCGAGATGGTGTGTCAGTTCGTGTTTCAGCACGCGTTCCAGTTCCCCCCGGAACCGGGCGGAGTTCAGATGGCGGAAAACTTTCACAAGGGATCCGTAATAGATGACTATATAGCGCCCGAAGATCCGATCGCGGTAGTATTCTCCGAGAATATACAGATCTTCTGTCCTGCTTTGCGAGTGCAGCTTGACATCTTCCCGGAGAAGGACGCCGCCGTTCAGATCGACAAAAATCTCCTCAGGAAGTGATTCGACTATTTCATTGATCGCCTGTTCTGTCTGTTCCAAAGTCAGCATGACATTATTATACACAGACGCCTCGCGCTATTTCGCAGGCGCTCCTGTTTCTGCCGGTCTGTTTTGTTCATTGACTGGTTATTCACCTTTATAAAGAGTTTGATTTTTGTGCATAAATTATGCATATGAACTTATAGCCGCAGACTGCATTTAACCCTCTGAGGCCTCTTGCTTTTTTCACATTATTGAATGAGCAATTTCCAATTACCGCCTGTCTACAGGCCTTAGCGGGTACAGGGGAAAACGTCCGGGGAGACATTATGGGGAATAAAATGTGAACTTTATAGGCTCGCGGGTTGACATTTATTGTATATTTAGCTAAACTCTCTGTATGGATACGCCAGCTCAAAAAATTCTAAGACTGTTAAAAAGTACTCCGGATGCCCTGTCAGGCGAGCAAATCGCCCAAGAGCTCGGCGTTACGCACAGCCGTGTGGAAGATCATCGACTCTCTCCGGAAACAGGGATTTGTCATTGAAGGTGTTCAGAACCGCGGGTATCGCTTACTCTGCGAAACACTACGTCTCTCGGAGGATGCTATCCGGAGCGGATTGACGCGCGACTGGCATGGGGATGTTTTTGTCAGATGCTACGAGACGATTACCTCGACCAATACATTCGCAAAAGTCGCGGCGGCCGAATCCAAGCTCCCCTGCCTGATTGCATCGAACGGGCAGACGTCCGGCCGCGGACGCCGGGGGAATTTCTTTCACTCACCGGAAGGGTTAGGACTTTATTTCTCCATCGCGTTTCATTGGGGCAGGGATGAATCCCCGACGCTTGTTACCACGATGGCGGCGGTGGCTTTGTGCCGGGTCCTTCAGAGAGAACTGGGGATACACGCGGATATTAAATGGGTGAATGACATTTTCCTAAATGGCAAAAAAATCGGCGGCATTCTGACGGAGGCGACCTCAGTGCTCGATACGGGACAGGCCGAATCCATTATTATCGGGATTGGCCTCAACCTCGAGCGCCCTGTCCGCGGTTATCCGCCTGAACTCGCGGACATCGCGGGTGCTGTATCCGACGGTATCTGCCTGGCTCAGTCCTGTCTGTCCGGATCGGGACTGATCACGGATTACGCGGATGATTCAGCGGAGAGAGAATATACTTACCGAACTTCCGGCGATTCTCCTTCCGTCTGCGGTCAGGAGATTGTTCACCGCAAAGTCTTGAATGGGCCGCGCCGGTATTTTGGAAGCGTTTTCGCTGAGGATGAGAGAGGGGGCATATCTTTTAACCGAAATGCCCTGATTACCATGATAGCGAATGAACTGTATTACATTATTCAAGGATTGCCGAAACGAGATTACCTGGATGAATACCGCGAACGATGTTTTGTCCTTGGGAAGGAAGTACTGCTCGACGACGGGCGCGTTGTCACGCCGACAGCCATCTCTGATGAAGGAGCGCTCGTCTACCGCAAAGGCGGGCGAGATGTAGAACTCACAGCTGGTGAGGTGAGGCTGCTTCGGATATAATTGAAGTAATGAGTTGACCGATCAGCGACAATCTCGTTATTGATCATCGATTCTTGTTGTTACAGCAAAACCAGGAATGAGGCTGTAATAGCCTGGTCTCTGCGTTTAATGCCGATACTGGATACCGTGCCGATGCCGGTATGCGCGGTTTATGGCTGGGAAAAGAACACGTGAATACGATCAGCACAACTAAACTGATAGCGCTGACAGCGATTTTTGGTGTGCTAACTTTTGCGTGCGGTCTTATTCGAATCCCAGTAGGACCCGTCCCGGTTACGCTGCAGACGATGGCTGTTCTGCTTTCGGGACTGCTCCTCAAGCCCTTCGACGCATTCCTCGCGATGATTTTGCACCTCGTGCTGAAGCTTGTTCTCAGCGGCGAGTTTTCCCTTATTTCGCCTTCTTTCGGCTTCGTTATCGCTTTTGTGGCGGCGGCGCCTTTTCTGTCCTTTCTGACTCAAAAAAAGGAGGGCAGTCCCAAGTATATGATCATCCACATCCTGATCGCCACGATGCTTATCTACGCGATCGGGCTGCCCTATATGGCGATTATTTTACGTTTCTACCTGGATAAAAAAATCGCGGTTTGCCAGTTTCTGACCATGGGGATGCTGGTCTTCCTTCCGGGGGATCTGCTGAAGGCCGCGGCCGCCTGGTTTCTCGCGACGCGTCTCAGGCCGATTCTCTCCCGTGTTCTCTCCACCGAAAAGAAGCGAAACAGTTAATGGAAGACGAGACTCCGCCAGCGGGTAACAGAATGGTTTTCAGTCCCAGAACAAACCACCCGCATGGCGGGTGGTTGTCCACGGAAAAGTCTTTTAAGCCGGGAGTTATCAAGAACTCACTCAACGCATGGAGGAATCACAGAGCCTCGAATGACGCCGGCCGCTATCAGCAATAGAATTCCATCGGGTAAGTCAGGTACTCGTTGGGATCGAGCTGGTCACAGGTAACATAACCGGCAGGTGCACGGAGAAGAGTCGGAATTCTGTTCACGACGGTCGCGCAGGTGTGTTCGACTGTTGCCGGTTTAACGACATGAAATTCTGTATCCGGTTCGCCTGTGATTTTCCAGTCGCACATGTCACCGTCATCCGGACCATACACTTTGCCAATTGTTTCCTCTTCGATGGTAATTCCCTGCATTGTCTCCGCTGTGACGACCGCTGACATACCGATACAGCGCCCGGCTGCGATCGTTTTTCCGAGTGTGTCACTGTACAGATCTTCATCAATAATATAGGGGACATGTTTCTGCGAGATCGACCGAATAGTCAGTCCAAGCTTATTACAAAGCGTTTCAACCGCATTCCAGGCATAGGAGGGCTCAAAGACCTCAGGATGGGCGATCTGCTTTTCAAATTCTTCCGGCGTCAGATCGCACCCATGGGCTTTTGCGAGAGCGAGTCCGTATTCATCAACATTGTAGCTGTAAGCGCCCTTTATCTTACAGATTTTGTTGCAGCCGCCTGCGATCAGGGCGACCATGTTGATCCAGAAAATATCCTGCATACCAGAACCTGTCATTGTACATCCGTTCTTTTTCGCGATGGCGTCCAGGCGGTTAATCTCAGCCGCCGATGTCGTCCATGGAAAGATCGCTTCCTCGCAGGTCGTAATCACATTGATACCGCGTGAGAGGCATTTTCCCACGTGGTCGTAAATATCGGGAATGAAACTGAAAAGGGTGACAATCGCTACATCCGCGTCACACTCGTTGAGGACTTTGTCGGCATCGTCCGAGATCTTGATCCCGGTCTTCAGCCCCAAGCCGGCATAGTCTCCTACATCCTGACCTACAATGCCGGGATCGACATCAATCGCGCCGACGATCTGCGCGCCGTGCTCGTGCAGGTAGCGCAGGGTATATTTGCTCATTTTCCCGCATCCGTACTGTACTACTTTGATTTTTTCCATAACTGACCTCCTGCTGATTTCATTCGTCATGGCAGATCCGCATTGCCGTGCGCTCTTGCGATAAACTCTGGCCGGCCTATGCGGAGTCCGTTGTTATTTCATGCTACACTCTCATTCCGCATGAGAGTCAAACGAGCTTTTCTCGAACGATACGGGAACATGAAGGCGAAGAAACATGTTTCTGCTGCCGCTTTCAAAAACATTAAATTCAGTGAGTATTTCACATATATAATCTCCGGAAATCTGATAATGATTCTCCTTGCAAAAATGCAGGAGTTTCGTAGCAAACGCCGTTTCGTCTTCAAAACGGTCGGAATAAACGCAGGCATACATACCGCTTTCCAACGTATCGACGTCTTTTAGCTGTTTAGCTAAATTCGAATCGGCAAAAATGAACACTTTGTCCGCGATAAAGGACTGGCGCTCGAAGTCGCGGCGGCTGATCGATGTCCCCACATTATAAGAGTGGATTTTGGAAACAGAATGCTGAATGAGAGATTTCCGGAGATCGTACAGAACTCTTTCGTAACTGATTATGCTTTTTTGGTAAAAATTTTCGGAGCAGGGAACAGCCAGGATATAGCGCCGATCAATGTATTCAAGGGAAAGCGTTCCGGTGACGGGCGATTTCCGGTAGCGCTCAATGGCATTGATAGCCCGGTTCACTGCGTCGTGCTGTGCCTTGAGTTCACGCATGTTCTGGTGAATCTGCTCATTTTTCTGAGCGAGTATTTCTTCAATCAGGGCGAGGTTCTTTGTCAGCAGCACGGCGGCGATCTCCGCGAGACTCATCCCGAGCTCTTTCATATAGGCGATCATATCGAGGCGTGCGTTCTGAAGAATATCATAATACCTGTATCCGGTTTCCGGGTCAGTGTATCGCGGTTTCAGAATGCCGAGCTTATCGTAATGACGCAGCGTCGGCACGGTTACATTGTTGATCCTTGCCATTTGACCGATGGGTATCAGCAACTCTTTCATTGTGGCTTTCTCTTTCTATTGTTAATTAACTCTAATGCTTATATAGAGTTTAATGAAAGAGCGAAAACCATGTCAACAGCATGGCAGGGAGTGAGCATGTTCGGGATTTGTCTCTTGCGCGATCGGCCGCGGGAAAACGTCGGAACGTAACAATCCCGGCTTACTGGCCGGGATTGTAATGAACGATGCGATTGTGGGCGGTGTGGGCTGCTACACTTCGGCGTCTTCTTCGACCTCGCCGGGCGCGCCGTTGATTCCTTCAGCCGCGCCTTCCATGGAGAACTCGTAGTCCTTGCCGGGGAGGATGGCGTTCATGATAATGCCGACCAGAGCGGCGACCGCCAGGCCGGAAAGGCTGATGTGCGCCTGTCCGATATTGAAGTTAAGTCCGCCCACGGCGTTGAAGCCGAGGCCGGTGACGAGGATCAGAGCAGCGACGATCAGGTTGCGGCTCTTCGTCAGGTCAACGCTGTTCTCCACCATGTTGCGGACGCCGATCGCCGAAATCATGCCGTAGAGGATTAGCGACACACCGCCGATGACGACGCCGGGGATTGAGAGGATAAAAGCGCCGATGTGCGGGAAGAAGCTCGCGATGATCGCGAGGATCGCCGCGATCTGCATGACGCGCGGCGCGTATACTCTTGTCAGTACGAGAACCCCGGTGTTCTCACCGTATGTCGTATTCGCGGGACCGCCGAAGATGGAGGCGAAGCTCGTCGCGAGACCGTCGCCGATCAGCGAGCGGTGAAGCCCGGGAGACGCGATGTAGTTTTTGCCGACTGTCGCGGAGATGGCGGAGATGTCTCCCACGTGCTCCATCATCGTCGCGAGTGAAATAGGCACCATCGTGATAATGGCACTCGCGTTGAACTTCATCAGGTTCTCCTTAGCGATGGGCAATCCGACTACGCTCAGACCGGAAAGTCCGCTGAAATTGACAACGCCGAAAAGCAGGGCGACCACGTAGCCGACGATAATACCCAGAAGAATGGGGATGATTTTCAGCATGCCGCGCGCCCAGATGTTGCAGATGATGATCGTCAGAATGGCTGCCAGCGCGATGACCCAGTTGACACCTGAGGGGACGGCGGTTCCGTCTGCTCTGGTGATTTCTCTTGTAATACTGCTTATCGCGACAGGAGCCAGGATCAACCCGATGCAGATGATGATCGGCCCCGTGACGACAGGCGGGAAGAAGCGCATCACGCGCTTGATGCCGATGAGTTTGATGAGACCTGCTACGACGACATAGACGAGGCCGGCGACGAAGACACCGCCACAGGCGTAGGGGAGGTTCTCCGCGTTAAATCCTTCGGAACCGGGAGCGCCGGCGATGGCGTGATACCCCGCGATGAACGCAAAGGATGATCCGAGAAACGCGGGCACCTTGCCGCCTGTGATGAGATGGAACAGAAGTGTTCCGAGTCCGGCCATGAGAAGTGTTGTCTGGACACTGAGCCCTGTCAGGATAGGAACCAGCACAGTGGCGCCGAACATGGCAAACATATGCTGGAAGCCCAGGATCAGCGCTTTCGGTTTTGAGATTTCGTTGAGATTGTAAATAGACTTGATGCCTATCTCATTTTTTTCCTTTACCATTCCTTCAATCTCCTCTCATAATCAGCGAGATGCGGCTAAGCTGAGATCGGTCATCCGGCCTCCTTCCGGACGCCTGCCGGGCGGTACGCCGCAAGTGACCTGGCGATGTGTATTTTGCCCGCAAATGCTCCTGATTAATTAAAGAAATGCTATCACACCGCGCACATGAATGCATTATTTACATTTACGGTTTATTGTCGTATTTTAGCCTTCATATGCGGGAATTGTTCGGGATTCCACGTGCTTTGCGGGCAGGATTCCACGGACGATGGCAGCATGCGGCTTCTGATGAGCTGTTGGGCGCGCGTAGCGCTTCGGCCCGGTTTTTGTTATACTACGTGGGAAAAGCAAATGATCCCGTAGCTCAGCAGGATAGAGCGGCCGCCTCCTAAGCGGCAGGTCGCGCGTTCGAATCGCGCCGGGATCACCATCCCGCGCCTCTGCTGTCCGGCTTTCAGCCTGAGCCGGCTTGCGCGCGGTATCTGCGCGGGTTCGCTTGACCGGGCAGATAAACCTGATATAATTAGATAGCACGGCGTGTATCGGACTGAAAGAGCGGGGTGGCCCGCTCTTTTGTACGTAAGGGTCGAAAGTGTCAGACGGGAGGACAAAGATGAGTTCAAATAAAATGAACACACGGATCATTACAGAGCGCATCGCTCCTGTGGCCGAATCAATGGATCTCGCTTTACTTGATGTGCTTTACGTTCACGAGAACGGTAAGCGGATTCTACGTCTGATCATCGATAAGCGGGGCGGCGTCGGCATTGATGACTGTGAACACCTGAGCGAAGTGGCCGACCGTATCATATCGGAGGAGATCGGATTGGATGATTTTGATACATTCGAAGTCTCTTCTCCCGGTCTTGATAGGCCGCTGAAGTCGATGGATGATTATATCCGCCATGAGGGCGCATACGTCAGACTAAGCCTGTACCGGGCCGTGAACGGAGAAAAGAGATTTCTCGGCCTGCTGACCGTCGAAGGAGGCCGCGTCGGCGTGGCTCTGAAAGACGGAAGAAAAATGCTGTTCGAACCAGATCAGATCGCGAGCATTAAACGCGAGATAGTTTTTCAGGACAGGATGCCGGATTAAAAGAAAAGCCGTCGAAGATTTGCATATCCCGGGATTTCCCGATCATAACCGGGGGACCGACTGATATCGAATGATGACGATAATGACGATATTGAAGGAGAGAGAATGAACCACGAATTTATTGAGGCGCTGAGGCTGCTTGAAAAAGAACGCGGCGTTGAAATGGAGACTTTGATCCAGGCGATTGAAGACGCTCTGGTTGCGGCGTACCGCCGCGAATTCGAAATTCGCTCGAAAGACCGCGACAAGTCGCGTGAGCGCGAAACCGCGTCCGCAGGGCAGGAGAGCGAACCTAAACAGGTGGAGAACGATGGGATTACTGCTCACATTGACCGCCGTACGGGCGAGATGCGCGTATACCAGCCGATGACTGTCGTGGCGGATGTTCAGGACCCCAACAGCGAACTGTCTCTTGATCAGGCTCACGCGCTCTCTCCCGATCTGGAGCTCGGTGATCAGCTCGTGCGCGAGGTTGATCCGTCACATTTCGGCCGGCTCGCCGCCCAGACAGCGAAAAGTGTCATCAATCAGCGGCTGGCGCAGGCAGAGAAATCCCGCATTCACGAGGAATTTTCCGGTCGTGTGGGCGGCCTCGCGAGCGGCATCGTTCAGCGCCGCGACAGAAATGAAGTGCTTGTCGATATCGGACGTGCGCAGGCTGTTCTTCCGTATAACCAGCAATCGCGCCTGGACAATTACACGTTCAAGAAACACATGCGCTTTTTTATCCTGAAAGTTGATCAGCGAGATCACCGCCCTGTCATCATGATTTCGAGAAGTCATCCGGGGCTCGTCCGCCGCTTGTTTGAGCAGGAAGTCCCGGAGATCAGAGCCGGTATCGTGGAGATTGTCAATATCGCCCGCGAGGCCGGATCCCGGACGAAAATGGCTGTGACCAGCCACGACAAGAATATCGACGCGGTGGGAGCCTGCGTCGGACAGCGCGGGATGCGTGTCCAATCCGTGATAACGGAACTTAACGGAGAGAAGATCGACATCATTGAATGGGATCCCGATATCACGGAGTTTATCAGCAGCGCGCTTTCCCCGGCGCGCGTCGTGCGTGTTGTGCTGGACGAAGAATCGCAAAGCGCGCGCGTCATCGTCGCAGACCATCAGTTGTCGCTCGCTATCGGAAAAGAAGGGCAGAACGCCCGTCTCGCGGCCAAGCTGACAGAGTGGAAGATCGATATCAAGAGTGAGACGCAGTACCGAGAAATGCTTGAAGCGAGCTGGATGTCTGATTTCGATGACGCTGTCGCCGCCGATGAAGCGGTCCGGGGCGAGTGGGAAGAGGAAGATCCCGCGGTGAACCGCGCGGATGAAGAGCTGAATCAGAAATCCATAGAGGGAATGAATGCCGAGGGGTATCTCGGCGCGATAGAAAGCGCGATTGACGCGCTTGACGCGCCCGAGGCCGGTGTTTCCGGCGATGAAACGGCGACGGTCTGAAACCTGGCGAAAGAAGGGTCAATGAGTCAACGGGAAAAACAACCGCCTCTTCGCACGTGTGCAGCCTGCCGCGAGAGGCGCCCTCAGCAGGAACTCATCCGGATCACGGCATCGAAAGATGGAAGCGTGGCGGTTGATACCACGGGGAAGCTGCCGGGAAGAGGAGCCTATCTTTGTAATCGGGCCGCGTGCTGCGGACTCGCCAGGAAGAGAGGATCGCTCCGCCGGGCACTCAAGTGCCCCGTACCGGAGGAAATCTGGCAGGATATAGAACGCATTATTCTCGCGGGAAGGTCTGATTGACACGCGGGATGACATAAGAAACGGTCATTGCCATGATGGCGGATGACAGTGCGATGGATGGAAAGACGTCGACAGACGGGAGGGATGAACTGAGTATGGCTAAACGAGAAGAAGCGGATTCAGGACTCAGGGCAGGATTCATAACAGAAGATGAGGCGTTAAGGCAGCGGCGCGAATGGGAAGCGCGCGCTTCACTTGACGCGTTTGAAATACCGGAGAAACCTGAAAAGGCTGAGGATACGCATGTCCCGGATGTTCCATCCCCTGATGAGAACCTGAAAGACCTGCCTGTTCCGTCCACGATTGAGATACAGGGAATCTCGGGAAAGATCATTCCGGGGGTCATTAAAATCGTAAAGAAACCGAAACCGGAGATAAGGGCGGCTGAACCGCCTGTGGCTCCTGAACCTGACAGGAAGATAACACCGGAGGAAGCTGTTCCTCCCGCAATCGCCGGCAGACCGGAAACTGAAGCCGTCAAGGCAGAGGAGGAGACAGAGGCGAAAACAATAAAAGCCGCCAAACCCAAAGCAGCTGCCACGTCCGCCGTTAAATCCTCTCCCGAGCCGCTGGCGGAACACTCTGTGGAGAAACCGGCGCCTTCTGTCAAATCGCCCGAGGTGCCGCCTGCGGATGGGAAGGCGGCGGAAAAGGTGTCCGAAATTAAAGAGGAAGCCATTCCCGCGTCCGGGGAGATGAAAGAGGATAAGGTCACGGCAGCGCCCGCCGCGAAGAGTGAAGTGGAAGTCTCTGACCTGACAGAGGAAGCAGGGGACCGCGGGGAAAAATCTGAAAAGCCTCCTGTCGTTGGTGCTGAAATACCTGCTGATGTTCAGAATAAACCGGGACATCAGGCAGTGAAAGTCAGAAAAAAAGAAACAGCCAGACCTTCTCAGGCTGAAAAGCAGGAAAGAGTCCCACAGGCTGTCCGGAAACGCGAACCGCAGCAACCTTCAAGGCCTGCCAGACGGGAACGTGTCAGCATCGCGGAGCGGTCGATTCCGATTACCGAACGTATCACGACTCCCGAACCCATTGTTCCTCAGGAGCCTGCCCGCCGGCAGCCGCTGACGACGAGCGACGGGCGTCCGATCAGGCCTCAGCGGGGCAGTTATGTCGGCAGTGACCGCGACAGTATCCCTCTCAGTGAACGCGAATCCAGACGGCCGGTCAAACCGTCGCCGTCGTATCCGCGCGAAGGCCGCCGGCCTTCAGGACAGCAGGGTTCCGATGACCGCCGTCCGGGCAGATCCGTTTCTCCGGATGATCGCCGTGGGGCGAGATCGGTTTCACCCGATGACCGCCGGTCAGCCAAAGCGGGCGTCACCGACAGCCGCGAACAGGGTATGCGGCAGACGCGCCAGAGGCGCCAGCCTTCGCCCGCCCCGGCTGTGTCGGCGGCGGATGCTCTTCCGGAAGAACAGCGTTCCTCTATCGCTTCCAGGCGTCAGAGAGACCGCGGCCGGCAGAAGGAGCAGGAACTCCGCGACCGCCAGAGCCGCCGCGAGCAGCAGGAGACGATCGACCGGAGCGCGCGCCTGCGCCGCCGCCAGCGCACAGAAGAGACAGAAACAGCTCCGAAACACGCGGTGGCTCAATTGACGCACGTCGTGCTGCCGGAACATCTGACAGTGAAAGAGCTGGCGGAAGCCATCAAGAAGACGACAGCCGACGTGATCATGAAACTGATGGGGCTCGGCATGATGGTGACAATCAACCAGGACATTGATTACGAAACGGCTGAGATTATTGTTTCGGAATTTGGCATTACAAGTGAAAAATTTGTCGAGGTGACAGAGGAAGATATCTTGTTCGACGAATCGGTCGACGATGACAAAGATCTCAAACCGAGGCCGCCTGTTGTCGTTGTCATGGGGCATGTCGACCACGGCAAGACTTCAATTCTCGACTATATACGTGAATCATCGGTGACTGCCGGTGAAGCCGGCGGGATTACGCAGCACATCGGCGCTTACTCGGTAAAAGTGAATGGCCGCACCATCACCTTCCTCGATACGCCCGGCCATGAAGCGTTTACGACACTCCGTGCCCGCGGCGCGCAGGTGACCGATATCGCGATTCTTGTTGTCGCGGCCGATGACGGTGTTATGCCGCAGACGATTGAAGCCATCAACCACGCCAGGGCGGCTAACACGGAAATCATCGTCGCCATCAACAAAATTGACCGGCCGGAGGCTAATGTCGAGCGGGTCAAACGCGAGCTGTCCCAGTACAGCCTGATGGACTCCGACTGGGGCGGACAGACGACGATTGTCCCCGTCTCCGCGAAAACAGGCCAGAATATGGACGAGCTTCTGGAGATGATTCTGCTGACAGCCGACGTGCTCGAGCTTAAAGCGAACCCCAACCGGCAGGCCAAGGGTACGGTTATCGAGGCGAAACTTGATAAGACGCGCGGCCCGCTCGCGACTGTACTCATTCAGCGCGGGACGCTGCACCAGGGCGATACCGTCGTCGTGGGCAGCGCGATAGGCCGCGTCCGCATGATGTATAACGACAGAGGACAGCCGGTCGAATCAGCCGGACCTTCGACACCGGTTGAGATCATCGGCCTCGATGATGTGCCCGAGGGCGGAGACACGCTCTACCAGGTGGAGAATGAGCGCGTCGCGCATGATCTCGTCGCTAAACGGAAAACGGAGGAGCGTGAATCAGCTCTCCGCCAGTCATCGCGCATGTCGCTTGACACGCTCTTTACGAGGATGGCCGAGGAGGACTTAATTGACCTCAATATTATTCTCAAAGCGGATACGCAGGGCTCGGTTGAAGCGATGACGCGATCGATGACAAATCTTTCGAACAATAAGATTCGTGTCAATGTGATTCACGGCGCGGTCGGCGCGATCACAGAGTCGGACATCCGGCTTGCGGAGGTTTCAGATGCGATCATTATCGGCTTCAATGTCAGGCCTGCAGCCACGGCTGCGGCGATTGCCGCCGACTCTGAAATTGACATCCGCCTCTACCGCGTCATTTACGAAGCTATTGAGGAGATAGAGCAGGCGATGAAAGGCATGCTCGCCCCTGTGTTCAAGGAAGTCGTCGTCGGTCACGCGGAGGTCCGCAATGTCTTTCACGCCTCCGCCGTGGGTACCATCGCCGGCTGTTATATCAATGAAGGGCGGGTCAATCGAAATGACAGCGCGCGCCTTGTGCGCGACGGCATTGTCATTTATGAGACAAAGCTCGCGTCACTCCGCCGTTTCAAGGATGATGTCCGCGAAGTGGCGGCAGGCTACGAGTGCGGTCTCAGCCTTGAACGCTTTAATGACATTAAGATAGGCGATGAGATTGAATTCTATACGATGAAGGAAGTGAGCGAAGATGCGTAGGTCTGAACGTTACGGCGATGAGGTTTACAGAATTCTCGCCGATCTCGTTTATAAAAAAATAAACGATCCGCGCATTTCAGGGATCGCTTCTCTGACGGGTGTCGAGATGAGCGGTGACTTGTCGATCGCCAAAGTGTTTTACAGTGTCTATGGAACGGATGAAAACCGCGCCGGCGCAAAGGAAGCTTTTCAGAAAGCGTCGGGTTTTCTGCGAAAGGAACTGGCTTCCAGGCTGCGGTCCAAAAAGGTTCCAAGCCTGATTTTTATCGAAGACATGAGCCTCCGCTACGGGGAATCGATTGACAAGCTGCTTAAATCGATCAATCCGTCTGAAGCGGATGACAGCGGAGGCCGGAACTGACGGCGTTCTGAACGGCTGCCCGGGTGGAATCCTGCGGCGGAAAGCCGCGCTCCCGGCCTCTTGGATCAGCGCTTTTTTTGGGGGTTAGAATGGTTGCAGAGCAAGATAGACGGAGACGGCTCCTCGGAGTGTTGCGCGATCTCGCTGCGGACGGAGGCCGTGTAGCTCTTCTTCCCCACGAGCGGTTCGACGCTGACGCGATCGGCGCCGCCATTTCGCTCGCGCAGGTCCTGACGGCGATCGGCTGCG
>JAKPXB010000047.1 GCA_029570375.1 Bacillota bacterium | reverse complement strand
ATAGACAAAACACCGCTCCGATCGAGGGAAGCTTCGGTTCCAATCCGTATCTGACTTATCGGCTTCGGTTATCACCTCGCCGCATCACAGTGACCCGCTCGTAGGGATTCTCACCCTGTTCCGGACGCGACGGCCTGCGCCGTCGCTGCATAAAATATATTGTGCTTTACTAATAGCATAATCCGTGAATGTTGTCAATTTTCTTTACATTTTCTTTACCAATTTATTTGCAAAAGTAAGTGCGCCGCGGGTTAGTTAAGCTTGTAGCCGGCAGAGCCGCGGCATCGGGGCAGGCAGCTCGAACGCGCGCCGCCGGCAGGGATCCTTGAAGATAATCTGCATATCAGGCAGGTTCAGCAGGCAACTCGAACGCGCGCGCCGCCGGCGTGCGCGAAAGAATCGGAACGATGCACAATTGCGCACTGCCGCCGTACAGATTAGCCTGATATTGAGCGGCGCGGCTCAAACAGCCAAAGGAGAACACTTGAAATGTCGGCATTTTCGGCCGATAATCTCATTCGATAAACATCAGAATGGAAATGATTGAAAAAAAGATGACAGATAAAACATTTACCGTTTATTTTATCCGCCACGGACTCACATTTCAGAACCTCTGCCGCGAATACCAGGGATCGGTTCTGAATTACGACATACTACCGGAAAGCGCGATGCTTATTAATCAGAGAGAGGCGCGCGGCGCTTCCCCCCTCATATCGTCTCTCTGGGTATCACCTCTCAGGAGGGCGCGGCACACAGCCGAACTCTATTTCCCCGGCAAAGAGTACAACATCATGCCCGAACTGCTGGAGCGCGAATTCGGCCGTTGGGACGGTATGACCTACGACGATTTGAAAGATGACGGGCTGTATCAGGAATTTCTCAACACATTCGGAAAAGTCACGCCCCCCGGCGGCGAACCCTATGACCAGTTCGAGACACGTCTGAACGCCGTCATCGGAAGAATAGAAAACACGGCGCGGACATCGCCGGAACGCTTCCCGCTCGCTCTCGTCTTTCACGGAGGCCCGATCCTCTACCTCTCGAGCAGACTGATTCCGGAAAACGAACAATTCTGGCGCTACGCGCCTCCCGGAGCCGGCGGACTCAAACTGGAACTCGCGCTTGACCCGCTGAGAGCGGTCGCCGTCGAAGAACTGTTCACGGACGATATACCCGTCGAGAGAACGCCATTCTATCTGGATTATAAGAAACCGAGATAGCGAGTCAGCTCTTACTTTGTTAATGTGGGCATCCTCAGAATGCCCTGCCATATCAGCGTTCTAAGGCACAAAAAAAGACGACTGGCGGATTGTATCCGTTATGTCGTCCTTTTATGGTGGGTGATGTTGGACTTGAACCAATGACCCCCTGCATGTCAAGCAGGTACTCTAACCAGCTGAGCTAATCACCCGAATCGAGCACTAGCATACATGATTCGATAGCTCAGTGTCAAATCTTATTTTCGCGTGCCGCTTCACGTTCCATTTACACGCTTCGCCTGTTATTTCGGCCTATGACACGCGCCTACGCTCAAATCGCTTATCTTCGCGCCTCGTAAAGGATGTGCCGCCATTGCTCCGGGGGAGACGGCCGCCGTATCCTTTTCTTATCTTCGAACCGTGGAAAAGATGTAAGATAGGGCAAGAACAGCTCAACTGACAGTTGTACAACTGATAAGTGAGTCAAAGATTCGTGGATTCAACCGGGCGGTGATTGATTTTCCGACACCTGCCGCCATACTGAAATTGAACGCGGCAGGCCTGCTCCTGTTCAAGAAGAGAGCGCATGGCGCTCATCCCTATTCAATACCGTTATCATACGGATTAGGAGGAAAATGATGGCATACGACATTGCTAAATTGGGTATCCGCATCGCGGAAATGAGAAGAGAGAGAAGCTGGACCCAGGAGAGACTCTCACAGGAACTTGGCGTTTCCCCTCAAGCTATATCGAAATGGGAGACCGGCATCGGATGTCCCGATATCTCGCTTTTACCGACTATCGCCGAGGTTTTCGGCGTGACAATCAACGACCTTTTCAGTGAGGAAACCGCTTACAGTGAAAAAGTGGCTTCGCACACCGTCCCCTTCCCGCCTGAGCTGGGTAATTTGAAACTCGTGGCGAGCCATGAGCACAAAGCGTGCTACGCGGACATCCCCGGCTCGCTGGACGGTCTGACTGTCAGATTCCCTGACGGCAGTGAAGCGGACTTTGAGGAGATGGTTGTGATCAATCGCGGCAAGGGCACCATTCTGCTCCGAACCGACGGCGATTTCGATCTGGAAAACTGGGAACGGAAAAACGGATCCGCCGATCAGCATCAAAAGACAGATTCATCTCATACCATCGACAGTCTGTCCCTGGACCTGTCGGGACCGTGCAATATCTCGATTCAGCCTTCGGAGAACGGAAAGACTTCCTGGTCCGCGGACGGGCCGTCGGCATTCATGTCTCACCTGACCATTGAAGAAAAAGGCAGCACGCTCTCCGTCAAAGTCAGGGATTATCATCGCGGCAAGCTGTTCGGCATGGAATTCGGCAGCCGCCAATCGGGGAATCTCCGTTTTTCTGTGGCACAGCCGCAGCTGAAATCGCTGACCGCAAAAATCGGATCCGCTTCGGATCTCACGGGCAGCATCGCCGTTGAGGACGCCACTATTTCTCTCGCCGGTTCCGGAGATGTGACATTGGGCGATATCTCGGCACTCAAGTTAAAAGTGGCAGGATCCGGCGACTGCTCCTTCGAAAAAGTCGGAGAAGCGACGATCAGCATCGCCGGCTCGGGAGATGTCAAACTCAAAGGCCTGACAAAAAAAGGCGACATCCGGATCGCGGGCTCCGGGGACGTTTCCATCTTCGAAGGCGATGTGGAAACACTGGACATATCGATCATCGGATCCGGCGACATCGATGCCCGGCACGTAACCGTCAACGAACTGAATATCGAGATGATGGGAACGGGCGCCGCCGTGATCGGGCGCGTGCGCGGACATTCCGTCGAACGCATTTCGCGGACATCCGACCTGAAGATCCTCCGGAGGGATTGAGAACCGATGCCCGGCGTATACAGGAGATGATTCCGCCCTGGCGCGTGCTATGATAAGCGAGTGTAAGCCGCAAGGTTACCGGCTCGAACAGAAGAGAAGATACAGGAATAAAAAAAGTCGGCGGGCCGGGGCAAGTCTTCTCTTTATCGGCTTTACGGAGGAGTTTTTATGAAAACGAATAAAGAACATCTCGTGGAAATATCTGTCCAGGCGAAGATTCACGCACCGACGTCGAGAGGCGGGTACCGGATCAGCAATAACGGCATCCCGCGCGTGCTCCCCGGAGTCGGAGGAATTGTCTATAACTATCAGATCGGCGATTGCTGCATGAAGCTGGCCGGCGATCACATCGAACCGGGTGTCAGCCTGCGCAACGAAGATGTGCAGGAGAACCAGGGAGTCATGAACGATGCCTGCGTGGGCAACCGCGCGATTGTCGTCGACGGCGACGCCAAGGGAGCGGAAGGATTCGTCACAGGGAAGCATGGCGGAATCGAACACACCATCTGTTACTTCCCCTCCGAGGCTCTTGACAAGATGAAAATTGGCGATCAGGTGCTGATCCGCGCGAAAGGTCTCGGACTTGAGCTGACAGATTACCCCGATATCGCTTGTCTCAGCCTTTCGCCTGAACTTCTCGAAAAACTCGCCCCCGAAGAAAAAGACGGACAGGTCATCGTCCCCTGCGTCGCGGAAATCCCGCCGTATCTCATGGGATCCGGCATCGGATCAGCCTCGGCTTACACGGGCGACTACGATATCATGACCGGCGACCTCGACGCATTGAAGAAACACGGGCTTGAAAACCTGCGCTTCGGCGACATCGTCCTGCTGATCGACTGCGACAACCGCTACGGCCGTCAGTATAAAAAAGGAGCGCGTACGCTCGGCGTCGTCGTTCACTCGAACTGTATCATCTCCGGCCACGGCCCGGGCGTCACTGCCCTTCTTAGCTGCTCTGAAGGAGAACGGCTCGTCGGCCGCCACGATCCGGACGCGAACCTTGCGCACTATTTCCTGAAGGACTAAATTGTGTGAGGGGCGGTTCTTGCGCCTCAGCGTCGGGAGAACTCCCGCTTCGAGACGAAAGAACCTCCCCTCTGCCTGTCTCTCCTTTTCACAGCCGGTTCAGGGTCAGCCGATCACTTCGTATCCCGCGTCAGTGACGGCTCTGACAAACTGCTCACGGCTGACTGTCCCGTCCGACTTGATTGTTACCTGCTTCTCTTCAAGGTCTGCCGATGCGTCCGCAACACCTGGCAGCGCTTTCAGCGCTTTTTCTACCCGCCCCGTGCAGTGCGCGCACATCATGCCTTCCACTTTAAGAATCGTCGTCTGTTCCATTACATCCTCCCCGGGATATTCCCTGCCGTCACGCCCGGATGACTGAACGGCTTTATTCTCCTCTTCCGCCCGCCCGCGCCCGGACTGTAAATTCTGACCGACAAGGACCTCAAGCGGCTCCTCTTCCGCAGACGCGCGCACGGTCTCCAGCGGCTTAAACGCTCTCAGTCTGAGCGCATTCAACACGACAAAGATAGAGCTGCAGCTCATCGCAAGCGCTCCGATCATCGGCGTCAGCCGAATACCAAAAGGCATATAGAAGGCGCCCGCGGCGAGCGGGATAGCGATGGCATTGTAAAAGAAAGCCCAGAACAGATTCTGCTTGATGATGCGGAGCGTCTTCCTGCTGAGCTCAACGGCCGTAACGGCGTCCGACAGCTCATTCCGGACGAGCACGATATCCGCCGACTCGATGGCGATGTCGCTGCCGGCGCCGATCGCCATGCCGACATCGGCGCGCGCCAATGCCGGCGCGTCATTGATACCGTCGCCGACCATCGCGACGAGATTATACTCCCCGCGAAGCCGGTCAATCACTTCCGCTTTATCTGTCGGCAAAACTTCTGCGATCACCTCAACATCCCCGAGCTCGCGGCCAATCGCCTCCGCCGTCGCCTTTCGGTCACCCGTCAGCATCACGACTTTCAGTCCGCGTTTTCGGAGGCGCTCGACAGCCGCCGCACTCGTAGGTTTCAGCTGATCCACAACCGCGATGAAGCCGATCAGCGATCCGTCTGCCGCTAGAAACAGAATCGTCCTGCCCCGCGCGGAGAGTGAATCCGCCGCCCGGAACAGCCCGTGATTCCTGTATCCAAGCTCTTCCATATAGGCCGCGCTGCCTAGAAACACTTCACGTCCGTCGTCGAACTGCCCTTTGATACCGCGCCCGGGAACAGCGGCAAATTGGCCGATGCCGGCTCTGCCTGTCAGGCCGCGATTCTCCGCCGCCCGGAGAATCGCCCCCGCGAGCGGGTGCTCAGACATCGCTTCAAGCGAAGCGGCGAGGGACAGCACATCCTCGTCCGTCCAATCCTTCCGTTCGTCGCTCACCATGATCTCTGTCACCTCGGGAAGGCCGACCGTCAGCGTCCCTGTCTTATCGAAAACGATTGTTGAGAGCGAGCCGGCGTCTTCGAGCGCTTCACCGGACTTGATCAGAATTCCGCAGCGGGCTCCTTTGCCGGTCGCGACCATGATCGCGACCGGTGTCGCGAGTCCGAGGGCGCACGGACATGAGATGACGAGGACGGAAATAGCCATGGAGAAAGCAAGTTCGGCAGACTGTCCGACAAGAAGCCAGACAATCAATGTAACGAGGGCGATCGCCATGACGACGGGGACGAAAACACCGGCGACTCTGTCGGCTAACCGCGCTACCGGCGCTTTTGAGGAAGAGGCTTCCTCCATCAGACGGATCATCTGTGAAAGTGTCGTATCGCTGCCTGTTCTCGTTGCCTCAAAAATAACCGTTCCGTTGCCGTTGATCGTCGCCGATGTGACATGATCGCCTACCGTTTTTTCGACGGGAATACTCTCGCCGGTCATCGCCTGTTCGTCGACCGATGTGCGTCCTTCCACAATGACGCCGTCACAAGGAACGCGGGAACCCGGCAGCAAAACGACCCGGTCGCCGGGGCGCAGGTCAGAGGCGGCGACTTCTACCCGTTCTTCCCCGCGCATCACGAGCGCGCTCTGCGGGGTCAGTTCTATCAGTCCGCTCAACGCTTCAGACGTTTTTCCCTTGGCTTTGGATTCGAGCATTTTCCCGACGGTGATAAACACGAGAATCATCGCGGCAGATTCGAAGTAGAGCTGGTGGAGATAGTGACCGACGAGTTCCTTGTCACCGGCCGCAAGCCCGTTTCCAACTCTTACCAGGGCGAAGAGCCCGAAAAGAAAAGCCGCCGCGGAACCGATCGCAATGAGTGTATTCATGTTGGGGGCCCGGTGTAAAAGCCCTTTAAATCCGGAGATAAAAAACTGGTGATTGATCAGCATGACAGATAAAGCGATCACCATCTGGAAGACAATAAACGTCACGGCATTCGCGTGCCCGCTGAGAAACGCCGGTACAGGAAGCGCGATCATATGCCCCATGGACAGCCACATAAGGGGAATCATCAGGACAACGGAGAAGATAAGACGTCGTTTAATCGCGCGTGTTTCGCGCCTGCGCTCGTCAATCAGCGCCTGCGCCCCTGTCCCGCTGTCCCGTTTCTGATCGATGCCAGCGTCCGCTTCCGGCGCGATACCGTAACCCGCTTTTTCAACCGCTTCAAAAATGCCGGCTTCCTGTTGAACTTTCTCGTCAAGCGCGAGCGTCATTTTCCCCGTCAGCAAATTGACGCTTACATCGCTCACGCCGTCAAGCTTTCTGACGGCGCGTTCCACATTCGCCTGACAGGCGGCGCATGTCATCCCTGTAATACGATATTTCTTAACCATTTTTCCATTCCGCACTGCCGGAGACGGGAATGACATCCGCTGCGATCGCGTTCATTCCCTGTCTGTGTCAACGGGGAGCCCCGACTTGTTCGCTCCCGGAACCTGTTGACGAATGAAACATGTCAGCCGGATTCGCTTAAGAAAATGCGACAGCCGGTGAACGCGCTGAATTAGTGTTGTATCCAGCGGGTAGAAAATCCTGCCGCCGTTGAAATCGACCAGAATAGGATAAAGACTTACGCTTTTGGAAAGCCGGCACAGATAATTCACGACACCCGCGGCCGCTGACGTAACCTCTTCCTCGTTTTTCATATCAGTCATAAACACGACGACATTTCTGGGCGCAGGCGCCCTCCCAAAACTGTTTCGGATCGCGCGCTCACACATCTTCAGCGTCTGATCCACGATAATGACATTCAGCATGGGGTGGTAGAAGAGAACGACGCGGTCGACATAAGGGGGACGGCCAAAAGAGGGAATTCTCCGACGGCGGTGCAGCACAGCGTCGAAAGGCCTGCTTTCGAGCGGAACCCATCCCCTGTCAAGATAAAACTGCCGCAGATCATTCCGGGCATAAGGCCATCTCTTCTGCAGCTCACGGTAGCGCGCGGGCAGACGAAAGCGGCTCATGCGGTTGAGTCTCGCGAGACTCTCCGGGTTACCCGGGTGAAAACGCTCCAGCTTGACGCGCGAGAATAACTGTCTGGCAAAGATGAAAACCATCATCCCCAGGATAATAAAAGCCGCGAGAAAGACAGTCGAAACCCAGTGCTCGTCCTCCAGCCCGGGCGTGCTCATCGCTTTCTTATACAGAAAGAACAGACCTGCCCCTAACAGAGATAGGATAATGAAGTGAGATAGGATATCACGCACCCAGCCGCGGCCTCGCATATTCACTCCTTCTCGACTACTGACAAGACGTCGGTTTAACCCGCCGGACAGAGGCAGAACACCTCCATGTGATTCATATTGTGAGACCTCTCTTCTAAAGTCCATCCGGCGATCGATACATGTTACCGGCACTCCGGCCGGACTGCCTCGGGTTTCTTCCGCCGGAGGCGTTCATCGGACGGAAGATTTGAATGTCAATCTCAAGTCCATGGAGCGGTCGCCCCGATAAATCGTGAGAGTGACCGTCTCACCCACTCTGTATTGGTTTTTAGCCATGGCCAGTTGTTTGGTTGTTGCGACATCCTTGCCATTGACTTTCACAATCACATCGCCCTCGCGCAATCCCGCCTCGCTACCTGCGCCGCCGCGCTCGACAGAAACGACCACAACGCCGGGGTAATGCAGCCCCTGCTGGTCCGCAAGCTCTTTCTGCACAGTCGATACGGTGATACCCATCATCGGCCATTCGTGTTTTCCTGTCCGAATGAGACTTTCCACAATCGCTTTCGCCGCGTTGATCGGGATAGCGAAGCTGATACCTTGAATCGGTTCGTTTTTAGCCGCATCCGCGAATACAATTTTCAACTGATTGATCCCGATAACTTCTCCGTAAGCGTTCAGCAGCGCCCCGCCGGAATTCCCGGAGTTGAGCACCGCGTCTGTCTGAATGAGCGGGATCGGTGTCTCTGACATCTCGCGCTCAAGCGCGGAGACGATGCCGGAGGTGACGGTTCCTCTCAGCTTGCCTGTCGGGTTGCCGATCGCGATAGCGATCTCTCCGACAACAAGCTTGTCAGAATCGCCGAGCTGAACGGCGGGCAGTCCCTCCGCGTCCACTTTCAGCACCGCGACATCGGCCAGTTTGTCCACGCCGACTATACTGGCCTCAAAGGTACGGTCATCCTCAAGGTAGACGTGGACACGGCGCGCGCCTTCGACGACATGCGCGTTTGTCACAATATAACCGTCCTCTGAAATTATAAACCCGGAACCCGCGACGGTGCTCTCGGTAAGACCGAAAAATTCGCCGCGATCAATCACCACATTAGTGTAGATCGCGACGACGGCAGGCTTCGCTTTCCCCACTATTTCGGGGATGGAGAGAAGTCTTTTCCCTTCCTGAGGGGCTGGGCGGGCGATATCCTCAAGGCTGAACCGGGGGTCCACCCCGATGCCCGGGTCGGGTGTCTTTTCGGAAGCGGAAGGTTGTTCATCGGCCGGCGGCTTATTATTTTCAACGAGAAAACCAGGCAATGTACCCGCAGACGGTTCGACGATTTTATCGTATCCTCTGTAAAGGAAAAACAGAAAACCCCCGACAGCCGTAAAAAGCAAGACAGCCAAAAGCCCGACAACCATGATACCTAAAGCGACGCTGCCGGAATTCTTCGGCGGTTGATGGTGCATCGGCGGTTGGGGCGGACGGCCGTAAGCCGAACCCTGTGCCTCATCGTAATAAGCATGCGGCGGATTGTACCCGGTCTGTGTATAAGAGGACTTTCCGCTGTTTGAAGTGGAGTCGTTCTGGTAAGGATTGTAATCTTTGTTCATAACAATGCCGCCGCGATTCCTTCTTCAGGATGAAGACATGAACCGCGCGGCGCCCTCCGATCTATGAATCTTTTTTCTCAATCTGAGCCGATATCTCATCTGTGGAATCATTATCGCGGAGCGGCACGTCTGATAGCGTGTCCCGGCAAAGACTCTGGCTGTCAGACAGATCAAGCTCCGCGGTAGTGTCTATATTGTCGGCGGAAATGCGGTTCATGTCCGTCACTTCCGTATCATCTTGGCCTTCCGGATCTTCAGCCGGGGGGGAATCCGCAGTCATTTCAACAGGATCGGATGTATATTTTTCCCGGGGCACGACGGATCTTACCGATGGAACTCTAGCCGTTGCACCTGTTCCCAATCCCCTCTCAACTTTGCCGAGCCAGGGGATATCGTCGGTATCCGCCGGATTTCCTCTCAGGATAAACCGGTCGATCAATTCATAGAGTCCCATATCGAGCAGCTGGCGGACACCTTTCAGAAGAGCGATGGCGACAAGCGGCAAAGCGATCAGGATCAGTACAACAACGAGCCCCTCCGCGATGATCCAGAGCGCGCCGATCAACACACCCGCCACCGTCATAATGACTCGGCCAGATCCGCTGAAGCGGTTCAGGGAACGGCTGATATGATCATCCATTCGCGCCAGCAGAAGGGAAGGAAATTTCTCAAGATTGATGTCTATGAGAGGAAGGAAATAGTGCGCAAGCACGAAGAAGAGAAGCACATATTCCGCCGCATAGAACAGTAGCAGGAACGGCCTGATGAAGAAGGGTATTTTATAATAAATACTCGACAGCAAAGGTGTAGTCAGGATTAAAACAATCAGCAGAACGAGTGACAGCGGCCACGGAACAACCATCCATTTTGATACATGTTCCGGCAGGAACAGAAGCATCGCAAAGACGGCGCCCATCACGGCAGCGAGGAGAACATGCGCGTGATAGTGCCGACGAGAGCGGTAATCTGTGTCACTCCATACCGGTCCGATTAGAAAACCTTCCAAATAATCCATACATTCCTAACCTGTTATCGCTGTTTTATGCCCTAAAGTATACCACTCTCTATTTTTTCGATTCTTTCTCCGTCTGCTTGCTCTCAAGCAGGCGTGCAATCGCCCGGAGTTTGGCGAAGCGATGGCTCATTCCCGATTTGCTGACGGGCGGCGACATACCCGCGCCCAATTCCTCGAGGGAAGCGCCCCGATGCTTCAGCCTCGCCTTGGCGGCCTCCGCGAGAGCCTGAGGAAGAGAATCGAGCCCGCGCAGCCGCTCAATTGTGACAATCGCCTGGAGCTGTCCGGAAATCGACTGGGCACGGCGGTTCGTGTTTGCTTCGTCAAAATTAACCATACGGTTGACCTGACCGAGCAGTTCACGCTCGCTCCTTCGCTCTTCAAAGGTCAATAAAGCATGGTGAGCTCCGCACAACAGCAGAAAGCGCGCAATATCATCGCCATTTGACAGGATCAGCAGGCGTTTCCCCTGATGCCGCGACTGCCCCGGCACAAACCCCGCGTATCCGAACAAACGCGTCATCAGCGGAATGGCGCTGTCTGAAAATGGAGCGAAGGCGAGTCGGTAGCGGCCTGTTGAGGGATCCGACATGACGCCGCAAGCGAGGTAAAACGCGGCGAAAACCGGTTCCAGCCCCTGCTCGGATGTGACCTCCCACCAGTGGTCAAAATCAAAAAAAAGAGACGCGCGTCTTTCACCGGGCACGAAGAAAGTCAGGCTCACATCGCGCTTCCCTGTTTTTTTCCGGCGGAGCGGGAAGGACAGATCGGCGCCCATTCTCTCCACCATCCGAGACAGGTAAGCGCCTGTTACGCGCAGGGTGACGAGCCACCCCTCCCCCGCGGCTTCAACGGTCCCCGATACGGCGGAAAACGCGGCGAACGATACCATCGCCCGCGCGGGAAGTTCAGATGGAACGGCAGAGCGATCAATGAGTTCTTTTCGAATGCCGGCCGAATACGTCATGAAACAGTATCACTTGCTTCTATCGCGTCGATCCGGCGCTGCCTGAGGTCACGCCGCAAATCCCTGTGCAGCACAACGACCTTGTAATCCAGATTTTTCAGGAAAAGAGCTATTCTTTCCGCGGTCATGACGCTTCTGTGGCGCCCTCCCGTACAACCGACACAGATACTCAGCCGCTGTTTACCCTCTCTGATATAGAAGGGAATCGTGAAAGCCAGAAGGTCGCACTGGCGTTTGATATACTCTTCCGCCTCCGGGTACTGGTTGATGAAATCAATCACCGGCTGATCAAGCCCGGAAAGCGGCCGCAAACGTTCGATGTAATGCGGATTCGGGAGGAATCGGACATCGCAAACGATATCCGCATCAGGCGGCAGGCCGTACTTAAACCCGAAAGACTGAACGAGAACGGTCATCTCGTCGCGCGCTTCCATATGTCCGAATCGCTGCAGCAGTCTCTCTCTCAGACTGTGCTTCGACAATTCCGTCGTATCGATGATATCGGTCGCGAGCGCCTTGACCGGCGCGAGCATCTCGCGTTCGGCGTGAATCGCCTCCTCCAGCGAGCGGTTATGCGACAGAGGGTGGTCGCGCCTTGATTGGTTGTACCGGCTGATTAAAACGGCATCCGATGTCTCAAGGAAGAGAATTCTCACGGGCACATGGCTGTCCTTCAAGTATTTGAGCGCCGGCTGCAGATGCTGAACAAACTTCGGAATGCGCGTATCCATAACGAGCGCGAGACGTATCTCATTGCTGGAGTGGCCGATGGTCGACTGACCTTCTGACAACACACGCGTTAATTCCGCGACGAGCTGCGGCGGCATATTGTCGATGCAGAAAAACCCCATATCTTCGAGAAGATTGGCAGTCAGACTCTTTCCGCTGCCGGACAAACCCGTGACAATCGTAATATCCATACCGTTCGACTCCCCGCCACCAACTGATTCTCAATGGAACAGCCGCCAGCCCCTCGCTTTTGCGGTTCCGCGGCAGTGCCCACGTCACAGATCAAAAGCAAAAGGATCGCTCTCCCAATCGCCGATAAGTCTCACTTCCGGCTTGAGCCGTACACCTTCCATGGCGTACACCGCTTTCCGGACATCCTGAAAAACACGGACAATCTCTTCTGACGCCGCATTCCCGTAGTTGATAATAAAACCGGCATGCTTGGCTGACACGCCGGCATTCCCTCTCCTGTATCCCTTCATTCCGGCATCAGAAATCAGCTTGCCGGCGAAATATCCTTCCGGGCGACGGAAAGCGCTGCCGGCTGAGTACGCTTCGAGCGGCTGCGAGAGGTAGCGTCTATGGGCGAACTCCGCCATTTTTTCATAGATTGCCGGTCTGTCCGTATAATCCAAAACCAGCTCAGTCTCAATGATAACCGCGTCAGGGCAATCGGCGAAAAAACTGTGCCGGTAGCCAAAGTTGTGCGCGTCGCCTTCGACTGTACTCACCTTACCCCCGCCGTCAATGTACGTCGTGCGCGCGATGACATCTGACATACTCCCGCCAAATGCGCCGGCGTTCATAAAAACCGCCCCGCCGATCGACCCGGGAATCCCGCACGCGAATTCAAATCCTCCGAGCGAATGCCTGGCCGCCCAGGCAGCGACATCACAAAGCGGCGCGCCTGACTCGCAAATCAATCTGTTCCCTTCTCCGCGGATCGAGCTGAATGAGGGGTTGAGCCAGCACGTGATGCCGCGGATACCGCGATCAGACACGAGAATATTCGAGGCACACCCGATCACCGTCAATGGCCAGCCGAACGTGTGGACTGTGTCGATCAGTTCGATCAGACTGTCTCTTGTGTGGGGGCGAACAAGCAGATCCGCCGTACCGACGGCGCGGATACGGGTCAGTTTCGCGACCTGCACGTCGCGTTCGATCGTCAATTGGCGAATCCCGCTTAGAACAGACGCGGCATGGCTGACGGAAAAATCATTGATTTCAGCGTTTCTCACAAGTACACTCCCGTTTCGTTTACAAAAAAAGCTCCACACCCGCTCATTTCGCGAGAAGGATTACGGCTATTAACAAGAAAATCAGAAAAACCGGTCCTCAAGCTCTCTCGCCGCGTCGTGCCCCATCTTTCTGTGACGGAAATTAATCGCGGCAAACTCAACAATGATCGCCAGATTTCTCCCCGGGCGCACGGGAATAGTCACCGAAGGGATAGATACGTCCAGGATTGTCGTCTCTTCATCTTCAATGCCGAGGCGGTCATAAGTCTTGTTCTCATCCCAGGACTCAAGATTGATCACAAAATTGACATTATCCTGGACTTTAACAGACGAGACGCCGTACAGCTCCTTGACATTCAGAATTCCCAGCCCGCGGATCTCGATCATATAGCGGATATTCTCCGGCGCGCGGCCGAGGAGCGTCGTATCCGACACGCGCCTGACTTCCACCAGATCATCTGCGATCAGGCGGTGGCCGCGCTTGACGAGTTCAAGCGCTGTTTCCGACTTCCCGACGCCGCTCTCGCCGAGGATAAGCACACCCTCTCCCAGCACTTCTACCAGTACGCCGTGAACAGACACACGCGGCGCGAGTTCAACATTCAAATATTTGACCAGTGAACTGTAAATCGATGCTGTCGAATGATCGCTCTGGAGGATGGGCGTTTCATAGCGATCGGCACAGCGCAGCATGACATCGCTCGGCTCGTGACACCTGGAAAGAATCAGGCAGGGTATCCCAGTCGCGAAGAGACGGCTGAGACAGTCGGATTTCTCTTCATCCGTCAGCGTTTTGAGATACGCGACTTCCATGTTCCCGATCAGCTGCATGCGGTCGGGCCCGAAGTGCTTATAGTAGCCGGCGAGCTGCAACCCCGGCCGCGTGATATCCGCGACTTTTATCACAGTCTTGTCGATTTTCCCGTAGTCTCGGATCACACGATAGTTGAATGAATTGATAACATCCCGAAGCTTGACACCCGTGGTATCGCTCATGAGCCCTTTGTCCTTTCAAACCGAATGGGAAATCGTTTTGCGCCGTTGAGTGAGAAATGACGCCCGGTCTCCGCCGCCGCGTATCCCGTATCGACCGGAATCTCATAGGAGACAGTTTCCGATTCAACCGGCTCCCTGCCTTCCGGTGAATAGATCAACTTGACATATCGCACCGATGACTCGGGACTGCCGGAACTGTTGTAAAACAGATAACTGTTCTGCCGGTCCCTCTCATAGGCCGCGATCAGCCCCATCGACACGCCGGCCTCGACGTCAGTTTCAGGGTTCGTCGCGTCAATCGCGTAACATCGTCCGCCCGTAATTTCAGAAAAAGTTCGGAAATACTCTTCTTGTTCATCGGAAAGGTCGGGTTCACTCGTTTTCACAAGCACTGTATAGATAGGAATACCTTTCATCTGCGCCATGGCTCTTACATAAAGCGGTGTCATGATGCTCCCCGTGTCCTGCCCGTTCGTGATCAGCAGGATGACACCCTTTTCAGGCGTCTCGCTCAGAGCCAGGTAAAGAGAATTCCACAGATAGCTGTCGCCTGTCCCCTGTTCCAGCGCATCTGCCGCTTCAATCGCTTTTTCTTTCTCCGCGGTCACAGGGGTCAGGAGAGCTGTCTGCCGAGAAAACTGCATAAGGCCGAAGACGTCGCCCTGTCTCCCTTCGGGTTCAACGGTGAAATCCATACGGTCGATCAGAGAAAGAATCGAATTTCTCATCAGGTCAATCCCGACTTTCCCAATGAGCTCTTGATTCGTGTCGGCTACAACCATCAGTTTCGATGTGCTCTTTTCTTCCGTCACTGTTTGTTGAACCCAAACGCCAT
>JAKPXB010000039.1 GCA_029570375.1 Bacillota bacterium | reverse complement strand
ATGCTCTCCCGGGTGATGGCCGGAAAGATGCTCGCCTTCTTTTTGGTTTGGAAAATAGGCAGAACTCTCGTGCCTATGAACTCGTCCTGCGACTGGATAAACTCCAGCGCCGCTTCCCCTAACTCGAGTCTCGGTACTGCTCTTGTCCCTTGATAGTCTGGCATGTTTCATTCCTCCTTTTGATTAGGCAAACAGCCCTTCGACAACTTCACCGTCGCTTGTTGATGCTTCCAGCGCCTTGCCGATAATGGAACCGCTCACGGTTGCGCTGATCTTCCCGTCATTGGCCCCGTACACATTGCCGCCCGCGCTGATCACTCCGGCCGCAACCATCTTGAACGTCCTGCCGGAACTCTTTAAATCAACGCTGACATGCTCGCCTAAAGCCGCCTTGGCCGCGGTGATCCCGATGCAGGCTTCGCCCGCGTCGGCATATTCCACCTGCGATCCGCTTCCCGTACTCAGCTTGACCCTGCGGTAAGCTTCCAGCTCTTCTCCTGCGACAAACGCTTTTGATCCGATATTGAATTGAGACATCGTCCTACCTCCTTTTGGTTATTTTCTTTTGTCTGCTGTTGCCTTAAGCGCATCGGTCGTACTGCACCCGTGCTCTTTCTGATACTGCCGCGCGCGCTCCAGATGCGTTGTCTGCTTCTTGACCGGTTCCTCCTCTGCGTCGGGCCCCAAGGGCGGCACGGACGCTTTCTGCAGGCCTTCAAGCTGTTTCTCCTGAAACTTGATGACCGCGTTTTCGACCGTCGCGCCGTTCTCGACCGCCTCGACGGCGATATCGGACATATCCTTGAACACCTTCGATTTCTTCAAAATCGAAACCGCCCGTTCGCGCTCTTTTCTGACACCCTCTTCGACCCCGAGCGCGTGAATGGAGTCGTAAAGGCCGGAATGATCCGCCTTAAGCTTTTCCATCGTGATTTCCTCTGGCATTTTCTTTTCCTCCTTGTTTTTGTTAGCCCCATACCTTTCCAAGAACGCGATCACCTTCTCAACCGATTCCGGCTGGTTCAGGAATTTATCTAAAAAAGCCGTCATCTCCGCAGACGGCCGGACGCTTTCCGAGAAAAACGGCATCCCGAAAAGACCGTTATTCGCCGCGGGATCATCGACGATATCCACCGACATAAGCTTCTTTACGCGGATATACGGCGGCAGATCCTCGCCAGCCTTCGTTTTTTCCTCGCGGAATTCCTCATCCCAGTGGATGACCATCGAAGATCCGAACACCTGCGGGTCGCTTTCGGCAAGGTTCATGACATAACCGGCCAAATCGCCGTCCGGCGTCTCGTGCGCGGTCTTGTCGATATGCAGGTCCGCGCGGACAATATCGCCGTCTCTCCTGAAATTCTTCGCCCTGCCCAAGAACGTGCCGAGCGCGGTGCCCGACATGTTCGGATGCCCGAACCTCGATTTGACTCCGGCTTTGACCTTATTGCCCAGCTCAACAACCGAATCCAGCGCTATGTCATCGAACTCACCCCTTTCGTCATGGGTTATCCCCTTGGTTACGACAGCAAAACCCTCGATAACCTCTTCCTTGCGGTTGACGCGAACGCCCCCGCCGCGCGCAATGTCTGCGCGAAAATAAGTGTCTTTATTCGCCATCTCGCACCTCTTTCACATCGGTGA
>JAKPXB010000025.1 GCA_029570375.1 Bacillota bacterium | reverse complement strand
AATCTGCTCAATGAGAATGCGCAACTGGAAAGCAAATGCATCCGAACAAAGGCTGATGCCCACGGAGTGAGCGGCTAAAGACTTCATCTCACGAGCCTTCTCGGTGCCGTGTCTGCCTCGGCTGGCCTTGCAAAGCAAGGTGGCGAGAGACTTGGTGTTGACATCCATGACCTGATCAGGCGTGCCGTAAGTCTTAAGGAATTCCTTAGAACTCTCTCCAAAGATATTGGAGAATAAGGTGTCGTACTCAGGGAAACCCTGATCGAGGATCGTAATCACCTGCCGTTTGTAGTCAGCACACGAATCTTTGAGGGACTCCCTGAAACGGGCCAGATTCCGCAGGATGAGGATATCCTCATCTGCCAGATGCGTTTCCGTGAATTGGCCAAAACGGATTGCTTCGGCAATAAGAAAGCAATCAACGGCATCCGTTTTCTGCTGCCGGATATGGAAGTTTCTCAAGCTATCGGACTGAATGGGATTGATGACATGAATCCTGAGACCCTGTTCGTGGAGGAAGGAATAAAGCGCTAACCAGTAATGACCGGTCGCTTCCATGCCAATGCAAACGTCTTCGCCTTCAGACAACCGCAGCTCCATCCAGGTGATGAGCCGTTGAAAGCCCTCCCGATCATTCGCAAAACGGATGGATTTTCCGATGTGCTTTCCCTCCTTGCTGATGAACCCTGCTTCGTGATTGTTCTTACCGATGTCAATGCCAAGATAGTACATGAGATCCCTCACCCAAAAGTATTTGTAGGTGAACCCTCACGCTTCCTGCGGCTCACAACCTCCTTGGACAGACGGAGTAGACCCTTGTCTCAACATCCAGCTCATTCGTGAACTGCCGCAAGAGGTGAGGCACCATTCTCCTTGACGAGGAATAACCTCAAGGTAAGATACGGCGACACTCACACTACATGCTGACATTGTCGCACGTTGTTTTCGTTCAATAAACTGTTAACAAGTGTGACATCATTATTCTAGGAGGGAATATGCGTAAAATACTGAAGCAGTTTTACAGGAATCACAGGGATGTGCTGGTCGGCAGCTTCATCGCCCTTGGGGTTATAATCGCAGCCATTGGGGCCTATCAGGCCTATGCGCCCCGTTTTTCGGAAAGGCCACTGAAGCTGTTCACCGTGGTTTTGTTTGACACCATCAAGCTGCTGTTGTTTTCGTCACGTATCAGCATTCTGGAACCCAAACCCCTCCTGTATGACATTGCCATCTGGTTAGCGCCGTTTTCAACCTTGGTTACCATGTTTACGGTGTTGCGTCAAACCTCACATAAAGTTCGAATGTTCACCAAATACCTGTTCAGAGGCGGCTATCTGGTATTTGGTATCAACCAGCGGGCGTTGGAATTGATACAAGTCCACCTGGAGCTGGACAAGTTTTTAAAGGTGGTTTGCATTGGAATTTACAAAAACAATCCAGCCATATTCAGTGAAATGAACAAGCATAAGGTGATGTGTCTGCAGAGCAGCCTGGACGAGCTGGAGAAGGTGAAGTTCATGTCTGTACGCCGGCTGATGCGGTATGAACGCATAATTGTTCTGGAAAACGAACCTCAAATGTATGCCTTGCTTTACACCCTCAACAAATTGGCTTCCAACGCTGGCATCAATCGTCTGCAAGTGTATGCAGCTTATCGGAACCATTTGTTTTATGACCATATCACAGGTCATATCGACCAACTCGACCGCCTGAGCATCGCTTATATTAATCCGGATGCCTTAGCCATCCATGAATTGTTTACCCATCCGCACTTTGTGATGCTGCCCAATCGGAAGGCAGTCATGCCGGTGCCGTCAACGCGTGTACAACTATCCCACGCAATTGGCAGCGCCCATGTCCTGCTTCTGGGATTTAACGCGTTGGGCGTTGAGTTTGTGAAGCAGTTTGCCAACAATGGCACCATCAACCTAGATGTCATCAACCGTGTATCAATTATCAGTTCTTCATTCGCATCACAGGTGGATGCTTTCAAGCTAAACTATCCCCAGGCATGGCGTGCGCTTGACATGCGTGGTTATCAGAGCGGGATAAACTCGCAAACTGCCCAGGAATGGCTGGAGGCATCCTGTCGGGAGCAGGCCTACACTCATGTAGTTTTTACCGAAGATTCCTTTGAGGATAATATGGAGTTCCTTCTCCGCAACAAAGCCCTGTTTTCCAGCTGTGTTGTTTGCTTCTATTCTCCTCATACTGAGCACAGAGCAGTGCTGGAAGATGTGTTCCGGGACAGCTTTTTTACCTTTCTGACCTACGGTGACGCCGTCAGCATCTACCGCCCGGATATCATCTTTAGAGACCGTGTGCTGCAAATGGCCAAGTCCTTCAATCTGCAATATGAAATAGCGAGACGCAGCTTCGTTATCTCTGACCGGGTCAAGCACAGCTTATCCGGTATGCAGAAATCATTAGCATTGGATCCGGAAAAGCTCTGGGTCGAAATGTGCGAGCACAGGCGGCTTTCCAGCACAGCCATGGCCATGCACCAACGCACAAAAAAGGAGCTGATTCATTTGTTGTACCCGGATGTCTCCACGAACAGCAATCTCAGAGAGGAGATGATTCGCAGGTTTGGATATGCCTTGGACACACTGACCGATGATCATAATACCGACACTTTACTCCAGGATCCGCTTCTTAGCTATCTGGCTGGAGTGGAGCATTTGCGCTGGTGTAATTTTCATTATATGTCCGACTGGACGTTTGGCGAGCGCGATGACGCAAACCGTGTCCACGACTTTCTGATTGCGGACTGGGATCTCTTTTTATCGGATGAATCCCGAAGACGAACTATCATATACGATCTTCTTCCCTATTTGATGATAACGCAGGATAGGGCAGGCTGAGGTGTACAAAACGGCGTGAAATAAGCCATTCGAACTGATAAAATCAGCTGTGCTCAACTATGTATGGCTACCAGAAAGAATATAAACTCATCCGGGAATTTTTGTAGACTCACCCGGGAAAGGGCTGAGGCAAGCTCCCTTTTTCAGTGGACGCGCCGAGAAAACGGAGAAACATGTCGGTGTCCTCTTCGCTGAACGACGGATTGGAGGAAGGATCGGCGTAGAATGCCATCTCCATTTTTTTCGTCGGATGGCGGAAGACAAGTCCGCAGGCATGTAAGGCGATTGTCGGAACGCTGAGATCAAATGCGTCCGCGAAGCCGTACCGTCTGTCCCCCAGAACAGGGCAGCCGCGCCCCGCGAACTGAACCCTGATCTGATGGCGGCGCCCGGTGTGGAGTTCGATGAAAACGAGCGAGACACCGCCCGATTTCTCCGTGTGGAAAGCAATGGTTGTCCAGGAAAGTTCTGCGAATTTCCCTTCCGTTCCGCCCTGAGATGTCAGGCCGGCGTGGTCGGATGCCGCGCCGGACGGGCGCGCGTGAGGCTGAAGGACGGCTCCCGCCTGACAGCCTGACGCCGGCGGTTCGCTTGACGGCTCTGTCCGGACGATGCGGATGCGACCGTCGATTTCTCCCGCCGTCAGGATATCCCTGAGCGTGCCGGAATCCGGACAGATAGTCCCGCGCAATCTCGCCAGATAGAATTTTCTGACATTCTGTCCTCGGAACTCTTCACTTAGACGCGACGCCGCTTTTGACGTTTTAGCGAAGACCATCAGTCCGCTCGTCGGCCGGTCCAGTCGGTGTACCAGCCCCAGCCAGGCGCCGCCTTTCTTGTGATCCCTCTCGATCAGATAGCGCTTCAGAAGCCCGAGCATATCGGGCGCGCCTGATTTATCCGGCTGCGACGGCGCTCCCGCTGGCTTCAGAACGACGAGCAGGTGGTTATCTTCATAAATGATCTCGAAAGGCGGCGATGTACTCATACAAGCATCATATCACCGGATACGCTCCGCGTCGCAGACGATGGCAGGCTATTCGTTCCCGGGCGAGCGTTCACGGAGAGATCGCCGGTGTCCGGGTAAGGCGCGGATTTCGCATGGCGGATGTAAGTGAGCGTGGATGATATATAATATGGAAAAAACGACAAAACAAATGACAAAACGAATCAGGAGGTGTTTATGTCCTCTACCCCGCATATCCTTATCTGCGATGACGACCCGGTTGTCCATGAGTCTCTCGGACTCTATCTGAACGCGGAGCATTTCCCCTATTCATCCGCTTTTGACGGTGAAGAGGCGCTTGAGAAAGCGCAAAGCGAGAAACCCGACCTGATCATCCTTGACCTTATGATGCCGAAGATGTCGGGTACGGATGTCTGCCGCCATATCCGGAAGACATCCAACGTCCCGATCATTATGCTTACCGCGAAAGGCGAAGAGATCGACCGCGTGCTCGGACTGGAGCTTGGCGCTGATGATTACATCGTTAAACCGTTCAGCCCGCGTGAGGTGATCGCGCGCATCAAGGCGGTTTTCCGGCGCATCCACGATACGGAAACGGGCCAGAAATCTTCTGTTCTCCGCTTTGACGGTCTGGAAATTAATCTCGATAATTACCAGGTTAAAGTAAACGATGAGATCGTCCCCTTCACGCCGAAGGAAGTGGAGATTCTTTATCTCCTCGCCTCTCATCCCGGGCAGGTTATGGACCGCGAACAGATTCTTTCGAAAGTCTGGGGGTACGACTATTTCGGAGACACGAGAACAGTCGATACGCATATCAAGCGCATCCGTCAGAAGATTGACAGCGACAATCCGAATTACGGCCTTATCACTGTCTACGGCGTCGGATACAAATTCGAAGCTTCCATCTGAGATCTCCATGAAAAACAGGTTTCTGGTCAGACGCATTTTCTATCTCCTGATCGCTGCAATTCTCCTCTGGACGATTCTGACAGCGTTGTTTTACAGCTACGTCGCCAATCCCGTGTTCACCCGCATCAAATCGCGCGAACTGCTTCCAAGAGCGCAGTTAATCGCCGGGAGCGTATACGAACAGGAAAACTCCGACGGCGCGACGGAATTTTGCATCGACCTGATCCGGAACTCCAGTACATTATTCGGCAACTGGATTTACATCGTCGACAATACGCTGGGGGTGCGCTATCGCACTCCCTTGCCTGCAGAACCGCCGGATCTGAGCGAGAAATTGAACGAGATCGTCCTGGGAGAGCACGCGGCGCTTCGCGCACAAGATGAGGAGCACAGACTGGGGGAGCATCGCCTGACCGGCTCAGGGGACCGCTTTCTGTTTATCTCGGTGCCTATTCTCGACCACCAACAGCGTCAGACAGGATCTGTGGTGATCGTCCAGCCGTCGAAAGAGATGAACGCAGGCATACAGAGCCTCAATTTCGCCCTGCTCACCTCTTCGCTGATCGTCCTGGTTATTATGGCCTTCCCGGTCGTCATCGCTGCGCTCCGCCTGGTCAGGCCTCTTGAGTCCATGCGCCTGGTCGCGCTCGCGATGATTGACGGCGATTTTTCACAGCGGGCGGATGAAAAACAGGAGGGTGAAATCGGCGATCTCGCGCGCACAATCAACCGAATGGCGGAGGACCTCTCGGCATCCTTTCAGCAGCTGAGAGCACAGGCGGACAGCCTTAGGCAGATCATCGACGGCATCGGCGAAGGCATTGTTGCCGTCGACCGGGACGGCAGAATTACGCAGTACAACAACAAGATCTTTGCCGTATTCGGGCTCGACCGCACATACGCGACGCTGACAACACCGGAGAGCTTTCTGAAGACGAGCCGGATCAACGCCTTTTTCGATCAGGCAATGAAGTCGAAAAAAACAGTGTCCTGCGAGATATCGAAAGATCACCGCCAGATCCAGGTTGTTATCACGCCTCTCCTGACAGAGCAGCATACGATCATCGGAGCGGTGGGATTATTCCGCGATATTACGCAGACGGAGCGCCTCGAACAGACGCGCCGTGACTATGTGGCGAATGTATCACATGAACTGCGAACGCCTCTGACGGCTATGCGCGGGCTCCTGGAGCCCCTCACAGACGGAATGGTGACGTCGCCGGAAGACCAGCACCGCTACCATGAGATCCTTTTGAGAGAAACGCTGCGGCTCTCACGGCTTATCAATGACATGCTCGAATTATCGCGCATACAGGCGGGCACCTCAAACATTCAGCCCGAACGCGTCGACCTGATCAATGTCGTCATGGATGTCGCCGACAATTATCAGGCGTCGATCGAAGACCACGATCTTCAACTGCTGACATCCGGCTTCGATCGTTCCCTTCCCGATGTTTGGGGTAACGCGGACAGAATTGAACAGATCCTTGTCATTCTTCTCGACAACGCGATGAAGTTTACGCCTGCGGGAGGCACGATCCGGCTGGATGTCGGCCGGTCATTCAATCTCGCTTACGCGGCCGTTTCCGATACTGGAATCGGGATCGACGCGGAAGACCTGGAAAGTATCTTTGACCGCTTCTACAAGGAAGACAAAGCGCACAGAGAACCGGGGACGGGACTCGGTCTTTCGATTGCCAAAGAAATCGCGGACCAGCTGGGTTTTGAGCTTACGGTGCAAAGCGAGCGGCACGCAGGGTCCACGTTTACACTTCTGATCCCCTTTGCTGATGACGTCATGCAGTCGTTGAGCCAGTTAAAGGATGTCTACGACAGCGAGAGCGGGCATACCGCGCAGGATGATTCCTCTCGCTCCGGTGCGACTGAAGATGACGAGGATTAACCGTTACATCGCGCAGGCTGGTATCTGCAGCCGCCGTCAGGCGGACCGTCTGGTCGAAGAGGGATCCGTCATGATTAATGGCGTCGTCGCCGTACCCGGTGCGAAAGTCCTCGCGCACGATGTGGTGACCGTCAACGGCAAGGCGGTCGATCCGCCCTGCGAAGACAGCCATGTCTATCTCGCCTTTCACAAACCGGCGGGTATCACCTGTACGAGCGACCTCTCCCGTAACGACAATATCATTTCGTATATTGATTACCCGACGCGGATTTTTACGGTCGGACGGCTTGACCGCGATTCACGCGGACTTATCCTTTTGACAGATGACGGAGACATCGCCTATCATCTCACCAGAACGGCATATGGCCACGAGAAAGAATACCTAGTCACCGTCGACCGCCCTGTCACGCAGGATTTTATTGACGGGCTGCGGCGCGGTGTGCCGGTTCTGGGGACAGTGACACTTCCCTGCCGCGCCTGGAAATCAGATGAGCGCGCGTTCAGGATCATCCTGACACAGGGTTTGAACCGCCAGATCCGCCGTATGTGCGAATACTTCGGCTATCACGTGACAGACCTATTACGCACGCGCATCATGCATATCACGCTTGGTTCGCAGCCTGCCGGATCGTGGCGTCATTTGACACCGAAAGAGACCGAAGAATTGATGCGCCTATGTGAAATGAAAGCGGACCGATGAATTCTCTGATCGGATAGAAAAAAGCGATTTAAAGCGTGCTGCGGTCCGAATCGTCGACTGTACCGCTTTGCGCGCTTGCGCTCTTCCTGCTGACGCGTCTCTCGTGGCGCCGCCTTATCTCATTCTGCAGGAAGAGATCATAGGACTCGGAATCGGTCTCTTCATCCTCAAGCTGTTCGTCGCAATCGGCCGATTCCGCACTCTCCGCGCCATCACCCCGCGGCGTTATAGTTTTACAGAAAGTATGGCCTGCCAACAGACACCGTTTCGCTCTGCCTCGTCGCGCGCGTTTTTCCGCCGTCTGGTTCGGTTCGGCTGACGCAGCGGTTTCTTTACCGGAAGGCGTTTGACTTCCGGTTGTATGCCCGCGCTTTTTGAGAATAAAACCGATAAGCAGGAGAATGGCGAGGACACCTGTCGCGCCGAGCGACACGTACAGTCCCGTGTCAAACCCCGGCGGTCGGTAATACATGAAGATTCTATGGCTTCCGGCAGCAACAGGGATCGCCATCAACGCGTTGTCGACGGTCCGGATGGAGACAGGTTCACCGTCAAGAGAGGCGTTCCAGCCGGGATCATAGGGAACAGAGAGTACCAGAACACTGTCTTCTTCGCAGGAAAACTTTGCGTACAGCTGGTCTTCCTTCTGAATTGAAAAGGCGAGTCCCCTTTCCCTAGCGAAACCGGCCAGTCTGGCAAGCGACGGGATATCGAGGGCATCCATATGGACCTCAAAGCTCCCCTTATCGACCTTTTCTTTCGGTTTGATGGTGAGCTGGACGATCTCCCCGGCTTTCAGAGAGCCTATGTCGCTGATTCCCTTCTTTTTGCCATCGATCGTGAAGGATTCGCCGTTGGCCTCAACGGTAACATTATCGACTTCGTACCCGTTCATATCAAGGTATAAGTAGTGTGCGCCGTCTCTTTCAGCAGTCCATTCCATCTTGATCGTCCATTCTTTTATACCGGACGGACGCGTGAAATTGAATTTAGTATTTGATGAAGATGCGGGGTGGACGTCTGACCCATCCTTTACTTTTCCTTCGATTTCGGAGAAGAGCGGGACATTTTCGCCGATCATCGCGTCGGCGAGATTGTTTTGATTTGCAAAAGGCTTCCCGGCAAAACTTTCGAAATCCAGTATCCCGGGTTTTGCAAGAAAGGCGAGAGGAAACGCGTAGTTGTTCTTATAGACAGTGACAAGGCTGTTTCCAAGCGTCACGGTCCGTTCCCTGTCCTGATATTTCAGATCCTCTCTGGCGATGACGTATTTAATATTGAAGAGCGAATCGGCGAACAGCGTCGATCCCCTGTACTGGTAACTGTTGATCCCATTGTTGCTGTAACCCAGATTCTTAAAGAAAGCCACCGGATTCTTCGGCGACGTCGATGCGAACAGGGAAAACCCGTTAAAACCATACAGACAGGGATCATTGGATGTCTTATACGGTTTGAGTTCCATCCGGTAGAAAGTTTTATCCTCATCCATCGATTCAATCTGCCGAACCGCTTCGCGGACTGAAGCGACCGTTGAGCCGGATGCGTAACCATCCCGCGCGCCGAAATATTCATTGGCGTTGATATAGTAGATACCCGAGAACGTGGAGAGGGTGATTTCCAGCAGCATAACGGCCAGCAGGAGATTGGTATGGATCTGACGTTTATATGACTGTGTCCGGAAAGACGAGAACAAAAGCGCGTAGATCAGCAGGAGAATAATCGTCCCCCACTGTGTCCACGGCGCGACTTTCATTTCCGTATTGACCGCGATGACAACCGGCGCTATAAAGCCGAGACAGACTCCGAGCAGCCCAATCTCAGTCGGGCGGAATTCACGTGTCGACCGAAGACCGTCGTACGTAACAGCCAGCAGCGGGAAAATGGCGACGAATGAATAACGGTATGGAAGCTGGTTCGGATAATGCATGCCGTGCCAGATGAAATTCAGGATGTTGATATCAAAGGATAAAAAGATAAAAAGCAGGAGCAGGCCGTTCAGTATTTTTTCACGTGCCCTTATGCGGCCAGACAGGAAATAGACGGGAAGCAGGAACAAGACCGGAAGTCCGCAGTAAAGGTTCGGGGCGCCGGATCGAACGGTCGGCTGTAAGAACGGGAAAAGCTGTCCAAGGTATGTAAGCGGTTTCCCGATCATTTCAACCGTTTTGGGAAACTTATCACCGTACGCGGACGTCAGCGTCAGCGAGCGGATGGTCGGATAAAGCAGGACAGCTGCGAGCGCAACACCGATGCCGGCGAGCGCGATCACTTTGGCCGTAAGGATGACACGTTTTGATGCATTTCCGTCCTCGGTGTACCGGAAGAGCAGCACAGGGAAATAGAGCGCCAGAAAAATACAGGCGAAGAAACCGGAATAGTAATTACAGATCAGTATCAAAGCAACGGAAAGAGGGAACAACAGCCATTTCCCGTCCCGGATCAGCCGGACGAGCGCCAGCACGGCGACAGGAAGCATGATCAGCGTATCGAGCCACATGATGTTCCATGAGTATGCGAGCGTAAAGCCCGAGAGGGCGTAAAATGCTGAAAACGCGACAGCGAGCGCGCCCTTTCTCCTGTAGCTTATCTGCAGAAATTGAAAAAAGGCGAAGCCCATCAGTCCGACTTTAACGAGCGTAATAAGAAAGATTCCCTCAGTCAGAAATGCTGCCGGAAATAAAAGGAGAATCAGATTGAGCGGGCTTCCGAGGTAGTAAGTGAACAGACCGTAGAAACTGACGCCCAGCCCCGCTCTCAGTGTGTAGAAAGGCGATCCCCCCTCGAGTATTTTGTCGCGCAGGAGCTGAAGAAACGGCGCGTACTGGTGGAACAGGTCGACTGTCAGCATATGGCGGTTTCCGAACGGGAATACCTGAAGCGCCGCGTAAGCCAGCGTCATAACCAGAAAAGGGATGAGAAAGGCGACCAGCGACAACCGCCTGCTATTCCAGACGAAGCGCCGGTCTTTCTCTATCGCGAATGTGCTGCGGTTCAGTTCTTCCATCTGTCAATCCACTGTCGTGCTGAGCCAGCCTGTAAGCCGGGTTCTGTCGTGGATGATCATCTATCTCGGTCTCCTGTTGCCAAAAGACTCAAGCCGCCTCCCCGGAACCTGCGGGCGACAGTTCTGTTCCTCCGCGGCGTTGCTCCGGATGGGGTTTGCAGAGCCGCCATGTCTCCACGGCGCTGGTGAGCTCTTACCTCACCTTTCCACCTTAACCGGGCGGCGCCCGGCTGTCTGTTTCTGTTGCACTATCCTTGAAGTCGCCTTCACCGGCCGTTAACCGGCATCCTGCCCTTAGAGCCCGGACTTTCCTCGGCGGAGACCTTTCGGTGCGGCGCCGCGATCACCCGGCTGACTCAGCATTGATGTATGTGAGAATATTATACGAAATTCAGCGGTGTTTCAAATGACATTGTGATGACAAAGCGAACCGGTCAATAGGTTCTCAGCCGTGAAAGCAGTTCCGCGAGCACAGTTTTGTCATCGGGGTGAAAACGGGAACGGCGGTTGATTTTGTCGATTTTTGCGGTCAGGTAAACCAGGCGGGCGCGGTCTTCGACCGATACGGCGGAGCTTAGTGAAAGCGATTGAAGAGCTTTGTAAATGTCTGTGAAGCTTCCGTCCCCGTCGCAGGATACAAAAGCCTCAGGGACACCTGTGCCGGCCTTAGGCGGTGAGCAAGTAAGCAGAAGTTTTTGAGCCCGGTCCAGAATAACAGGGCCGAACTGGAGCTGCAGAGGCGTTAGAGGCGCTCCGTAAGGTTCTGAAACTCGCCCGCAGACAACCGCCAGATACGGACGCCTGTCTTCAACGGCCGCCTGTTCATCTGCAATGGAGATGCCGAGGCGGTTAAGCATCGACCGCAGCGCTTCTTCTTTTGTCTGCGGCTGCAGAATCATCCGCCTGACCGGAGCGAGCCGACAATATCCCCGCTCGACGATCCCGGCGATATTCTCCCCGCCTAAGCCGCTGATCAGAAGCACATCCCCTTCCTGGAGATCCACGCGGTCGAGTCCATCGGAAAGGATGAAGCCGCACCTGTCGGAAAGGCCGGCAGCCTCGACTCGCCTGCGTGCGACATCAAGCGGCCCTTTTCTGATATCGGTGATAACCGCTCTCTGACAAACGCCCCGCCCCAGGAGAGCAATCGGCACGGCGGCGTGATCACTCCCGATATCGACGAGGCGCCGGCAGGGCGGGATGAGAGACGCGATGAGCGACAGCCGGGTCATCGGTCAGTCGAGATATTCGCGTAATCGTGCGCTCATGCTCGGTCCGCGCATTTTGCGGAGCGCTTTCGCCTCGATCTGGCGGATGCGTTCACGCGTCACGTCGAACTCAAGACCCACTTCCTCCAGTGTGCGCGTTCTGCCGTCATCCAGTCCGAACCGCAGTCTGAGCACCTTTTCTTCTCTCGGGGTCAGGCCGGAAAGCACCTTGGTGAGTTCTTCTTTCAACAGCGTTGTCGCAGCCTGATCGGCCGGTGAAGGCGCGTCTTCATCGGGGATAAAGTCGCCGAGATGGCTGTCTTCTTCTTCGCCTATCGGTGTCTCGAGAGAAACCGGTTCTTGGGCGATTTTCATTATCTCCCGTACCTTTTCAACCGGCATGTT
>JAKPXB010000030.1 GCA_029570375.1 Bacillota bacterium | reverse complement strand
GCCGAAGTCCCAATGACTGATTTTCATCAACGAGTACGCACAGGCGCTTACAGCGGCGGCACCGTCCGGGATTTACACCCGGTTCCCTTGTCCATCTGCGAAGGCTTGTACGCTTCGCAGCCATAAAATGCAATCTGCACTATTTTGGCGGGCTTAAGCCCGTTAATGTAGGGGAATAATTATTCCTTTCAACAACAAATTTTATCACACGGTCCGGGGAGCGTCTACAGTTTTTTACGTTATATTCACGCATCAATTGCAGCAGCTGAATGCCAAGGTAAACTGGACAGTGAGAAGCGCGGGCTGTCCGATTTCAGATTGGCACTCAGTGGTGATTCGTGAATACTGACTTGATTGTCTGCGGGATCCCGCAGAACAGGCGTGTCACGGTATCGGCGCGCTGAGAGAGCCGCACCAGATACCGCCCGCAACTTTCCCGCCATTCTCTGTCCTCAGGGGCTGTCGGCACCATGCCGCAGAAAATATCGTCACAGACGATCACAGCATCCGGGAGGAAATCCGATGGTTCGACGGGACGGATACGGTTCCGGACACAGCCTCTGAGATACGCTTCCAGATGCAGAATGCAGGGGGCGTTCAGATCTACGCCTTCGCCGATGCGGCAGTCGAAAATATCATTGTCAGCGAAGTCATACTTATGCTTGACATAGTCAGTTTTCCCCTGGGAAGCGCCGCCGATGACCAGTTCCATTATCTGTGTCCTTCTTTCCTGATTAGTCCCGTCCGGATCATTGACCGCTGTGTAAAAACCTTCTCGGCGCAACGCGGCGGGCAGATTCCCTTTATGGACGATGGCATTTCCAGCGCAGATCTCAAGGACCAGGCCGCAGGATGCCGCGAGCTGCCGTTCACAATAGGACAGCCCGCGCTGATAGCGCTCTGTCATCGGGTCGAAATCCTCCGCGTCACTGGTAATTCCATCGCTGACAAAGATCACATCGCCCGCCGATGCCGCGAGTCGCTTTAGCGTGTCAACGGTCCGCGCCACCGCGGAGGGGTCGTAATCCCAGGCGGGCGCCGGAAACATCTCATTTCCAAGCAGCGCCGTGACACTGTCGAGGAGCACGGTATCTTCGCCGGAGAACCGTTCGGGATCAAAGTCCCGGCACAGCCCCCACTCTACCGTTTCAAAAGACTGCGAGGCTCTCTCGCGCCTGTGGCGCGCGATCCGTTCCTCATCTTCTTCGTCGTGCGGAATCATCGTGGCGAGATAATACCGCTTTTTCTTCACACCCGCTGTTTGTGCGCTGAACGCGCCGGCGGCGTGTCCCCCCTCTGCCAGGACAGCCGCCAGATCGCGCGCAAACCAGGATTTGCCGTTTTTACAGCCTCCGGTGATCAGAACCCTCACAACGATCTCCTCTTATTCACGCAGAGAGAGGACGCAGCCGAGGATGCCGGGCGGGGTTGTCCGCCTGCAGCGTCTATCCTTTTTCGTCCGGAAGGACGAATAAGCCCGCCTCGACATCGAATGTATGCTTCTCCTCTTCATTTCCATCGCCGTACACGAGGATAACCTCCGGCATATCACCCGTATCGTATGCCTGATACCGTCTCTTTCGTCGCCCGGGTACTCCTCGCAGACAGGTTGCCGCCTTCACTGATATCTACTGTTTTTTTGGCGACGCATCCCGTTGAGGATACGATAACAGATAACAGGACCAGAAAGCACAGGTACAGATAAACTATTTCCTCCCTCTCGGCTTACTTTCCAGCTGTCAAAGTACCGTTTTTAAATATAAGTTAAATAATTATAAAATTAACGGAAAGAGTCCATTGTCTGGAAAAGAGTGAAAAGGCCAACAGACCCGGCACGCTTTGTGGAGCAGCTGTTCCCTGACGATGAGGGCATGATCTGCGAGCAGTCCGTCTGCTATCTGAACAAAGACAGAATGCAGGAGGAGGCGCTCTAAGACGGGTTCTACTGCTCGGCGACGAATCTGGAAGACGAGGCTGAATTGATTACGACGCCCTACCGTGGACTTTTTCTTCTTTTATCTGTCAAAGATGGGATATTAAAGTGTTATCCAGGAAGCCCGGCTGCCCTCTGTGTCGATATGTACAGCCAGCTGCTGGCCGATCGCCTGCCGGAGCAGGGGAACATGTGAGATTATACCGATGAGGCGGTGATCGGACGCCAGACTCTGCAGGACGCGGATCGCATCCTGCAGCGACTCTTCATCGAGGCCGCCGAATCCTTCGTCTATGAACAGCGCGTCGATCTCGACACCTCCTGCGTGCTCCGACACAACGTCAGATAATCCGAGCGCCATGGCGAGCGCCGCCTGGAATTTCTCACCGCCTGAGAGCGTCGAAACAGGCCGCGTTCTGGCAGTCCAGAGGTCTTCCACAGAGAGGTCGAGGCCGGTTCTCGTGCGCTGGTCTCTGCCCCTGTCCGACCGAAGGAGCCGGTAACGGCCGTTCGTCATCGTTGAAAACCGGTGGTTGGCGCGGTCAATCACCTGCGAGAAATACCATGTCTGAACAAATGTCTCGAAGCTTATTTTCTCCGCTTCCCGGTGCTTCCCCGACGCGAGATCGGCGATATCTTCCAGCATTTTCTCTTGTTCCGCTGCCGTCATCGCCTGGTCGAAAATGGTCCTGATGCTCTGCACCTGCGCGCTCAGCTGTCGCGCGCGGACTGTCAGCTCCGTGCGGGCGGCTTCCAGAGCGGACTGTTTCTCTCTCCATGAGGCGGCCGCCCGCGATTCCGCCTGTTCATCCCGCTTACGGAAGCCCTGTACTTCGCGGGTCAGACGCTCCATATCGCGCGCGCTGGCCTCCCGGCGCAGGGTCTCCTCTTCGAAGTTCCGCCTTGATTCTTCCCGCTCGTCATCCCGCAGGCGGTGCTCCAGATAATCATTCTCGGAGATAAACCGCGCTTTATCGAGCGCTTCGAGGAAGCGTCTTTCCTGCTTCCGGGTGTTCTCTTTCGCCTCGTCGAGGCGTGTGCGGCTGCTTTTATAGGCCGCCCATGCGGCGGCCGACGCTTCGCTCGTTTGCCTTTCCGCCTCCGACGCCGTCTGGTATTCCTGTGTAAGCTGTTCCAGCCGGTCCGCTTTACGTGCGCGGAGCCGGCGCACCTCCTCCGGAGGACTTCCGGAGATACGCTTCATTAAGGCGCCCAGCTCTCCGTCCAGGCTTGTCGCTTCCATTCTTCTGCTCTCCAGCGCGTCGCTGAGGCTTGCCGTTCTCTCTGTGATTCCGGCCAGTTCATCGCGCCAGACAGCCAGCGCGCGCTGCAGATTGCCACGCCTATCTGTTCTCGTCTGCACATCTTTGACCGCCTTATCCGCTATTGCGAATCTTTCTGCCAACTGTAATTGAATCATCCCGACTCTTCGGACTAACTGGTCCCTCGCCGCCTGGAGTGAGCCCATCGGATCGCTGATACCGCGCGGCCTGTCGGCTGTGCCGGCGCAGGGATCCTCCCCCTGATCGATGACATCTTCCGTCAGCGCCTCTGTCTGGCAGAAAAGGCGGTCAAACCCGGCCTGCAATGCAAAGGACTCTTTTTCGACCGATACACTCTCGCTGTCCACGAGGCGGCGCCATTTCGCCGCCTCCGCGGCAAGCGCTTTGACCGCCTCCTCATCGGGCGCCTTCTCAGTCAGTACGGCTTTCCGCGGGTGTTCTGTCGATCCGCAGACGGGACACGGTTCACCGTCTGTCAGCTTCCGGGCGAGGTAGCCCGCGCGCTCAAGGAAGAGGAGATCGGCGGCCTCCCCCGCCTCCTTGTCCGCCCGCTCCCACGCGAGGCGGTTCGCCATGAACTGATCCCTTCGGCGGCCCCAATCCTCTAGTCGTGTAGTTAACGTGCCGGCTTCCTCGAGCAGGTCCGCGGCGGCTGATTGTTTTTGCTCGATGCTCTCCCGCTCTATTTTTGCCATGAAGAGCTCCTGCGCCGTGTCGGCCAGCGCGTCCAGGGAATCCTGCGCGCTTCGCACGGACGCCTCCCGTTCTTCCCGGTCCGCTTCCAGCTTCTTTCGCTCCGACTCGATCTCTTCTATCTCGCGGCTTATCCCGGCCGCGGTTGCGCGCAATGAAGCGATACTTTCCAGTGTCTGGCATTCATCGTCCAGGCGGCTGATCTCCAGCGGGAGCGCTCCGCGTTCAGCCTCCCCCTTCTTCGCTTCCGACAGGCGCCCGGCGGCTTCCGCACGCCTCTCCTCCGCCGCCGCGCATTCGCTCTTCCATCGGCGGCTGTCCGCTTCAGCCGCGGCCAGCGATTTTTCGCTCTGCTTCCACGCGCTGTATGCGGGATCGACGATACGGAGAGCCCGATCGTCAAGCGCGAGCTGTTCCTTCAATCTCTCAAATGCCGGCGCCGTGGCCTCCAGTTGATCGCGCAGCTGGATAGCTTGTTCGTACTCCCGCCATTTCTCGTTCTCCCGGCGAAGCTGTTCCAGGGCTTTTTCCACTTCGTTGAGGCGGGTGCGGGCGTCCTGTTCCGCGCGGCGGCATTCGTCGAGCGCGCGAGTCATCGACCTGTCGATCCGATCGAGTTCAACAAGGAAATCGCTCACCTGCCAGAGCGAGCGCGCGGTCAGTATCTCCTGGCGTTTTGTTTCCGCTTCGGCTTCCTCCGCGGGGAGTTCCATGCCGCTGAGCGTGTGAAACAGTGTATCCGAAAGCCTCTCGCGCTTGTTTTTCGCGTCCTTGAACTTCTCGTAGAACAGAATCTGCATGTTCTCATAGAGGCCGGTATCAAAGAGTTTTCTGAATATGACCGAGCGGTCGCTGCTGCTCGCACCGGTCAGTTCATAGAATTCCCCCTGGGCGAGCATCGCCACCTGGCGGAACTGATTTTTATCGAGGCCGATCAGCTCTTTTACTGCTTCGTCAGCCACTGTGACGGATGTCTCCACGCGCCCATCCGGGTAAGTCAGTTCTACTGCCGCCGCCTGCGCCGTCATGCCTTGCCCGCGGAGCTTTGGCCTCTCGTAACGCGGACACCGCCTGATGGCGAACCGCTCGCCGCGCAAGACGAATTCCAGTTCGACGAATGTCTCGACGCGGGCGTCGGCAAAATCGCTTCGCATCTTATCACTGCCGCGCGTCATCCCGCTCGTGTCGTTGTACAGGGCGAACATGATGGCGTCAAAGATCATCGTCTTGCCGGAACCGGTGTCACCGGTGATCAGGAACAGGCCCTCCGAAACGTCTTCAAAGGAAATCGTCGTCTCTTTCGCGTAGGAACCGAAAGCGCTCATCGTCAGCCTGACAGGTCTCACGCGCCACCTCCGGCGGCCGCGTCTTCCGCCTCTGCCGCCACGTCGCGTACGATACAGAGCTGCTCCTCCGTCAACGGGCGGTTCAGCTGGCGCGCGAAAAACGCGGAGAACAAGTCGGCCGGACTCTTCTTTGCCAGATCAGCGCGGGAGAGAAGCGCTTCCTCCTCCGGTACCGCGATCTCCCCGCGGTCAAAAAGAAGGCGCATGACATGCGGATAAAAATCCCTCAGCCGGCTCAGGGGATCGGCTACGGGGCCACGGTCGGTCAGGGTCACTTCGAGGTAATCCCGCAAGGAGCGATCCTCCCGCTGAACTGCTTTGCGCCCCTCTTCCAGGAGCTCCGCCAGCGTCCCGCGGACACGGCGCATCGCGCGAAGCTGTCTCAGCGGTTCACGCCTGACAGAAAGCGAACCATCGGGAGAGAGGTCAACCAGCAGCGCCCCTTTTGTCTGCCCCACTTCCGAGAACGAATAGGGAAGCGGCGATCCGGCATAAAAGACGGAACCTCCGCCGACGGGCTGCATCCCGTGCAGATGCCCGAGCGCGGCGTAATCGAAGGACGCAAAGAGTGCGGCATCCACTTCATCGGCCGCGCCGACCTGCAGGATCTCCGAATCCGAACGAAGCGGTTCACACCCGCGCGCGACAACAAACTGGTGCGCCACGACGACATGGCGTCCGGGGCCGCGCCTGACAGTCGAGAGCGCCGCCCCGACCGCTTCTTCAACTGTTTTGATTTCTCTCTCCGGGAAAAAACGGCGCACCATACCGGCTCTTATAAATGGCAGGAGATGAAAGACCACGGTGTCGCCGGCTTCCCCCTGCACTTGCACGCGGGGAACCGTTCCATCGAAAACACCCGCGATATGAATGCGATGTTTTTCGAGAAATGACTTCCCGAATGACAGCCGTTCACCGGAGTCATGGTTGCCCGCGACAATCATCACCGGCAGGGACAACCGCGACAGGCGTATGAGGAAATGCTCGAACAGGTCGATCGCCTCCACGGAAGGGACGGCCCGGTCGTAGACATCGCCCGCGATCACGACGGCACGGGGGTTCTCGCGTTCGCACACATCCACCAGAGAATCAAGCATGACCCTCTGGTCCTCCAGCATCGGGTACTCATGGACGCGCTTCCCGAGGTGCAGATCGGACACGTGGAGAAAGCGCATCGCTCACTTCTCCCTCCCGAGAAACGCCAACAGTCTCGGAAGTTCTCTGTACGCCTGCTCGTGGCCGAGCAGATACTGTTTCAGCAATTTGTGTTCGTCGCGGTCGACAAGTGACACATCGAGCGCCTCCGGATAGAAGACGTACGCCCGCCCCTCGCGCTCGAGCTCCTCAATGCGTTCGAGCGCCCGGTTGTATCTCTCGTACCGCGTCAAAAGCGCTTCGGCTTCAATCGGACGGTTGTTGAGCACAGCGTCCAGGATTCTCAGTCTGATCGGCGGCGACAGCCGGAAGCCGCGCTCGCGCGTCAGCACAAAGACAAAACGCTGATAACCGTCCTCCATAGCCGGTTCAAACGGGATTCCCGTGCCAAGCCCCCCGTCGACATAATAGATATCGTCAATTTTCGTTACAGGCATCAGATAGGGAACCGTCGACGAAGCGCGTACGCGTACGATGAGATCGTCGAGACACTGGTAGTCTTTTCTGCGCCAGTAGACCATCTCGCCGAAATCCCTTTTAAAGGCGCCGATCACGCACTCTGCCTCATTACGGCAGAAGGCGTCATAATTGTATGGCATGACCCCGTCCTGGCGCGCCGACTCCGAGTAGATGTAATCGGAATTAAAGAATCCCTCGCCTTTCAGCCATGTCTTCAGATCGCCGAAAGAGGGATCCGATACAAACTCGGTGACGCACCGCCTCGTCCGCTCGATATCCCGCGAAAGATAATTGACCGCGAGCGACGATCCGGCCGAGATACCCGCGACATAATTAAAGAAAAGGCGCTGCTCAAGGAGCATCGTCGCAAAACCGGACGTGTAACTGACACGCATGCCGCCCCCCTCGAAAATGAGAGCTGTATCAAAAATATTACTTTTCAGCCGCTTATCCTCAGCCATCGCCCGTCCATTCCGCCCGCACACCACGCCATATACTCCGCGGTGGCTGCACCGACGTTTCTCCGCCGGTGCCCGTGGTTTTACCTATCGCTGTCTTTTATTCTATGATAACCCTTATCCGCCCTTCTCGTCATTTTAAACGCGGCGCTTCCGCGTCTTCCCTCTTTCTCTCTTTTCGATTTTCTTAATTGAACATGTTCCTCATGTTCGGGGAGAAACGCCCGGCCGCTTCTCGCGCTGTACCAGAACCGGGCCAGGCATACCAGCCGGTAATAAGGAATCCCGCATCCGAAACCATACCGCCAGATATCGAAAGCGCGGCGGAATGATTCGCGGTACGTGAGAGCTGTCCGCCCCTTTCGGGCGACCGAAAGCCCGGCCAGTCTTTTCCCCGCCGTCGTCCCCCACCGGGCGATACACAGCGCTTCACTCACAGATGCCAGACACGCCGCAAAAAACTGATCGATCAGGAACACGCCCAGTGTCCAGCCGCGCCGCCCGCCGAAGAACAAAAAGGCGAGTGAGTCCCAGCACACGAGCCAGATCACAAAGTCGATCACGCGCGCGGCGGCTCTCCGCCCGCCAAACTTCACTTTTCCCTCACCTCCTTTCCCCCCGGTTCACGCAGCCCTCTCCTCACTGGCAATCCGTTTCTCCGATTCCCGGCCCTCCCGCGCGGCTGCCGGAATACCAGTCTGGGGGAAAGACGGAAACGATGACGGCTGCCGCGGTGGCTTCTCCCCGCCGCGACCCGACAAATTGAACCGTAGTGCGCGGCTTCCAAAGAAATCGGTATGAATAGTGCGGTCGGCATGTGGTAAAATGCAAGCACTTGCCACGGTTCATCTGGAGGCTTTTTTGTGTGCCCGCCGATGGACCGGAAGCGGTAAAGAAGAGGAAAGAAATACAGGAACAACCAACGGACGACAACACATGAGACGAACAAACTATTGTGGGCTTTTTTCAGAGCAAGACGTAGGAAAACCGACGACAGCCTGCGGGTGGGTAGAGACGAAGCGCGATATGGGAGGCGTGATTTTCATCGATCTCGTCGACCGCGAGGGCGTGCTGCAGATCGTCTTCAACCCCGCCTACACTGATCCGGAGGCATTCGCGCTCGCTGAGCGCGTCAGGAATCAGTCAGCGCTGATCGTAGAGGGGGCGATGTTCCTCCGCGATGAGGAGACTGTCAACCCGAAGATCGCGACAGGAACAGTTGAGCTTCGCGTGGACCGCGCGGAACTCCTTTCGACATGCGGAGATCTCCCTTTCAATCCGGCTGAAGCCGATGATGTCCGCGAAGATCTGCGCCTCCGCTACCGCTATCTCGACCTCCGGCGCAAACGCCTGCGCGATAATATACGCTTCCGCCATCGCGTCGCTTCCGCGATCCGCCGCTTCATGGACAGCGAGGGATTCGTCGATGTGGAGACGCCGATTCTGACCAAGAGCACACCGGAAGGGGCGCGCGATTATCTCGTCCCGAGCCGTGTCCACCAGGGTTCTTTCTACGCGCTTCCCCAGTCGCCGCAGCTCTTTAAACAGCTCCTGATGGTCGCCGGTTTCGACCGCTACTATCAGATCGCCCGCTGTTTCC